>CANTDX010000094.1 GCA_947652615.1 uncultured Dorea sp. | reverse complement strand
AATCCACTTCCGTCCCCGGGAAACTCTCCGGGCTGTACTGGAATGTGAAATTCCCGTCCGTCTCAGATGCCAACTCTAACAAAAGCTTCGCCCCGTCAATCGCGATCTGCTTGATCTCCTCCTTGCTCTTCCTGAACACCTGCTCCCGCTGCGCAACGGAAGTCGAATTATACAGATGCACTACCGCGTGGGGCGCGCCCTTGACCGCCTCGAAGGTCTTCTTGATAATGTGCTCTCTTGCCTGAGTCAACACCTGCACCGTCACATCATCCGGGATCATGTTCTTCTCAATCAGCGTTCTCATAAACTGATACTCCGTCTCCGATGCTGCCGGGAAACCTACCTCGATCTCCTTAAAACCGATATCCACCAACATCTGGAAGAATTCTAACTTCTCCTCCAGGCTCATAGGCTCGATCAATGCCTGATTGCCGTCGCGCAAGTCGACGCTGCACCAGATCGGCGGCCGGTCGATATACTCCTTCTTCACCCAGTCATAAGTGACTTCAGGAGGCATAAAATATGTTCTCTCATATTTTTGACAATTCTTCATAATCTTCATTCTCTCCTTCCATATTTCTTAGTATAACCCACACTAATTACCGGTACATTCCCGCGCAGGATAAATTTTCAGCCTGCAAGGCAAAGGAATGAGGCGTAGCGGTGGCTGCGTCGATTGACAACAACGCAGCAGATGGAAATTTAGACCAGCGAAATGTACGGTTAATTAGTGTGGGTTATACTACCTGCAGGACACCATCCTTGAATCATGTTCTCACGGTCAGCACAAGAAATGCATAGACTCGTCTGAACTGTTACCTTAAACGTCCTATCAGCATAATAATCATCAATTATATTGCACATTTTTAACACTTCCCTATCCTAACATATATATAGAAAAAAGGAAAGTGATAATTTTAATCACTTTCCTTGATGTTTTTTATTCCTGTAGTGAAGATCTCTTCGTGATCGTTACCTTCTCATCATAACAGGAGAAGATCTCCTGAAGCTTGGTGCCGTCCTGCTTCTTCGTAAATAAACTGATGACCGGCACGATGACCAGACCTCCCACCATCGCGATCACACCGGAGTTAATGGAAGATTTGAAGATATATCCAAGAACCGCTCCCCAGCCCGTGACGTCCACTCCGCCAAGTGTCACAAAAAGCTGCAGCAACGCGATCCCGCATCCCCAGACAAAGCATACCACCACAGAGACCTTGGTGATCCCTTTCCAGTACAGGCCATACAGGAACGGTGCAAGGAATGCTCCTGCCAGCGCCCCCCAGGATACCCCCATCATCTGTGCGATAAAGGTCACTTCCGGATGCGCATCCTTGAAGATCGCAATCACAGCCGAGATCAGGATGAAGAACACAATGAACAACCTCATGATGGAAACCTGCTTCTGATCGGACATCCCTTTCTTTGCCGCCGGCTTGATGACATCCAATGTAAAGGTAGAGCTGGACGTCAGAACCAGCGAAGACAGCGTAGACATAGAGGCCGATAACACCAGCACGATCACTACCGCTATAATGATGGAAGGCAGTGTAGACAGCATGGTCGGCACGATCGTATCGAACAAGGGCTTCCCGGTCGCCTCATTGATCACTACCTTGTCGCCGTAGAGCCTTCCGAATCCTCCAAGGAAATAACAGCCTCCGGCCACAATGATCGCAAATACCGTCGAGATCACGGTTCCCTTATGTATATCCTTCTCACTCTTGATGGCGTAGAACTTCCCGACCATCTGAGGCAGTCCCCAGGTACCAAGAGAAGTCAGAACGACCACAAAAAGAAGCGCAAGCGGGTCTGGTCCAAGGAATGCAGAATACGCCCCTTCCCAGCCGACATCTCCCGTAATAGAGGCAAGTGACTTCGTCGCCGCAAGCAGACCACCGTTCTCCGACAATACCGCTCCGATCACCGCACAGATTCCAAACAGCATGATGATCCCCTGGATAAAATCATTGATCGCCGTCGCCATGTATCCGCCGAAGATCACATAGAATCCCGTCAGCACCGCCATCACCGCGATCACCACCCAGTACGGAATATCAAACACCAGACCGAACAGACTGGATAATCCGTTATACAGCGAGGCCGTATACGGAATCAGGAAGATAAATACGATAATAGACGCCGCCACCTTAAGCGGAACCGAATCAAAGCGTTTCCCAAAGAAGTCCGGCATCGTCTTCGCATCCAAATGCTGAGTCATAACGCGGGTCCTTCTCCCAAGGATGTTCCATGCAAGCAATGATCCGATAAATGCGTTGCCAAGCCCTGCCCAGGTGGCAGACATCCCGAAGTTCCAGCCGAACTGCCCTGCATACCCCACGAAAATAACCGCAGAAAAATACGACGTACCGAATGCAAATGCAGTCAGCCACGGACCGACTCCCCGGCCTCCCAGCACGAATCCGTCCACGTCCGTCGCATGCTTCCTTGAGTAAAATCCAACATAGATCATGACGGCGAAAAACACCACCAGCATGATCACACATAATAGTTCCTTTGACATCTCTCATTCCCTCCAAGCTGTCTATATTTGATCTTGGCTATTTCGTACATCAAATAATTAATAGGTATTAAACTTTCGATGTATTAACCATTCGCTTTAAAGCGTTACGCTTTAAAGCGCTAAATTATT
>CANTDX010000093.1 GCA_947652615.1 uncultured Dorea sp. | reverse complement strand
GGCGCAGAAGAATGAAGAACTGATCAGGAGCATCTATGAGAGTGGTCTGGGGAATTCCATGGATTCTGTGGCGAATGCGGTGCTTCTGGTGAGGGACCATCTGAATGATCTGAATGATACGGATCTGAGGAAGATCATTTCTAACGGCCTGATCCTGGAGGATACCTATGGCGTGGATATGGCAGAGAGCCTGCGGGGAATTAATGCGCTGATGCAGTATTTTGGACTCAGTGCGTTGGATGCAATGGATTATCTGGTCACAGGCACGCAGAAAGGACTGGACAAGACGAATGAACTGGGGGATAACCTTTCTGAGTATTCCGGGAAGTTTGCCGAGGCGGGGTATTCTGCTCAGGAATATTTTCAGTTGCTTCAGAACGGGTTAGACAACGGGGCTTATAACCTGGACAAGGTTAATGACGCCATTAATGAAGTGACTACCAGGATTGCGGATGGTACGATCGCGGATTCTATGTCGAAGATCAATGAGAAGACCGGGGAACTGGAAGCAAGCTCTGTGGGGTGGAGTAAGAGTGTGGAGGATGTATTCCGGCAGTGGCAGCAAGGCGGGGCGACGCAAAAGCAGGTCATTGATGCGATCGTGGCGGATATACAGAATACGGAAAACCAACAGGACAAACTGAACAAGGCGGCGCTTGCGTTTGGAACGATGGCAGAGGATGGAAGCATGAAGTTTATCTCTTCTTTGACTTCTGTGGGAGACGCTTATGCGGATGTGCAGGGCAGAGCGGATGAGTTCCAAGAGAACACGACAACTTCTGCTCAGGAGATGGAAGCGTCCACGAGGCGTGTTCGGGATGCGTTCGCGCCGATCGGGGAGGATCTGCAGGAATCCATGATTCCGTTGCTTGAATTTATTGCGGATCTTGCCGAGAAATTTGCGAATCTGCCGGAGCCGGTCAGGCATTTTGTAGAGGCGCTGGTGAAGATTGCGGCAGTTGTGGCTGTGGTTACTCCTGTTATTTCTGCAGTTATGGCGGTCGGAAAGGCACTGAGTTTCCTGAACATTTCTTTACTGCCGGTTATGGGAGTCGTGGCAGCCGTTGCAGCAGCAATAGCGGTTGTTGTAGTTGCTGTGAGGAACTGGGGTGACATCACAGATTGGTTATCGGAGAAATGGGAGTCTTTTATCGATTGGCTTGGCGGGATCTGGGAAGAGATCAGTGATTCTGTATCGGGAACCTGGGATGGGATCAAGGGTTATTTTGAAGAATTATGGAAATCAATTGCTTTGAAAACGTCTGAGATCTGGGAAGGGATCTCGGAGACTGTAAAAGACGTATGGAATGGGATCCTGGAATTCTTCAAGTCTGTCTGGGACGCCATATATAGTGTGATAGAAGTACCGTTAAGTTTTATCCGAGCGTTGGTCGAAGGCGCTATGTATGCAATCTATGCTGTGATCTATACTGTATGGGAAGTGATCCGGCTGGCGTTAAAAGCAGTCTGGGAATGGATCAGTAAGATGGCTGCGGAGATATTTGAGCCGCTTGCAGAGTTTTTCGCAGGTATCTGGGAAGGAATCTCGGAGGCGGCAATCCTTGCATGGAATATGATTAAAGGAGTGCTTGCTTCTGTATGGGAGTGGATCAAGACAACGGCATCCTCTGTTTTTTCACCGATCGCTGTGTTTTTCAGTGATATATGGAATGGGATTAAGGACACGATATCGGAGACCTGGGGATCCATCAAGAAGTACCTTGGTGAGACCTGGGAAGAGATCAAGAGGATGGGGATCCGGATATTTTCCGGCCTGTGGGAGGATATAAAGAGTGGTTTTAAGTCATTGGGCGATAGTCTGGGAAGGATTGTAAGCGGTATTGCGAACGGCATTATAAAGCCTTTTGGCAATGCAATCAACGGTGTTATCAAGGGAGTAAACTGGATCCTTGATAAGGTTGGTTCAAAGAAGCGGTTCGACCTGTGGGAGATTCCGAAGTTTGCGCGAGGCGCGGCCGGGCTGCCAAGAGACACGGTCGGTATTGTGAATGATCAGAAGGGCCCGGTGTATAAGGAATTGATCGTACCGCCTAAGGGTAAGCCTTTTATTGCAGAGGGCAGGGACGTCGTGCTTCCGATGGAGAAGGGGACGAAGATTCTGCCGGCAAGGAAGACGAAGGAGTTCCTTGACAGCCTGCCGCATTTCGCCAATGGGATCGGTGAGTTCTTCGGCGGGGCGTGGGAGACGGTCAAGAGCTTCACCGGGAGTATCTGGGATTATATCTCGCATCCGGGGAAGATCGTCCAGATTGCCATTGATAAGTTTACGGATCTGTCCGGGATTGCAGAGCCCTGGCTTGCTGTTACCAAAGGGGCGGTAAATATGGTGTTTGACAGTGTTGTGGATTTCATCAAGGGAATCTTTGACACGGAGACGGCAGTAAATTACAGCCCTGGCGCAGGAGTTGAACAGTGGAGGAGTCTGGCGGAGAGGGCGCTTAGAATGACGGGCCAGTATTCGGAAGCGAATCTGACAAGGCTGCTGTACCAGATGCAGACGGAGTCGGGAGGAAATCCGAAGGCAATCAATAACTGGGATATCAACGCGAAGCGTGGGACTCCGTCCAAGGGCTTGATGCAGGTGATCGATCCAACCTTCCGTGCTTATGCCATGCCGGGATATAACACGAATATCTATGATCCGCTTTCTAATATGCTTGCTTCGATCCGGTATGCGGTTTCAAGGTATGGGAGTCTGGCAAGGGCATACAGGGGTGTGGGATATGAAGAAGGAATCGGCAGGATCGATCTGTCGGAGCTTCTTGCCATGCCGAAGCTTGATATCTCTTGGTTTAAGGATGGCGGCATCCTGACGAAGCCGGCAGCATTCCGGATGAGCAACGGGAGCTGGGGAGCTGCGGCAGAGGCGGGATCCGAGGTGATTGCGCCGACGGACCGGTTGAAAAAGTATATCCAGGATGCGTTGTTGGAAGTCTTTGGATCGAGAAATATTGAGATCAATATGGATATCACCCAGACGATGGACGGGCGTGTGCTTGCGAAGCAGTCCGGGAAGTATATCCAGCCTGTTCTTGATGACATTGATAAGCTTAAGAAGGCGCTCAGAGGTGAGAAGTAATGGGACTATTGAAGGCGGTATTTGGAGGGCAGGAGATTCCGGTGAAGATCACGAGGGTCAACCGGAATCTTCATCCTGAGGTAGTGAATAAGACGCAGGAGATTGAGAGCGTCAGCGGGGTTGAGTTTGTCTATTCCAAGTATAAGGAGAAGAATATCACGATTGAATATGAAATTTGTAACCGGACGGCGAGGCAGCTGAGTGAGTTCCGAAGGAATGTTGCCGGTATTCTTCATTCAAAGGAACCGAGACAGCTGATCTTCAGTGATGAGCCGCATTTGTATTATAATGCGGTCTTGAGCGGGGAGCCGAAACTGGATGAAGAGTATCTGGCGAGTACGGGATCTTTGACATTCCTGGTCCCGGACGGCCTGGCTCATTCTACGGCGGAAAAGACGTTCCCGGCTTCGCTTAATGCAGACGGGATCCTGGAAGCTACGATTGTGAACCGGGGCACGGAGTCTGTCCCGGTGAGCTATGAGATCGTTCATAAGCATG
>CANTDX010000092.1 GCA_947652615.1 uncultured Dorea sp. | reverse complement strand
AAGTGAGCACCCTTTTCACAAATAGCACATTTAGCCATGACTGCACCTCCTAACGCTCCATATATAGTCTGACAAGCAGACTCACAACACTAGTATCTTAACAGATGGAAAGAAGAATTGCAAGCATTATTTGCGCTTTTTCGGGTTTTTTTGGAAATTAATCGAGAATCACGGTGAACACATTCTCCCCTGCTATACGCTCATACCAGATCTTACCGCCGTGCTTCTTAACGATCTTCCCCGCGATGGCAAGCCCAAGCCCGGTTCCGCCGCTGGTCTGCCTTGCCCTATCTCCCCTCACGAATGGATCAAACAGCACCGGGCGCAGTTCATCGCTGACTGCAGCTCCGTCGTCTTGTACCAGGATCCTGGCTTTGCCGCCCTCCCGGCGCACCTCCACCGACACCTCCGACCCGGTTTTGTTGTATTTCGCCGCATTGCCCAGAAGGTTCTCTATCACCCTTGGGAATTCCTTCCGGTCAACCGCTGCATCCATGGGCTCCTCCGGAATCCGGATCTTAAACTCAAGCCCCCGCCCCGTAATCTCCTCATAATAATCCGCGCAGATCTGGCGGGTCAGCTCACACAAGTCTGTCTGCTCCGTCTGTATCCGGTAATCTCCGTCCTCCATCCGAAGGAGCAGGAACAGATCGTTCACCAGCGTATCGACACGCCCCGCCTTCTGGTCGATGAGCTGATAATATCTCGATATCTCCTCCGGTTTCACAAGCCCCTCCTCCAGCACATTGGCGCTGCTCTTGATAGTGGACACCGGAGTCTTGATATCGTGGGAGATCTCAAGAAGCATCCGGTTCTTCTTCTCCTCGTTTAGCTGCTTCTCCCGCTTCTGATCATCCAACTGCTCGATCATCATGTTGAATGTATCGCGGATCTCGGCAAACTCCCTCTGCGCCTCAAAATCAAGCCGCACCCGGCTGTCTCCCGCCCGGACCCGCTCCATACCGCAGATGATCTTCTGAAGCGGCCTTTGGATCCGCCGTGACAGATACGCGCTCATCAGGAAACAGCTTGCAAGAAACAGCAGGAAGAAGGAGAGAACCGCCGCCACCGCCACCCGGGCAGACTGGCTGTGGATGATCTTTCCTATATCATAAGTATAACTCATCCGCAGCGCATCTCTTGCAATCTTCATAAGATAATAGGTTGTCACGCCCTCTGTCCGTACCGCCTTCAGATATCCCCTGTATTCGCTGGCTGAGGTGGCGCTTTCCACCAGATTGTCCGTGGACAGATACTCCGTAAGCTCCTCCATAGTATAGCACGTGACCTCGTCCTTTTTCTCTCCGTACACCTCCGTCACATGATAAGAGCCGTCAAGCTGCTCGATCCAGCCGCCGAGATTTTCAAAATGGCTGATATCACCGACATTCCCTTTACTGTCCACCAGCTCATAAGGCGCCAGAGTTTCCAGATTCCCTCCGCCAACGAAGATCAGCACGCCGAACATACACAGATATAAGAAGAACACGGATACCGCCGCAAATGCAATATAGCTTGCCACCAACTGCCGAAACACACTGCCCTTATTCCTTCTTCCCCTCATCTTCATCCGTGCCCTCATGATAACCTTGACTCTTTCTCAATCTTATAACCAAGTCCTTTGACCGTCCGGATCAGCGGCCCTTCCTCTTCCCCGTCCTCAAGCTTCCTCCTGAGATTGCTGATATGCACCATGACCGTGTTATCGTCTCCGGCGTAAGCGTCCTCCCAGACCCGCTCGAAGATCTGCCGCTTCGTGAATATGCATCCCGGACGTTCCAACAGCATCTTAAGGATCTTGAATTCCGTAGAGGTCACTTCGATCAGCCGTCCGCCCCGCTCTACCGTCCCCTCCGACAGGTTCATCCTCACATCCCGCAGCACAAGCTCCCGCTTCTCTTCCTTTGGTTCCTCACGGTAATCATAATTGCGCCGAAGCTGCGCCTTGATCCTTGCCACCACCTCCAGCGGATTATAAGGCTTGGTGATATAGTCGTCCGCCCCAAGCTCAAGCCCCAGGATCTTGTCATAGTCCTGATCCTTCGCCGTCAGCATGATCGCCGGGATCTTGCTGCTCTCCCGGATCTTCCTGAGCACGGCAAAGCCGTCAAGCCCCGGCATCATGATGTCAAGCAGCACCAGATGAAATTCCTCCTTACCGAACAGCCTCATCGCCTCGATCCCGTCCCCGGCCTTGCATACGCCGATCCCTTCCCGCCAAAGATACAGCTCCAGAATATCCAGAAGCTCCGCCTCATCATCCGCCGCCAATATCCGGTATTCTATCTTATCTCCCATCTTCCTCACATCCTCCCGCAGGCTGTAAGAACCTCGTCCAAGCCCTTCGTAAAATCAAATGTCTCTTTCCATCCTGGTGCCAGCGCGTCCAGGATCAGGCATTTCGCCAATCCGGTGCGGTAATACTTGCCCCTGCCGCCCTCATATCTGCCAAGATTCTCAAGATATCGTTCCTCACACGTCTTTTCTCCCGCCGTCATTCCATAGACCGAATACTCCACATAATATGCCGTCCCTTCCGTCAGCTCACAGCGGATCTCCGCATCCCTCGCCGCTTCCGTCATCTTCGCCATACGCTCCCGCCTGCATTCTCTATATTCTAATACCATTTCCTGAATCCCGTCAATGTGTTCTGCCAAATCCGCCGCACCATTTCCCTCCCTTGTATCTGCCCGGAGCATCTCTACGGTATCTTCCAACAGCCCCATCTCTTTTTCAAGACGATTCCTCACATCTGTGTTTTCATCCACTTCTTTTACAATAGATTCCTCCTCTGACAGGATCTCTTCCCCGCCTTCCATACGATCTTCCAACCCTTCCTGCATCTCTTCCGGGGTGATCCGTTCTCCCAGAACCGCATGATCCGTCAATTGATACGCGTGGAATGCCTCGTGCCAGATTGTAGCAACCTGTTCTTTGGCCCCATAACCGCTTCCCGATACTATTCCTTCCACACCGCCCGCCAGAGACAACAGGCTGTCGAACTGCTCCAGGGTCGGCACGATCACTTCAAAATGATCCTCCACCGGATACGCAGTCCCGGCGAATGTCTCAAGCACAGCTTTGCGTCTCTTGATCTCTCCGTCATAGAATACATGATCCCATTCCCCGTCATACATTGCCACCGGATAATCGGCAAGGCAAAACTCTCCAAATCCCAGTTCATCCACCTGTTCCTGCAATCCCAGCGCCTCTTCATAGATCTTCTTATCCTCTCCGGAGATCTCCCTCTTTCCCGTCCACAGCCATGATACGAATAACACCATTCCCAGTACCACAGCTATGATCTGATTCCTATATTTTCTCATCTCACCGCTCCTTAACTCTTTTGCCGTAACAATTCAGATACCTTCATTTCTGTCACTGCTTCACAGGCAGCTATGCGCATTCTTTCTTCCGCACAATATACAGAAGCGCCGCCCCCGCATACAGGAACAACAGTCCCCCAAGAACGCTATGGGCATCCACCTTCTTCCCAAGAAGGAATTCCCCGGCCTGGGATGATGCCGCATACAGATCCGGCGTCACTGCAAGAATCCCTCTTAATATCCCCCGCGGCATACCAGATACGATCCCCGACAAGGTTCTGAGCACCGGCTGCATTGTTCCCGCAAGCATCACCGCCGCCGCGAGTACCCCCGCCGCCATCCCCGGGAATATCAGGCTGACCGCGCTCGTAAAGAGACTCACACCGGCAGTTCCGGCCGCATACAGCGCGAATCCGGGGATGCTTCTGATCAGCACGCCCGTCTCCCCCTTCACAGCCGCGAATACCATCATTCCCGCATACAGGATGAACAGCGCTCCTACCGAACTGATCATATTCGCCAGCGCAAGCTGCCCGTGGTAATTCCACTGGCTGATCCCGCGCATCCACACCAGATGGCTGACCTTGCGCTCGTATTCGTTGGGTATCGTGCGAAGGCTTAAGGCAACCGCCATCCCTCCCCCGACCACCGACACCACATTCAGCACCAGCGGAAGCAGCATCCGAACCTCCGTCACCGCAACTCCGTCAATGGACAGCGTCACCGTCCCGCTCATACACATCAGCGCGATCAGCAGGCCCAGCACGATCACAACATAGATATCCTTTCTCCTGATCCGCTCCCGCAGCGCATTTCTCATAATTCCCATCATCTGTCCGTACCTCCGATCTTCTCCACGAATATTTCCTCCAGGTCTTTCTCACTTTCTCCGTTCTCCCACTCGTAGACCAGCCGTCCTTCCTTCAGGATGATCCCCCTGTCACAGACGCGCTCGATATCGTTCAGGATATGAGAATTGAGAAGGATCGTCTTCCCCTCTTCCTTAAGCGCCTGGATCGTATGCATCATCTCAAGCCTGCCAAGCGCGTCCAGTCCCGCCGTTGGCTCATCCAGGATCAACAACCCCGGATCTCCCAGAAGCGCCTGCGCTAACGCAAGACGCTGCAGCATCCCCTTGGAATAGTGCTTCACCTTCGTATTACTCTCCTTAAGACCCGCGCGCTTAAGAAGCGCCGGAATCTCCTGTTTCAATTCTCCCTTAGACATTCCCTGCAGCCCGCCGTAGAATGCAAGCACCTCCCCGCCCGTAAGAAACGGATGAAAATACGGCGTCTCCGGCGAATATCCAATCTTCACATCCTCCACCTTCTCAACCGTTCCCCCGTCCTTTGGGATCAGACCAAGGATCATCTTGATCGTCGTCGTCTTGCCTGCCCCGTTGCTCCCAAGCAGCGCGAATACTTCTCCCTGCCTCACCGAGAAGCTAAGATCGTCCACCACACATTTCTTCTGATATATCTTCCTTAGATGATTACATGCCAACATCTTCCATCCTCCTGACTCTTCTTCGATATCTTGGTTTGATTGTAAAGGGCCAGGTTAAAGACATAATAAAAAGAACCTTAAGTCTGCCTTAAGATTTATGCGCGAAAACTGCGTATTTCCGCTATATTTGTCGCTAACGTGTCACTAACCGTTCATTTTAATGTGTGACAGTTTAGATGATTTTACCACAGAATACTTTACTTATCTATCATAAAATCAAGTAGGATATTTATTGATGTCGAAATTTGATGTTCGATATTCCTGGCATCTTCACAGGACAACCCCTATACTATGTAAGTGGGGTTCTGAACAGAAGAAACGGCCGTTATGCTCTCC
>CANTDX010000091.1 GCA_947652615.1 uncultured Dorea sp. | reverse complement strand
GCGGGGCGGTACTGGCAGAAAAAGCGGGAGAAGGAACTGAAAATGTTCCGGGATAGGCATCCCCCCACCCTTCCGGATTCCAGGAGGGCCGTTGGAGAATCGGGGGAGAGGACTCTTTCCAATAGCGAGGGATCCTGAAAATATTTTTTCCCCGGAAAAGAGGTGAGCCAAATTGGCGAAAAGCGTACCCAACAGAGACAGCATCAAGAAACGTACTATCAATTACATGCAGCAGCTTGGAACCTACAAAATCCAGTATAATCAAGTGATTGAGGTCTATGCGGATATGCTCTATCAGTATAACATCTTGAGCAGGAGGTTTGAAGCAGAGGACTTCGAAGCAATGGTGGAGACTGAGAAAAGCAGTGGAAAAAAGTCGCCGATTTTGGCAAGCCTTGAGAACCTCAGAAAGGACATTGGGACATATTCGGACCGGCTGATGCTGAATGCAAAAACCTACAATGCGGAGATTGAACAGCCAAAGAAAGAGAAGTCTGCCTTTGCGGTATTTTTAGAGAATCAGAAGAAGTGATCACATGAATGTATCCAAGATAACATCTCCGCATTTTGATACGGCAGTCACGTATGCTAGAAGGATTGCCGCTGGGAAAGTCCTAGCGAATAAAGACAGGGTTCTTGCATGTCAGAGGTTTCTTAATGATCTGAAGCGCAGGGATCTGGATTTCCGGCAGGATCAGTTTGATTTTGTGATCGGCCTGATAGAAGGCACGGTCCACCATGTACGCGGTGAGGATGCCAAGGGCAGGAGTCTTAAGGGTACGCCCATGTACCTTACAGACTGGCAGAAATTTATCTGTGTGAATCTGTTTGGGTTCTTCCGAAAGGGGACTAATATCCGGCGCTTTAATGAAGCGCTTATTTTTTTACCCAGGAAGCAGGGGAAGACATCGTTCAGCGCGGCGCTTGCCGAAGCCAAGAGCATCCTGGACCGGGAGTCCGGCGCGGTTACTTATATCGTAGCGAATTCTGTGAAACAGACAATGGAGAGCTTCGGATTCCTGCGTGACAATGTGCAGGTGATGAAGGATGATGTGAAGAAACTCCGCATCCGGGATAATAACCAGGAGCATTCCATCAGCATTGATTTTGGAGATGGGACAGCGGATATCTATGCGATCGCGAACCAGGAAGATAAGCTGGATTCCCTAAACTGTAACTGTCTGATCCTGGATGAGCTGCATTCCTGGAAAAGGGCGGGGGCAAAGAAATACACACTGATGAAGAATGCCATGAAGGCATACCGCAACAAGCTTCTGATCGGTATTTCTACGGCCGGTGATATCCCGAACGGATTCCTGGCAAACAGGATCAAGACGTTGCAGGGAGTCTTAAACGGCACAGTCAAAGAAAAGGCGTATGACTCTTATTTTATCTTTATCTGCAAAGCGGATCAGGATACGGAAGGCAACATCATCAACAGGAAAGGTGAAATTGCCGCACTGAATGATCCGGAAGTATTGCAGATGTGTACGCCGTCGATCGGGACAACGGTTACTCTGGGGGAACTCTTAGATGATGCGGATCAGGCAATGAGCGAGCCACAGCTTCGGACAGAGTACCTGAACAAGACGCTGAACATATTCACCAATGCACTGAGTGCGTATTTTGAGATTGAAGAGTTCCGGTCATCCGACCAGCAATATGACTGGACACTGGAGCAGTTGGCGAAGCTCCCAATTTCGTGGTATGGGGGCGCGGATCTGTCGAAGCTGCACGATCTTACCGCGGGCGCCCTGTATGGAACCTATAAGGATGTGGATATCTGCATCACACACGCGTTCTTCCCGAAGGCAGCAGCGGTCAAGAAGAGTGATGAAGACAATATTCCTCTGTTTGGATGGGAAGAGGACGGATGGCTGACTATGAGCAATACAGCGACGGTTCTGCCGGATGATATCGTCAAATGGTTTATATCCATGAAGCAGATGGGATTCAAGATAAAGCTGGTGGGATTTGATAAGAAATTCGGCAGAGAGTTCTTCTTGAAAATGAAAAGAGCAGGTTTCCGCATCAAAGATCAGCCGCAGTATTTCTATGTGAAGTCGGAAGGATTCCGGCGTATTGAAGTAAAGGTGAAGAATAAGAAGTTCTATTACCTGCATTCGGATGCTTTCGAGTATTGTGTGCAGAACGTCCGTGCAATAGAGAAGACGGACGATATGATCCAGTATGAGAAAGTAGACGGCGACGGCGGGGTACAGAGGATCGACTTGTTTGACGCCGGGGTATTTAGCTGCTGTCAGATGTTAGATGATATGGCATTGGGAGACATCGGTAATAAGTGGCTGCACAGGGGAGGTGATTAAATGCCGAAGAAAAAGAAAAAAGAAAAGGTCCGGTCAGAATCAGGTACCGGCAAGGAAGTGGTCGTATATAAAGGGGCTACGTTTGCCGAGTTCATTCTTCCGTCTGGTTATGTGAGGATGTCGGAGAATCCGGAAGTAAGGATTGCGGTAGATAAGATTGCGGACCTGGTGAGCAATATGACGATCCACCTGATGGAGAATACGGAGAAAGGAGACAAACGGGTCAAGAATGAATTATCCCGGAAGATTGACGTGAATCCATGCAGGTATATGACCCGGAAGACGTGGATCTATAAGATCGTCAGTGATCTCCTGTTGCATGGCGACGGTAACTCGATCGTATATCCGGTAATGAGGGATGGTCTGATCGATGAATTGAGACCGCTGGAGATGCAGAACGTAGGTTACAACTGCGATGAGACGGGAGAGGAATATTCTATCAATTACGGCGGAAGGGTCTATACACCGGATGAGATCATTCATTTTGCAATGAACCCCTCGCCGGTCTATCCGTGGAAGGGGACGGGCTACAGGATTGTACTCAGGGATTTGATCCAGAACTTAAAGCAGGCAAATAAGACAAAAAGCAGTTTTATGACGGGTCAATACATGCCGAACATCATCATCAGGGTTGATGCGATGAATGAAGAGCTGGCGAGTGAGGTAGGAAGGGAGCAGATCAAGAAGAAATATTTGGGCGAAGCGAAGCCGGGGGAACCATGGGTGATTCCTGCCGATTTGTTAGAGGTGCAATCGGTAAAGCCCTTGTCGCTTCAGGATATTGCCATCAATCCATCGGTGGAGATCGACAAAAGGACGGTGGCGGGTATTATAGGGATTCCGGCTTTTTTTCTCGGGGTAGGGAAATTTGATAAGGATGAATATAACAACTTTGTTGATACCCGGATCATGGGGATCGCACAGATCATTTCACAGACATTGACCCGAGATCTGCTCTATTCGCCAGACTGGTATTTTAAGTTGAATCCGAGGAGTCTCTATGCATACAACCTGACAGATATGGTAAGTGCAGGCACAAGTATGATCAAGCTGAATTCCATGCGTCGGAATGAGCTTCGGGATTGGGTCGGTATGGATCCGGACGATGAGATGGAAGAACTCCTGGTGCTTGAGAACTTCCTGTTGCAGGAAGATCTTAGCAAACAGAATAAATTGAAAGGTGGTGAGAAATAGTGGAGACCAGACAGAAGGAGAACCAGAGAAGGACGCGGTTGACGGAATTTGAGACCAGGGAGGATACGGAAGGTCAGAAGATGATCGCCGGGTATTTCGCAGTATTTGATTCTGAAACAGAATTATGGCCGGGTGCTTATGAGTCCATTTCCCAGGAAGCATTTGACAGTACGTTAAGCAATGACATCCGTGCTCTTACAAACCATGATGCGACGCTGGTGTTAGGGAGAAATAAGTCCGGAACGCTGAAACTGACGAAGGATTCCCGGGGATTATGGGGTGAGATCAGCATTAACGAGAAGGATCTGGACGCGGTCAACCTGTACGAGCGCGTCAAACGCGGTGATGTGGATCAGTGCTCTTTCGGATTTGACATTCTGGATGAAGAAACGGAATGGCGGGATGACGGCACAGTGAAATGGACGCTGAAGAAGGTAGATCTCCATGAAGTGTCTGTGTGTACGTTCCCGGCTTACGAGGACACAGGGGTACAGGCAAGGCACCGGGAAGTGGAGCAGTACCGCGAGAAGCAGGCAGAGCAATGGAAACATGATATCACAAGCAGATTAAAAGGAGGATGTAAGTAATGGCATTAAGACAGATCATGCTGGCGAAAAATATCGAGGCAGCAGAAAAGAGATTGGGTGAGCTGAGAGCGAAAGACGGTGAGTTTGAGACAAGGGAGAAGGAATTGGAAACGTCCATCGGGGAGGCAAAGACCGATGAAGAGCGCAAAGCGGTGGAGGATGAGGTGGAGAAGTTCACCAAAGAGCGTGAAGCACACGAAGCAGCACGCAGTAAAGCAGAGGATGAGCTTGCGGGATTGAAAGAGGAGTTAAGGAAATTAAATGAAAAAGAACCTCAGAGAAGGAGTGCGGGTATGAGAAATAAAGAGGGAGAAGAACTTGCTGAGATCAGGGATGGGATCAATGAGTTCGTAAGGTCGAAAGGCCAGTTGAGGGATGGTTTCACTTCGGTAGAAGGCGGCGCGCTGATCCCGGAGGAGCTGTTAGCGCCGCAGAAGAAGCCGGAAGAAGAGGTGGATCTGAGAAATTACGTGAAAGTGGTGTCTGTAAACAGCGCCAACGGGAAGTATCCGGTGATCTCCAAATCGAACGGTAAGATGAATACGGTTGAGGAGCTTGCGGCGAATCCGAAGTTGGCGAATCCGGTCATTGAGGAGATTGATTATAAGATCGCAACGAGAAGGGGTTACATCCCGATCTCCCAGGAGATGATCGACGATGCCAATTATGATGTGACCGGCCTGATCCGGGATGAGATCAACTCTCAGTCCTTGAATACGTCCAATGCGGACATTGCCGCGAAGTTAAAGACCGCGCCTGCCAAAGAGGTGACCGGGATCGACGGTGTGAAGGATCTTGTGAATAAGGAGATCAAGAAGGTTTATCCGGTGAAATTTATCGTCTCTTCTTCCTTGTATGCCGAGTGGGATAAGCTGAAAGACAAGAACGGGCGGTATCTGATGCAGGATTCGATTACTGCATCGAGCGGGAAGATGATCTTAGGACGTGAGGTTGTGGTCCTGGATGATGATCTGATCGGAACGGCAAAAGGCGACCTGGTCGGATTCGTAGGTGACGCAAAATCTTTCGTAACCTTTTTTGACCGTAAACGTACCAGTGTCGAGTGGGTAGATAACCAGATCTACGGCAAGCTTCTGGCCGGAATCGTGAGGTATGATGTCCAGACAACGGATACCGATGCGGGATTCTATATTACTTACAGGAATGAAGCCGGACAGGTAGAGGGGGCATAGGCATGAAATACAGAGTGATCCATAGGTTCCGTGACCTGCAGGACAATGACCGTATTTACGAAGTCGGGGACGAATATAAAGGCAAGAGGTCACCGGCACGCATCAAGGAGCTGTCCACGGATGCCAATAAGATTGGGAAGCCGTTGATCGAGAAGGTTAAGGAAGAAAAATAGGAGCGCTGTTATGAAGGAATGTATCTTACCATTATTGAAGGCCAGGTTAGGCATCTCT
>CANTDX010000090.1 GCA_947652615.1 uncultured Dorea sp. | reverse complement strand
CCTGTTTTTCAAGGTTTTTCTAACTTAGTCCCATTATATCAGCATCATACAGATACGGATCATTCCCCTTCACAATCCCCCACTCCATCAAAAGCGCCGCCCCGCCTGAAGCAAATGGAGTCGCAAAGGAAGTCCCCGTAAACTGGGCGTATCCTCCTCCAACCGCCGCTGTGGTCACATCCACTCCCGGAGCCACGATATCCGGTTTCACCAGATTCGTCTCTCTCGTATATCCCCTTCCGGAGAAATCCGCATAGACGAACGTCAACGCGTTATAAGCCCCTACTGTGATCACTCTGTCTGCCGTAGACGGAATGGTAAGCGTCGTGTGATCCGTAGGAAATAAAAATCCCGTTCCCTTGTTCAATACATTTTCACTTGGAAGCCACAGCTCATACGCCCCCGACACAATCTTCTTCGGCGTCAGGATGATCCTCCACACCCCGCCCGTAATATAAGTCTCCTTCGGAAGCATATCGATATAGATTTCCTGTGCCGTGCTGTAGGGGCTTGGCTCCCCATAATAGAGCAGGATCTCCGTTCCTCCAACCGCAAACCTCTGCGGTCCAAGGATCTCCTGGAGCGGCCCCACCGTAACACCGCTTGGCGTCATCAGTGATATATCTACGATATCTGTATACTCCTTCCATAGCTGAACACTGATGGCAGGCTGATTGTCCTGCACCGCCAACTGTATAATTTCCTCTCTGCCTTCTGTCAGGATTCCAGACGTATGTCCCGCGCTTGCCGCCTCATTCCCTGAGCCGATGCAGATACTACTCTTCCATATATTAGACAGATCATCGATAAATCTCTCCAACAGAGAAGTTCCGTCATGTGAACCATAAGTATTGCCGAAACTGATATTGACCGCAACCGGCATCCGAAACTCCAGCGCCTTTCTTATCACATAATCAATTCCCTGCATCAGCTCCGTTGTCCGAGGGAATCCCTCTTGCCTTGGATTGCCAAGCTTCACCACCAGAAGCTCACTCCTAGGTGCAACTCCTGCATATCTCCCGCCGCTGTTCCTGCCATTCCCGGCAACGATTCCAGCCACCGCAGTCCCGTGACCGGAAATATCTTCACTGGGCACAATCCTTCTTCGGTCCATAAGTGTAGATTGATTCAACGCCTCATTGATCTGCTCTGCCGTATACTCTGCGCCTATGGCATAACCCTCCGGCGGAATTCTGCCCTCCCCTGGTGCCAACGACTGATCCCAGAGCGCACGTATTCTTGTTGAGCCGTCCTCATTGCGGAAATCCTCATTCTCGTACTCAATGCCTGAATCGATGATCGCAATCAGAACTCCCTGTCCATATAATCCGAAACGGGCATCCTGCACCGCATCGATGCAAGATACCCGTCTTCCATTTGCAACCTGAAAGAATAATCTTTTTGGCTTTTCTATATATTCTATTTCCGGAATCTGCGCAAGATTCTCAATCTCCGATTCCCGAATCGTAATGATCGCATATTCATTCTGAAGTTCTACCACCCTGGCCGCCAGTTCCTTCACCCTCTCAAGGCTTCCCGAATACTTCACGATAAGATCCCATTCATTCTCTGCCGAATCGTATCCCACATCCAATTCTAAGGATTTTTCCCGCTCCCCCGGCGTCGCATCCAACGCTAAGTTCAACAAATTTTCAATCTTCTGGCTCGCCATACAATCCCTTCTTTACCTGATTATTTTACTTCATTAAAAAATCAAACCCCAGATACGGTGCGATCTCCACCGGAATAAAATATCCCCGGTCATGCCGGCATACCGGACACTCTGCCGGAACCAGCTTCCCGGTCTGGATATGCCCGCAGTTCATGCACATCCATTTCCCGCTGGAATCACTCTCAAAATACTTATTCTGCTCTAATAATTCAGCCAGTTTACGAAACCGTCTGGCATGAATCGCCTCAATCTCCGCAATTTGAAAAAATGCGGCCGCAGCTTCCGTGAAGCCCTCTGTCTTCGCTTCATTGCCAAAGGCCTGATAGACATCATCCGCCTCTTCCATCTCATTGTGTTCCGCCTTCTTCAGCAATTCCACTACACCGTCAAAATGATCCACCGGATATCCTCCGCATATCTCGATGGTAGTCCCTGAAAGATTCTTGAGCAGATCATAGTAACGCTCTGCATGCGCTCTCTCCTGATCCGCCGTGAACAGAAATACCTGCTGAACCGAATACAGCCCTTGCTTCTTTGCGGTATCCGCCGCAAACGTATATCGGTTCCTTGCCTGACTCTCTCCTGCAAATGCCCGCATAAGATTCACTCTGGTCTTACTCTCTTTAAAATCAATCGCCATGTCACATACTCCTTCTTCTTCATTCTTATCTACTATTATGTGACATAATAACCAGATTATTCATGTTCTGCAGATACGGTGTCAATTAAATCCTATAATTCTCCTCGCTACACTGTACACAAGAGAGGATATCTTCCTGCCGGACTTGCCGGGAATATTCATTGTCTGGCCCAGGATCCCATAACGGATCTTAAGGTACATCTTAAAGTCTCTCTTCTTAAGATATCTCCATAGTTCTCTCTTCTTCTCGATATTCTCCTCTGTCTTAGAGCGAATCAGGATAATGGAGGATACAGTCATCATAATCGCCAGATAATTGACCATATAGAGCCTTAATTTCTTGCTTGAGATCTCTCCCATCTCATACATATCGATCATCGTCTTGGTGACATAGATCTGCTGATCTGCCCTGGCGATCATATTCTTCTCATTCACCGATTGGTCGTCTCTGCCGATAAAATACCGGTAAAAATCTACATCCAGATAATAGATCTTACGGACATGGGGCAGCGGATAATATACATAGATATTGTCCACATAAAATGTATGCTTCGGCAGCTTCATCTGTATCAGCTTCAGCAGATCCGTCCGGTAAATGACCGAATGCATTAATATATATTGATCCAGCCGGAAATGGCCGATATCATCCCACCGGAAGATCTCATCCTGCGGCAATGCATTGCGGTAATGGACACATTTCTTATGAGATGCCCCCGCCTTCTCATATACGAAATTCGACACAAGCATATCTATCTGTTCGCCGTCTTCTTCCAGGTTCCTGATGAGCGTGAGTATTCTCTTCAATGCTTCTTCGTCGACCCAGTCATCGCTGTCCACCACTTTAAAATATTTCCCCTGAGCAGCGCCAAGACCTGCATTGACGGCGTCACCGTGGCCTCCGTTCTCTTTATCGATAACTCTGACAATATCGGGATAGTTTTCCATATATTCATGGGCAATCTCTGATGTCTGATCCCTGGAGCCGTCGTTTACAATCAGAATCTCAACCTCATCTTTGCCTGTAAGGATACTGTCGATAGCCCGGGACATATAGTCCTGTGAATTAAAGCATGGAATTGCAAATGAAATATATTTCATTCTATTTTCCTCCTAAATATAGTATCACTGCACATATTACATTAGTATAAATCATTTCTGATTTTTTTCAACCGGTTCTCAGCAAAATCTAACATAAATCATACCGTTCATAGAATGTTCATTTATCTTTTAAAAAACCTTCATTACTTTAACATTATTTCTTCACAGGTCTGATTTATACTAAACTCATCAATCAGACAAATACTATTTTTTGAATAAACTTTTTCATAATACATGCCGGGCACTGCGAAAGCGGTGACCCGGCATCCTCCCTTTTATGGGGAAATCCGACAATTTTACTGCCGATCAGGGGATCTCATGGACAGAATCTTATCTAATATACGAAAAGCAGCTTCTTTTTTCTCCATGATCGGAAGCTCTGTCACGTCATTTTTCGTAATCATAGTGATGATATTCGTATCCGTCCCAAATCCTGCTCCCTGCATCTTTAGATTATTTGCAACGATCATATCGAGATTCTTCTTATACAGCTTCTTCGTGGAGTTTTCCAGCATATTCTCTGTCTCCATAGAGAAACCGCACAAGAACTGTCCGGGTTTCTTATGATCTCCCAGATATTTCAAAATATCATCTGTACGTTCCAGCAAGATCGAAAGGTCGGAGTCTGATTTCTTCATTTTCTCTGAGGCGGTATACCTGGGGCGGTAATCTGCAACTGCGGCCGCCTTAATGATAATGTCCATATCACCGCTCTTTGATATAACCGCATCATACATCTCCCTCGCAGAAATAACCGGTACGGCATCTACAAACATCGGCGCCGCCAAAGCTGTCTTGCCCGTAACCAGCGTCACCTCTGCTCCCCGGAGCATACATGCCCTGGCAACACTGTAGCCCATCTTGCCGGAGGAATGATTGGAGATGTAACGCACAGGATCTATAGCCTCCTGCGTCGGTCCGGCAGTAACCATCACCTTCATCCCTTCCATATCCTTCCTGCAGGCACAGCGCCGCAATATATATTCGCAGAGGACTTCCGGTTCCGGCATCTTCCCTGATCCGATATCACCGCATGCAAGATACCCCTCCGCGGGAGTTATCACTTCCATACCGTATTGCTTCAAAGCAGACAGATTGTCTTGTGTAACCGGATTCTCATACATACCGGTATTCATGGCCGGAGCAACGATCTTAGGCGCCTTGCTTGCAAGGATCGTGGTGGTGAGCATATCGTCTGCCAGACCATGCGCCAGCTTGGCGATGACATTCGCCGTTGCAGGAGCAACCATGATCACATCCGCTTTCTGGGCAAGCGCTACGTGCTCCACCTTAAATTCAAAATTACGGTCAAATGTGTCTGTGATACATTTGTGGCCTGTCAGACTTTCAAATGTGATCGGATTGATAAAATTGACGGCATTCTTCGTCATAATCACACGGACATCCGCCCCCTTCTTCACTAACATACTTGCAAGGGAAGCGCTCTTATAAGCGGCGATTCCTCCGGTAACCCCCAGAAGAATGGTCTTATCTTTTAAATCCATAGGTAATTCCTTTCTATGATTATCCACTAACTGTTACTCAGATACCTTCACTGTTACAGACATCCGGCCATTAAAAATCGCTTCGCGATGGGCCGTATGCTTTCAGGCTCTACTCTATGGCACGGTCAGCGCAGTGAATGCGCAGACCTGTCTGAACTGTTACCTCATTATTACTATAGCAGAATATCTGTATTTGTATAGTCTTGAAATGTAACTGGAAGCATGATAGAATGTAAGAAGTTCGAATTATTGTCAAATACTGTAATATAAGATCAAAACAAAGAATGAGGTGCATATGAAAAAACTGATCATAATAGGACTGATCGCAGTCGCAAGCATGGTATTTACAGGCTGCAAAGACAACGAGAATGAGGACAAGAAGGCTGTGTCGGATCAGGTCGAAGACTCTGTAACTGATAATACAGATGCGGAAGATATTACCGATATGGCGGATGGTTCCACAGATGCAGACGCTCCAAAGGAAGATGGGATTTCTACTCTCTGTACGGATGACAAGAGTATCAGTGTTACTGTGACAAGACCAGAAGGTTTCGATGATTCCGAATACAGTTCCGAACATCAGGTAGCATTTCAGCGGTTAGGCGCAGATGGTACCGGCAGCACACAGTTGAACCTGCGTCTCATGACAGAGGATGAGAATACTGTGATGACGACGGCACAGCAGGAAGTAGAGTATCTTCTGAGTGCGAATTCTGACGGCGGCGCTGTCAGCGAAGTGCAGACACAGGCTGTCGGAGAGAAGCAGTTCTCTTATTTCACCTATTCACTGGAGGGGATCGAGGGATACCGGATCTGGACAGCTCTGGGTAATGGGTGTATTCTTTCCTGTACTGCTGAGAACATCGGAAGCGGATTGGAACCGTTAGCAATTGAATCTCTTACACAGATATTATCTACGGCAATTCAAGAATGATTATATTAATATTGGGGAATCCAGAAGTATACTTTTCGGATTCCCCATTTATGTCTTTGCATAGTAAAAAACAACTAACACTCGTTAGCTGTTTCTCTCAAAATACATCTATTCACATATACCTTCAAAACTGCATACAAGAAATCTTGTTCATCCTCTTACCTATCTCCGCTT
>CANTDX010000089.1 GCA_947652615.1 uncultured Dorea sp. | reverse complement strand
GTTCCCATCGTGAAAAGGATAAAATACAAATCCCCTTTTGACTACTTAATCATATTATGCTATAATTTTTCGGAAACTTTCCCATCACCTTTTCCACTACATATTATGAGGTAATACTATGGCATCACGCATTAAAAACATGACCCAGGGGAAGCCTGCTTCCCTGATCTTCTCATTTGCACTGCCCCTTATGATCGGCAATGTATTTCAGCAGCTTTATACCGTCGTAGACACCATGGTTGTAGGCAAAGCCTTAGGTGTGGGCGCCCTTGCCGCCCTTGGCGCGGCGGACTGGCTCAACTGGATGATGCTTGGTATCATCCAGGGCTTCACCCAGGGGTTCGGCATCCTGATGGCACAGGAATTCGGCGCGGGCAGGCACGATAACCTGAGAAAATCCATCGGTACCTCCGCAGTCCTTGCTTTCCTGTCTTCCGTCGTACTGCTGGCGCTTGGACAACTGGCGGCTCGTCCAATCCTGCATCTTCTGCAGACGCCTTCCGAGATCCTTCCCGATACCCTGCTGTACCTGCGGATCATGTATCTTGGGATTCCGGTGGTGATGGCGTATAACCTGCTCGCCTCCGTCCTCCGCTCTCTCGGAGACGGTAAGACACCCCTTAACGCCATGATCGTCGCTGCCGTTACCAACATCACCCTGGACCTGCTCTTCGTGCTGGTCTTCGGATTCGGTATCGCCGGCGCGGCGGCAGCCACCCTGATCGCCCAGTTGATCTCAAGCCTGTTCTGCCTGCACCATATCCGGAAGATCGAGATATTGAAGCTTACACCGTCGGATTTCAGCCTTGGGGATAAGAAGCTGTCCGTCCACCTTCTGTTCCTTGGATTCCCCATGGCATTTCAGAATGCCATCATATCCATAGGCGGCATGATCGTACAGTTCGTGGTCAATGGCTTTGGCGTCATCTTCATCGCCGGCTTCACCGCCACCAACAAGCTCTACGGCGTGCTGGAGGTGGCCGCCACCTCCTACGGCTACTCCATGGTCACCTACACCGGTCAGAACTTAGGCGCCGGACGGACTGACCGCATCCGCAAAGGGGTAAGATCCGCACTCCTGATCGCACTCGTGACCTCCCTTATCATCGCGCTTCTGATGATATTTGGCGGCAAGACGGTCCTTAGCTGGTTCATCTCCGGCACCCCTGAAGAATTCGAGCAGACATTGGCGATCGCCTACTACTATCTGGCCATCATGAGCCTGTGCCTGCCGATCCTCTATACCCTGCATATCACAAGGTCTGCTATCCAGGGGATGGGCAATACCATCCTGCCCCTTGTATCCGGCATCGCCGAATTCCTGATGCGGGCGCTGACCGCTATCTTCCTTCCCATGGTGATCGGGGAGAACGGGATCTTCTACGCGGAGATCATGGCATGGACCGGGGCGACGGTGATCCTGGTGATCAGCTATTTCGCCGTGATCCGCAGGATGGAGAGGCTGTTGAAACGATAAGCATTTTATGATATAGTATATGAAACTTTTAATAGGTGGTGTAAGTCATGGAACTGGAGAAAAAGAAACTTCCTATCGGCATCGAGATGTTCCGCAAGATCCGAACAGCCGGATTTTACTATGTAGATAAGACAGGCTTCATCAAGGAACTTTTGACCTCCTGGGCAGAGGTCAATCTGATCACCCGCCCGCGCCGTTTCGGCAAGAGCCTGAATATGAACATGCTGAAAACATTTTTTGAGCTCGGAACAGATCCCGCTCTCTTTGAAGGCCTTAAGATCTCCGAGGAGAAGGGGCTTTGCCAAACTCATATGGGACAGTATCCCGTGATCTCTATCAGCCTCAAGGATGTAGAAGGACTGAATTTTGAGGACGCCAGAGACATGCTGGGCTCCGTGATCAACGAAGAAGCCATGAATTTTCAAGAATTGATGGACAGCCCAAAGCTTTCCGAATATGAAAAGAAACAATTTGAAAGATTGCTGCTTGAAGATTTCGAAAAAACTTCTTCCTTAACAGGAAGCCTGCGGCTATTATCGAACTTGTTATACAAGCATTATGGAAAACAGCCCATCCTCTTGATCGACGAATATGATGTACCGCTGGATAAGGCTTACCAGAACAACTACTATCCACAGATGGTCAGTCTCATTCGGTCTCTGTTCAGCCAGACTTTAAAAACGAACCATCATCTTCATTTTGCTGTCATTACAGGGTGCCTCCGAATCGCAAAAGAGAGTATCTTTACCGGACTTAATAATTTTAAAGTCAGGACAATCTCGGATGCTGACTACGGCGAACATTTCGGTTTTACAGATACAGAAGTTCGGGATATGCTGGCATATTATGAAATAGAAGCTTCATACAATGCAATTAAGGAATGGTATGACGGATATCATTTTGGCCAAGCGAATGTATATTGTCCTTGGGATGTTCTAAATCAATGTGACAAACTCCGAGTATCAAAAGATGCTCCTATGGAAGCATATTGGGAAAATAGCAGCAGCAATGCCATTGTAAAAGATATTATTGAGGATTCTACTGCATCAACAAGAAATCAGATTGAGGCATTGATTTCCGGTGATTCTATTGAAAAGGAATTACGGCCAGAATTAACCTATACAGATCTTGATAACGAGAACCAAGATATACGCCAAACTTATCTATGGAGCGTTTTATTTGCAACCGGGTACTTGACCGCAATTGAGAAATCAGACGACGGCTTATATAAACTCGTCATTCCTAATCGGGAGGTACGTGGAATTTACACCGATAAGATCCGTTCCTGGTTTCATACAAAGGTAACTGGCAACAGCACCGTATGGAACGGCTTCTGTAATGCTGTTGAGACAGGTAACGTCACTGAATTCCAGGCACGATTTAATGAGATAATGTCTGAATCCATCAGCATCCGGGATACCTTCGCGAAAAAAGAAATGAAAGAAAACTTCTATCACGGTATGCTGCTTGGATTATTACAGACCAAAGAAAATTGGATCGTCAAATCCAACCAAGAATCCGGTATTGGTTATACTGATATTTTGATTGAGATACCTGCCGGAAAGATTGGCTGCATCATCGAGACCAAATATGCAGAGAACGGTTCTTTTGACCAAGCATGCGCAGAAGCCATGAGACAGATTGAAGACAATGATTATATTTCACTTCTGAAGCAGCATGGAATGCAGGAAATCCACTCTTATGGAATCGCATGCTATAAGAAAACCTGCAAGATCATGCACAAAAAGGCTGCCGGCTAATAGACTAATACCAATTTTAGGGACAGATGAGACTCACACAAGCCGATCTGCCCCTATTGAGGATTCAATCTCATACGATTGTCTCCTATTTAGGAAAACATAGTTTTAGTTGTTATGCAACTCCAAATGTTTCTAATGTTTCTTTGACATTAAACATCTTGGTAGAAGTATCAAGCATTTCATATATATAATCACCATCGCCCATTGTAGCAAAGAAAAGAACATCTTCTCTCTTAAAGTCGTTTTTTAGGAAGATTTCATTGGGAAGTTGGCTGATAACTTCTTGCAACACTGTAAGCAGACTCACAGCAAAGTCCCATTTTTCTTTTGATGGGCTGCAAAAATCAATATCTTCGCAACTATCAATAATGTCTACAAGCGGCTGATAGAGGAAATCTGTATCTGTGCTAATATCATCAGGCGCCCATTCAAAATATTCTCCAGTATCAATATCATTGCCAAAATCCCACGTTATATAAAACCCGTAAAAATCATCAGTGGTAATCAGTCCAACCGCACAACGCTTTTCATGTTTGCCTGTACTTAATATTTCATCAACAACTTTTGGTAAATTCTGGTTACATTCATTTCTAAATTTTTCAAATATAAGTAAGTCCATAAGATACCTCCGCAACTCCCCTATTACTATGCAAACTACATCTTCATATTCCCTGTCCCCACATACCGGACTCCATTCTCAAATACTCTCTTTCCGCCTAAGGTAACCAGCTTCACATCGTTAAGCCTTGTAATGTCCTTGCTCAGATCCCCGCCGACTACCAGAAGATCCGCATCCAATCCTTCTTCCACAAGACCTCTCTCCTCCTCTACCCCCAGAACCTTAGCCGGGTTCGAGGTAGCTGTCTGAATCGCCTGTATCGGCGTAATCCCGTATTCCACCATATATTGAAGTTCTCTGGCAAGCGGCAAAAGCGGCGACTGATACATCACCATATCCGTACCCGCAATCACCGTCACGCCCGTATCATAGAATTCCTTGAAATGATCCCTGTAAGCCTTATATGCCGGCTCAAAATACTGATAATCCTTCATCTCCTTCTGCATGACCGGATCGTTCACCGGCGCACCTGCATGCTTCTCCATATTCTCCTTACAGATATCATACAGCAGGGTATATGCCATAATGGTCGGCGTCCACGCGATCCCCTTCTCGGCCATCTGCTTCGCATGATCCAGCGTCATGAAGGTCGCATGCTCTATGGTATCAAATCCGGCGTCAATACACATCTGGATCCCCGGATTGGTTCCCGCATGCACTCCGCATTTGATCCCCCTTCTATGACATTCATCCACCGCCGCGTCTAATTCTTCCTGGGTCAGCTCCGGCGTATGGGTCCGATGCGTCGTCAATACCTTCACCCACTCCGCCCCGTCACGGATCTGCTTACGGATCTCCTTACGTACCTCCCAGGGACCGTCCACCTGCTCCACCTCTTCCCAGGCATGCCCTCCGGTCATACAGATCCCCGTATCCGTGTGAGTGATCCGCGGAATGGTGACAAATCCCTTCTCGGCCGCAAGCTTCAGATTCTTACAGACTCCATGTGCCGACGACATATCCCTTACTGATGTGATCCCCCGTTCGAACGCCGCCTGGGCATGCTGCAGGGCATAGAGCATGATAAGCTGCGGACCATAATTGAAACTGTCCGGCTGGGAATACCAGTATCCCAGATGGACATGCATATCGCAGAGCCCCGGGAGCAGCGTCGCATCCCCGTAATCCTTCACTTCCTCTTGGGGGAACTCCCTCCTATGAACCGATGGTTCCCCGATCTTCTGGATCTTGCCGTCTGTTCCCACAAGTACGGCACGGTTCTCAAGGACCGTCTTGCCATCCCCAGTTATCAAATGTCTGGCTGCTATGATCATTTTCAGCACCCTCCTTCAAATCTCTGCTCATCTACTTCTGATTCCGAAACTGCATCGGCGTGGTATTATATGCCTTCTTGAACATCCGGTTGAAATGCTCCACATTCTGATATCCTACCGACAACGCGATATTCTCCACCGTCATATTACTGCTCTTTAACAATGCCTTCGCCTTCTTCATCCGGATCTTCTTCACCAGCTCCCCGAATGTCAGGCCCGATTTCTCCTTCACATATTTAGAAATATACGGTTTCGACAGATAGAACTTCTCAGCCAGGTCATCCAATGTAATATCAATATAGTTCGCCTGGATATAATTCATGATCTCGATCATTCTCTCATCCTTGCACCCGTCAGCGCTCCCGATCTCCTCGATCTTATTGACGGCAACGATCAGCGCTTCGATGGAAGCCTTGATGATATCCGCGTCGATCCCCACGCCCCAGAAGGTCCTGCCGCTGCACACGATACCCACGTAGGCAACCGCCTTTGATGAGGAACCTCTGGTCAGAGAATGCTCCTCATAGAACCTCAGCTCATAGCTGATGTTAAAATACTGCTTGATCGCATTGCTCACCGCATCCAGACGTCCATTTCCCATGGCAGTGATCACCCTGGTCTCGCCGCCGTGA
This sequence comes from uncultured Dorea sp., assembly GCA_947652615.1. Lineage (GTDB taxonomy): Bacteria > Bacillota > Clostridia > Lachnospirales > Lachnospiraceae > Sporofaciens. The sequence continues at coordinate 754 of CANTDX010000089.1, read as the reverse complement.
TTGATGGTCACCTCTGCCGTGATCCCATCCACCTGTTTGAAGTGGCACTCATCTATATGGAATACCGGTTTGGTATTGATATAATGATCTGAGAAGATCTGGTATACCCACTCCGGATTCAGCTCCTTATGCGCCTTGTCGGATACATCCTTCACCAGATATCCGACCTCCTCGCGCATCTTCTGCGGCAGGTTGATACCATGGCTCTGCTTCAGGATATAGTTCACGCCGCCCTTGCCGGACTGGCTGTTGATACGGATCACATCAGAATCATATCTTCTTCCCACATCCTGCGGATCGATCGGAAGATACGGAACCGTCCAGGTATCGCACTCCTTCTCCTCCCTCCAGGTCATCCCCTTGGCGATTGCATCCTGATGGGAGCCTGAGAACGCGGTAAATACCAGATTGCCCGCATACGGCTGGCGGTCATACACTTCCATCCTCGTCAGACGCTCATAGGTCTCGCGGATATGCTTCATATCAGAGAAGTCAAGCCCCGGATCCACACCGTGAGAATACATATTCATTCCCATGGTCACGATATCCACATTCCCGGTACGCTCTCCGTTGCCGAACAACGTTCCCTCAATCCGGTCTGCCCCCGCAAGGATCCCAAGCTCCGCCGTCGCCACACCGCAGCCGCGGTCATTATGCGGATGCAGGCAGAGGATCACATTGTCCCTGTAGTTCAGATGCTTGTTCACGTATTCCAACTGACATGCAAATACATGGGGCATAGCGTTCTCCACCG
>CANTDX010000088.1 GCA_947652615.1 uncultured Dorea sp. | reverse complement strand
TGATTTTGATGATAAAATTTAACTGGGGTGCAACGGAGGCTGCACCGGTGGGACTCATAATTACGATCGTTACGGGCCTTGTATTCTTCAAAGCAAATATCAGGCTGATCGCGGCGGAGAGCGCCAAAGGGGTATGGAATGCACTGATCATACTGATCATAGTCTGGACGGCGATTCTGATGTATCAGGTGGGCGATGAGGCGAAGGCGTTCCTTGTGATCCGCAACGGTATGAGGAAACTGCTGCCCAACGAGCTGCTTCTGGTGCTTGCGATGGGATGGATATTTGAAAGCTTTCTTCAGGGGATTACGGGGTTTGGAGTTCCGGTTGCCGTAGGCGCGCCGCTTCTTATTGGTATCGGCGTGAAACCGCTGTGGGCGGTCATCATACCGCTTCTTGGCCAGGCGTGGGGGAATACTTATGGAACACTTGGCGCGGCCTGGGATTCACTTGCGATGTCGGCGGGGCTTTCTGTCGGAAGCGAGGAGTATATGGCGACGGCGTTGTGGACGGCGGCATTTCTCTGGTTCTGGGTTGCGATCGGCGGATTCGCGACCTGCTGGTTCTACGGCAAGGGGAAGGCGATCAAGAAGGGATTCCCGGCGGTGGTGCTCATGGCGGTCATCCAGGGCGGAGGAGAGCTTCTCTTAAGCCAGGTCAACACGACCATCTGCTGTTTCGTGCCGGCATGTATTTCTCTGATCGTGATCCTGCTTCTCGGAAGGGTGAAGATGTACAGCGAGGAATGGAGCATCGAGGACAGCCCGATCATGAACCGTGAGTTCGAGGGGAAGGCAAGCGGCATCGAGGCGCCGGATATGAGTCTGATACAGGCATTCGTGCCGTACTTCCTTCTGTCGGCCCTTACATTGATCGTGCTTCTGGTTAAACCAGTCAATGCAGTATTGGGACAGATATCGTTTGGTTTGTCGTTCCCGGAGACTTCGACGGGATACGGGCATGTGAACGCGGCGGTAGAGAGTTTCTCACCGTTTACACCGTTTACACATGCGAGCATGTTCTTGTTTATATCGGCGATCGTCGGACTCTTCTATTATAAGAGGCATGGCTGGATCGGGGACGGCGGAGTGAAGAGGATCTTCGTGAAATCAGTTTCCATGACGATGCCGTCGGGCATCGCAGTCATCGGGCTGGTCATCATGTCGAAGATCATGGACGGAACCGGACAGACGGTAGTGCTGGCTAATGGTATTGCCAATGTCCTTGGCAAGATCTATGTCATCCTGGCGCCGTTCGTAGGGCTTCTCGGAACATTTATGACAGGAAGCAATATGAGTTCTAATATCCTGTTCGGCGGATTCCAGGTAACAACGGCCAATCTTCTGAACGTAGATCCGTCGGCGATCTTAGGCGCGCAGTCGGCAGGCGGAGCCATCGGCAGCGCGGTAAGCCCAAGCAAGATCATCCTTGGGACGACGACGGCAAGCATCCTTGGAAGAGAAGGAGAGGTTCTTAAGAGAATTCTTGCGCTTACGGTACCTACCACCATTGTGATCGGCGCGATCCTGTTCGTGCTGGTGGCGTTCTAGGAAGGAGAGTCTTTAGTAGATTATGGAGAAGAAAAACTTTTTTCAGACAAAAGAAGGCGGGCTTACGATCGCATTTGTTGTGATCATGGCGGCGTTTTTTATCATACTGGCGGGCCTTGGCAGCGGGAATGACACGATCTGCCTGGTCGGATTTCTGATTATGGTAGCCGCCATGTTGTATTCGCCGGTCAGAACGTTTATAATTAAGCCAAAGAAATGAGACGAAAGGAGAAGTCATTATGGCAATTGAGGAGATTACAGGCAGAATAGCGAAGGATCTGGAGAGCTTGAAGCAGTTTACGGCAACGCCGGGAGACGGCTGCACCAGGCTGCCGTTTACACCGGAGGCAAGAGGGGCAGTGAATTATTTAAAGCAGATCATGGGAGAGGCAGGACTTGAAGTGAGAGAGGATGCCGCCGGCAACGTGATCGGAGTGATGAAGGGTACGGATCCGGACGCTCCATGTGTCATGATGGGATCACATTTTGACTCTGTAGTGAACGGAGGAGACTTCGACGGTATCGCGGGAGCGGTATGTGCCATCGAGGTTGCAAGGCAGTTAAAAGAAGAAGGAATCACTCCAAAGAGGGATTTCGTTGCGGTTGGATTCTGTGACGAAGAAGGAATGCGTTTCGGAACAGGGTATTTTGGGTCAGGTGCGATGCTTGGCAACAGGAATGTTGAATACTGCAAGAATTTCGCAGATACCAACGGCGTTACCATCTATGATGCCATGAAAGAATACGGGCTTGATCCGGAGAAGATCGAAGAAGCGAAATGGGACACATCCAAGATCGGACAGTTCCTTGAGCTGCATATTGAACAGGGTCCGGTTCTTGATGCGGAGAATATTGAGCTTGGTCTTGTGGACTGTATCGTCGGGATCCAGCGTTATATGGTAACCGTTCACGGCAGGGCCGACCATGCGGGAACGACTCCTATGGATATGCGTATGGATGCTGTTGACGCGGCGACGAAGGTGATCTCCAAGATTCCGGACTGGGCGCGTGAGAAGGCCGACGGAACCGTTGCGACCACAGGCTTCATCCGCACGACGCCGGGCGGAATGAATATTGTTGCGGAGAAGGTAGAATTCACCGTTGATATCCGTTCTAAGAATAACGACAATATCAATGATATCGCCAACAGGATCCGTGCCGCCCTCGACAGGGAAGTGAAAGAAATGGGCGGAAGCTACGAGATCGACACCAAGCTTGTAATCACGCCGGTATGGCTCTCTGAGGAGATGCTTGGCACGATGGAAGAGAGCTGCAAGGCAAGAGGCTACAGCTATAAGAAGCTTCCAAGCGGTGCGGGCCACGACGCCCTTGAGATCGGTCAGGTGATCCCGACTGTGATGCTGTTCGTTCCAAGTAAGGAAGGAAGAAGCCATTGTCCGGTAGAATTCACGAAATACAGTGACTTTGCGAAAGCATCTGTGGTTATGACTGAGCTAGCCAAGGAACTTCTTGTAAAGTAGAATTGGAAAACGGAGAGTTATATGACAGGATTGAACCCAGTAAATAAAAAGGAGAATCTACGATTACTCAGGAGTGCGCTCAGGCTTACGCAGAAGGAATTTATAGATCGTTTTCTGTCCTCGGCGGACGGTAAGCCGATGATGAGTATTGCAACATTTTCTAATCTGGAATCCAGGGACGGAGTAAGAATGAATGAAGTGATCCTTGCGGTGTCGGAGAAGCTTGGTATTGATTCTATGCTGTTTTCAATACCTCCGGAGGAATTCTCAGAGAGGATCCAGGTGCTTCTGCCAAGTGATACGGCCGGAGATGCGGCCGGAAAAGGCCGTGCGAAGAAGGGCAATATCAATCATCTGGTGAACCGTCTTACCATGTATTTTGCAGAACAGATCTTTGAAAAGCGGCTGAAGAAGGGTGATAAGATTGAGTCGGACAGAGTGCTGTCCCAGAAGATGAATGTGGGGAGGTCCGCGATCCGGGAGGCGCTTAAGGTCCTGGAGGTTCTGGGGATGATCGATATCCGGCCCGGACAGGGCACTTATATCAGCAACCATGAAGCCAGCTTCTTTATCGTTCCCCTGTCATGGTCTCTGTTCCTCAATGGGGGTCAGATCGACAGTATTGTGGAGGTCCGGAATCTCCTGGAGGTGAAGGCGGCTTATCTGGCGGCAAAGTGTACGGATAAGGAGTGCCTGGACAGATTGTATGATATCTCGCACAAGCTCCATAAGGCTTATGTGGAGAAGGATTTTAAGGAGTTTCTGGACGGTGACCTGGAGTTCCATATCTGTATCGCGGAGTGTTCCGGCAACCAGGTGATCTACAGCATGATCCAGACCATCAGCAATCTGATGCGGCATGTCAGCGGCAGCGGTATGGTCGATGAGGAGCAGCTTAAGGATATCTATGAGGAGCATCAGAGGGTATATGGACTGATCCTGGCGAAGGATGCTGAAGGAGCGTCTGAAGCGATGAAAGAACATCTTGAGAAATCACTTGGGCGTTACGATTACAGATAATGAGCATTATAGAGAAAGAGGTGTAAAGAGATGGATTTATTAGAGGTTATGACAAATCGCAGAAGTGTTAGGAGCTATACGGAAGAGGAGATCCCTGCCGAGAAGCTTGAGAAGATCCTGCAGGCAGGACTTCTGGCTGAGTCCGGGAAGAACTTAAAGCCCTGGGAATTTATCGTGGTGGAAGACAGAGAGGTGCTTGCGAAGATGGCGAAGAGCCGGGCGGCCGGCGGAGCCATGCTTGAGCATGCCAAATGTGCCGTTGTTGTCGTGGGAGATACGGAGAAGACGGACGTATGGGCTGAGGACTGTTCGGTTGCTATGGCGCATATGCATCTGATGGCAGACTGCCTTGGTGTTGGGAGCTGCTGGGTGCAGGGAAGGCTTCGGAAGGCTGCGGATGAGAGGACGACGGAAGAGCATATCAGGGAGCTGCTTGCGATTCCGGAGAAATACGCATTAGAAGCGATCCTGGCGCTGGGAATGACGAAGGAACATCCGGAGGCGCATTCTCTTGAGGAACTGCCGATGGAGAAGGTGCATAAAGGGAGGTTCTAGGCCAGAACAGGAATCATAATAAAAAGCTACTGGATTTATAATGTGTCCAGTAGCTTATTCTATCTATTTTCTTTCAAAGTTTTCTTCGTAGTGATAAGAATATCTTTGATAATTTGCTTTTCAGCCAGAGTATTAGAGCTTGGTTAGTCATACTGACCAAGGTACTAACCAAACTAACCAAGATGATGGTAATTCCGTGGCAGTTCGTTTTTTGAAAGTGATTGAAACGGAACTTTTGATCGAATGAACCGGGAATTCCTATAATTGAATAAAAGCTTTACACCTTATATTCTATCTATTATAATATAGATAGTAGCCATATAATAATCGAGAGTGGACAGGTGGTGATCATATGCCGATCGATGGAAAGATTGTTAGAGGGGCAGTTGATCAATTCCAAAAGGTTCAGGCCCATATGAAGAATGCAAAGAGGGAAAATGCTGTTGAGACATATGAGGGATTGAAGGACGATTATTTATCGCTAAAGGCAGTTTTGGCTTCATTAGGTGTTAATCTGACGGATATCGATAAGATTAAGGAGTAAATGAAGTGTGAGGTGCTGCGTCAAGTAATAGGAGGGAATATTAGTATGAAAGTGTATGATTCAGTGAAGAAGGAAGAGGTAGAGGTCAATGGAACCAAGGGCTTGATTGATATTATGCGGGACGGCCGTCAGGTGGATCTCTATCTGAAGGAAAAGAAGTCGGATGCGGACGGCTATATGAGCTGGGATGTGGAGCACTGGTCCAGCATTGACGTGAAGAGGTTCATCCGTTGTTATTCTCTGGAAGGACGAGTATTAGGAGAGTCTACGGGACATAATATCTATGACCTGGAGAACGAGTTCAAGCCGGAGGAAGCAGCGAAGATCGAGTTAAGTTAATAGGCAGGAATGAAGATGCCCCGAACCGGTAGAAGGTATGGGGCATTTTTCAATGCTGATTTATACATTTTATAAAATTTACAAAACATGCATTTTTCTAAAATGGTTATTGAAAAGCTATAAAAAAAATATAAAGAGTGTTGACAAAAGAAATAGGTAGTGATACATTAATAGTCGAAGATGTTAGCACTCAAAATTATAGAGTGCTAACAGATGAATCCGAAAGGAGGAGGATAGATGGTAACAGAACACGGGCTTAGCGACCGTAAGATGAAGATTCTGCATGCAGTCATCAAGAATTATCTTGAAACCGGCGAACCGGTCGGTTCCAGGACGATCTCTAAGTACACAGATCTGAATCTTAGTTCTGCAACAATCCGCAATGAGATGGCCGACTTAGAAGAGCTGGGATATATCCTGCAGCCTCATACGTCAGCCGGACGTATTCCTTCGGATAAAGGCTACAGACTATATGTAGATATGCTGATGGAGGAGAAGGAGCAGGAGCTATCCGAGATGCAGGAGCAGATGCTTGATAAGGCAGACAAGATGGAACAGCTTCTTAAGCAGGCGGCGAGGGTTCTGGCAAGCAATACGAATTACGCGACCATGGTTTCCACTCCGATGAACAATTCGAACAAGATCAAGTTCATTCAGTTATCTATGGTAGACGAAGAACAGGTGATCGCGGTGATTGTGCTTGGCGGCAATGTGATCAAGAATAAGATCATCGATGTGGAGGAGCCGCTCAGCAATGAGAACCTGCTGAAGCTTAACATGTTGCTCAACACAACGCTGAACGGCATGTCGATCGAGGAGATCAATCTGGGATTGATCGCGCGGCTTAAGGAACAGGCGGGGATACACAGCAGTGTGATCAGCAATGTTCTGGATGCGGTGGCGGATGCGATCCAGATCGAGGAAGATATGCAGATCTACACAAGCGGCGCGACGAATATTTTCAAATACCCGGAGCTAAGCGATAATCAGAGTGCGCAGGAGATCATCAATGCATTCGAAGAAAAGCAGCAATTGACAGAGCTGGTGACACAGACGTTGGCGAAGGAGGACAATACCGGGATTCAGGTGTACATCGGGGATGAGACTCCGGTCCAGACCATGAAAGACTGCAGTGTCGTTACCGCAACGTATGAATTAGGCGACGGCATGAAGGGAACGATAGGTATTATCGGACCAAAGAGAATGGATTATGAACATGT
>CANTDX010000087.1 GCA_947652615.1 uncultured Dorea sp. | reverse complement strand
AGAACAGTTATCGTTCAAAAAGGACGTACCTTTTGACACCTAAATCATTATATATTAAAATTATGGAAAATAAAAGAACTATTCTTTCTTATGATTTTGGTATATAATAGTTAATGGAAAATTCATACAATTTTACTATTCTTTTATATTAAATGGAATGTAGAAGGGAAAGAGAGGAAGAGACATATGTTGTTTTGTCCGACATGTGGAACTAAATGTGAGGATGGCTCCAGGTTTTGCGGCAACTGCGGTACGAATCTTGAGGGGATTGCCAGTGTGCCGGGAACCGCGGCGCCAGGAGATGAAGGAGGGGCAGGCGGCGGTGCTGCCGGCAATGTGGATGAACCCTGGAATCCGGGGAGCACAGCAGCCGATACGCAGCAGGCTATGGGCAGCCAGCCTTGGGAGAATCAGGCCGCCGCGGGGCAGGGAGTTTCGGAACCAGTGCCGCCGGAGAGGGAAGAATCGGAACAGATGAATTCAGTTCAAGGGGAGACGTCATCGGCCCCGCTGCGTCCTTCTCAGATGAAGAAGATGAAGGAGCAGCAGAGAACAGACCAGCAGACTGCGGGCGGATCAAGCATTACGATCAAGAAGCCGGAGATTAATGTGCAGAAATACAAAGGAAGCATGAGAAAGCTGTCGAAGATGCAGATTGCTGTAATCATCGAGGCGGTGTGCCTGCTGCTTGTCATCTGTGTATTCTATGGGCTTGGAAGCAGCCAGAACAGTGCGAATGCCGTAGCAAAACGATATTTTCAGGCATACGTTGACAGAGATTGGTCTAAGGTCTATGATCTGACAGATTTTCCAGACGGAGCATATCTTCAGAAAGGCCAGTTTATAGCTATGATGGAACAGACAGAGGTTCCGGATGTCACGAATTTTGAGATTATGTCAGACAAATCACTGGAGAGCTCCGGAGTTCAGAGGAATCTGTTAGTCCAATTTACAGAAAAAGGGAAAAATGCAGACAACAGAGTGCTTACTTTGATGAAACAAGGTGAGAAGGCCATGTTGTTCTTCGACACATGGAAGGTTTCGCCTGCAGATGAGATAGCAGAGAATTTCCGGATCTACAGCCCTTGCGGCGCAGCCGTGGCGATAGACGGAACGGTGCTGCCAGAGGAGGATAAAGAACCAACGGAAGACGGCGGCATGGATTGTTACCGGCTTACGTTGTTTGCCGGGAAGCACAGCATCCAGGTTGCGGTACCCTGGCATGAGCTGTATGAGGACGAATTCAGCGCTTCGGCCGAAGGAACATATACGGCAGAGGCATTGAAGCTGACAGAAGAAGGGGAGACGGCGTTTGCGGCGAAGATGCAGGAGGCACTGGAGAAGGTCTACCAGTCTGCATTGGAACAGAAGAAGTTTGAGGAGATATCAGAATTGTTCCTGCCGGATTATCAGGAGGCTTGCGAAGAAGCCTATGATTCACTTGTCTCGGAATTACATGACAGGGAGGCTTATAAGCTTAAGGAAGTGGAATTCAGTGATTTCAAGTACGAGTGTTATGATGACGCTTATCAGGGAATGGTTCAGGCAGAGATGAGTTACAAGTATGATATGAAATATACATATACTTATACATCATGGAGAAATGATACACCGACCACAGAAGATAAGACGGATGACGGAACTTCTTATATGAGTGCATCGTTCCAATATGATGAAGATACCTATAAGATCGCTGCATTCAGCATTCGAAGCGTATTGTAGAAGAGAAGATAATGAAGACACATGGTAACAGGACAGATTGTCTGAACTGTTATGGTACATGAGAGATAATAAAAGGAGAATGAGAGATGGCAAGATTTTGTACACAATGCGGAAGGCCGCTGGCAGACGGAGAGATCTGTCAGTGTCAGATGACAGGAAATCAACAGACAGGAAATCAGCAGACGGGGAATCAGCAGAATCAGTATTATAATAACGGCCCGCAGACCGGCGGACAGCCAGGCCAAGGGAGGGGGCCGGTGAATCCAAATGAAGGGTACACCATATCTACGGAGGATTGGATTCCGCTGCGCAAACTGATTGGTATCGGCGAGTCTGACAATAACGATGTGGAAGGGTGCTTTGAGAGAGGGAAGAAGATCGTACCGGATCTGATCGCACCATGTGAACAGGAGATACCGATCAAGCAGTATCAGTTGTGCAATGCGCGTTCCAGACTTCGCGGACTCTGGCAGGAGGGCCGGATACAGGTGACCAATAAGCGGATCCTCTTTCGTCTAAGCGGGCGTTCCTGGATCGGACGGGCCATGAGCCACACAGAGTTTACGATAGACGAAGTTGCCGGTGTAGCATTGTCGAACGGGGTACGTTTTGCCCTGTGGGACTTTTTACTTGGTTTTCTGGTCAGTATGCTGGCGTGCGCCTTAGGAGGACTCTTCTCAGAGCTGCCGGTTTTTCTGGCATTTATCCTGGGAATTGCGGCGGCAGTACCGTTCTTTGTATTTAAGAAAAAATACTACATCAAAGCGCTGTTCCTGGCTTTTTCAATGAGTATGGTGTCATTAAGCTCTGCCAAGAGTATATTCGAGCACCCGTTCCTGTCGAAGATAGGGATGTTCCTGACAGTGATCATATTGGTGTTATATGTGATTGCCCTGTTTTTGTTCTCTCTGAAGCCGAGTCTGTCTATTAATATTATGACAAAATGTGCTTCTGACAAGCCGATCTCGATCTGGAGCCGTCAGAGTATGGTCTCTGTCATGGAAGTGCTTCCGGGAGAAGACGCGGATGTTGCGATCGAGGAGTTGGGTTCTATGATCACAGATATACAGAAGTTGGGAGATTTTGGGATCCGTAAATGGAAGGTGGATTAAGAAATATGTACTATTTGACGGTGGGTTATCATATAGGCGAGGCGATCATAGGTCTGCCGGGAAGACAGCCGTTCTTATTCCAGTTTAAGAAAATGTAGAAGAAAATAATAAGGAGAAGATAATATGGAAAAAGCAAAAGAAAGAGACGGATTCCGTATTGCTGCTGTTGTGCTCGCCGCGGCGATCGTACTGGTGTGCGCAGGCGGCGTCTTTCTGTTGGTCCGCTCACAGGAAACGAAAGGAGCATCCGCCCAGACGGAAGGGAAGACAGAGACATTGAAGGCAATCGAACCGGGAGAAGGTGAGACAAAATTAGTCAAGAGTATCTCTGTCTCTGCGAGCGGGTCTTCCAAAGAGGCAGATTCGAAGAAGCCGAAAGAGGATGCGGACAAAGAGGATAAGAATAAAGAAGATAAGAACAAGGATTATATCCTGCCGGCAAGCAATACCAAGCTTCTGACAAGTTCGGACATTGCCGGGCTGTCACTGAAGGAGCTGAATTATGCCAAGAATGAGATATACGCCAGGCACGGAAGAAAGTTCGATTCTAATGAGCTCAGGACGTATTTCGAGAGTAAGAGCTGGTATGAAGGCAAATACAGTGCCGCTGATTTTGATGCTAATTACAGCGCCAGACTCTTATCGGATACTGAGCGGAAGAATGCAGAATTCTTGAAGAATGCAGAGTATGCGATGTCGGGCGGCGGATATCAGTTGGATCAGTAGAATTAGAAGGATAGTAATCAGGATGAGAATAGCAAAGAGATTCATTTTAATCTGTTGTATCGCCCTTTTACTTATGGGATGTAAAAAAGAAGATGAGATAGACGTGCAGGCTGTCATTGAACAGGAGAAGGCAGAGAAGGAGCAGGAAGAGGAAGAACGGCGGGAAAAAGAGAGGAAACGTAAGGAAGAGGAAGAGCGGAAGGAAGCACAGAGAGTGCAGGAAGAGGAAGAGCAGAAGGAAGCGCAGAGGGCGCAGGAAGAAGAGCAAAGAAGGCTGGAAGAACAGCAGGCGGCTATGAATGCCAGAGGCGGATTGACGATTGTGCTGGATCCCGGCCACTCTGCAATGGTTGCGCCCGGTACAGAACCGCTTGGACCGGGCTCTTCCGAATATAAGGCTGCCGATGCCAGCGGTACGAGCGGAGTTGCCAGCGGCGTGCGGGAATATGAGCTGACGCTGAATATCTCTGTGCAGTTGAAGGCGGAGTTAGAGGAGAGAGGTTATACGGTATTGATGACGAGGGAATCCAATGATGTGCCGGTCAGTTGTATAGAGCGAGCCAACGTTGCCAATAACGCAGGTGCGGCCGCCTATGTGCGTATCCATGCCAACGGCTCGGAGAATCAGGGGGCGGCGGGTGCGATGACGATCTGTACGACTCCGGGGAGTCCGTATGCTTCCGAGCTGTATTCTGCAAGCAGGAATCTGTCAGATTGTATTCTGAATAAATACTGTGAAATGACAGGGTGCAGGAGTGAGGGCGTATGGGAGACGGACACAATGAGCGGGAATAACTGGAGCCGTGTACCCGTAACGATCGTGGAGATGGGCTATATGACGAATCCGCAGGAGGATCTATTGATGCAGACTCCGGAATATCAGAGTAAGATTGTACAGGGAATTGCGAACGGGATTGATCTGTTTTTGGGGTTTGCCGGTTGACAACCCATAGGGAAAGAAAGTAAGATGTAGAGGTAGATGAAATGATACCTTACTCTGGAGAGAATATATGGAGAGAATTGAACTGATCGCTCCCTGCCATTTTGGGCTGGAAGCGGTATTGAAAAGAGAGATCCTGGAGCTGGGATATGAGATCGCAGAAGTAGAAGACGGCAGGGTCACGTTCTACGGAGATGCTGCCGCCGTATGTTATGCGAATGTATTCTTGCGCACGGCGGAGAGGATATTGTGGAAGGTCGGCAGTTTCCAGGCTGTAACCTTTGAAGAATTATTTGAGAAGACCAGGGCGCTGCCCTGGGAAGATTATATCCCGAGGGACGGGAAGTTCTGGGTGGCGAAGGCGGCATCTGTCAAGAGCCAATTATTCAGCCCGTCGGATATACAGTCGATCATGAAGAAGGCGATGGTAAGGAGACTTGGGGAACGGTACCATGTAGAATGGTTTCCCGAGGATGGCGCGTCATATCCGGTCCGCGTGTTTCTCAAGAAGGATGTGGTTACCGTGGGTATCGATACATCCGGGGTGTCTCTCCATAAGAGAGGATACCGTGAGGTGTCGGGGAGGGCGCCGATCACAGAGACGCTGGCGGCGGCGCTGATCATGCTGACACCCTGGAGAAGAGACCGAATACTGGTGGATCCGTTCTGCGGAAGCGGGACATTTGCCATAGAGGCGGCGATGCTGGCGGCAGATATCGCGCCGGGGATGAACCGGTCGTTTACGGCGGAGGGCTGGAAGAATCTGATCCCCAGGAAGCTATGGTACGATGCGGTGAATGAAGCGAATGACAGGATCAGGGATGACATAGAGACGGATATACAGGGATATGATATTGACGGTTCGGTGGTGAGGATCGCCAGGAGGAATGCCGATGAAGCCGGAGTCGGCCATCTGATACATTTTCAGGAGAGGGATGTCCGGAACTTAAGCCATCCGAAGAAATATGGTTTTGTCATCACGAATCCGCCGTACGGAGAGCGGTTGGAGGAGAAAGAGACTCTTCCCCAGTTGTACCAGGCATTTGGCGAGAGTTTTAAGAGACTGGATTCATGGTCGGCGTATATGATCACTTCCTATGAAGATGCCGAGAAGTATTTCGGCAGGAAGGCGGATAAGAACCGTAAGATCTATAACGGTATGCTGAAGACGTATTTTTATCAGTTCCAGGGGCCGAAGCCGCCGCGAAGGACAGAACATGGTAACAGTTCAGGCAAGAGTCCTGTGACGGATAGTGTCAACTAGACGGAGACTGCCGATAGTGCAGTGTGCATTCTGGAAGAAGGGAAAGATAAGATGGATAAGATAATATTTGCGACAGGGAATGAACACAAGATGGTGGAGATCCGGATGATCCTTAAGGATCTGGGGATAGAAGTGCTGTCCCAGCGAGAAGCAGGGATCGAAGCGGAAGTTGTGGAGGACGGAACGACCTTTGAGGAGAATGCTCTGATCAAAGCGAAAGGGATCGCCGCTGCGGCAAGGCAGATGCCGGGGTATGAGAATGCCGTGATCCTGGCGGATGATTCCGGACTGGAGATTGATTATCTGAACAAGGAGCCTGGAATCTACTCTGCACGGTATATGGGAGAGGATACGTCCTATGATATCAAGAACCAGGCGCTTCTTGACCGGCTTAGCGGCGTGGAGGATGAGAAGCGGACGGCAAGATTCGTGTGCGCCATTGCCGCGGCATTTCCGGATGGGACAAGCGAAGTGGTCAGGGGGACGATGGAAGGTATCATAGGCCATGAGATCATCGGGGCAAATGGCTTCGGCTATGATCCGATCTTCTTCCTGCCGGAATACGGCTGTACCAGCGCACAGCTTGCTCCTGAGAAGAAGAACGAGTTAAGCCACAGGGGCGAAGGGCTTCGGAAGATGCGCGGCATTCTGGAAAGCAAGGTGCGAAGATAAGCGCCGGAGACAGAGGACCGTTTGTATTGCAGATAAGTAATTGAAGAGAGGTTTCTTATGAAAATATTGGTCGTAAGTGATACACATAAGTCACACAGGAATCTTGAGAAAGTTCTGGAGATGGTAAAGCCGGTGGACATGCTGATCCATCTTGGGGACACCGAAGGCGGGGAAGATTATATAGCGGCTCTGGCAGACTGTCCGTCACATATTATAAGGGGGAATAACGACTTCTTCTCGGATCTTCCGCAGGAGGAGGAGTTTGAAGTTGAGGGACGCCGTATCTTCATTACGCACGGACATTATTATTATGTGGCAATGAGTGAGGAGCGGATTAAGGAAGAGGCGAGGGAGCGGGGAGCGGATATTGTGATGTACGGACATACGCATAAACCGGCGCTTACCCGGGAGCCGGGACTGATCATACTGAATCCGGGCAGCGTGGCATACCCGCGTCAGGCGGGCCGCAGACCCAGTTATATGGTTATGAATGTGGCACCCCAGGGAGAGGTGGATATTTCTCTGGAATATTTATAAAAAAAGATGTTGACAAGCTGAGGGTGTTCATATATAATAGTTATTGCGTCACGGGGGAATAGATTGAAGCGGCGTGACAATATAACATCGGGGTGTGGCTCAGCTTGGCTAGAGCGCCTGGTTTGGGACCAGGAGGTCGCA
>CANTDX010000086.1 GCA_947652615.1 uncultured Dorea sp. | reverse complement strand
GTTATATGGGCTGACACCTTAAACATGTGTATAATTTGAACGGGATTTTAGGATTGATCTCTCATCAGGAGCGTATTATCAGAATGGCAGACCGTATCATGGTGATCGAGGACGGAACGATCGGGGCGATCGGAGCCAGGGAAGAGATACTGCCGAAGCTTATGGACAAGGGCGATAGCTGCAGTTGCATGAATCGGGCAGATATATAGCAGGAGGGCGTGAAGGATGACAAAATTAGATGAGATTACAGAGAAGATACTGCGTCAGATCGACGAATCCGGATTTAAGCAGAAGGGAGCCTTTAATCTGCGCCACAATGGGATCGCACTCTGTCACGGAGACAGCGAACACATTAAGATCAAGAAGAAGGAAGACCGGCAGGGGATCGATATTTTCATAGACGGAGAGACGAAAGGGGAACAGGTGCATATCCCGGTGGTGGTGGATGCTTCAGGAATGCAGGATAAGGTCTATAATGACTTCTATATCGCAGAGGGTGCGGAGGTGACCATTGTTGCGGGCTGCGGGATTCATAACAGCGGCTGCAATGAGAGCCGTCACGAAGGAATCCACTCTTTCCACGTGGGAAAGGGAGCCAATGTGCGCTATGAGGAGAAGCATTACGGCGAGGGCGAAGGAACCGGCTCGAAGGTGCTGAATCCGGTTACGGCGATTTATCTGGAGGAAGAGGCTGTATTTACCCTGGACACGGCGCAGATCAAGGGGGTCGATTCCACTGTGCGCGAGACTGAGGTGGAGATGGGCGCGGGCTCTAAGTTATATGTGATAGAGAAGTTAATGACCCATGACGATCAACTGGCGGAATCCAACATGGAAGTGCGGATGAATGGAGACGGAAGCTCTGCCCAGATCATTTCCAGGTCTGTGGCGAAGGGAAGCTCCAGGCAGGTGTTCCATCCAAAGGCAGTGGGCAATGCCAGCTGCCACGCCCATGTGCAGTGCGACTCGATTATTATGGATCATGCCGAGGTAAGCTCGATTCCGGAGATCAACGCAAGGCATATAGACGCGGCGATCATCCACGAGGCGGCGATCGGCAGGATCAACGATGAACAGTTGGTGAAGCTGCGCACTCTGGGAATGACGGAGGAAGAGGCTGAAGGGATCATAATAGATAATTTCCTGAATTAGATATAAATGGGACATGGTAAAATATAATTTTACCATGTCCCATTTGACTTATCGTACTGCGAATTTACGAACCAGACAGCTGATGATACCGGCAATGCACAGAGGCAGCAGCACGGAACGCATGGAGCCGTATACCTTCAGGGCGCCCTGTATGCCCAGAAGCGGCGATGGGGAGACAGGAACCAGACTGTGGAAGAAGAAAGCAAGGTATGAACCGGCATAGATAAATACGAAGGAGAACAGTCCGCTTCCGGTATCCACTTTGCGGCCTCTATAGTCGGTTCTTCTGCTCGTGGCAAGGACGAACAAGAAAGAGAAGAGTTGGAACAGAAGCAGGAAAGCGGCAACTGCAGCGTAGGCTGCGAGAATATAATTCTTCTCGAGCACGGCATGGATGATATCGCCGTATTCCCTGTGGTTTTCCCAGAAATTAACTGCCAGCGTATAAGTGATAACGCCGATCAGGATCAGGGTTGCACTGCGCAGCAGCAGACTGATAAGCCGGTAAATGAATCTGATACTGGTTGCGGCCGTCTTAGAGGCGGGAGAAATCAGGTCAGGAGACAGGAGTCTCTTCTTATAACGGCTGCGGCGGTTGTCATCATAGTCATAGTTATAATCTTCATCGTCATAATCGATGTCTTCATAGCGGTCATAGCTACGGCGGTCATAACTGCGGCGCCTGGATCTGCCGCCGTAATCCGTATCGCGCCGTCGGTTGCTATATTCGGTGCCGTAACGTTCATTCTCGTATTCAGAATCATATGGATCATCGGTAGATTCGTCATTTAATTCATTGCGCAGGAAATTAGAGTATTCCTCTTCCTGATAGACAACTTCGAAGTCGTCATTGAAGAAATCTGCCGTATTTTCCCTGGATTTCCTATTATTTATACTCACGTGCCAAATCCTCCTTGAAATGTGCAACAGTTCAGACAAGCGGCCCTGTTACTAAAATGCTTTATATTATAGTATGATTTAGTAGAAGACTCAAGAGATATAACAAAATGTTCATGAATATATAATAATTTTTTTAGAAATTAACGAATGGGTATATCTTGTATTAATGGAGATAACGGCTTATAATAACAATTTGGAAAAGGAGGGACCCGGGATGAAGGTAAGATATATGGCGCAGATGGGAATGCTTGCGGCGATTTCGGTTGTATTGATGCTGTTTGAGATACCATTGCCGTTTGCTCCGGCATTCTATGAGATTGATTTTAGTGAAGTGCCGGTGATGGTGGGCTGTTTTACGATGGGGCCGCTTGCGGGCGCAGGTATAGAATTCCTTAAGATCCTGCTGAATTTCGCTGTTAACGGAACGGACACGGCGGGAGTCGGCGAATTCGCTAATTTCCTGATCGGCTGTTCGCTTGTGGTGCCGGCGGCGGTGATCTATAAGAGAAAGCGGACCAAATCAGGCGCGGTGATCGGTATGGCTGTGGGAACGGTGTTCATGACGGTTGTAGGATGCTTCCTCAACGCGTTCGTATTGCTGCCGGCCTATGCCAAGGCGTTTGGGATGCCGATGGATGCGTTGATCGGTATGGGCTCGGCCGTCAACGGTTATATCAAGGATCTGGCTACATTTGCCATATTTGCAGTGGGGCCGTTTAATCTGTTAAAGGGATTTCTGGTATCCTTGATCGTGCTGTTGATCTATAAGAAGATCAGTCCGATCTTGAAAATGTAGTGCACACAGGGCGGAGTCCGGCAGCGGAAGTCCGCCCTGATCTGAGATTCCCGCAGGTGAAATGCGGTGTTTTAGGATGCGGGGCAGATCTCGATCCAGTATCCGTCCGGGTCATTGATGAAATAGATGCCCATCTCCGGATTCTCAAAGCATACGCAGTTCATCTCTTTGTGAAGCGCCAGTGCGGCGTCCATATCATCTGTACGCATTGCCAGATGTGATTCGTTATCGCCCAGTTCGTAAGGCCTGTCCATATCACGGAGCCAGGTAAGTTCCAGGAGATGCGGGGTCGTCTCATCCCCAAGGAATGCCAGCTTGAAGCTTCCGTCTTCGGCAGCTGTCTCCCGTGTGACAGTCAGTCCCAGCGCCTTCTGATAGAAATCAATGGATTTCTTAAGATCCAGGACATTGATATTATTGTGGTAGAATGTAAATTTCATGATTTTGCCTCCTTAGTAAATTTTCATGGCTGTAAAATAAGTATATCATGAGTAGCACAAGAAAGAAAGATGTGATATAATAGGAAGCGCCTTGAGAACAAGAATATAGGATGGAGACGGCTTCATGATTATAGAGACGAACAGCGAACGTGAGACATATGAATTAGGTGTAAGGATGGGGCGGGAGGCGAAGGCGGGACAGGTCTATACACTGATCGGAGATCTTGGTGTCGGGAAGACGGTATTTACCAAGGGCCTGGCAGAAGGACTTGAGATCGGGGAACCGGTCAGCAGCCCTACATTTACCATTGTGCAGATATATGAGGGAGGGCGTCTGCCCTTCTATCATTTTGATGTCTACCGGATCGGGGATGTAGAAGAGATGGACGAGATCGGGTATGAGGACTATATCTATGGAGAAGGAGTCAGCCTGATCGAGTGGGCAGACTTGATCGAAGAGATTCTTCCGGAACATTATACGGAGGTTCGGATTGAGAAGGAACCGGAGAGAGGATTTGATTATCGGAGGATTAGCATATGCGGATATTAGGGCTGGACAGCTCGGGCCTTGTTGCAAGTGTAGCGGTCGTAGAGGCCAGAGAGACAGAAGAGGTAACCATAGCAGAGTATACGATGAATCTAAAGAAGACGCATTCACAGACGCTGCTCCCCATGTTGGATGAGGTGGTCAGGATCATAGAGCTTGACCTGGATACGATAGATGCTATTGCAGTGGCGGCGGGGCCGGGATCATTTACCGGCCTTCGAATAGGCTCGGCCACCGCGAAAGGACTTGGACTTGCGCTTAGAAAGCCTCTGATCCATGTGCCTACGCTTGCGGGGCTTGCGTACAATCTGTGCGGCACCGATAAGATCGTGTGTCCCATCATGGATGCCAGAAGAGGACAGGTATATACGGGAATCTATGAATTCCAGGGGGAAGAACTGATCATACTGGAGGATCAGATGGCGGTCAGTATTGAGGAATTGGGCGAGAGGCTCTGTGCATATGACAGAGAGGTCATATTCTTAGGGGACGGGGTTCCGGTTTTTGCAAATATACTTGTTGACAGTATCATGGCGGGCAGGAAGCTTTCGTTCGCACCGGCGCATATGAATCGGCAGCGGGCGGCTTCGGTGGCGTCGCTTGGTATCCGGTACTATAGGGCAGGCAGGATAGAGACTGCGACAGAGCATCAGCCAGACTATCTCAGGATGTCGCAGGCTGAACGAGAGAGAAGGGAGAGGCTGGGACATGATTAGATTCGAAAGTGATTATCTGGAGGGGGCGCATCCCCAGATTTTAAATAGGCTGGAGGAGACGAATTTTGATCAGACGGCAGGGTACGGCAATGATCCGTTCTGCGACAGCGCAAGGGAGAAGATCAGAGGCTTATGCGGGGGCGCGGACGTTGACGTACATTTTCTAGTTGGAGGAACGCAGGCGAATTTTACCGTGATCAGTGCGATACTCCGCTCCTATCAGGGAGTTTTAGCGGCGGTGACCGGGCATATCAATGTACATGAGACCGGTGCGGTAGAAGCAACCGGACATAAAGTCCTGCCGCTTCCAAGTGAAGACGGCAAGATCACGGCAGAGCAGGTGCAGCATGCATACGACGTGCACTGGAACGACGCAGACCATGAGCACATCGTGCAGCCAGGCATGGTCTATATCTCTCAGCCGACAGAGAATGGGACGCTCTATAGCAGGAAAGAATTGCTGGCGCTTCATGATACTTGCGAGAGACTGGGGATTCCGTTATTCCTTGACGGAGCGCGGCTGGGTTACGGATTGATGGCAGAGCCGAATACACTGACGCTTGCAGATATAGCGGAGCTGACGGATGTATTTTACATCGGAGGAACGAAAGTGGGTGCTTTATTCGGGGAAGCGGTTGTAATATCGAATCCGGTGCTTAAGAAGGATTTCCGTTATCTCATCAAGCAGCATGGAGGGATGCTGGCGAAAGGGAGACTGCTTGGAATCCAGTTTGATACTCTGTTTGCCGGCGGGCTGTATTTTGAGATTTCGAAGCATGCGGACAGGCTTGCCATCCGGCTTCGCGAAGCATTTGTGAAGAAGGGGTATGGATTGCGGTTTGATTCTTATACGAACCAGCAGTTTCCGATTCTCCCCAACAGCCATATAGAGCGCCTTAGGAAGAAGTATTCCTTTGCATTCTGGGAGGCTGTAGATGATACTCACAGTGCGGTGCGGTTCTGCACGAGCTGGGCGACCCGGGAAGAGAGTGTGGATGAATTGATCCGGGATATTGAGGAGTTATAAGATGTGGGTTCTGCGTGAGGCCGGTGGGCAGGATGCGGCCAGGATTGCGGCTCTGGAGAGCGAGATATTCCCGGACCCATGGACGGAAAATGGGATCAGGGAGACCTTATGCCAGAATAATACGGCGGTGATCGGCGCATGGAAAGACGGGAAGCTGGCAGGCTATGTCATCTTATACTATGTGTTGAATGAGGGCGAAATCGCAAGAATCGCAGTAGACGCACAGAACCGCCGCCAAGGGGCTGCCGGTCTGTTGTTTGAACGAGCGCTGGAAGTGTGCGGCGACAGAGGGATCGAACGGCTGATGCTGGAAGTCAGGGAGAGCAATGAGGCAGCGATCGCATTCTATAGGAAATGCGGTTTCACAAGAGACGGACTTCGGAGAGGATATTATGAGAAGCCTAAGGAGGATGCGGTTCTCATGAGCAGAGATTGTCGGCGCGCAGTCAAAAGTTTTGGAAATCAGGTGGCAGCGTTGACAGCAGTTCCCACTGGAATGCGGGAAACGAAGCAGATATAATGTAGGCGTAACAAATAAGAGAAAGTGACAGGATACTCACAGGAGGAATTGTATGCGCCAGTACAGAACAGAATTAGAGAAAACAGAGAAGATCGAGAAAATCATTTGCAATAAATGCGGGAAAGAGATTCTGGTACGCCAGGGGGTTCCACAGGAGGATGTGCTTGAAGTGGAGAAGCGATGGGGATATTTCTCAAGGAAAGATAACCAGGTAGACCAGTTCGATCTCTGCGAGGATTGCTACGATGAATTCGTTAGAAGTTTTCGGATAAAAATATAATCAGGATTGTGGAAGATCGAGGTAGAATATGCTGGATGTATGTTTGTTGGGAACAGGAGGTATGATGCCCCTGCCGTACCGGTGGCTGACGTCGCTTATGGTCAGGTACAACGGCAGCAGTCTTCTGATTGACTGCGGAGAAGGGACCCAGATAGCAATAAAGGAGAAAGGATGGGGCTTTAAAGCGATCGATGTGATCTGCTTTACACATTATCACGGCGACCACGTAAGCGGCCTCCCGGGGCTACTGCTCACTATGGGTAATGCGGACCGGACAGAACCGCTGACGATCGTGGGGCCGAAAGGGCTGGAGCGCGTGGTGGGCGCTTTGCGCGTGATAGCGCCGGAGCTGCCGTTTCCGATTAGATATAGAGAGATTACCGAGCCGGAGCAGTCATTCGAGATGAATGGCTACCGGCTGAAAGCATTTCGGGTCAATCATAATGTCCTGTGCTACGGATATACGCTGGAGATCGACCGAGTCGGAAGGTTCGATGTGGACCGGGCAAATGCTGCCGGGATTCCGCAGAGATATTGGGGAATGCTGCAGAAGGGTGAGACGGTGGACGTGGATGGCAGTACCTATACGCCAGATATGGTTCTTGGACCGGCGCGGAAAGGGCTTAAGATCGCTTATTGTACGGATACGAGACCGACGGATTCTATCAGAAATAATGCTGCGGGAGCCGATCTCTTTGTATGTGAGGGGATGTACGGAGAGAAGGACAAGCTTAAGAAGGCCAAAGAATATAAGCATATGACATTCTATGAAGCGGCGCATCTGGCAAAAGATGCCAATGTCAGGGAAATGTGGCTGACTCATTACAGTCCGTCTCTTACGAAGCCCGAAGAGTATATGGAGGAAGTACGGGCAATCTTCCCCCAGGCGATAGCGGCGAAGGACAGAAGAACAGTGGAACTTGTATTTTCGGAATAGGAGTGTAAGTATGGGAGATAAGAAAGATACCGATAAAAAAGATACGCTGATTCTTGCGATCGAGAGTTCCTGTGATGAGACGGCGGCCGCGGTTGTTAAGAATGGGCGTGAAGTGAGATCTAATATCATATCTTCACAGATAGCGCTGCACACCCTGTACGGCGGGGTCGTTCCGGAGATCGCTTCCAGGAAACATATTGAGAAGATCAATCAGGTAATAGAGGCTGCATTGGCGGAAGCGGAAGTTACACTGGAAGAGATCCATGCGGTCGGCGTTACATATGGTCCGGGGCTTGTGGGCGCTCTTCTGGTCGGAGTTGCGGAGGCGAAAGCAATCGCATACGCGGCGAAGAAGCCTCTGATCGGGGTACATCATATAGAAGGACATATTGCTGCGAACTATATTGAACATCCTGAGCTGGAACCGCCGTTCTTGTCGCTTGTGGTGTCTGGGGGACATACGCACCTAGTGCGGGTGAAGGATTACGGCAGTTTTGATATTATCGGAAGGACAAGAGACGACGCTGCGGGCGAAGCATTTGACAAAGTGGCGCGGGCGATCGGACTTGGGTATCCGGGAGGACCCAAGATAGATAAGGTGTCAAAAGAGGGGGATCCGGATGCGGTGATATTTCCGCGCGCCCATATGGAGGACGCTCCATATGATTTCAGCTTCAGCGGATTAAAGTCCGCCGTGCTGAATTATATCAACGGGTGCCGGATGAAAGGGATCGAATATGATCAGGCTGACGTGGCAGCGTCTTTTCAGAAGGCGGTGACGGATGTGCTGGTTGAGAACGCGATGCATGCAGTAGAAGAATTTAAGGCGGACAGGTTCGCGATCGCGGGGGGCGTAGCGTCTAACAGCGCGCTTCGTGCGGCGATGAAGGCGGCATGCGAAGAACGGGGGATCAGGCTCTATTATCCGTCCCCGGTATATTGCACGGATAATGCGGCTATGATCGGAGCGGCGGCCTATTACGAGTATATCAACGGAACGAGGCATGGATGGGATCTTAATGCGGTTCCGAATCTGAAACTGGGAGAGAGATAACACATGAAGATGCGTGGGCGAAAGAGATGTACGGCAATTATTCTGGCAGCAGGCCAGGGGAAGCGCATGGGGACCGCGGTTCAGAAGCAGTATATTGAACTGGACGGGAAGCCTCTGATCTATTATCCGTTGAAGGCATTTCAGGATTCGGAGCTGATCGATGAGATCATACTTGTCGCAGGGAGCGGCCAGATATCCTATGTACAGGATGAGATTGTGAGAAAATATCACTTCAGTAAAGTAAGCGTAGTCACAGAGGGCGGCAAAGAGCGTTATGATTCTGTGTGGAGAGGCCTTCAGGCAATGCGGCGGGAGAGGGAGAACCTGGAGGAAGAGCCGGGATATGTATTTATCCATGACGGAGCGCGCCCATTTGTAGATGAAGCAATCATAAAGAGAGGCTATGAAAGCGTGAAGCAGCATAGAGCCTGTGTGGCAGGAATGCCGAGTAAGGATACCGTTAAGTTGGTAGATGAAAATGATTTTGCAGTTAAGACTCCGGACCGGAAATATGTATGGATCGTACAGACACCCCAGATATTCGAAGAAGCATTGATCGTGGAGGCCTATTCCAGATTGGCAGAACTGGAATGTATTCACGTGACAGACGACGCTATGGTCGTGGAAGAGATGATGGGGACTGCGGTCAAGTTATATGAAGGGTCCTATGAGAATATCAAGATTACGACTCCGGAAGACTTGAAAATAGCGGCGGCATTCCTAAAAAGTCGTTAAAGATCGGATCTTATAGCTTTTATCGGAATAGAATAAAAAAATGTGGAAAAAATGGAAATTAGATATTGACGTCAGAATTGTTGTGTGGTAGAATCATCTATGTCGCTGAAACGCGGCGGATTAATTGAATAGATGGAGAGGTATCGAAGTGGTCATAACGAGGCGGTCTTGAAAACCGTTTGTCCGA
>CANTDX010000085.1 GCA_947652615.1 uncultured Dorea sp. | reverse complement strand
TATACTGATATTCCTTCCCTTTATATGTAATAAAAAGTCCTTCCTTCCTGGTTTCAGGAGTGTCTTCCACATCGGAAAGATCAGTCTTCAAATTCTTTTCACCCTGAGCGCGCAAATAGAAGAAGCTGCCGGCTATTCCTATGATAATTACGAGTAACGTAGCTACCACACCTAACGTAATCTTCTTCCAACGTTGCATAGGAAGACGCTTTTTCTTCTTTTTTCTCCTTGATCTGCCATCTCCCTTTGGACTCCTATCGTCTAGAGGTCTGTCTTCAAATGAATCATCATAAAGAATCTCTAGCGAATAATCGGAAGAATGGTCTGAGTCCTCCCTCTTCGAGAGAAAATCATCTTTTCTTTTCATCATTACCTCCGCATCAAGTCCACAATATGATAAAAATAATGCGTTTCTATCTAGCATTATACTTTATTTTCGTGGAATGTCAAGAGGAAAAAAGATGAAAATGCAATAAATTTGCAATAAATTTTTACGAGCGAATTATTCAAATGTTAACACTCTTGTAATATAATGTTAATAATTACTATGAAAAGGCGGGAAACATGGAATGTTTTGTAGGAAATGCCTACAGCAGCTACGAATTGTATATTTTCAAATACACTCTTGCTTTCCGCCTAGTACAGCGTTGCATTAATCTTCGAGTAATATGCAATGCTGTACTAGTATCTTCTACTTCTCCAACCCGTGTATCCAGTCCGACTTCAGATAGTATATCAGGAATACCAGAGAGCTTAGGCTCCAGGTAAGCGGATAGGCCCAGAACACTACCTTAATATTAGGGATGAAATGGATCACTACCGTAATATAGCTGATTCGGACTACACACCAGAAGACCAGCATCACAACCATCGGAACCGTGGACCTCCCGGCTCCACGCAGGATTCCCGCCATACAGTGGGAGAATGCCAGCAGGAAGAAGAAAAATGTCTCCGTATGCGCCTGGCTGGTTCCGTATGCAATCACCTCTGCAGTATCATTGAATGCCGAGAGCAGCATAGGCGCTGAGAAATAAACGAACACGCCGATCAGCTCTGCCGCAACGATGGTACAGACGATTCCGAATACAGACCCTTTCCTGGCTCGATCGTATTGCTTAGCTCCTAAGTTCTGGCTGATGAAGGTCGTAAGCGCCATGGAGAAACAAGTAATAGGAAGGAAACCGAATCCTTGGATCTTCGAGTACGCGCCGCAGCCGGCAACCGCCATCTGACCGAACTGATTGATATTCGCCTGAACGAATACATTGGCGACGGAGATGATGGAATTCTGGAATCCGGCGGGGAATCCATTTGATACGATCTGACGCAGCATATTCCGGTCCAGACAGATCTTACGAATGGAAAGGCGGAATTCTTCCGGACTTCCAAGCAATTGGAACAGACACAGGAACGCGCTGATAAACTGTGAGATGACGGTGGCCAGAGCCGCCGCGCCTACCCCGTAATGGAATACTCCGATCAGCACCAGATCCAGCACGATATTCACAACCGAGGAAATGACCAGGTAGATCAGCGGATGGCGGCTGTCTCCTACTGACTGCAGGATTCCCACGAAGAAATTATACATAACAAAAGCCAGTGAGCCGGAAAAATAGATCCGGAAATAAACGATAGAATTCGGAAGAACTGCTTCCGGCGTTCCCATCAGCACCAAGATCTGCGGCGCAGCAAAGACACCTACGGCCGTCAGCACACAGCCGCAGATCAGGCCGAAGGCCGTAGTGGTATGGATAGACTTCTGAAGGCCTGATATATCCCGGGCGCCGAAATGCCGGGCGATCACAACGCCTGAACCGATCGCAATCCCGTTGAAGAAGCCTACCATCAGGAAGATCAGGCTTCCCGACGAGCTTACAGCAGCAAGAGCGGCATCCCCCAGGAAATTACCGACAATCATGGAATCCGCCGTATTATAAAGCTGTTGGAAAAGATTTCCCCAAAAAAGAGGAACCGCAAATGTAATGATGCGCTTCCAGATAGATCCTTCCGTCATAAGTGTAGACGATGTATTCGCCATGGCCGCCTTGCCTCCGTTTCCCACAAAATACTTCTTGATGTTCTCATTATAATATAGTATAGGTAGTATAAAATGGAAAATCAAGAATTTTATTACAATGTATACTTGCAAATTTCCGTCAAATGCGCTATATTATCATCAGGTGACTATAAACAGGGAGTTGCCGCCGGCGATTTCCTGCATATTAAGAGCATGAAAAAGGAGTGAACTGATCAATTGGATTCGAGTGACGTCACACAACTCATTATCCTGTTTGTTCTGCTTCTGTTATCTGCATTCTTCTCGTCTGCGGAGACAGCACTGACGACAGTCAACAGGATACGGATTCGTACCTTAGCCGAAGAAGGCAGCAAACGTGCCGATACGGTTCTGGCGATCACCGATGATTCGGGTAAGATGTTAAGCGCCATATTAATTGGTAATAACATCGTGAATTTATCCGCTGCTTCCCTGACCACGAGTCTGGCGTACAGTTTCGGCGGTTCCATGGTTGCGATTGCAAGCGGAATTTTAACAGTATTGATTCTTTTATTCGGAGAGATAACTCCCAAGACGATGGCTACGATACACGCCGAGAAGATGGCGCTGATCTATGCCCCTGTCATCAGCATTTTCATGAAGATCATGACACCTGCGATCTTCATCATCAATGGTCTTTCCATTGGCGTGCTGTTTCTTCTGCGGGTAGATCCGAATGCCAAAAACAATATTATGACTGAGAATGAACTTCGTACCATTGTGGATGTAAGCCACGAAGATGGAGTCATTGAGTCTGACGAAAGACAGATGATCAATAATGTATTTGATCTGGGCGATGCCAGGGCGAAGGATGTCATGGTACCCCGCGTTCATGTAACATTTGCAGATATCGACAGCACCTACGAGGAGTTGATCGAGATCTTCCGGGAAGATAAGTACACAAGGCTTCCGGTATTCAAGGATACCACGGATAATGTGGTCGGTACCATCAACATGAAGGATCTGCTGTTATATGACAATACGAATGGCTTTCACATCAGTGATATTATGAGAGAGGCTTATTTCACTTACGAGTATAAGAGTATTTCCGAGCTTCTTGTGGAGATGCGTCAGGCTTCATTTAACATCGCAATTGTGTTGGATGAATATGGCGAGACAGCCGGATTGATCACTTTGGAGGATATCTTAGAGGAGATCGTCGGCGAGATCCATGATGAATATGATGAGAATGAAGAAGATTTTATTCAGGAGATAGACGAACGCGAGTATATCGTAGAAGGCTCTACGAATCTTGACGATCTCAACGATCGTCTGGAGCTTAACCTGAGTTCGGAGGAATACGATTCACTGGGCGGATTCATTATCGAACGTCTGGACCGCCTTCCGGAAGAGGGCGACAGGATCGACACCAAAGACGGTATCCACATGGTCGTGGAGCGATTAGACAAGAACAGGATTGAACTCGTACATCTGTACCTTCCAGAGGCGACTCCTCAACCCGAGGATGCCGCTGTTGATTGATATATTACCTTGCTGATTATCTGAGATTGCCATTTTCATGAACAGATGGATGTGGCATAATCAGTTTTCAGAATACCCACAATACAGATATGGCATATCACCAAAAAGACAGGTTTCTTTTGAAACCCGTCTTTTTACGTTTCTGACTAATACATTAACTTCTGTATCGTCACATCCTCCAGATTGTCCCTGGTAAGCCAGGTGTAACCGGTATCAACCACCGCTTCATTGCCCATTGACAGCGCTGCTCTCGCCGCCGCTATGATCGTGGCATATCCCATTCCAAATGGATTCTGCATCACCAGCGCGTCGACTTTCCCTTCTGACAGCGCATCTATCTCTTCCTGATCCGCATCGAATCCGACCACCGCCGCATCTATCTTATTGCGTTCCATTGCATTGACCGTAACCTTCACCGCTTCTCCGTTCGTGGCATAGAAGCCCTTCACCTCCGGATGCTTGGCAAGGATAT
This sequence comes from uncultured Dorea sp., assembly GCA_947652615.1. Taxonomy (GTDB): domain Bacteria; phylum Bacillota; class Clostridia; order Lachnospirales; family Lachnospiraceae; genus Sporofaciens. The sequence goes on along the minus strand of CANTDX010000085.1, from coordinate 6,457 downwards.
GATCGATCACTTCCTCTTCCGTGATCGCCTCTGCCGCCGCCTGTTCTTCCTCCGTCAGCGCTTGCGGCGTATCGTCTTGCGCACTGCCGTCTCCGGCCGGGCTTGTCTGGTTTCCTTCTGTGTCCCCGGCAGCATCACCGGCGCCGTCCTGCCCCGCTCCGCTGTCTCCTGCCCTGTTCTCTTCTGCTCCGGCCTCTTCTCCGTAAGTCTTGCCGTTCCTCTCGGCAGCCACCATCTTCTGCATCTCGGGCAATTGATCCATATAGTAGACTTCCGCGACAGAGATCTCCGGATGGTTCGTCTCTATCTCTTCTTTGAATGCGTTCTCGCGGTTCATCGCCGATTCAGACTTAGAGTCATGTATGAATAAGATGATCTCACCGGAATCATCCACCAGCTCGGCAAGCCTTACTGCCGCTTCCTTCGCCGATGCCTGGTTATCGGTCGATACCATTGCCATCAACCCCTGATACGCGCTCCCCGAGTCAAATGCCACCACGGGGATATCACTCTCGGCAGCCAGGTCAAACTGCACCTCACATGCATTTACATCGGCAATCGCGATCCCAAGCGCCGCCGGATACCGGGCAAGTTCTTCATCCAGAATATTCACCTGTTCATCCACATTGTCCGGGGTTCCCGGCGCACTGTAGGTAACCTTCACACGGTCTCTGCCTTCATAACCGAGATTCTCATTGATGTCCTCCACCGCCTGTTCGGCGCCCCGTTTCACTTCCTCCCAGTAAGGCACGCCGTCTGCTTTCCCGATTACAGAGAGGGCCGTCCCCTCCTCAAGTTCAAGTCCCATCACATTGTCATACGCGGAAGGGTGTATCATTTCCAATTTCTTCTGGTATTTCTTTTCTTCTTTTGCTTCTTTCTTCGTTTCCTTCTTCACATCCTCTGTCTCAGACACTACAGGATCTTCCGGCCTCTCTACGCTGTCCTGGGACGAGCATGCACATACGCACATCGACGTACACAATGCGGCAGCTATTATGCTGTGTATTCTTTTCATCATACTTTCTCTCCCTTTACCTTTTTGCCACACACCACTATACACCAATTCGAGCCGGAATTGTTGAAATTTTTCTTAATTTTTTATAACTTTTGAATTGCTCTTGTATATTTCAGCCTTTTGTATTATGATATGTGTAGGCAAAATCTAAGGTTCTGCCTATATACTAAAAAAGGAGGGTACATACTATGGCACACGTAATTAGTGATGAATGCGTAAGCTGTGGAGCATGTGAAGCTGAATGTCCAGTTGGCGCTATCTCCCAGGGTGCAGATCATTTTGAGATCGACGCTGACGCTTGTGTTGATTGCGGCGCTTGCGCTGCTCAGTGTCCTACAGGAGCTATCTCCCAGGGCTAATACAGGATGTACTGGCGACAAAGACAATAGACAAAGAGACGCTGCCATTTCCGCATCGGAAACCGGAGTGTCTTTTTGTTTGCAGATTTATTTTTACCTTCCTGACACCATTTTACTTGTTTCGCGAAATCAATATGCTATGATACAACTGTCCAACATAAATCGGACAAGTTGTAACAGTTCAGATAGTTTCCATTAAAAGCATATCTTGATAAGGGGGTCAGACCATGGGCAATAACGCATTAGAACAATTGAAGAGGGAGACAAAAGATGATGCCAGACTATTTGCCTGCATTAAAGAACTATACGAACAGGGAGTACCTTTCTCCGAGCTGAAAGCGCTGATTCCGGATCTTCGCCGAACCCGCGATCAATTACATATGAAACGGCTGTTGGAACATAACAATGAAGTCCTGTTATCCATGTTTACCAAGGAAATGTCCTTCCTTCTGGATGCCAAGGAGCGGCAGGAAGAAGAGGAATTCAGAAAATTAGACCAGCTTATCCGTCAGCAGCAATCCTTTCGGAAAAGTGCGGCGGAAGCCGGTCCCGTAGAAAAATTAAAACGATTATTCCTGCCTGCTTAAGTTGGCGAACTTCGTGTACTCGCCCAACCAAGCCAGATTAACGGTCCCTACAGGGCCGTTTCTTTGTTTGGCTATAATGATCTCCGCCTGTCTCTTGAACTCGGAGTCTTTGTTATAATATTCGTCGCGGTAAATGAACATAACTACGTCGGCATCCTGCTCAATCGCTCCCGATTCACGAAGGTCAGAAAGCATGGGACGCTTATCCGGCCGGCTCTCTACCGCACGGCTTAGCTGGGACAGTGCGACCACCGGTACGTTCAGTTCCCTTGCAAGCCCTTTCAGCGAACGGGAGATCTCGGAGATCTCCTGCTGTCTGGATTCCTGGCTCTTGCCTACGCTTCCTGTCATCAACTGCAGATAGTCTATGATAACCACATCCAGTTCATGCTCCAACTTGTATTTCCTGCACTTGGAACGCAGCTCTGAGATGGAGATACCCGGCGTGTCGTCAATGATCAGACGTGATCTGCCAATAATCCCGGCACCCTCTATCAGCTTCTCCCAGTCAGAATCCTTCATATTACCTGTACGGATAGACTGGGCATCTACCTGGGATTCCAGAGAAAAGAGCCGGTTCACCAACTGCTCCTTCGACATCTCAAGGCTGAAGACGGCAACGCCTCTTTCCTTCTTAAATGCAATATACTGTGCGATATTCAGAACGAACGCCGTCTTACCCATAGAAGGTCTGGCCGCTATCAGCACCAGATCCGAAGGCTGCAGCCCAGACAGCTTATAATCCAGATCAATAAATCCTGTAGGGATACCTGTCACCGTCCCCTTGCTCCTGGATGCCTTCTCAATCCGCTCAAGAGCGTTCAGGACCACCTGCTTGATCGGTACGAATTCGCCTGTATTGCGTCTCTGCAGCAACTCGAATATTGATTTCTCCGTCTTCTCCAACACCGCCTCCAGAGACTCCTTTCCCGCATAGCAGGTATTGGCGATCTCCTCGTTCAGGCGGATCAGCTTGCGCATCACCGACTTGTCGGCTACGATCTGAGCATAGTACTTCACATTCGCCGATGTAGTCACCATCGTCATGAGATCCCTGACGAATTCCAGACTGGCGATCTCCTCCGGGACATCCTTCTCCCGAAGCCGTTCCTGCAGCGTGATCAGATCCACCGGCTTTCCTTCATTATATAGTTCCACCATGGAATCAAAGATCACTCCGTAAGCACTTTGATAAAAATCATTCCCGCTGATGATCTCCGAAGACGTTGTAATCGCATCCTTATCCATCAGCATCGCCCCGACAACCGACTGCTCCGCTTCAATACTGTGGGGCATTACCCTCTTAATGAGCGCTTCCTCCATGATTCCCCCTCTTTAAGCCTCTTCTGTCACGATAACTTTCAGCGCTGCGGTAACCTTCGGATGCAGTTTAACCGGTACCTCATGACTACCCAGGACCTTGATCGCCTCTTTGAGCTGGATCTTCTTCTTATCTATATCCAGTCCCATCTGTTCCTTCACCTCTGCCGCGATCTCCTTGGACGCGATAGAGCCGAAAGCCTTACCGCCTTCACCGGTCTTAATAGACATCTCAATCTTGCCTGCTTCAAGCTTCTTCCCCAACTCCTGCGCCGCTTCAAGCTGCTGCTGTGCAATCTTCGCCTCATTCGCCTTCTGAAGCTTCAAGTCGTTCAGATTCTTACTGTTCGCTTCTACGCCTTTGCCCTTCTTCAGGATAAAATTCCTCGCATAGCCGTCGCTTACATCTACAATATCTCCCTGCTTCCCCAGGGATTTTACGTCTTCTTTTAATATTACCTTCATAATTAAATGTCTCCTCCTTTTATCATGTCGTCAATCACTTCCTTGAGACTCTTCACCGCCTCTTCCATATTCGTGTGGTCAAACTGCGCACCTGACGCATTCAGATGACCGCCTCCGCCGAGACGTTCCATGATCACCTGCACATTTACCTCGTCTATGGACCTGGCGCTCACATAGATCCTTCCGTTATACTCAGTCAATACGAAGGACGCCTTAATCTCACTGATATCCAACAGCTCATTGGCCGCCTGCGCGCCGATGATCGTAGGGCTCTCTATCTTAAGTCCCGCTCCTCTGGCAATGGCAAACTTTTCATAATATACCTCCGCGCTGCTGATGATCTCTGCCTTCGCACGGTATGATTCGATATCATCCCGGAACATCTTGCGCACCAGCGTAATATCCGCGCCGCACCTGCGCAGGAACGCCGCCGCCTCAAATGTCCGCACTCCCGTATGGTTCACGAAATTATTCGTATCGATCATAATACCCGCGTACATACTGCTTGCCTCTATCTTCGGGATCTTGATATCATCCACAATATACTGCAGCACCTCCGCTACCATCTCACAGGAGGACGACGCATATGGTTCGATGTATGATAACAGCGCATTCTCGATATTATCGCTGCTCTGTCTGTGATGATCGAGCACTACGATCGTCTTCGTCTTCTTCAGCAGTTCTTCGCATTCTGTCATCTTGGGACGGTTCGTATCTACGACCACTACCATAGAATTCTCGTCAGCCATCTCAATCGCCTGGGCAGACTTAAGAAACATCTCGTCCGGATAATTGGAGTCTCTCACGAAGCACTCATACAACGGACGCAGAGACGCTGACACTTCATTGATCACGATATACGCTCTCTTCTCCATCGCAGCCGCAGCCCGGCAGATACCAATCGCCGCTCCGAACGCATCCGCATCCGTAAGCTTATGTCCCATGACAAATATCCTGTCCTTCAAAGTCAAGAATTCTCTGAGCGCTTCCGCCTTCACCCTGGCCTTCACCCTGGTGTTCTTGGAGGTCTGCTCCCGCTTGCCTCCATAGTAGGTGATCCCGCCGCCGTCCTTGATCACTGCCTGGTCACCGCCGCGGGCAAGAGCAAGATCGATCGCCACGCGGGCATAGTTATAACTCTGAGAATAAGAATCTCCGCTCAGGCCAAGCCCGATACTTAAGGTCGCCGGAATCCCGTTGCCGATATTCACAGACTTGACGTCCTCAAGAAGCGAGAACTTATCTGCTTCTAACTGCTTGAAGTATTGCTTCCGAAGTACGATAAAATACTTATCCGTCTCCATCTTCTTGACGATACCGTCAACCCTGGCAATATACTGGTTGATCTTCCTGTCAACCAAGGCCATCAGCAACGACTGCCTGACCTCTTCCACACTGTTGATCACTTCGTCATAATTATCGATATAGATCAGGCCCGCGATCAGGCGCTGCTCTTCATTCTCCTTAATATAGCGGTTCAGCTCCGTCACATCCTGCAGATGCACGGCGATAAAATACTCCTTCTCCGCCGGCATGTGAAGCAGAAGTCCTGTATCATTAAACCCTTCCACAGACACTTGCCGAAGCTCCGCCTTATATTCCCTGTCCCCGTAATAGACATCCATCTCGACCGTATCCTTGGCCTCTTTGGGAAATATACTGCGGTTCAGCTCCGGAATATACTTGCTGATCGGCACATCCCGTCTTGGCTTGGTGCCCAGTATCTCCCGAAACAGATCGTTCATCCAGATCGTCTTCCCGTCGCTCATCAGGATCGCGTAAGGCACTGTCAGCTCCTTCAGCAGCGTATTCTGGACAATCCCGTACTGAGCGGCAAATTCCACCAGATCCTTGAGCAGTACCGTCTTACTGCGCAGATAGTGCGACCCTGCCATTATGATATAGATCAGAACGAAGAATACCATCAGGCTTCCTGCCCGCTTGTCGATCATGTAGACCCACACATTCATCGCCACCAGGAGCACTGCCATGACAGACGGCCATTGGATATACAGCTTCAATTGTCCTCTCAGTTTAATTTTTTCTTTTTCATTTTTCTTTTCCAGCATAGTCTCATCCTCATGTCTTCGAAGAACAAAATGTACGAAAATCATTATACCACTTTTTTGACTAAAAAGGAAGCCACCGATAGAAAAAATCCCGCAAGCCCTTATTCTAAAGGACTCCGGGATTCTGATTCACTGCGGATGACAGGACTTGAACCTGCACGGGAAGCCCACTAGATCCTAAGTCTAGCGCGTCTGCCAATTCCGCCACATCCGCATATTACCTATATATCTATATATAATGTAAGAACCCGAAAATCCTGTAAACACAAAATTCTCGGGAATCATCTCTCTACTGAGCGTGCCGGGGTTCGAACCCGGGACAACTTGATTAAAAGTCAAGTGCTCTACCAACTGAGCTACACACCCATAATAACTGGGCTAGTTGGATTCGAACCAACGAATGCAGGAGTCAAAGTCCTGTGCCTTACCGCTTGGCGATAGCCCAATAAAAGAAAAAAGGGTGGGTAATGGGACTCGAACCCATGATATCCAGAACCACAATCTGGCGCGCTAACCAACTGCACCATACCCACCATATTAATTACATATGAACTATACTTGTCCAACTAAGCACTATTCAATTGTGTGGTTCCAACGAGCCTGGGGGGATTCGAACCCTCGACCTACGGCTTAGAAGGC
>CANTDX010000084.1 GCA_947652615.1 uncultured Dorea sp. | reverse complement strand
TTCAATGACTGGTGTATTAACCATGTTTTTATTTAAGGGTGTCTGAACTGTTACCTTTTCATATTCATCCTGCGTGTTTATAGGAAGATTATAGGTGAAATTCAGGGGTAGTGATGGTATAATAAAGATATCTGCCAGAGGGTGTACATTTGTAGAGGATTGAGGATATGATTAAGGGCAAAGGGATGGAAAGAGTAAGGATTACAATGATTTTGCTGTGTTTATGCCTATGTTTATCCGCATGCAGCACAGCCCGGTATGAAGAAATGTACTTTACCGGACGACAGTCCGCCCGCCCCGTTAGGGGCATGCATCACGGGATGCCCGAATGGGTATACGATAACGCACGGGTTAAGATGGCGGACCGTTTTTATTCCTCTTTGCTTAAGCTTAAGATTATAACATTTGCAGAATACTCTGCCGCCAGAATGGTTCAAGCTGAGGTAGAAGAGAATAGGGGAACCTATTTGATCGTGAATTTTTTAGATAATGATTATGACTGGGGCGATGTGGATGTAGCGATCCGCGATGAAGTGGATCTAACTGATATAGAGCCGTCAGATGTCGTGTATATATGCTATGATGGATTGATACGCGAGAAGGTACCGCCGTTCATTATAGCAGATCGGATATTTTACAGCGAAGAGAAGGGGATTGCATTCCTGTGGGAAGAATATAGAGAACATAGACCGGAATACATATTTTCTATAATAGAAGGGATGCAGACGTAAAAGAAATGAAGGAGAGCAGGTGACAGTGAAATGGGAGGATGGAAACAGTGTGATGCAGTGATGGAATATTTGCGGGATCTGAATGTTGTGTCAATTTCCCTTCGGATTATTCTGTCTGTTCTCATCGGTGGGATCCTGGGGATAGAGCGGGGAACCAAGAACCGTCCGGCGGGGCTTCGGACGTATATCCTGGTATGCCTGGGGTCAGCTCTGGTGATGATGACCAATCAATATGTATGTATTGTATACCAGACCGGCGATCCGGTGCGGCTTGGGGCGCAGGTGATCAGCGGGATCGGTTTTCTGGGGGCGGGAACGATCGTGCTGACCGGAAGGAATAAGATCATGGGTATTACGACTGCGGCAGGTCTGTGGGCGGCGGCATGCTGCGGTCTGGCAATTGGGATCGGATTTTACGAAGGTGCGGTCCTGGGAGGGCTTGCGGTGGTATTTACGGTGTCAGAACTTCTGAAGGTAGATATCTGGATTCGGAAGAAGTCGCGGTATCTGGACCTGTATATCGAATATAATGTGGAAAAAGGTGCTTTCAGCGGACTTCTGCGGTATGCCAGAGAACATGAGCTGGAGGTAAGTAATATCCGGGTGAATAAGGGATTTTTCGGATATGAGCGGAATGGCAGACCAGGGACGCTCAGTTATACGGTGACCGTTTCCAGCCAGATACACCGTACTCATGCGGAGATCATAGAAGTTCTGGCGCATGAGAAAGGGGTGCAGTTTATAGAAGAATTGTAGCTGGTCGTATGGCAACCCTTTTCCCATGACGAGAATGTTGAACCCTATGAATTTATTTCAAAAACAGATGTATCAATCTCTCATTCCATTTCTTATAAGGCTGATACCGCATCGGCAGATCCAGCCAGGTCTTCTTATCTACAATACTCTTATAATGTGTAAATGTGTCAAAACCATCCTTCCCGTGATAAGAACCCATACCGCTTGGGCCAAATCCGCCGAAGCCCATCTCGCTGGTAGCAAGGTGTATGATGGTATCGTTGATGCATCCCCCGCCGTAACCGCACTGGGAGGTCAATTTCCCTGCCGCCGCCTTGTCACTGGTAAAGATATAGAGAGCGAGCGGATGGGGCATGGAATTGATATTGCGGATCGCTTCATCTAAGGAATCATAGGTAAGGACCGGCATCACAGGCCCGAAGATCTCTTCTTGCATTACGGCGTCTCCGAAGGTAACCTTGTCCAGGACGGTCGGTTCGATCTGGAGGGCGTTTCGGTTCGCCTTACCGCCCCAGACTACTTTATTCTCATCGATCAGGTTAAAGATCCGGTCGAAATGCTTCAGGTTAATGATCTTGCCGTAATCGTTCCGCTCAAGAGGCTGCTTGCCGTACTGCTTCTGGATCTGTTTCTTGATCTCCTTTACCAGACGTTCCTTAACAGAACGGTCACAGTAGACATAATCCGGCGCGACGCAGGTCTGGCCGCAGTTCAGGTATTTGCCGAAGACGATCCGTCTGGCGGCAAGCTTCAGGTTGGCGGTCTTCTCAACGATGCAGGGGCTCTTCCCTCCTAACTCCAGAGTGACAGGGGTAAGATGTACGGAGGCATGTCTCATGACTTCCCTGCCGACAGCCTGGCTTCCGGTAAAGAAGATATAATCAAAATGCTCATTCAGCAGGCAGGTGTTCTCTGCCCGTCCTCCGGTAACGACGGTGACAAAGCGCTCATCGAAACAGTCGCAGATGATCCTTCTTACGATCTCACTGGTATAAGGAGAATAGGCGCTGGGCTTAAGGACAGCCGTATTCCCGGCGGCAATCGCGTCGACAAGAGGATCGAGAGTCAGCAGGAACGGATAATTCCACGGGCTCATGATCAGTACGACGCCGTAAGGGGACGGCTTCTTATAGCTTCTGGAATGGAACTGGGCAAGAGGCGTCCTGACCGTCTTCTCCCTGGCAAAGGAATGGATGTGCTTCAGCATATAACTGATCTCACTGAGCACAAGCCCGGTCTCGCACATGTAGCTCTCGAAATTGCTCTTCCCAAGATCCAGCTTGAGCGCCTCGTTAATCTCCGGTTCATGCTTGATGATGCTGTCTTTTAACTTCTTCAGTGCGCTGACTCTTGCGTTGATATCAAGAGTAGCGCCTGAAAGGAAATATTTTCGTTGATTCGATACAATGTTTTTGATCTCGTATTCGTTCATAGGGGATTGCTCCTTTTTTCGGTATCCAAAAATATAGGAAAAAGTTATATAGTTACAGATTCATCGGAATCCATCAAAATTACATAGAACTGCTCCAGTTCTTCTGCATCCATAAGGACGGGTACCGGGTACAATGGATTGGCCTCCTTATCCGCATAGTGGGAGAGCTTTGGGATGTCTACTTCCTGGATTTCCTTTACCGTATCCCCGATATCAAACCGTTTCTTCATAGCCTTGATGGCTTCGATGAATTCGCTTGCCGCCGCATCGTAAGGGGTATCCTTTGCACAAATGCCCGCCGCTACGGCCAGATGGTGCAGTTTCTTATGGATACAGGGTCCGTACGCTTCTAATACGAAGGGGAGCAGTATGGCGTTGGCAAGTCCATGTGGTACATTATACTCTCCGCCCAGGGAATGTGCAACCGCATGTACATAGCCTACATAGGATTTGGTAAATGCACATCCGGCATAGAAAGAGGCGTGCAGCATATTCCTCCGTGCTTCGATATCGCTGCCGTTCGTATATGCCTTGTCTATATTTTCGAAAATGAGTTTGACTGCCAGAAGCGCGTCTTTTCTGGTGCCATAAGTGGTGGATCGTCCGATATATGCCTCTACCGCATGGGTCAGGGCGTCCATTCCGGTTGTCGCCGTGATGAACGGCGGGAGGCTTAAGGTGACCTTGGGATCAAGCACCGCATATCTTGGGATCAGCGGGAAATCATTGATGGCGTATTTGTGCCTGGTCTCGGCGTCCGTGATCACTGCGGCAAGGGTAGTCTCGCTGCCGGTTCCGGCCGTGGTGGGAATAGCGATCAGCAGAGGGAGTTTCTTATGGACCTTAAGGATTCCCTTCATCTTAGCCAGGGATTGCTTCGGCTTCGCGATGCGGGCGCCGACTGCCTTGGCACAGTCCATACTGGAGCCACCCCCGAAACCGATGATGGCGTCGCAGCCGTTGGACAGATACATTTCCAGCGCTTCTGCCACATTGGCAGTGGTGGGATTGGCAACCGTCTTGTCATAGATGCAGAAGGGGATACCGTCCCTGGTCAGGACATTTTCCAGGCGTTTCGTGAGCCCAAGACTCCGGATGCCTGCGTCGGTAATGATCAGTGCATGGCTGCACTTACGTTTCTTAAGAATGTCAGGAATGGTCTTTACACTGCCTATGACTTCCGGTTTACGGTACGGGAGAAATGGGAGCGCTATCTTTAATCCCATCTGGAAAGTCCGGCAGTAGAGTTTTTTCGCTTTGTTCATGGCAGATCGTATCCTTTCTGAATTTAATTTTGTGGATTACAGCTATTTACTCATCGGAGCGGGCGATGCCCTGTTCCTGGGAATGTTCCAGTTCCTCGCAGAAATGCTCCAGGTTATCGGATATCAGGAATAATACACGGTAGAAGATATCCCGCTCCCCGGCAGTAATATCCTTCCCGCCCTCTAAGGTTGCGCGGAGGATCAGGCGGTTGACCTTCCTGGCCTGCTGCATCCCTGTATCGGTGAGAACGGCTTTGGAACGGTACTTCTTCTTCTCCTGAGGATGCGCGTATTGGATGAAACCGCGTTCCTCCAGATCCGACAGGATTCGTGAGATGCCCGCCTTGTTCTCCTTGCACAGATTACAGAGGTCGGCTGCAGTAAGCCCCTCCGAATGTGAATACAGGAAATACAGACACATAACATGGGTGCCCTTTAAGCCTAGAGAGCGCATCTCCAGCTTCTTGATTCTCTGGATATTCTTGTAGATCTGTGATACACCGGTTGTAAGCTGTTCAAATCTGTGGATCATATATAACTCGCTTTCTTTAATCAACTTCTTAGTCATATAGACTATACCAATAAGAAGTTGAGATGTCAACAAGTTTTTGGGCAGCATGGCTTCAGATGAAATGTTAACATATAAAAATAAAAGGTTGACAATCGTGAGAGGTTTGATATATAGTAGCTATATCTATGTAAATGCCGAGGTCTTATGGCTGAGTAACGTATATCTTGTGGAAAATAGTTTAAGTACAGTACACTGGAAGGAGTAAGGATATGGGATTAGCAGAGCAGTTGAAGCAGAAGATTTTAGAGGGATACCAGATAACAAAGGAGGAAGCTCTGGAGTTGTATGAGGAGCCGCTGGAGGAAATATGCCGGGCGGCGGATGAACTCCGGCGGTTTTTCTGCGGGAACCGGTTTGACATCTGCACGATCGTCAATGGTAAGAGCGGAAGATGCTCGGAGAATTGTAAGTATTGTGCGCAGTCGGCGTATTATCATACTTCGGCAGAGGAATACCCGCTGCTAGATACAGAGGAGATCGTGCGGCAGGCAAGATACAATGCGGACTGCGGGGTGCTGAGGTATTCCATCGTAACTTCCGGGCGATGCCTGAATGATGATGAGATCCGGCAGATGTGTGAAGCGATCCGGGCGGTCAAGGAGGAGGTTGATATAGAAGTGTGCGTATCCTTCGGGCTTCTGACAGAAGAACAGTTTCGCAGGATCAAAGAAGCGGGAGCGTCCCGGGTACATAATAATCTGGAGACATCCAGGCGCAATTTCCCCAATGTCTGTACGACCCATACATTTGATGATAAGGTCCGTGCGATCCGTGCGGCGGCAGCGGCCGGTTTAGAAGTCTGCAGCGGCGGTATCATGGGGCTTGGAGAGTCTGCAGAGGATCGGATCGATATGGCGCTTACCCTGCGGGAACTGGGAATAAAGAGTGTTCCGGTGAATATGCTGAATCCGATTCCGGGAACCCCCTGCGAGAAGAATGAGAGGTTAAGCGTGAACGATATGAGAAGGATTGTGGCAGTCTATCGTTTCCTTCTTCCGGATGCAGCGATCCGGCTTGCGGGCGGCCGGGGTCTGATGGAGGATAAGGGGGAAGGGTGCTTCTGTTCCGGCGCCAATGCCGCCATATCCGGCGATATGCTGACAACCGCCGGATATACGGTTGAGACGGATCTCAAGATGATAGACGGACTTGGGTACAAGGTATATCTGTCATAAAATCGCAGAATTATGAAGTAACTCGTCTCGTTTCCTTATAATCTCATGAAAGTCTGCTTTCGTGCTCTCAAGCTTAGACGGATCCCGCAGGATTGCCGAAGGATGATATACGGCGGTCAATGCGCAGTCCTTGCGGTGGGTCCAGGTTCCGTGCTGCCGGGTGATCTTAAAATCCGGAGAAATGATACGCTGTGCGGCGACGCGGCCAAGACAGACGATGATCTTAGGCTTCAGCAGGAAGGTCTCGTATTTCAGATATGGGAAGCAGGCTTCTTTCTCTTCATCCCTGGGATCACGGTTTCCCGGAGGATGGCATTTCAGAATATTGGTGATATAGATCTCTTCTCTCGTCAGTGAACAGTCAGCCAACAGCTCATCCAGTATTTTCCCGGAACGTCCGACAAAGGGAAGCCCTTCAAGGTCTTCCTGGCTGCCGGGAGCTTCCGCGATCAGCATGATATCGGCGTTATGGCTTCCCCGCCCCATGACGGGCAGGTGCCGGGTCTGGCTTAACGGGCAGTGGGTGCAGGTGTTGATATGTTGTTCGATTTCATTCCATGTATGCATAAGTTTCTCCTTTGAGGCAGTCTTTTTGGCTCTTGTATCATATTATAACGGTATTAAACGAAAAGTAAAGGGAAGGAACGGAATCTAAGACGTTCAGCAATGGCTTCACGCCTAAGATAGATGTATCCTGCCCATTCAAACTGCTGTTTACTGATGAGAGTCTGAATTATGATATACGAATAATATTTAATGATTATCATTAAATATTATTGCGGTAAATTTGTAGGTGTGATAAAATATTGGCAAACGAAAGTGGAGATACGGCACAAAGAGGGTTACTGCGGGCGTCGTAGGTGTGAACGGTAAAGAAAAGGGAGGACAGGTATGGAGACATACAGGAGTTATGAAAAGAAGGGATTATCATATAGCCGTATATGCCGGTTATTTCTGGCTAGTGCGTTGCTGGTGTGGCTGATCAGGTTCGCGGTGGCGGCTGTAACAATCATATGGTTATGCGGTCAGCCGGAATCGGCAATTCAATTGACAGAGACAGAAAATGCGTACCGTTTTGATATGATTTTGGGATATGCTCAATGCGGATGGGAGCATCTTCCGGGTGGAGCAGAGATTGTAAGTAGCAAAAGATTCTGTATTGTCTTTGTGTTTTTTTCTTCGATAACGAGAGAATTGCCTGTATTACTGTTGTTAGGATATCTGAGGAGAATCTTGAATGTTATAAGGGACTCTCATTCGCCGTTTGTCAGCCAGACGGCGGAATATACCGGGAAGATCGGATGGCTCCTGGTTTTGACGGGAGTCTTTGGGAAATGGATCTTCCAGATGGGAATGGGGCTTCTGGTATATCATCAGCCGTATTTTGTTAATCCGTTGGAATTCTCCTGGATATTTGCAGGAGTGATCGTATTGCTGACGAGCGATATATTAAGATGGGGATGTGAGCTTCAGGAATTCTCGGATGAGACGTTATAGCGGCGGCATCCGGTCATTGCGGCAGGCAGCCAAAAATAATGGGAGGTGTGACAATATATGGCGATCATATTAAGGCTTGACAGGGTGATGGCGGATCGCAAGATGTCCTTGAATGAGTTATCGGAGAAGGTGGGGATATCGAATGTAAACCTGTCCAATCTGAAGACCGGGAAGGTAAGGGCAGTTCGCTTCTCTACATTGAATGCGATCTGTGAAGTGCTGGATTGTCAGCCCGGGGATATCCTGGAGTATCGGCGTGAGGACGGGAAAGCCTTGTAAACAGGAGGATGCAACTGCTGGTTGACAAATTTCCAAGTGCCGTTTTCTTGTGTTTTTACGGGATGAGAGGTAAAGTGTCAGTATACAGCAGACTCTTAGAAAGCGGTTTTCCAACAGTCTGCAGGACAGGAATCAGAAAGGCAGGTATGGAGAATGAATCTGGCAGAAAAACTTACAATACAGAGAAAGAAATCAGGGATGTCCCAGGAGCAGCTTGCAGAGAGGCTTGGGATTACCCGCCAGTCGGTCAGTAAATGGGAAGCCGGGAGCAGCATTCCTGAGATATCGAAACTGGTCGCAATGTCGGAAATATTCCGGGTCAGTCTGGATTATCTTCTGAAGGATTATCTGGATGAGGAGAAGAATAGCGGAATAGCGGCGGGCGGCTGTCGGAACGAACCGTATGGAGAGAAGCGATCAGAGGCAAATCAGCAGATGGATGAGGATAATTCAAGACTCGAGAAGAAAGTGGACGACCTTGCAAGATATATCAAGGGATATCAGTATACCAGTAAGACGAAGATCGCGGGGATCCCGCTGGTATCCATCCGTTTTTCCAGACAATTGGGCAGAGACGGTATTGCCAAGGGAATTATTGCGATCGGGAATGTCGCGATCGGCGTGATCAGCCTGGGCGCCTGTTCGTTTGGTATTATCAGTTTTGGTTCGATCGCGGTAGGATTATTGGCGATCGGTGCGCTTGCTTTCGGGCTTGCCGCATGGGGAGCGGTGGCAATCGGAGTCGTTGCGTTCGGTGCGTCAGCGATGGGGATCTATAGCGCCGGCGCGTCAGCATGGGGGCAAGAGGTGGCAGTGGGTGTGTCCGCCATGGGCAAGACGGCGATCGGAGAGACAGTGAAGGGAACCCATTGTCTGACTATTGAACAAGGGGTGACTACAGGAGCACAGATCGAGCATTTCCTCGAAGATACGAATCCGAATCTGTGGAAACCACTCAGGGATATGTTGACGGCATTTGCGGCGCATTTATAAAAACTATTCCATCTGGAAAGGCATTGCGGTATAATGGAGTCATGAGGCATTGACAAATCGGTGGTTGTAGTGCAGAAGTCATTGGAAGAATGGAGTGTGACAAGATGAATAAGAACTCTTTTTCATTCGTTATTTATATGATTCATGCGTGTGCCAATGCATGGAATAAGAGTTTATCATATACTTCAAAGTAAGGGGTGCATTGATGGCTTTTTAGTGCCAAATTACGATGTTTTACACACGCAGGGCACAATGTATATAGTTGAAGATATACAAGAATATCTTAAGGTTAGGGGGAG
The DNA here is from genome assembly GCA_947652615.1 of uncultured Dorea sp. Classification (GTDB taxonomy): domain Bacteria; phylum Bacillota; class Clostridia; order Lachnospirales; family Lachnospiraceae; genus Sporofaciens. The sequence continues at coordinate 1,486 of CANTDX010000084.1, read as the reverse complement.
TATGGTATGAGAGTATATCAAGGTGGCAAATGACAAAGCATTTAGGGTGGTGGATATGTATCATTCCGGAATATGGGATAAAGAACGTGCTATTAATGAAATCAGAGTTTATAAGACATATGATCAGATTGCATTTATTACACAAAGGGCGATAGACCAATTGCTGAGGATGGAATTCTTTTATGAGGTATAATTATGGATGGAAATAAATTGGAAAGTGTTTATAAGGAGAATCTTGAAGAGGGAATCATGTTGTATTTGACCGAAACTGAAGATATTTCTTATGAGGAATCAATGGAAATATATTATGGAAGCAAGTTGGCTGAGAAGATTCAAGAGCGGAGAGAAGGAATACAATATTTGGATTACAAGGTGCTTGCAGATATTTTAAAAGAAACGGAACAGGAGTTGTTCCGATAAAAATGCACCGAAAATAGGCGAGGAGGCAGAATTGTGGGAGAACAGTTGACACAGAGCGATGTACAGAAGATAAAGGAAGAGATTGAGTATAGGAAATTAGTGGTACGCAAAAGGGAATTGGAGGCGGTCAAGGAGGCCCGGGCGCAGGGAGACTTAAGCGAGAATTTCGAGTATAAGGCGGCAAAGCAGGATAAGAACCGCAATGAGAGCCGTATCCGGTATCTGGAGAAGATGCTTAAAAATGCACGGATCGTATCGGATATTTCTCGGGACGACGAGGTGGGAATCAATAATACGGTCGAAATTTATTATGAGGAGGATGATGAGACAGAGGTCTATCGGCTGGTGACGAGTGTACGCGGGAATTCCCTGCAGGGGCTTATCAGTATAGAATCACCGCTTGGGAAAGCAATCAGAGGACATAAAGTAGGAGACCGCGTCAAGGTGAAGACGAACGGTGAGGATGGATATTTTGTTGAAATCAGGAAGATCGATAAGACTACGGACGATTCTAATGATACGCTGCGGAAGTATTGATGGAGGGGGTGTCGTTACTGACTGGATGCGTTACAGTTGGCGGGCGGCCAGACTGTGAATTATAACGGTTTGTCAAAACGTGTCGAAAAGTTTCGATTGTATTCGACAGATATTTGTGATAATCTATTAGTGACAAAAAGAGATGCCCCTTCATAAGAGCGGGTGGATTTCATTGCACAGTGGAGGTGTAGCGATATGGAACATGTAGAATTATTATCGGCTATATCTGTGATGTTGGATGAAAAGCTTGAACCGGTTAAGAATGATACGGCCGGGATAAAAGCTGAAGTGAAAGAACTTAAAGAGGAAACGAGTGCTGTAAGAGACGAGGTAAGAGAGGTCAAAGAAGACGTGAAGGTCTTGAAGACTGAGATGAAAGAAGTCAAAGAAGATGTGAGCATCTTAAAGACCGAGATGAAAGAAGTCAAAGAAGATGTGAAGATCTTGAAGACTGATGTGAGCGTCTTAAAGACCGAGATGAAAGAAGTCAAAGAAGATGTGAGCATCTTAAAGACCGAGATGAAAGAAG
>CANTDX010000083.1 GCA_947652615.1 uncultured Dorea sp. | reverse complement strand
AGCGGTGTAATGATATCCGGCATTGTTCTTTTTCTTAAGTTAATGACATTGTGAAAAATCAATGGTTTTTGAGGATTAGATAGTTAAATATAAATTTATTGATGGTTAGACGAGTATTTGAGGGGTTCCGTTTATTTTCGCAAAATGGCAGACGGCGCCGATTTCTATGATAGCCTGGCCATTGGTGCCTTCTGTGAGTTCGGCTTTTACGGCTTCCGCTTCCGCTTCGGCCGTGAGCACTTCTAATTCTACTTTGTCTGTGTAGACAGAGTCTAAGGTCGTGATCCCTCTCTGGCCTAATATGTATTGGATCTTGCCTAATCCTGTGTATTCTGTCGTGATATGGAGTTTGATTCCTGGAATCCTGGTTATAATTACAGATGAAGCGATACCTGCTTTTGCCGCCGCTGAATAGGCGCGCACTAAGCCGCCGGTTCCAAGCAGGGTTCCGCCGAAGTATCTGGTTACTACGATAAGAGTGTTGCGCAGTTCCTCCCCCTTAATGACTTCCAGGATGGGCTTGCCTGCGGTACCGCCCGGCTCGCCGTCGTCGCTGAAACGTTCAAGCTCCCCGCGCTCCCCGATCACGTATGCGTAACAATTATGCCTTGCATCCCAGTATTTCTTCCTGATCTGCTCAATTATCTGCAAGGCCTCCTCCTCTGACCTGACCGGAGCCGCCGTCGCTATAAAACGGGATTTCTTCTCCACGATCTCTCCTTCGCCGCCTGTATATACTGTCCTGTATTCTGCCGCCATAATACCTTCCTTCCTATGATCCATGATACACGGACCGCTCCGAATACCATGCATGAATATCATCATATGAATTACTATAACGGATTTCTTAAGATTTTCCTACTGAAATATGAAGTTTTTATTTTTTTCTTTATTAAATTACGTTTGTTTGTTATAATAACTTGGTATAAAGGAGGCTTCGCACATGAATTATGGTAAGAAAAAAGCTTCACAAAAGCAAAACCAGATAACGTCTAAGTCCACGATGCAGGGCAAGCGGATCGGTGTACGGCTTTTTAAAGCATTTCTCCTCTGTATGATAGTGGTAGCGGTTGCCGGAGTGGCCGGAGTTGGTATATTTGCCAAGAAGATTATTGACAATACCCCCGAAGTCTCTCCCGACGATGTCAAACCAAAAGGCTTCACTACCTTTGTTTATGCAGATGACGGTACTACAGAGATTGAACGTTTTGTATCCTCAGGTTCCAACCGCGTATACAAATCCATTGACCAGATCCCCAAGGATCTGCAGCATGCTTTTGTTGCCATTGAGGACGAGCGTTTTTATGACCACAACGGAATCGACCTGCAGGGTATTGCCCGTGCGGCGGTAGTCGGAATCACTTCCGGGGATCTGTCACAGGGCGCCAGTACTCTTACCCAGCAGTTGATCAAGAACAATGTCTTCCCTAACTTTGTAAATGAGGAGACCTTATACGACAGGGTCGAACGAAAGCTCCAGGAACAGTTTCTGGCGGTTCAGATTGAGAAACAGATGGACAAGGATACCATCATGGAGAGTTATCTCAACACGATCAACCTTGGGCAGAACTGCCTGGGTGTACAGGCAGCGGCAAAGCGGTATTTCGGTAAGGATGTCAGTGAGTTGACTCTGTCAGAGAGTGCCGTGATTGCCGGGATCACTCAGAGTCCGGGTACTCTGAATCCGATCACGAACCCGGAAGGCAACACAAAGCGGCGTAAGAAGGTATTGGATGATATGCTTGACCAGGGATATATTGATAAGGCCGCTTACGACGAAGCGATGGCGGACGACGTATATTCCAGGATCCAGACTGTCAACAACGCAGTGATCGATGACAGTCCCTACAGTTATTTCGTGGATGCACTCGCAGAACAGGTGATCGATGATCTTCGAAGCCAGCTGGGCTACACAGACACACAGGCCTATAATGCAGTGTACAGCGGCGGTTTGGGTATTTATTCAACCCAGAACCTTGCAATGCAGCAGATCTGCGACGAAGAGATGAACAACGACGCCAACTATCCATATCTGAAGGAATACGGATTAGACTGTGCCGTTACCGTAACCCGCGCGGACGGAACCGTGGAGAACTTCAGTTCCGGTCACATTAAGCAGTATGTAAAGGCTGCTCACGGACGTGAGCAGGGACTTCTCTTCTCAAGCGAAGAGGCTGCACGCGCGATGGTAGAAGAATGGAAGACCACGATCGCCCGGGAAGGCGATACCTATGACGAGGTCATTAATGTTTCACCTCAGCCGCAGGCCTCTGTAACGGTAATTGACCAGACCACCGGACAGATCAAAGCTATGGTAGGCGGCCGCGGTACGAAGGCGACCAGTTTGGGACTGAACAGAGCTTATAGGGGTTCCAAGAGACAACCCGGATCCTGTTTCAAGATCCTTGCAGCATATGCTCCTGCCCTGGATTCCTGCGGCAAGTCACTTGCTACGGTTATCAAGGACGAACCCTACACCTTAAGGAACGGCAATGTCCTTCGTAATGCCAACGGACGTTACGGCGGCGATACCACGATCCGCCGCGCCATCACCTGGTCCATCAACGTGTGTGCAGTTAAACTGAGCGATGAGATCACCCAGCAGCTTGGATTTGACTATTGTGAGAAGTTCGGAATCAGCACCCTCGTCAAGAGCAAGACAACCAGCGCCGGTATATTCAGCGATCTTGACAACCAGACGCTTGCGCTTGGAGGTATCACCGACGGTGTGTATAATTATGAGATGTGCGCCGCATACGCGACCATCGCCAACGGAGGTATCTACAACTCTCCGACACTGTACACCAAGATCCTTGACCATGACGGCAACGTACTCCTGGAAGGAACCGGCGAGACGCGTACTGTCCTGAAGGACAGCACTGCCGCCCTCTTAACCAGCGCGATGCAGGATGTCGTGGATTCCGGTACAGGTACCGCCTGTAGGCTGCCCAACATGCCGGTTGCCGGCAAGACAGGTACGACGACCTCCAACAAGGACTTATGGTTCTGCGGTTTCACACCATATTATACCTGTGCCGTATGGGGCGGATATGACGACAATAAGGAATGCAACACCGACACGAATTTCCGATTCCGTCTCTGGAGAAGTATCATGAGCAGGATCCACGCGAATCTGCCGCCGAAAGATTTTACCATACCTCCGACTGTGGAGCGCAAGACTGTATGCTCGATCAGCGGGCTGCTTGCAGTATCCGGAAGCTGTCCCGGAGTCACTGAGCTTTTTGCCACGGATATGCTTATGAATGACCGTTGTCCCGGACACAGCTATTACTCGGATGACGATTCTGATTATGAGGAAGAAGGCGATGAGCCGACAGAAGGACCCGATAACGGCGACGGTACCGGCAATGGTAATGGTACCGGCAACGGTGACGGTACCGGCAATGGTGATGGTACCGACAACAGTGATAATAATACGACTGTCCCTCCGGCATCGGATCCGAATCAGCCAACCGAACCTCCGACAGACCCCGGATCGACAGATATTCCGATAGACAGTGTTATTCCGGGTGTTATACAATAATAATAACCATTAAAAACGGGATGCCCTCTCACAGGCATCCCGTTCTATTTCTAGTACACCGAAAAATAAGTTCCTAGCCATATAACGCAGAATAATTTTTCATATGCAAGGCGGAGGAATGAGGCGTAGTGGACGCTACGCCGTCGGCTTGTAGACGCACATCTGACGCAGATATCAAGCACATTATCCACTGTTAATTATGCGATGATGTACTAGTATAATATTTCTATAAGATCAGCTTCGCCGCTCCGCAGATCCCTGCATCATTCCCAAGTTCTGCCAACACAAACTTCGTATCCTTGTTCGCAAAGAATGCCTTCTCCTGAAAATATTTCTCAATATAGCCCAGTAAAATGCTTCCTGCCTTGGAGACTCCGCCGCCGATTACGATCACGGACGGATCTGTCACAGCCGCTATGTTCGCCAATCCATGCCCCAGGTAGGAGGCGAATTCCTCTACGATCTCACCTGCAACCTGATCTCCTTCTTTCAGCGCATCGAATACCGCCTTCGCACTCAGCTCGCCTTCTCTGAGCAAGGACGGACTGTCATCTGCCCCAAGCCTTCTCCCCGCCAATCTGACTACTCCGGTAGCGGAGGCATACATCTCCAGGCATCCCTTGTTCCCGCAGCCGCAGGCTTCCGACTCTTCATAGTTCATGCAGAGGTGCCCGATCTCGCCGCCTGCTCCGTGCGCTCCGATCAAGGGCTGTCCGTTCACGATGATGCCGCCGCCCACACCGGTTCCCAGCGTCACCATGATCAGATTCTTATGACCTCTTCCGGCGCCAAGCCACATCTCGCCAAGAGCCGCCACATTGGCATCGTTGCCGGAAGCCACCTTCATGCCGGTCAGTTCTTCCATCTCGCGGGTCACTTCTTTGTAACCCCATCCGATATTCGCCGAATTCTTTACAATCCCGTTCTCATCCACAGGAGCCGGAAGCCCGATTCCGATTCCTGACACCTGCGCGGTATCCATCTCTCTCTCCTGCATCTTCTCTTTCAGGGATGCCGCGATATCCGGAAGAACCGCTTCTCCCTGATTCTCAGTATGTGTCTTGATCTCCCACTTGTCGACCAGTTCTCCGTCCGTCTTAAACAGACCGATCTTCACCGTAGTCCCTCCGATATCAACGCCAAAACAATACTTCATCTGTCTACCTCCTATTTCTTTGCAAGGTTCTGCTGTACCCTCTTATATAATTCCTGCGCCGCATTATATCCCATCTTCTTCTGACGGTAATTAATGGCAGCCGTCTCAACAATGATCGCAAGATTCCGTCCCGGGCGAATCGGAAGCTGATGGCATACGACCTTATTCCCCAGGAATTCCGTATACTCCTCCTCCAGCCCAAGCCTGTCGTACTTCTTCTCCTTATCCCAGTCCTCCAGTGTAATGACCAGATCAATGTTCTGCGTTGCCCTGACGCTCTGTACACCGTACAGTGTCTTGACATCCACAATGCCGATTCCTCTTAATTCTATAAAATGTCTTGTGATATCCGGCGCCGTTCCGACCAGCGTCTCATCGCTGACCTTGCGGATCTCAACCACATCATCACTGACCAGACGATGTCCCCTCTTGATCAACTCCAGAGCCGCCTCGCTCTTTCCGATCCCGCTCTCTCCCATGATCAGCACGCCGACACCATATACGTCCACCAGAACACCGTGGATCGAGATACAGGGCGCCAACTGTACATTCAGCCAGCGTATGATCTCGGCCGTGAATTCAGAAGTCTTCTTCTCCGTATTGAACACCGGGATATTCGCCTCCTCAGCCATTTCAAGGAGAAGCTCGCCCGGCTTCATATTCCTTGAAAATACAATACATGGAATCGGATAGGATAACAACTCTCTATAGATCTCCTTCTTGTGTCCCTCATCCATCTTCTCCAGGAATGTGTATTCTACATATCCGATCAACTGAACCCGATCAGAATCAAAATGCTCAAAATATCCTGTAAGCTGCAGAGCCGGACGGTTGATATCCGGAATCCCGATCATCTTATCTGCCAGATCCACATTGGGCGTAAGATTCTTAAGATTCATCTTCTCTACCACTTTCTTTAACTCGACTTTACCTGCCATAACACTCTCCTTTACTCTCACTTTCATCGGTGACCCGATTATACACCAATATATTTATTATACCATATCAGTGAAAAAAGTTATAGACATCCCGGGCAGATTTTTCGTTCATGGAAGGGAGATCCTTCAGCTGTTCCACCGTGGCATTCTTGATCGCCTCAATATTCTCAAAATGTCTCATCAGATCCTTCCTCCTGGCTGGTCCCACGCCCGGAATATCATCCAGCATGGAATGCACCTGATTCTTCCCGCGAAGCTGCCTGTGGAATGTGATCGCGAATCTGTGGGCCTCATCCTGTATCCTGGTGATCAGCCGGAAGCACTCTGAATTCCGGTCGATCGGAAGCTCCGTATTCTGGTAGTACAGCCCGCGGGTCCTGTGATTATCGTCCTTGACCATACCGCAGACAGGAATATTGATCCGAAGCTTTTCTAATACCTTAAGCGCCACATTCACCTGTCCCTTTCCTCCATCCATAAGAAGCAGATCCGGAAATGCCGTAAAGCCGCCCATTTCCTTGCCTTCCTCCTGCTCGCGTATTCCATGCTCGAATCTTCTGGTCAGCACCTCTTCCATACTTGCGTAATCATCCGCTCCCTGGACGCCTTTGATCTTAAACTTGCGGTAATCATTGCGCTTCGGCTTTCCCCTTTCATATACTACCATGGAACCTACGGAAGCAAATCCATTCGTATTGGAGATATCGAACGCCTCCATCCGCACGATCCCGCTAAGTCCAAGCATCTTCTCAAGTTCCTTGACCGCGCCGATGGTTCTTCCCTCCTCCCGTTTCAGTCGTTCCCTGTCCGTATTCAATACCATAGAAGCATTCTTCGCCGCAAGCTCCACCAGCTTCTCTTTCGTTCCCTTCTTTGGAACCCTTAAGTGTACACGGTGCCCCCGTCTCTTAGACAGCCATTCTTCAATGAGCTCCATATCCTCCACTTCCTCCGGAAGCATGATCTTTGCAGGTATATACGGCGTCCCCGCATAGAACTGCTTGATGAAGCTAGATAAGATCTCTCTCTCGTCCTCACCTTTCGTGATCTTCAGGTAGAAATGATCCCTTCCGATCAGCCTTCCGCCGCGGATGAAGAACACCTGGACCACTGCGTCCTCTTCATCAATCGCCGCCGCAAGAATATCCCTGTCGTCGCCTGCCGTATCCGTGATCTTCTGCTTCTGCGCAATCTTCCTGACGCTGGTAAGCAATTCCCGGTACTCAATGGCCTTCTCGAACTCAAGCGCCTCCGAAGCCTCCGTCATCATCCCCTCCAATTCCTTCAGGATCACATCATAATTCCCATTCAGGAAATGCACCACCTCCTGGATAGACTTCCGGTATTCCTCCTGGGAAATATACCCCTGGCACGGCGCTTTGCACTGATGGATATGGTAATTCAGACAAGGTCTTTCCTTACCGATATCCCTGGGAAGCTTCCGGCTGCAGCTTCGGATATTGTATAACTTGCGTATCAATTCTATGGTATCCTTCACCGCCCCGGCGCTGGTATAAGGACCAAAGTACCGTGACTTATCCTTTGCCATCCTTCTTGCTACCATCACCCTGGGGAACGGCTCATCCACCGTCACTTTGATAAACGGATAAGTCTTATCATCCATCAGCATGGTGTTATACTTCGGCCTGTGCTCCTTGATCAGATTACATTCCAGCACCAACGCTTCCAGCTCAGAATCTGTAACAATATACTCAAAACGGACGATATGGGTCACCATCTGTTCAATCTTGACACCTTTATTCCGGCTGCTCTGGAAATACTGCCGCACCCGGTTCTTAAGGCTGATTGCTTTCCCCACATAGATGATATCATCCCGTTCATCATGCATGATATACACCCCGGGCTTCCCCGGCAGTTTTTTCAATTCTTCCTGAATGTCAAACATGGTTTTATCTCCTTGTCCTCGTAATTTGTTGCGCAATATCATAAAAAGCCTGGAAATCCGTTCAGACTCCCAGGCTCTAACTTCATCGGACGACAGTCCGCCCGCCCCGCGGAGCATATATCACAGGATGCCCTTGGGGTAACTATTATGACTCTTCTATCGAATTCAGAGTGATCTGCTCTCTGGCTTCGCCTAGGATATCCTCAGTTTCTTCCGGATTCTCCCCGGTCTCAACCGGATTCATGGCGATACGCTCTTCGGTCTTCTCCTTCTTCTTCTCGGGGTCGATCCCTTCTGTCTCATGGAAGATCTCCATGAATTCCTTCCCGGTGATCGTCTCCTTCTCAATCAGATATGCCGCGATCTTATCCAGTGATTTGCGATGTTCACTGAGAAGCTTCTTCGCCGTCTCATAAGATTCCTTCAGGATCCTCATAACCTCTTGGTCAATCTCCGAGGCAGTCTCCTGCCCGCAGTTCGCCACCGGTCTTCCGTCCAGGTAACGGTTCTGAATAGATTCTAATCCGATCAGGCCAAACTTCTCGCTCATACCATACTGGGTGACCATCGCCCTTGCCACCTTGGTCGCCTTCTCAATATCATTGGATGCACCTGTGGTGACCGTATCGAACACGATCTCCTCCGCCGCGCGTCCTGCAAGCATTCCTACCAGCATCGCGTGAAGCTCCTTCTTGGTGTTCAGGAACTTCTCTTCCTCCGGTGTCTGCATAACATAACCAAGCGCCCCCATCGTTCTTGGCACGATCGTGATCTTCTGCACCGGTTCCGCATCCTTCTGAAGCGCACTCACCAACGCATGGCCGACCTCGTGGTAGGATACGATCTTCCGCTCCTCCTGGCTCATGATACGATCCTTCTTCTCCTTACCCACCAGTACAACTTCCACTGCTTCAAAAAGATCTGACTGCGACACCGCTGTCCGCCCGTTCTTCACGGCATTGATCGCCGCTTCATTGATCATATTGGCAAGATCCGAACCTACCGCACCGCTCGTCGCCAGGGCGATCGCTTCCAGATCCACCGTCTCATCCATGCGCACATCTTTGGAATGCACCTTCAGAACATCCACTCTTCCTTTGAGATCCGGCTTCTCTACCACAATCCTCCGGTCAAACCGTCCCGGACGCAAGAGAGCCGGATCCAGGATCTCAGGACGGTTCGTAGCGGCAAGGAGCACCAGGCCCTTATTGCTCTCGAATCCATCCATCTCCGCCAAGAGCTGGTTCAACGTCTGCTCCCTCTCATCGTTGCTTCCAAGCTGGTTGTCACGGCTCTTGCCGATCGCGTCGATCTCGTCGATAAATATGATACAGGGCGCCATCTGCTGTGCCTGCTTGAACAGGTCACGGACTCTGGACGCTCCCACGCCTACATACATCTCCACAAATGCCGAACCGCTTAAGGAAAAGAACGGTACGTTCGCCTCTCCTGCCACGGCCTTTGCAAGCAAGGTCTTACCAGTACCAGGCGGCCCCACCAGAAGCGCTCCCTTGGGAAGCTTCGCACCTACGCTGGTATATTTGCCTGGATTATGCAGGAAATCCACCACCTCCTGCAGGGATTCCTTCGCCTCGTCCTGTCCTGCCACATCCTTGAACGTCACACCGGTCTGCTTCTCGACATACATCTTGGCATTGCTTCTGCCGATTCCCATCATCCCGCCGCCCTTGGACATCTTCCTAGTCATCCACACAAATACACCTACCAATAAGAAGACCGGAAGAAGTGCGAACAAGGTCTGCGCGATAATGGCGGATGTGGTATCCGGAATCTGCTGGCCAAACTTGACATCTGCCTTCTCCAGGCGTTCCGCGAGAGAATCATCCCTCACAACACCGGTATAATATTCCTTGGCAATCTTCTGCCCCTTCTCCTTCTTCTCCGTTATGACGATCCTGCTGCTCTGGATCACCACTTCTTCGACCTTACCGTCGTCCACCATCTCAAGGAATTCATCATAACTGATCTCATTGTCACTGCCCGCTCCCTGGAAGCGGAACAGCGCCATCACCATTATCATCGTGACCACGGTCACCAAAATGATAAAGGACAGCCCTTGCTTGTTATTTCTATTATTATTTCGATTGGGGTTATTATTCTGGTTGTCCATTTTTTTCCTCCTGTACTTCCCTTCCATTATACGGACAGCCTACCTAGAAATCAATAAAAACATTACGAAAGATTGATTTTTTAGGCTTGTATCAGGTTTATTTTATGTTTTTTATATAATTTTTACAATTCCCCTTGTTCTGATAATAAGCAATCAATGAATAAATACACACAATAATAATCCAAATCCCAATTCCCAACAAAAATACAAGATCGTCGTTCGGCACAAACAAAGCAAGCAAACACTGAATAAGCCCAAAAGGAATTGCCGTGTACCCGGCAAATCTATGCGTTTTTTGCCAGCATAGTTTATCTTTTAGAATCCAAGGCAATTTAAAACCAATCCGGCTGCGGTAAGGCATTTGCGGTAAAAAATTTCCGACTAATACCATTAAGCCCCCCACGATAAGCACAATGCCTTTCATGTAATTCATTTGCAAACCGCAATACTTAGCTATCGTGACAAAATAGAAAAGAAAAATTCCAAGTCCAAAGAAGTTAATTACAGTTAGAGTAATATCATTTCTCACTTCATTGTCGTTTTTGGAGATTTTGTGAGGAAAAAAGGCTGCAATAGCTAACGCAAGCAAAATAACAAAACAAATCCCAATAAAAACCCAACGGGAAGGGCTTTGCATAAACAAAGGTATTTCGCTGGGAAGGTATTTAAAGCATAAGGCTGTCCCTATAATGAATAAAATCAGGAATATCATATTCAGACTTCTATATAGTTTCATTCTCGTTTCCCTCTTTTCCTGTCGATTTATTTGTATCAAAAAACTCCAAAAATGCGCCTAAAGTTGTTTGCAATACAGAAGCATTAAGGGAATAAGTAACGGACATCCCCGTCCGTTCGCCTGTCACTAACCTTGCTTCTTTCAAAATATCAAGGTGTTTTGATATGGCGGGCTTTGAGATCGTAAAGTTTTCAGAGATTTCCTTCGCTGTCATATCACCATCTGCGAGCAGCTTTAGGATCTGCCGTCTGGTATCATCAGATAGAGCTTTGAATACAGTAGTCATCTACCCCCATCTCCTTTCCACATAATACTGTATTCATTTTTTCTTGTGTGTAAATTGATGGTAAATCAAATACGGAACAGGTGTAAACAGCAGGACAAAATACTTACTTGCATACCAGCCTGCCTCTCCGTTCACATCAAAATGAAAGGGTATCTTGTCTGGAAGGAACAATGTTGCCACAAACAATATGGCAAAGGTTCCAATCAATAACGCTGCCGGGATCATTTTCTTCTTACTCATAGCTTCTTCCTCCTTTTGATTGACTGACATATTTTGAAAGATCACTCTTGATGAGACGCAATTCCTTTACACACAAGTAAAATTAGAATACATACACT
>CANTDX010000082.1 GCA_947652615.1 uncultured Dorea sp. | reverse complement strand
AAAATGTAATGAAGTATAGTAATTCATTACATTTTTCTTTATCTCCATGCAATCAGATAAGGGAGATTTTAACCTCCCCTTTCACACCACGCAGCGTACCGTTCGGTACTACGCAATTCAATAGTTTACCCGGATTTTAAGATAGTGAGCTGACATAGATGGATATCCAAGTCTGTCCACTATAATTGTTTTTGTCAGCACGACGTTCAGCATTCCTTCCGCCCTCCACGTACCTTTCCTACAGTTCGCCATCTCATGTACTTTCCACTCTCCATCAGACTTTTCATGTCTGCGTATTTGTAGTAGTTTATCCATCCTCTAACATAATCGTTGAGTTTCTTTTCTCTTTCAGGAGTGCTCCATCTGTTCCCTCTGACCGTCAGTTCCCTTAGCCTGTTCTTCATTTGTGCACTCGCCGGACGGATTAGGGACTTTCACCCCTTAGAGCGTGTGCCCGCCGGGCACACGTATAAAAGACCAGCAACCCTTATTTAGGTTCCTGGTCCACTCTCTCTTATTTACCCTTTATCCTTTATTCCCGCAAGCAACGAGCCAAGCGGGCATGCTTGCCTGCACATTTGACTCCTTTTTCATAGCATCCACCCTTCAGCCGCATCCACCAGCGCGCTCTGGTAACTGATCTTCCCGACCGACTCCTCAGCCACGACATCCCGCCGTCCGACCTCCGAATCGTTCAGATAATATATCGCCTCCCCGATCTTATCTCCCTTTTTGACAGGCGCCTCCAGCTTCTTCTTCATAACTACCTTCCGCTTCATTCCTTTCAGATCCGCCCCTGTGGTGTCGATATATGTAAATGGCTCCTTCTGCGCCGCTTCGACATTTCCCTTCACACCTCTTGCGATCTTCACAGGTTTTATCGGTTTTACCGCATCCTCCTGGTACTTATTACATTTCCCGAAACCATAATTACAGAGAGCAATCGCATCCCTGACACGAGCCTTGCTGTCTTCCGCTGCCATAATGACTGCAATCAGCTCTGTATCATCCTTCTTCGCCGTTGCCGATACACAGAACTTCGCCTTGCTGGTCGACCCCGTCTTAAGCCCTGTCGCATATTCATACTGCCGAATCAGCTTATTCGTGTTGGACAGCCCGAACTCCGACGAACCCTTCTTGGTCGTATGGGTGATATTTTCCATCCAGATTGTACAGTAATCATGGATCTGCGGATACTTGGTGATCAGCTCCCTTGACATCAGCGCAATATCCCTCGCCGTAGTCAGATGACCGTCCGCATCCAGCCCGTTACAGTTTATAAATTGTGTATTGGCCATTCCAAGCCCCTGCGCCCTCTGGTTCATCTGCGCCACAAACTCTTCCTCATTGCCGCAGATATGTTCTGCCATTGCCACACATGCGTCGTTTCCATAAAGTAGACCGACTATTTTTAACGCCACACAAATAACCAGACGCATACAATATATTGATAAAATAATCAAAAAATTTCAAGAAAATACACAAATAAGCTTTACATCACACCGATTATATAGTATAATACAATTAATTTAAATCTCCTTCCCAAAAGGGCACACTGTTTGGTTGGTTTTAATCAAGACTTTGTGCCCTCGCCTGTTTTATTTTCATAGACAGCGATTCGATTGGGCGGCTGGAATTTGTAATATATATTCACCGACCCGTCCTCATTGACTTCTATTTTTTCAATCAGTTCCACGACTATCTCCCTCGTAAGCTCCTCCACTCCAATATAATTTTCGAATCTCTTAAGCCAGTCATCTTCTTTCATATCCGCACATTTACGCTCCGAATCCTGTTCCTTCATATTTCTGTAATTTTCCTTCAGATCGGCAATATCCCTCTCGAATTCTCTGACATAGGACAGATACTCTTCCTTTGAGATCAGTTCATCCATATAATTCTGATAGGTCTTACGCTTATATACTTCCCTGCGCCTTAGCTCTCTTTCCATACCTTGAAGCCGGGCCTCATAATCCTTTTTACTTCCTTTTTCACACTCAGCTCTTACCTGCTCCAGATACGTGATATCCTTCGGAGTCAGGATCCTTTCTGCTTCCTCCTTAAGGGAACGCAGCACGACGCGGCACAGCCCTTCATAGTTGACCGCATGGCTTCGGCAGCAGTCCTTTCCCTGCGTCTTATATGTCTTACAGCAATATCCCTTGAACCTGCGGCTTCCTCTGCGCTCATATGTCTTCACCATAGCATGTTTACAATCCGCACAGATCAGTACCCCGGCAAATATCGATATCTCCCCTCCGCCGTTTACCTGCTTCGTACGGAGTTTCTGCCTCTCCTGTACCTTTCTGAACGTATCCTGATCGATGATCGCCTCATGCATATCCTCAACCCTGATCCATTGTTCCTTTGGCTGTCTGATATGCTTCTTATCCTTGTAGGAGATATTCCGATACTTATTCTGCACGACGCTCCCGATATATACTTCATTGTTCAATATGGTATGTATGGTCTGATACGACCATCTTCCGGTAGTCTCGCACTCATGAGCATTCCGGTAGTTGATACCAAGGATCTTCCTCTTATACAGAGTGGGGATCAGCACGCCCTCCCCTGTCAAAAGCTTCGCGATCCTTGCTTTCCCATATCCTTTAAGATAGAGCTTATAGATTCTTCGTACAACGTCTGCCGCGTACGCATCCTCCACCAGATGGTTGCGGTCTTTGGGATCCTTCACATATCCGTACGGACAGGATGCGCCGAGATACTGGCCGTTTCTCATCTTTGCCCGAAATGCGCTCCTAATATTCTTAGATAAGTCCTCACAGTACCATTCATTCACCAGCCCATTGATCTGCCGCGATTTCTTATTGTTGGAATCGGCGGTATCCGCCCCGTCAACCACCCCGATAAACCGGATGCCGAGATTGGGAAAATCATGATGCAGATATCTCTCAATATGCTCCAGGTTGCGGGAGAATCTGGACTGCGATTTGGCGATCACAACGTTGAATCTGCCAAGCTTCGCATCCGTCAGCATTCTCTCGAATTCCGGCCTCGTGTCAAAAAGCCCGCTCTCATCGTCATCAGAATAGACATCTACGATCTGGCAGTCATGTGCAAGCGCATAGTCTGTCAGCAGAAGCCTCTGATTCTGGATGCTGGCGCTGTCGTCTCCCTTCGTCAGCTTATCTTTGTCCTCCTTTGACAGCCGAAGATACAGTGCTGCTTTTGTCTTCTCCTCCATAACCTCTCTCCCTCCCGTTCGCGCCGGTCTAATCATGCAGCCTCATAACAGCTTCCATGCACGAAACCAGCGTCTTCGTCCCATATATCACCCGCGCGGTCTTCACAATTCCCGCCTTTGTTCCTTTTTCCTGCGGTCCTTTTTCCGTCTCTTTTTGTACATTTTGCACATTTTGCGCACACCAACCTCTCTCTTGGCACAGGCAATCCTTTTTTGCGTCATTTTTGCCGCACACCAGCTTCTCTCCTGACTCAGCAACCCATTTTTATTAATCTATGCTCAGTACACCTTCCTTAATTACTTTTCCGTCAAGAAACCTGCAAACCAAACCACAGGAATATCTGGTAATTACATCAGAATATGTTATAATGTAAGAAATGCTAAGAACGAAGGTGGAACCGTGAATATCAAAGAATATGAGAAAATACTGCGCTCGATCCCGTCTACCGGAATCTTCATTATCCGTGAGGACGATCATACTATATTACATTATAATGAACGGGTACGCGAGGTGGCTCCCCATATTAAAAAGGGAATGCCCTGCCAGAAGCTCGGCAGCCACTCCTGCGCGAACTGCCCGCTCCTGACTATTGGGGACAAGCAAGAGAACCAGACTATCAACTACAACAATATATTCGGAGAGATGGTCGATATCATAGCCGTTCGGACACTGTGGGAGGATAAGATCCCTGCGTTTATCATCATGGTGGCGCCGCATACGCAGTCCATCAGCAATACCTATCACAAGATTCTCCGGGTCAATCTCTCAGAAGACCGCTATGAAGTAGTGAAGATCAACCCGGAGGACCGGGCTTTCGGCTATGGAACAGACATCTTCTCGAGCTGGCTTGGTCAGTTCATCTACAATGGCGGCATCCACCCGGACGATATGAATAATTTTATCTCCTTTACCCGCCCGGAGCATATGATAAGCGCCTTAAAGTCCGGCAAGAAATCCTTAAGCTGCTGTTACCGCAGACGCTCCGGCGATGATTACCGCTGGAATCTGATGGAAGTCGTTCCAGACCCCGATCCGGCAAGCGAAGACCTGTTCGTTTTCCTATACGTCAAGGATGTACACGATATCCTGCAGGAGAGCCTGGAGCTTGATGATGCCAGCCTGCGCGTTCAGGAAGTCATCCGAACCCTGGGTGAACAGAACTTCGGAATATACGGAATAGATCTGGATACAGGGGAGGCGAACCTTGTCCGTGAGAATGGACATACTCATACCGGCTGGAAATCCTGGACTGTACAGTGGAACGAGATCATGAGTTCCCGTCTGCTCAAGCAGATTCATCCCACAGACAGGGACAAATTCTGTCACAGCTTCTCTTTGGACGGCCTGCGCCAGACCAAGGACACTTCCGTTGAGAAGGCGGATATGCTCTGCCAGTGGCGCGGAGAAGAAGATCACGAATACCGCTATATGGCAGTGATCGCTTACTTCGGCCAGAACCACGGCACCAAGAATTACACGATCCTGGCGCTGCAGAATGTAGACAAGCGTGTGCGCCAGGAACATACCCTTACACTCAGAGATATGCAGCTTGCGGCGATCCTTAAGTCCCGTTACAGTGTCATGACTACCGTTTATCTGGAGAACGGCCAGTGTGAACGGGTCTGGATCAATGAAGACAGCAAGATGCAGAACAGTTTTTCCGGCAATTATCATCAGTATTTTCATAATCTACTGGAGACTACCGTTAATCCCGAGGATGCGCACATCTTCCAGAAGGTCATGAGCCCGGAGCATCTGTATCAGAAGGCGGCCGATACTAGAGACTACTCCGAAGAGATCTGTCAATACCGCATCCTGGGAACCTCTCTGCGATGGATGGAACAGCATGTGATCTACGCCCGCCAGGGGAATCGGATGTCCGTCAATATCCTGGGCCGGGACATTACCCGGGAAAAACTTGAAGAAGAGATCCGACTGAAAGGCGAACAGGAACAGGCCGACATCATCCGTTCCTTAAGCGGTATGTTCTTCGCGACTTATTATGCGGATCTGGAGCAGGATTTTTTCCGCAGCGTAACACAGCAGCTTCCTGAAGTCAAGAAGGCACTGGACAATGAAGTCGACTATGAGACCGGTCTTCGAATCTATGCCGAGGCCTTCGTCCATCCAGACGACCGTGAAGAATATCTTAAGGTTCTCAGCACTCAGAATCTTAAGAAGAAGCTTAGCCAGAAGAACCCTTATGTAACCCTTGCGTACCGCAAGCTCCCGGAACAGCCTGTGACAAAGCCGGAAGAATACGGTTGGATCCGCAGCACGGCCGTACTGTCTCAGACAGACGCAGACGGCAAAGCACGTTCCATCGTCTATGCCGCACAGGACGTAACGGAGAGTAAGCGCAAGGAGATGCGGGAGCAGCAGGCCCTACAGGCAGCATGCGAAGCTGCCGACCAGGCCAATGCATCCAAGCGGAACTTCCTCTCTTGTATGAGCCATAATGTTCGGACTCCGATGAACGGCATTATCGGCATGCTTAAGATCGCGTCTGACCATGTGGAAGATCACATCCGGGTACAGGATTGCCTGAGTAAGGCGTCTTTATCCAGCCAGCAGCTTCTCTCGACGCTTAATGAGATCCTGGATATCAGCCAGATCGAGTCCGGGAATTTTAAGCTAGAAGCCGAAGCATTCTGCCTGTCGGATCTGATGCGGGAGATCAGCGAAGCCGTTCTCCCTGATGTCCGCGCGAAGAACCTTACGCTTAAGATCAACCCTATGCAGGTGGTACACGAAGAGATTCTCGGAGACCGGATGCGCCTGCAGCAAATGATCATGAATATATTATGGAATTCCGTCAACTATACCCTCGTCGGCGGCACACTTGAGATATCCGTAACCGAACACGAATCCAGCGAGCATGGCTGCAGCTCTTATAATTTCGTTTTCCGTGACAGCGGGATCGGCATAGAGGAAGAATTCATTCAGCATATTTTCGAACCTTTCAGCCGTGCAGACGATCCTAATGTCAGCCGGATCGACGGAGTCGGCCTGGGTATGACGATCGCCCAGAACATCGCCCGCATGATGGGCGGAACGATCAGTGTGAAGAGCAGATTCGGGGAAGGAAGTCAGATTACCGTAACCGTAATCCTAAGGCTCCAGGCTTCGTCTGAGATATCCGACAGTCTGCCGTCTGAGACATCCGACACACCTGCCGGCGTCTCTTTTTACGGACGCAGGATTCTTCTTGTGGAAGACAACGAACTTAATCAGGAGATTGCCATGGAACTGATAGGCGAGCTTGATGCGATGGTAGAATGTGCCGCAGACGGCAGAAAAGGCCTTCAGCGCTTCGCGGAGATGCCCGCAGGATATTATGATATGATCCTTATGGATATACAGATGCCCGTAATGAACGGTTTCGACGCCACACGCGCGATCCGTAAGCTTCCGCGCGCCGATGCCGCAACCATCCCTATCATCGCCCTGTCCGCCAATGCTTCCGTGGAGGACATGACGGCAAGCCATGAATCGGGAATGAACGGGCATATCGCCAAACCGCTGAATATCCCGCAGTTGATCGAGCGCATGGGTTATTGGCTGAAAGAACGATAAGATACCGGGGGAACCTGTTATCTCAACAGATTCCCCCTTAGATACTTTTCCCATATCTGATATCCTCTATTCTACTTTTATTATACGCCGCACATGCGTCATTGGCGCTCGCCACAGAGATACACTTAATAAGCGTATCAACTGTCTGCACCTCCCCCGGCTCTAAAAACACCTGTGAGCCTCCCATCGACGCCGCATACTCTGACGTAGTAACCTGATCCTCCAGCTTGATCTTCCCGTCCTTTAGCGCATCGAAGATCAGCAGCAGCGTCATAATCTTCGTAACGCTTGCCGGGGGCCGCTTGGTATCCGCATCCTTATCATAGATCACCTGCCCAGTAGAGGCTTCCATCAAAACCGCAGACGGCGCGCTTACCGCCAAGCTCCCTGCGCTCCCGTCTCCTGTTGGTTCTTCCGCTTCCCCGGTTTCCTCCTGCGCGTCCGCTTCCTCCTGCGTACCTGTCTCTGCTTCCTCCTGTACGTTTGCCTCCCCCTGTGTTTCCTCTTCTTCCCGCGCATCCGCATCTTCCTGTTCCTGTTCCTGCGTCCCTGTATCCGTATACAGAATCGGCTCCCGCACCTGCATCGCGTACACCGGCTGCACACATAACAGGACGCTGCATAAAACTGCCACAATTTTTTTCATACACTGGCTCCTTGTTAGTCTGTTATTATTATTACTATTGTAATATGAATCATTGTAAAATATACCAATTGAGGTGTACCCAACTGAAAAAGAACAGGCGTCGCAGCCTGCTCTCATAGAAATGTCCCCCTGCCCGGGTTATGTAGAAAACGGAATGCTTATTATGTAGTTCCGTTTGATGAATGGGAAAGAACACCCCATCAGAAGCATTCGCATTTTTCTTCTTCGAAAATTCTCTCATGTAACTCTGTAAATATCATAACACTTTTTATCGGATACCGCAACAATTTGTCTGATTTTATTGAAAAACCGTGCTACTTATATTGACAATTTTTTACATATTCTCCCACAAATCCAGTACAAGATCCATACATGAAATTTGGGACAGATAGGTTCGAAAACCCATTTGCCCCAATTTCATTCAAAAGCCTGTTAAGACTTCCTGCAGTGATCCGAAAGATCCGCTGTTATTTTCCAGCCATCTGCTTTTCCTGCTGCTCGATCATCTTCTTAACCATATAACCGCCGACAGAACCGTTCTGTCTGGAAGTCAGGTCACCGTTGTAACCATCTGTAAGCGGTACTCCCAACTCGTTTGCAACCTCATATTTGAACTTGTCTAATGCTCCCTTTGCCTCTGGTACGGCTGCTCTGTTTGATGAACTTGTCATAATTGTCTCCTCCTTTTGGTAACTTGAATTGTACCTTTCTTTTTGGTACACCGATAGTATATGGAGGATTCAGATTATTACACTGGAAGTTGTTTCATAATCTGGAAGATTCTTCACCCAGTCATTTTCAGTTTCTAATAGTTCATCTGCAGCCTCATTGGCCATCTGAAGGATCTTCGCGTCCTGATACACGTCGCCAAGCCGAAAATCCATCAGCCCGCTCTGCCGGATGCCGAACAGATCGCCTGGTCCGCGAAGCCTCAGATCTTCACTGGCAATCTTGAACCCATCGTTAGATTTATTTAAAATAGAGAGACGCTCTTTCGTCTCCTTCGACTTTGAACCGCTCATGAAGATACAATAGGACTGATGCCTTCCTCTTCCGACCCTTCCGCGGAGCTGATGGAGCTGAGCCAGCCCAAACCGTTCCGCATTCTCGACCATCATCACCGCCGCGTTAGGCACGTCGATCCCTACTTCGATGACAGTCGTCGACACCAGGATTTGGATCTCATTTCTCCCAAACCGATCCATAATATCGTCCTTCTCGGCCTGCCGCATCTTCCCGTGCAGATACGCCACACAGATTCCGTCTCCCATCTCGCTCTGCAGCACGGACGCATAGTCGATGACATTCTCCGCCTCTATGCTCTCGCTCTCCTCGACCATGGGACAGATCACATAGCACTGCCGCCCTTCTGCCACCTGTTTCTTCATAAATGTATATGCCGTCTGACGATACCCTGTGTCCACCACACAGTTCTTGATGGGCAGACGATTCGCCGGAAGTTCGTCGATCACGGATATATCGAGATCTCCGTACAGGATGATGGCAAGCGTCCTTGGTATGGGCGTCGCACTCATGACCAGCACGTGGGGCACGCCGCCCTTCCTGGCAAATGCTTCTCGTTGCTTCACACCGAACCTGTGCTGCTCGTCCGTCACCACAAGGGCCAGACAGTCGTAATTCACCGCGCCCTGGATCAGCGCGTGAGTACCGATGATGATCTTCGCATACCCGCACTCGATCCGGTCATAGACCCTGCGCTTCTCCTTTGCCGTCATGGATCCGGTCAGAAGAACTACCTTGATCTTGACGCCGTAAGTCTCGAATAACTTCGTAATCGATTCATAATGCTGCCTTGCCAGCACCTCTGTAGGCGCCATCATCGCCCCCTGGTATCCGTTCAGCGCCGCAGTCATCAGGGCAAGGACCGCCACGATCGTCTTGCCGGAGCCCACGTCTCCCTGCACCAGCCTGGACATGGCTGTATCGCCGGACATATCCCTTAGGATCTCCGTCCAGACCTTCTGCTGCGCATTCGTCAACTGATAAGGAAGACCTTGTACGAAGGCTTCCACCTCCGGCTTCCTCTCCATTCTATATTCATTCGCAAGTTTTTCATTTTTATCCTTAAGCCTGCGTATGGACAGGATGAATGTCAGGAATTCCTCGAATACCAGGCGCTCTCTGGCGTGATAGAACACTTCCTTATCCTCCGGGAAATGAATCCCGCGCACCGCATAATTATATTCTGCCAGTCCATACTTAAGCCGGAGCCTGCTGGGCAGCCTGTCCGCCGCAAGATCCATCCCGTCCAAAGCCTGCCGGACCGCCTTCATCACCGCATTGTTGGTAAGGCCTGAAGTCAGGCCGTAGAGCGGCTGCAGCGTATTCAGCCTGTCGGCGTACTTCTCGCTTGGATAGAACATCTCCGGGTGCTCCATCACCAGGCCGTCCCTTCTTCGCACCACTCTTCCCCGCAGGGTGAGCGCGCCGCCCTTGGCAAATGTACTCCGAAGGAACGGCATACGGAACCAGATCACCTTAAGCGTCCCGGTGAGATCCTTCAGATACAGCGTCGTCACCTGCATCTTCGCGGTACCCGACACCTGCACCCTTCCATAGATCGCGCCGCTCACCGTCTGCGTCCGCCCTTCCTCCAGCTCGCTTACAGGAATCGGTTCTTCATAGACGTCATACCCTCTGGGATAGTACCGGATCAGGTCGCCCACCGTACTGACGCCGACTTTCTCGAATAATCTCTGAGTCTTCTCACCGATTCCTTTCAGTTCCTTGATACTCGTCTTATCTATCATAGTTACTCGACTGCGAGAACATAATAATAGATCGGCTGTCCGCCAAAATGCGCATCCACGTCCAGATCCGGATAGATCTCCTCGATCTGTGCGATAAACCGCTCGGCGTCCTCTTCCTTCACTTCCTCGCCGTAATACAGGCTGATCAGTTCAGAATCCTCATCCACAAGCTGCGCCAGCAGTTCCTTCGTCGTCTCCTCCACGCTTCTGCCTACCGCAAGGATCCCCGCATCGCCGATCCCCATAATATCGCCCTCATGGATCTCCTTATCGTCAATGTGCGTATCCCTGACCGCATAGGTAACCTGGCCGGACTTCACATTCTTGATGCCCTCAAGCATCGCTTCCTCATTCTCCTTCACACCGGCTTCCGGCACGAAATTAATGATCGCCGTAATGCCCTGAGGAACGGTCTTCGCAGGGATCACCACGATCTCCTTATCCTCTACTAGCGCCTTCGCCTGATTCGCGGCAAGCACGATATTCTTGTTATTCGGAAGGATAAATACGCAATCCGCGTTCACCTGGTCGATGGCATTGAGCATATCCTCCGTGCTGGGATTCATGGTCTGGCCGCCCTCGATGATATGGTCGACCCCAAGCTCCTTGAAGATCTCGTTCATCCCTTCCCCGATGGACACCGCGATGAATCCCATGGGCTTCCTTGGTTCATCACTCTTCTTCGCCCGGCTCTCGGACGCCTTCTTGGCCGCTTCCTGCGCCGCGATCTTCTCGGCGTCACGGATCAGCTTCTCCTGGTGCTCCTCGCGCATATTGTCGATCTTCATACGCGACAGCTGGCCGTACGTCAGCGCCCTCTGGATCGCAAGCCCCGGGTCGTTGGTGTGTACATGTACCTTCACCACGTCGTCATCCGCGACACAGACGATAGAATCTCCGATCGAAGACAGATATCCCTTGAAATCCTGCTCATTCTCATCCGTGAATTCCTTCTCCGTCAGGATGATGAACTCCGTACAGTATCCGAACTTAATGTCCGCCGCCTCGCCCGCATCAGAAGCCGTAATCTTCACGCCGGTTCCCGCTCCCGGAGCGATCGCGCTGTAGTCCACCTCTTTCCCAAGGAATGCGTCATAAGCTCCCCTGATCACTTCCACAAGACCCTGGCCGCCGGAATCCACAACCCCGGCTTCCTTAAGTACCGGAAGCATCTCCGGCGTCTTCTCAAGCACTTCCTGCGCGTGGCGGATCACCTCGGGAATAAATACCTCCAGATCATCCGTCTCCTCCGCCATCTCGGCCGCCTTATCCGCGATACCGCTTGCCACCGTAAGGATGGTGCCTTCCTTAGGCTTCATGACCGCCTTGTACGCCGTATCTCTCGCCCTTGCGCACGCCGCCGCAAGACCTCTGACGTCGATCTGCTTCTCCTCGCGGATCGACTTGGTGAAGCCCCTCAAAAGCTGTGATAAGATCACGCCGGAATTCCCCCTTGCACCCCGCAGGGAACCGGAAGAGACCGCCTTCGCAAGCTCCTTCATATCCGGCTTCTCAAGCGCCGTCACTTCCTTCGCCGCAGCCATGATCGTAAGCGACATATTCGTCCCCGTATCCCCGTCCGGTACCGGGAATACGTTCAGTTCATTGATATATTCTTTCTTCGCCTCAATATTCTGTGCACCTGCCAAGAACATCTTCGCAAGCATATCCACATTAATCGTCTTCGTAGCCACTTCTTATGTTCCTCCTTAACTTAATCGATGACTTTAACGCCTTCAATGTAGATATTGATCTTATCTACCGGCATCCCTGAAAATTCTTCTACTTTATATTTTACATTGCTGATCAAATTCTCAGTCACGGCTGAAATACTCACACCATATGCGACAACAATATGAAAGTTGATACTGATATGGTTCTCATCCGATATCGCTACCTTGATCCCCTTCGTCAGGCTCTCTCTCTTAAGCAAATGCACCAGCCCGTCCTTCATATTCACCGCAGCCATTCCTACTATACCAAAACATTCCACTGCAACGGTTCCTGCGTACTTCGCTACCACTTCCGGATCGATCGTAACGATTCCAAGATCCGTACTCATACATCCTTTCATATCTGAAACCTCCTGTCATCCTTCTGAACTATGGTACACTAGAGATATTATACCCTTTTTTTCCATATATTACAACAAATAAAAACTCAGATCTCGAAATGAAATCTGAGTTTTAATCTTCCCTATGCACGCTCAACTTTTCCTGACTTTAAGCAAGAAGTACAAACATACATCTTCTTTGTTCCACCATTCTCCGTCTTAACACGAACTGACTTAACGTTTGATTTCCACATCTTTGGTGTCTTTCTATGAGAGTGGCTTACATTATTCCCAAAGTGAG
>CANTDX010000081.1 GCA_947652615.1 uncultured Dorea sp. | reverse complement strand
CTAGAGCACACGGTTCATACCCGTGGTGTCGCTGGTTCAAATCCAGTTCCCGCTACTTTCAAAAGAGTCTGTTTATACAGGCTTTTTCTTTTGCTTTTTTTCAGATGCGCGGATGTACTATATACAAAAAATATGAAATCCTTTATAATGGAAATCATGGAATGATTGACTCGCATAGACAGCGAAAAGTCGGTCAACAATAAGCGTAAATGAGAACGGAAAGGAGAGAATGTTTCATGAGAATTGGAATGGGATATGACGTTCACCGGTTGGTGGAAGACAGGGACCTGATTCTTGGAGGCGTGAAGATACCCTATGAGAGAGGGCTTCTGGGACATTCGGATGCGGATGTGCTTCTGCATGCCATTATGGATGCGCTGCTTGGGGCGGCGGCGCTTGGAGATATTGGGAAGCATTTCCCGGATACGGATCCTGCGTATAAAGGCATTTCCAGTATCAAGTTATTGGGGCATGTGGGAGAATTGATTGAAAAAGAGCTCTATGTCATCGGGAATATTGATGCCACGATTATTGCCCAGAGACCGAAGATGGCGCCGCATATTGAGCTGATGCGTGCCAATATAGCCGAGACTCTGCATCTGGAGATCGGTCAGGTGAATATTAAGGCGACGACCGAGGAAGGACTTGGATTCACCGGAACCGGGGAAGGGATCTCGGCACAGGCGGTTGCTTGCCTGCATACGATTGCGAATTACAGCTATGCGGCGGGACCGGAGGAAGGCAGATGTGAGGGATGCGGCGGATGCCCGCACAGAATAGCCGGTGAGGAAGAGACGAGAGGATAAGAAGAGGGGATAAGAGGCTTTGGAAGTAAGAAAACTTGAGCAGAAAGAGCATAGAGATACCAGATCTCTGTATGAGGAAGTCTTCAGCGAGGACAGTGCGTCTTTTGTGGATTATTATTATAGTGAGAAGACGAAGGATAACCAGATCTATGCCGTAGAGGAGGACGAAGGAATCCGCGCCATGCTCCATCTGAATCCGTACAGGATTTGGGTCAATGGAAGCGTGAAGGATGTGAATTATATCGTTGCTGTCGCGACACAGGAAGAATACCGCAAGC
Organism: uncultured Dorea sp.; assembly: GCA_947652615.1. GTDB lineage: Bacteria > Bacillota > Clostridia > Lachnospirales > Lachnospiraceae > Sporofaciens. The sequence continues at coordinate 11,615 of CANTDX010000081.1, read as the reverse complement.
GGGGGTATATGGCAGCGCTTTTGAAGAGATCACTTAAGGATATGTATGAGGCGGGAGAGGCATTCACGTTCCTGATGCCGGCGTCCGAGCGTATCTATCAGCCCTTTGACTTCCGGACGGTCTATGAACAGGACCGGAAGTTCTATCGGAAGGGGGACGAGGCGGTACCGGGGATCAGCATTACGGATGCAGCCGCGGCAGACTGCAGAGGATTGGCTGAGGCTGCTAACCGGGAGCTGTCTGGAAGCTGTCAGGTATTCGCCGTTCGGGACGAGGCGTATTATATGAGGCTGATCCGGGAATATGACAGTGACGGAGGGAAGCTTAAGGTATACCGAAGAGATGATGAGATCGTAGACTGCCGGGGATATTACCCGGGGGAGGAAGAGGACGGGATACCGAAGATCATGGTGAGGATCGTGGATGTCAGAAGGATGCTGATGTCCCTGTCCCTTCATTCCCTTGCGGGGGCCTGTTTCTGTGTGACGGATCCGCTGATCGAAGAGAATAACCGCTGTATCGTGATCACAGGGACGGAATATTCCGGAGTGATGCTGATGGATGGGAAAGAAGAGAACTCGGAAGGAACGATCAGCATAGCAGCGTTGGCAAGCCTTGTATTTGGCGCGAAGACGGTGGAGGAGGTTTGCCTGGAAGAAGGCGTCCTGATGACAGACAGGCTGAGAGAAGAGCTTGGGAAGATCATTTCGCTGTCGAAGATCTGCCTGAATGAGACCGTGTGATGAGCGTACGTTTGGGTACACCATATTTTGCAGTTTGGGACGTAGTAAATGGGTAGTTTGCTACGTCCCAAACTTATCTTAAACGTATCTTTAGAATATCTTTAGATTTTCATGGCAACTCTCTTAAGATTTTTTGGGTATGATGATTACATCAAGAAACAAAGGAGGAGATGCAGCTATGTCAGTTCAGGTACTTACTCAATATTTCACACAATACGGCGCGATATTCGTATTTGTGATCGTTCTGCTGGAGTATATGAATCTTCCGGGTTTCCCGGCGGGTGTGATCATGCCGCTGGCGGGAATCTGGGCGGCAAAGGGTGCGATCAGTTTCCCGATGGTGATGCTGCTTTCCGTAGCGGCGGGACTTCTTGGAAGCTGGATCTTGTATTTCCTTGGAAGGCTTGGGGGCGACGCGTTCTTCCGGTTCTATGTCAGGAAGTTCCCTGGGCAGAAGGAGTTGATCGAGAAGAACTTAGAGGCGCTTAGAAGACGGGGTGCTGTGGGAGTATTCTTAGGAAAGCTGGTTCCGATGATACGGACGCTGATCTCGATTCCGGCGGGAATGATCTCTATGGAGTTTGGGAGGTATACTTTAAGCTCTGCCTTAGGGGTACTGGTCTGGAACACGGTATTTATCGGGGCAGGATATATGATGGGGGACACGGTGTGGAGGATATTCGCATGATGCGGCAGATTCCATCGGCCGTGAATATAATACGAATCAGTCAGAGAAAGGAAATGGAGCAACGATGGAGACGAATCAGATCAATCATGTATTAATCGTAGAGGACGACAAGGAGATACGCGAAGGTGTGGAGATCTATCTGCGGAGCCAGGGGTACGAGGTATTCCAGGCGGCGGACGGGATCGAGGGACTTGCGGTCATTGAGAAGGAGGAGATCCACCTGGCTATCGTGGACGTGATGATGCCTAAGATGGATGGGATACAGATGACCATCAAGCTTAGGGAGAAGCATGATTTCCCTGTGATCTTCCTGTCGGCAAAATCAGAAGAAGTGGATAAGATCCTGGGGCTTAACATGGGCGCTGATGATTATGTGACGAAGCCATTTACCCCGATGGAACTTCTGGCAAGGGTGAACTCTCAGATGAGGAGATACCGCAAGTTCCTGGAGAAATTAGGCGGCAGGGACAAGGGTGAGAATGTTCATATTATCGGCGGATTGGAGATCAATGAGGACTCTGTGGAGGCATTCGTCGACGGGGAACCGGTGAAGCTTACACCGATCGAGTATAAGATCCTGCTGCTTCTGATGAAGAATCCTGGAAGAGTCTTCTCGGCGGAAGAGATCTATGAGCGGGTGTGGAACGAGCGGGCGGTGAATACGGATACGATCATGGTACATGTGAGAAATATCCGGGAGAAGATAGAGATCAATCCAAAGGATCCAAAATATTTAAAGGTGGTGTGGGGTGTTGGGTACAAAATTGAAAAACAACCGTAAACTGACAATCGTATTGATCGTTCTGACGATCGTGATTCCGGTATTCATAATCATGGGCCAGTATTGGAACTGGTATGTGAATGCGGAGGTGATCGAAGAGAATTCCGATCATTCAGCTGTTGTATCGGAGGAGTTCCTGGAGACGTTCCTGGATGCGGGATACATTCTCTACAATACGGAGAACGGAAGGGACCGCGACCCGGAAGTGGTGAAGGAGATCCTGCAGCAAAATAGCGGTAGAATGTCGGCCTATGAGAGGATCTATCCGTTTCTTGATTACCGTGTCAAGGATGAGGATGGGAATGACGTGGCCAAGAGTACCGCGGATTCCGAGCGGACGGTGGGGGAGAATAATCTGTCTTCCTTTGCGCTTGGGATGGTGATCTCCTATGACAAATATGGTGAAATCGATGTTCGGATCAGGGAAGGAGAATACAAGACAGAACAAAGTGTTGCATTCCGGGAAGTGATCAGCAGATATGATGATTCGAACTGGGAAGTGGAAAGATACGATGAAGAGACGGAGGAGTGGGAGACGATCCGTCTGGAGCAGCCGAAGAACCGGACCTATATCTACGGAATGACGGGAGAGAATCTGCAGGCTTATATTGATAATAACTGGTATACGGGATATGATGCGGCGGATTCTATGATAAATCTTGTGATCATCCTGGTATTGATGACGGCGGTTCTTGCATGGGTACTCCCGGTGCTTCCTGTCTGGCAGTTAGAAGAGAGAACATTTCTTAAGGTACCGTTTGAAGTGGTGGTGATCGTATTTCTTGCCATGGCAGGAATCCTTGGAGAGAATCTGTGGTGGATCGCAGAACGGGCAGGAGGAACACCGGATATCATTGATTTCCTGATATGGGTGGTTGTATTTGCCGTGACGTTCTGGGCGGCGACATGTCTAAGGCAGGTGTATACGATGGGAGCCAGAGCTTATATGAAGGAACGGCTGCTGTGCGTCCGGTATTGGAAGTATATCCGGCGGGCGTGGCAGTATGCGGTCGGAAAGACGAAGAAGTGGGCCGGTAAATGTTATCATTTCATAGACCGGATTGATTTAAGCGAGAGGAATAATCAGACGATCTTCAAGATCGTAGCGGTGAATTTTATTGTTCTTGCGCTGATCTGTACCATGTGGATCGGCGGGATCTTTGCATTGGCGGTCTATTCAGGGGTACTGTTCTGGCTGCTTCGGAAGTATTTTACCGATCTGCAGGAGAAATATGCGGTGCTTCTTAAGGCGACCGGCGAGATCGCGAAGGGGAATCTGGATATAGAGATCACTGAGGATCTGGGGATATTCAGCCCGTTTAAGCAGGAGATCCAGAAGATCCAGACGGGATTCAAGAAGGCGGTGGACGAAGAGGTGAAGAGCCAGCGGATGAAGACGGAGCTGATCACGAATGTGTCCCATGACCTGAAGACCCCTCTTACGGCGATCATCACGTATGTGAACCTTCTGAAGGATGAGAAGGACGAGGAGAAGCAGAGAGACTATATCGAGGTTCTTGAGAGGAAATCGCTGCGGCTTAAGGTGTTGATTGAGGATCTCTTCGAGGTCAGCAAGGCGAGCAGCAAGAACGTGACTCTGAACATTGTGGATGTGGATGTGGTGAATCTGTTTAAGCAGGTGAAGCTTGAACTGGAGGATAAGATTGCGGGAGCGGACCTGGATTTCCGCTGTACCTATCCCGAGGATAAGATCGTGGCGAGGCTTGACAGCCAGAAGACCTACCGGGTGTTCGAGAATCTGCTCGTCAATGTGATCAAGTATGCGATGCCTCATACGCGGGTATATATAGAGATCCTGGAAGAAGACGGGGAGGCTGTGGTCAGGATGAAGAATGTGTCGGCGTCGGAGCTTGATTTCAACCCGGAGGAGCTCACGGAGCGGTTTGTACGGGGAGACGTATCCAGGAACACCGAAGGGTCCGGGCTTGGTCTTGCGATCGTGAAGAGCTTCGTGGAGCTGCAGCGCGGGAAATTCAAGATTGAGACAGAGGCAGATCTGTTCAAAGCAGAGGTAAGGTTTTAGTATACCTTGCGGTCTGACAGGAAAGTATACTGGTTCATAAAAATAACAGGGGTGTAAAAACCCCTGTTGTGTTCTAAATATGTTCTGTCACAAATGTCTTAAAATTCTGGACCACGGGCGCCTGATACACATTCTTCAGGGTCGCCATATAGAAGATCCTCTCCCAGCCTGGTTTTGCGATCTCAATCGTCTTGACGGGCATATAGTCAAGGATCGGCATCCGCGGGACTACTGCGATCCCAAATCCTTCGCTGACAAGGCCGGCAATGGCCTGGTCTTCTTCCAGGGCATATTCGCTCTGAGGGTATCCGCCGCACATTTCGAATAATCTGTCTATCACGGGTCTTAAGCTGCTCTGCTTAGAGAAAATGACCTGCGGGTAGGACAGCGTTTCATGAAGGTCGATGGAATCCCGGTCTTCCAAAGGATGTCCCTTTGGGACGATCAGCACTAATTCCTGGCGGGAAATCGGGGTAAACTCAATAAGAGGTTCATTATCCATCATGGAACAGAAAGCGATATCATACTGCCGTTCTTTCAAACCTCTGACAATGTCCGGGGTTAAGCCGGTAGAGGTGTGAAAGTGAAAATGAACGTCCTTATTGGGGTTTGAATCCAGAAAATCCTTTACAAACTTAGGGACGGTGGAGCTTAAATTGCGGAGCATGGCGATATCAATGCGTCCTTCTCCCAGTCCGGTCATCTTAAGCTTATTTACGCTGGAATCCAGCATCTCAAGGGACTGTTCTACGTCTGTCAGGAATGCCTGGCCGCATTTGGTCAGAGCTACATTGCGTCCATCCTTTTCGAATAATTTGACTCCCAGTTCTTTTTCAAGAGAGGAGATTGCATGGCTTAGGCTAGGTTGAGTAATGGCCAGAATCTCGGCTGCCTTCGTGTAATGCTCTAGGTGCGCCAGTGTCACAAAATACCTGAGATGATAAAGATTCATAGGAGCTCTCCTTTCTTCATTTGTCTGACCATATATTATCATGAACCTTGAAGAAAATCTATTGATTATTTGTTTTTAATTAGAGAAAATCTATGATATAATAGTTCCAAAGCTAAGGAGATGCGGGAAGATATGAAAGCGTGGCAACATTTCAAGACAATCAATCATCACAGGAAACTGGTCAGGGAGGGGTGTTTTAAGGTAGGCCTGTACCGGCAGGGGATCTGTCATGACCTGTCAAAATATATGCCTTCTGAGTTCCTGGTTGGATGTAAGTATTACCAGGGAACTAGAAGCCCTAATAATGCGGAGCGGGAGATCAAGGGATATTCTGCCGCCTGGCTGCACCACAAGGGGAGGAACAGGCATCATTACGAATACTGGCTTGATTACAGCGTGGATTCCAAGCAGGGGATCATCGGTATGAAGATGCCGGTGAAGTATGTGGTTGAGATGTTCATGGACCGTATTGCTGCCTGTAAGACTTACCAGGGAAGCAGCTATAATGACGGCAGCCCTCTTGAATATTACGAGAAGGGAGCGGCAAGGCTTGGACCGATGGTGCACCCGGACACGGCAAAGCTTCTGCATCATCTGCTTAAGATGCTTGCGAGAGAAGGGGAGGAGAAGACATTCTCTTATATCCGGCATAAGATCCTGAAAAAAGTTGAAAAATTATGAATATTTTTGTTGACATGTAAGGGGTTCTGTAGTATTATAATTTTCGGACGGTTGATACGTCACTTGCGGAAGTGTCGGAACTGGCAGACGAGCAAGACTAAGGATCTTGTGGCATTCGTGCCGTGTGGGTTCAAGTCCCATCTTCCGCATGAAGAGAGAAGCCTTGTAGAATCAAGGCTTCTTGTAGTTTTAAGAAGAGTTTTTTCCACTTCTGAGCACTGCCAATAAGAGTGAGGCACTCTTCAAGCTGAAAAAGTATAAGTAAGATGTTTAAGATATCGTTGCAGGAATTCATTTGAAACGCTATTGGAGTAATCTGATAGCGTTTTTTTGTGGTAATTTTAATAAATCAAGGGTTCACACCCAATATAAACCATATATTTTTTAAATCATGTAACGAATCCGGGGGGTTATGCGTCTAATGGGCAGATGATACGTGATTGAGATAGCGTTGCACAAAATTAAGAAAATAGAATCAGAATGTAGACGGAGGAAGGAGAAGTTATGAAGAAAAGAATAAGGTTAGGCGTATGTTTCTGTGCGGCAGTTTTGTGTGCGGCGGGGTGCAAAAAGAGCGATAATTATAGAATTTTGGAAGCATCCAGGGATCAGACACTCCCCATTTATGAAAGCGATGATGAGGAATTAGACGGTGAGAAGAATGCGTTGAAAACGTTGAAGGATGTCTATACATCGGGATATGAGGCAGAAGAATGGAAGGTAGCGGGGGTGGCGGAACCGGCAGGCATCCTATGCAGGCAGGAAGACATCTTGATTGTTGACCGTGCTTCCCACAGTGTGACAGCCGCGGACGGCTCCGGAAAGGTTTTACAGAAAATCGGAAGAGAGGGAAGCGGCGCGGGAGAGTTCAGAAATCCTACGGCAATTTCGGAATATGGCGGAAACGTGTATGTTTTAGATGGGGGAAACCAGAGGGTGCAGATATTCGATGAAAATATGGATTATGTAGATGAGGTCGGGTTAAGAGACGTCAAGCTGTCAGATCCCAATTATGTTCCTGGGATGCTTGCCGTAAATGCTTCCGGGGTGTATGTTGCCGGATTATCTTCGGAACGTTTTGTGGCAGACCGATATGGCCAGGATGGGAGGGAAGAGATCGGGAACAACTTCCTTGGAACCATTTGCAGTTATCAGGAACAGATTTACCTGATTAATTCCTTGGTACGGACGTACGACAAGAAGAGCGATAGCTTTGGCGCTGTCAGCAGCGGGCCGGAATGGGTATTTACGGCGGAGGGGCCGGAATTGGTTGAACAGTGCAGTCTGCCGCAGGGATTATTTATCACTGATTTTGTGGCAGAGGACGGAGGAATCACCTGTATCAGCGCTTCGGGGTATTCTGTGTTTAGGATTGGCTGGAACGGAGAATACCAGGAGACGGTTGCAAGGATTGACGGGCTTCTGGATGAGGAGTATCCCAAGATATCCGTAAATGCACAGGGAGATTATTTTATTGCAATGCCTGAAGCGGGTAAGATCTTCCGATGCCGTAAAGGAGCGGAATAGGGAGGCTGATATGAGAAGAAAGGGAGATTCGTTGTCACGGTCGGAAGAGTTGTGGCGGTGGGGATATGGTTGTCATCAGGTATATCTTAAGATATGGCATCAAAAAAACGATATTTATTATATATCATTTCTTTTTACATAGGGCTGCTGTTTCCTGCATTCTGTATTGCGAATATCCGGTCCGCAGATCAGGTGATTTATTATACCACATTTGACAATATGGAGGATTCTGTCCAGGTTGACTGGTTTAGCAGCGGGTTTGATGTTCCGGGGATTGAGGGAACGGAATATTCCGTGAGCGCATATTACCAAGAAGATTTCCCTCAGTGGAATCATCAATATATAGCGGTCAAGGGAATAGATGAACATTATTTCTATCCATTGCCGGAAATCAGCGGGAGAGGCTTTGACGAAGAGGAGCTGCGGGAAGGAAGAAGGGTATGTCTTCTGGATCAAAAGAACGCAAAAAGGTACGACTGCCGGGCGGGCGACAGGATTTCTGTCTGTGGAGAGAAACTTAGAATTATCGGGATAATAATGGATACAAAGTTTGAAGGAATTCTTCTGCCGTTTGGGGCAATGGAGGAAATCTGCCGGAACAAGCAGAACATACAATTTACCGGTGTATTCAGGGCAGATACGGAGGAAGAGAAGGCGAAGATCACCGCTTGGGTCACGGAAGAATTGGAGAAGTACGAAGGCGTTGAGGTTCAGGGAGTTATCGACGGCAGTACGATCTATGAAAATGCGCTTGCGACGAAGATGCAATGGCGGGCAGACAGGGGAATTGGGGCTGCAGTATCGGCGCTGTTTTTTCTGATGAATGAAACGGTTGTGCTTATGGGAAAAGCAAAGAAGGAGAGACAGACAATCGGAATACATATGGCGTTGGGGGCGACGGAAGGAGAGATGAAGGGAATGTTGTTTCTTGAGACGCTGCTTGTCACCTTCTTTTCTGCCATGCTGGTATTGGCCACACTTCTGCCATTTGCAAGACTGGCGTCGATGGAGAGTGCAGTGCTGCTTGACCATACGGCGGTAATCTGGTTTCTGGCGGCAGCATTTTTCATGTGTGAAATATTAACGGTAGTTGTCATGAAACGTGTATTTACCGGTGAGTCCCGGCATGTGTATTTGTGGGAGAGCTTGTAGGAGGAAGCGTTGCCTTAGGGGAGGTTTGGGATGGAATATGTGATTAGAAAAGCAATAAGGATGCTGTATTGGAATCGATGGATTTCGTTATTGATGGTTGGAGAGATGGCGTTGGGAATGAGCGTATTTGTCTATTCTGCGAATTTGTCCGCGTCCCTGAAGGCAGAGGAAATGCGTCTTGAAGGGCGGAGAATGGATATGGCGCTGGAGATTTCGGTAAAAAACGTCCAGGAGGTTCAGGATGAGCCGTCTCTGACGCTTAAGGATTACAGAAAACTACAGGAAATAACAGGGGGAAAGACGTTTCTTTTGGTAGACATTCCACAGTTTTTCGTGGATGCCAAGGCTTCTTATGAGTTTTCGCTTGTCTTGGCGGACTATGCGATATTGGACTTAGAGGAAGGCTGTTCTTATTGGGGCGCAGAGACAGAAGAAGCTTTGGCAGCGGGAATGAATCCGGTTCCCGGGCTTCGGATCCGCCGGATGCCAAAGCAATTCCCCGGGGAATATTTGGAAAAGAGCTATTGGGATCATTGTGTGGTGGCGCCGATTGCTTATATGGAGGAGATGGCGGGAGAGATCGCGCCTGGATTCGTCCATGCGGTATGGGATTCGGCAGAATTGCCGGATGCAGGCCGCATGTCCGGACAGATAGAGGAATATTTGCAGAGAGAGCATGGAGGTCAGTATGTCTACCGGGTCTATTTGCCGGAAGCGGAGCTTAAGAATAATAGTGAGAAGGTGAAGGTTTCCATACGGGTATTAAACCATGCGGGAATTTTGATACTTGCAGTGTTTTTTGTGGGAATCCTGTCCATTTTCCAGTTATTGTTTGAGAGAAGAAAGGGCGGGTATGGGGTATGTCTGGCTTGCGGGGCGAGTCATAAGCAAATCCTGGCTGAAATATTTACAGAGATTGCCGTAATGAATCTTGCCGGAACGGTTCTGGGCGTCGCGGCTGGCTGGATTGCCACATATGCGCTGGATGCAAGGATTATGATAGGCGGGATTAAAGTGCGGGGAAGCTTTGCCGTGGCAGGGATTGCGTTTGCCGCCTGTGCCGCGGTGACGGTTTTCGTGGTATTTGCAGTCTATGTGAGATTGGCGGAGGGAAAGATTGTGGAACAGATTCAATAGTTAACGGCTGTGTCCAGGAGGTGCGGGAATGATACTATGCAAGGATTTAGAAAAATCGTATTTTGGAAAAGGTGTGGAGACAAAGGTACTCAAAGGTGTTGACCTTAGGATTGACCGCGGGGAATTTGTCTGTATCTATGGCAAATCCGGAAGCGGGAAGTCTACGCTGCTGATTATTCTGGGATTGCTGGATGAAGAAACCGGGGGAACTTACAGACTGGATGGGATGGATGCCAGACATCTCAGTAAGAAAGAGTGTGCCAGAATCCGAAACCGGAAGATGGGGTTTGTTTTTCAGTCTTATCACTTAATACCGGAGCTGAATGCGCTGGAAAATATAATGGTTCCGCTGGGGTATGCAGGGAAAAAATCAAAAGAGCGCAAGAAGGCTGCGCGAAGGTTGCTGGGTGAGTTTGGCATGGAGCGGCTGGAAAAGAAATATATATCGCAGATGTCAGGAGGGGAGCAGCAGCGCATTGCCATTGCAAGGGCGATTGCGAACGCCCCGGAGATACTGTTCGCCGATGAACCGACGGGGAATCTGGACCAGGAAAATTCGCGGGTGGTGATGGAGCTGCTGCAGAAGTTGAATCGAAACGGCATGACCGTGGTGATGGTGACCCATGATACGGCAATTGCAAAATACGGGACGAGGGTGATTCATGTGGAGGATGGGAAAATTGTGGAGAAAGGGGATGTCCCCCTGTCGGGGCGGGCGGACAGCTGTCCGATAATGTATACCCATTCGGGCATCCCGTAATGCATGCCCCTGGCGGTGCGGGCGGACTGCCGTCCGATAATATATGAATAGAGACGCTTATTATTACATATACTGCAATAACATGGTGGTATATGTGGTGTGGCGGATGATGAAGAAAATATTATTATATGGTCTTGTGTGTTGTCTATTGCTTTCTAAATTTGGCGGAATCCGTGCCTGTGCAGAAGAAAGCGGGGATGCACCGGAGCAGTTGTACGCCCGGTCAGCGGTGCTTCTGGATGCTGACAGCGGGCGTGTTTTATTTGGCAAAGAAGAGAAAGAGATCCGGCCGATGGCGAGCACGACCAAGATCATGACCTGTATCCTTGCACTGGAGAACAGGCAGGAGGATCAGATCGTTACTGCGTCTGCCAATGCGGCCGGTCAGCCCAAGGTAAGGCTTGGAGTTAAGGATCAGGAGCAGTTCTATCTGCGCGACCTCTTGTATTCGCTGATGCTGGAATCCCATAACGACAGCGCGGTGGTGATCGCGGAAGGGATCGCCGGCACGGTGGAGGAATTTGCCGGGCTTATGAACCAGAAAGCGAAGGAGCTTGGCTGCAATGATACGCATTTTGTGACGCCTAACGGCCTTGACGCCAGTGATGAGGGCGGCGTTCATGCTACGACGGCCAGGGACCTGGCTGTGATCATGCGTTACTGTATCACCCAGTCGCCCTGCAGGGAAGAATTTCTTGAGATCACAAGGACGAAGAGTTATCAGTTTGCAAATGTGGACGGAAGCAGAAATTTCTCCTGCAATAACCACAATGCGTTTCTGGACATGATGGAAGGGGCGTTAAGCGGCAAGACCGGGTTTACGGCAGATGCGGGATACTGCTATGTGGGCGCGCTGACGCGGGATAACAGGACATTTATCGTGGCGCTCTTAGCCTGCGGCTGGCCGAATAATAAAGGGTATAAATGGACGGATACCCGGAAGCTGATGGAGTACGGGATCGCCAACTACGAGTACCGGGACGTGTGGGAGGATGTTGAGCTTCCCAAGGTTAAGGTGGACGGCGGAATAGAAGAGACAGCGCCCTATGAGAGCCGGATCAAGATACCGGTCCGTGTGAAAGAAAAGGAGGAGATCCCTGTACTCCTGCGGGGAGATGAAGCTTGCGAGGTGCAGACAGAGGTGGAGGAG
>CANTDX010000080.1 GCA_947652615.1 uncultured Dorea sp. | reverse complement strand
GCCAGGATGCCGGTGTTGTTGATTGCTTTTGAAACGGTATTGCGGGAAATACCAAGCTCGTCGGCAATGTCCTGAATGGTAACTCTGGTGCCCATATATTCCTCCTTACATTTCTATGGATTTGATTTTCGCGGGCAAAGAGCCGGATGGGCATGTTTGCATGCACATTTGGCGACTGCCGCGAGGTGTTTGATTTGTCACAATCATGTCTTGCATATATTATAATGCACAAATTAAATTGTGTCAAATGTAAAAATGTAAAAAATTTCAGAAGTTTTTTGACAAATAGAACAAGGATTGTTTTGTTCAGGATGTACAGTAAAATGAAAATGTAAAAATAAAAGTATGCAAATAGCAAAAACAGTATTGACGAAATGTAACATAAGTGATATAAATATATTATACAAATCTCAAGCTAATGTAAAATAAATATTTTACAAATGCACAAATTCGAAAAGAAAGGAGATTTAGGAAAGACATGAGAGAAAACACGTGCAGAAGATGGAGGGATTTGACAGAAAGGAGGAAGTTATGACAACTAATTCAAAAACTGTTTCAAACGGAAGACAGGGAAGCAAGGACACGGGATTTCACAACGCGGTCGTTTATATCAAACAGCACTGGCAGCTCTACCTGATCTTCATGATGCCGGCGTTCCTATTGACAATTATCTTTAAGTATGCGCCTATGAGCGGCATTCTGATCGCGTTCCAGGATTACAATCCATTCAGAGGCGTGTCAGGCAGCGAATGGGTGGGGCTTAAGCATTTTACAAGATTCCTGCATTCCCCTGATTTTATGAGTTACTTGGTGAATACCCTGAAGTTAAGTGTGTACGGTCTTTTATGGGGGTTCCCGATTCCGATCCTGCTGGCTCTTTTGCTGAACCGGATACAGAGCGCAGGTATTAAGAAGAAGATACAGTTGGTACTCTACCTGCCGAACTTTATCTCTGTTATCGTACTCTGTGGTCTTGTCAGAATCTTATTGTCTGTTACAGGACCGGTGAATCTTCTGCTGGGAACAGGTATTAACTTCATGACCATACCGGAAGCATTCCGTCCCATCTACATCATCAGCGGTATCTGGCAGGGAGCCGGCTGGGCGTCTATCATGTATACGGCATCCCTCTCCAACGCAAGTCAGGAGCTTCGTGAAGCGGCAGTCATGGACGGGGCTAACATCCTGCAGCAGATTCGGGCGGTGGAATGGCCGGCGATCAAAGATATGGTTGTCATCCAGTTTATCCTGCAGGCAGGAAATATCATGAGTATTGGATTTGAAAAGGCCTATGCCCTGCAGACGGACTTAAACCTGTCATCTTCAGAGATCATTGCAACTTATGTATACCGGAAAGGTCTGATTGACGGTGATTACAGTTTCTCAACAGCGGTGGGTCTGTTCAACACAGTTATTAACGTCATTCTGCTGCTTGTGGTGAATAAGGTTGTGGCGAAGATGAACGACGGACAGGGATTATAAGGAGGTGCAAGGGATGAAGACAAAGAGTAAACTTACCAAATATACCGGCCAGGATAAGGTTCTCCTGACGATCGGTTATGTGCTGCTGGGATTATTCGTAATCGCTATCATTGTGCCGATCATCTATATTATCATAGCGTCCTTCATGGACCCGATCACACTGCAGAATAAGGGCGTTACCTTTGATTTCAGTAAATGGACCACAACCGCCTATGAGCGTGTTATGACCAACGGACAGATCTGGGTCGGCTTCAAGAACGCCATCGTCTACTCCGTAGTGTTTACGGTGGTTTCTGTAGTTGTCACGCTTTTGGCCGCATATCCCCTGTCAAGGGCAGATTTCAGAGGAAAAGGCTTCTTTAATATCATTTTCATGATCACCATGTTCTTTGGCGGCGGTCTGATTCCTACATATTTGATTGTAAGTAATCTGGGACTCGTTGACAGTATGTGGGCAGTCATCCTTCCGGGAGCATTCAGCGTCTGGAACATGACCATTGCAAGAACTTATTACAGAGGAATTCCGCAGGAGCTCCGTGAGGCGGCGGACGTGGACGGAGCAAGCGAGCTGACCTTCTTCTTCAAGATCCTGCTTCCGGTGTGTACGCCTGTGATCGCGGTGCTCACGCTGTGGCAGTTCGTAGGTATGTGGAACAGCTACTTTGACGCCATGATCTACTTAAATGACTCCGCGAAACAGCCGCTGCAGCTTGTGCTACGTTCTATACTGATCCAGAACCAGCCGGAATCCGGTATGATCGCGGATATGCAGAGTACGGCGGCGCGCGCCCAGCTGGCAGAGCTTCTGAAATACGCAACCATCATTATCTCCAGCTTACCGCTTCTGGTCATGTATCCGTTCTTCCAGAAATATTTTGACAGCGGGATTATGGCAGGCGCCGTAAAGGGATAAACAAGAACGGTTATTACGGAGGCACTGTAAAGGATATGCAGGATTGCCTGCGGTAATGGTTATAGACGGTAGAATTAGAAGGAGGCAGACGATGAGGAATAGATTTAGTAAGAAGCATGGAGATGGATCCGGACACAGATCAGGATGTAGGTATGGGAAACGGATCGCGGCGGCTGCGCTTGTGGGCTGTATGGCAGTTTCCATTGCGGGCTGCGGGGGGAAGGTAGAGATCAATGACGGAACATTCCGCCCGGTGGACGAATCAGAACTTCAGTTTCCATTAAAAGAGAAGACGACGCTTACAGGTATGATCAGCTATCCGGCCAACACGGAATCTGATCCCAATAAACGGACCATCTTTAAGCGGCTGCAGGAGCAGACCAATGTGGAGATTGAATGGACGGCGATCCAGGGAGACCAGTGGGCAGACAAGATTTCTTTAAACATGTCAGACCCGAATAAGCTGACAGATTTTATCTTTACGGCAGGATTTACGGACAGCAACCTGCTGAAATACGGAGAATTCGGCGCCATCATTCCGCTGGAGGAATATATTGACGCTTATATGCCCAACCTCAAAGCGGTATTTGATAAATATCCGGAATACAGGACCATGAGCACGGACGTAAACGGCCATATCTGGGCCCTGCCGTGGATTGAGCAGCTTGGTTCTGAGAAGACCGCCATCCAGACCATAGACAACATGAGCTTTATCAATAAGAAATGGATGGATTTCCTGGATCTTGAGATGCCGGAGACGGTGGATGAATTCGAAGAGGTGCTGATCGCGTTCCGGGACAATGCGTCAAAGCTTCAGAAAGAATTCGGCATTGAAGGAAGCATTATCCCCATGTCCTGTATTGTAAATGACGGAGGCCAGGACCCCTGCATCCTGATCAACGGCTTCGGCGAAGGATACGGGGACGCGGACAAAGGACGGCATATTGCGGTTACGGACGATCAGAAGGTTATCTCCAGCGCGACGCAGGAAGGATTCAAGGACGGACTTCAGTGGCTTCACAAGCTGTATGAGGAGAAGCTGATCGACCCGGAAGCATTTACACAGGAATGGTCCACCTATGTGGCAAAAGGAAAATCCGGCCGCTACGGCGTATGCTTTAGCTGGGATGTGGGAAATATCGATAACCTGAAAGACTGGGTACCGCTCCCGGCGCTGACGGCAGACACCAGAAACATCACGCCGCAGAACGGTTCTTTCACAAGCGGATATGACCGCGGCCGCTGTGTAGTGACATCCGTGGCCCAGAACCCGGCGCTGGTATGCGCATGGCTGGATCAGATGTACGCTCCGATGCAGTCCCCGCAGAACAACTGGGGAACTTATGGGGAAGATGATGACTTCGATATCTTTGAGATGGGCAAGAATGCGGATGGTGAGGATATGTTAAAGCATGCGCCCCTTGGAGATGCCTCTCCGGTAGAAGTAAGAGAGGCGGAGGCTGTAGGCGGCCCGTTGGCAGTCCTGGATGAGTATTATGATGTGTATGTGACCTGCCCGGATGATGCGCAGTACCGTCTGGATTGGATTGAGGAATACTATACACCCGATATGCACACCGAGAACGTTTATCCCAATGTCTTCATGAGCCGTGAAGATACAGAGACGCTGTCGAACTTGGAAGCGGATATCTCCAAGACCATTAATACAAAGAAATCAGACTGGATTATGAACGGATTCACCGACGCGGACTGGGATAAATTCCAGGAAGATCTGGAGGCGTATGGTTTAAGCGATTATCTTAGTCTGCTGCAGAAGTATCTGGATTCTTACAATGCAGATACACAGGGAAAATAAGAGAATATAGTTAAACAGGCGGCCAGATACTTGAAAAAGCCGGATAAAATGTTATACTAAGGGTGAAAGCATGACTTGAAAGGAAAGTGAAATATGCAGACAGGCTTTCACCCTTATGTGTTTGCATCTTTCAAATATAGGTGCGTCTGCGCCGGAAAGGTTGGATATAGATTTATGACAAGTCAGACATTACGTGAAGCGAGAAAATATGAAGAGGCTTCTGAAAAATTAATCCGTAAAGAGGAGCGTCCCGATTTCCACCTGACTCCACGTGCGGGCTGGATGAATGACCCCAACGGCTTTTGCTATTATAAAGGCCAGTACCATTTGTTTTACCAGTATTACCCCTATGAGTCCAAATGGGGTCCCATGCACTGGGGCCATGCGGTCAGCAGCGACCTGCTTCACTGGGAATATCTTCCTTGCGCTCTTGCGCCGGACGAGGCCTATGACAGGGACGGGTGTTTCTCCGGAAGCGCGATGGTGCTGCCGGACGGAAGACATCTGCTGATGTATACCGGTGTGTTGAAGGAACATCAGGGACGCGATATTTACAGAGAAGTTCAGACACAGTGCATTGCCGTAGGCGACGGGATTGATTATGAGAAATATGAGCAGAACCCGGTTCTGGATGAGCAGGATATCCCGGAGGGCAGCAGCAGATATGATTTCCGCGATCCCAGGATATGGAAGCAGGCCGACGGCACATATGCCTGTGTTGTGGGAAACCGTCCGGCCGACGGCAGCGGGCAGATATTGCTGTATACAAGCGAGGATGGATTCCGCTGGAAGTTCAAGAGTGTACTGGCCTCGAACCACGACCGGTACGGGAAGATGTGGGAGTGTCCGGATTTCTTTGAACTGGACGGGAAATGGGTGCTGCTTACAAGTCCCCAGGATATGCTCCCGGAAGGGTTTGAATACCACAACGGGAATGGGACGCTCTGCCTGATCGGTGATTATGACGAAGAAGCCGGTACATTCAAGGAGATGTATAACCAGTCGATTGACTATGGGATTGATTTCTATGCGACTCAGACGGTATTAGCGCCGGATGGCCGCCGGATCATGATCGGATGGATGCAGAACTGGGATGCCTGCGGCATCCGTTCTCCGGAAGAACCATGGTTTGGCCAGATGAGCCTTCCAAGGGAATTGTCTCTGAAGAATGGAAGATTGTATCAGAAGCCGGTAAGGGAACTGGATGCAATGCGGCGTAACAAGGTGGTATATACGGATGTGGCAGTCTCGGATTTGATGGAACTGGACGGAGTGAAGGGCAGAAGAGTGGATATGGAGCTTACGGTCCGTCCGGCTGACAAAGAAGATCTGTATCAGAAGTTCGCGGTCCGTTTCGCCCGGAATGACAGATATTGGACTTCACTTAGTTTCCGCCCAAGAGAATCTGTCCTCAAAGTGGACCGGAAGTTCTCAGGTTCCAGAAGAGCCATTATCCATCAGAGGCGCAGCCTGGTGAATCCTGTGGATGGAGAATTGAAGCTTAGGATCATTCTGGACCGCTTCAGTGCGGAAGTCTTTGTGAATGACGGAGAGCAAGTCCTGTCGGCTACGATGTATACCGATCAGGAGGCAGACGGGATCTCATTTTTTGCAGACGGGATTGCGAAGATAGATGTTGTGAAGTATGATCTTGTATAGATAAAAGAAAGTTTCATGAACTGCTCTTGACATATGGTGAAATGTGGAATATACTAATACCAACCTAAATGGTAGGTATTGGAAAAAGAAAGGAGACACCATTATGCCTGATTACAGATTTGAAACTTTACAACTCCATGTAGGCCAGGAGAATCCTGACCCGGCAACCGATGCCCGCGCAGTCCCGATCTATGCGACTACTTCTTATGTATTCAAAGACTCGGCCCATGCGGCGGCTCGTTTTGGCCTTGCCGATGCCGGCAATATCTACGGCAGACTGACAAACTCCACGCAGGATGTGCTGGAACAGCGTGTGGCTGCTCTGGAAGGCGCAGCGGCGGCCCTGGCTCTCGCCTCCGGAGCGGCGGCGATTACATATACGCTGGAAGCCCTTGGGCAGAACGGCGGCCATTTTGTTGCACAGAAGACCATATACGGAGGCAGCTACAACCTGCTGGCGCACACACTTCCGGCGTTTGGAATCACAGCCAGCTTCGTTAATATTCATGATCTTGATGAGGTGGAAGCGGCCATTCAGGATCACACGAGAGCGATTTATATAGAGACGCTTGGCAATCCGAACAGCGATATTCCGGATATTGACGCGCTTGCAGAGCTTGCGCATAAGCATGGACTGCCTCTGGTCGTAGACAATACCTTTGGTACGCCTTATCTGATCCGCCCTATTGAGCACGGTGCAGATATCGTCGTACATTCGGCGACGAAGTTTCTCGGAGGCCACGGTACGACCCTTGGAGGGATTATCGTTGATTCGGGCAGATTCGACTGGAGCGCTTCGGGAAGATACCCGGCGATTGCCGAACCCAATCCAAGCTATCATGGCGTATCCTTTGTGAAGGCGGCGGGGCCGGCGGCATTTGTGACCTACATCCGTGCGATCCTGCTCCGTGATACCGGCGCGGCGATTTCTCCCTTTGCGGCATTCCTGCTTCTGCAGGGGATAGAGACCTTATCCCTGCGGCTGGAACGGCATGCGGAGAATACGGCGAAGGTTGTGGATTTCCTTGCGGCGCATCCGCAGGTCGAGAAGGTGAACCATCCCTCCCTTAAGGAACATCCGGATCATGAACTGTATCAGAGATATTTTCCTGCCGGAGGCGGCTCTATCTTTACATTTGAGATCAGAGGCGGCGTGGAGGAAGCCCACAAGTTTATTGACAATCTGAAGATCTTCTCGCTGCTTGCAAATGTTGCCGACGTCAAGAGTCTGGTCATCCATCCGGCAACCACGACTCACAGCCAGCTTACGGAGGAAGAGCTTGCGGATCAGGGGATTAAGCCGAATACGATCCGGCTGTCTGTCGGTACGGAGCATATAGATGATATCATAGCCGATCTGCAGGGCGGCTTCGATGCAGTAAAGTAATAAGGATTCGTTGAATAGGAGGGAATGCTATGTCAAATATATATACATCCGTCGATCAGCTGATCGGCAGAACGCCGCTTCTGGAACTGACTCACATAGAAGAAGCATATCACCTGAAAGCAAGAATTCTTGCGAAGCTTGAATACCTGAATCCGGCGGGCTCCGTCAAGGACCGTGTGGCGAAGATGATGATTGAGGAAGCGGAACGAACAGGGAGATTAGGGCCGGGGGCGGTCATTATCGAACCGACCTCCGGCAATACGGGGATTGGCCTTGCCGCCGTTGCAGCCGCGCGGGGGTACAGGATCATCATTGTCATGCCTGAGACGATGTCCGTGGAACGGCGTCAGCTTATGAAAGCCTATGGCGCCGAACTGGTACTGACCGAGGGCGCTAAGGGTATGAAGGGCGCCATTGCCAAAGCGGAGGAACTGGCTTTGGAGATTCCGGGAAGCTTTCTTCCCGGGCAGTTCGTGAATCCTGCCAATCCGAAAGCGCACAGGACGGGCACAGGCCCGGAGATCTATGAGGATACGGACGGGGAAGTGGATATCTTTGTCGCGGGTGCGGGAACCGGCGGAACCATAACCGGTGTCGGCGAGTATCTCAAATCAAAGATTCCTTCTGTCAGAGTTGTTGCGGTAGAACCGGCTTCCTCTGCCGTACTCTCCGGCGGGGAGGCGGGACCTCATAAGATTCAGGGGATTGGTGCAGGATTTGTTCCCGAAGTCCTGAATACGGCAATCTATGATGAGATCATGCCGGTCTCCGATGAAGACGCATTTGCGGCAGGAAGGCTTGTGGGCAGGAGAGAAGGCGTGCTTGTAGGCATCTCCTCCGGCGCGGCGGTTTTCGCGGCAGTGGAGCTGGCGAAGCGTCCTGAGAATGAGGGGAAGACAATTGTTGTGCTTCTGCCTGATACAGGGGACAGATATCTGTCTACGCCGCTATTCGCAGAGTAGGAAGGAGGCTATTGCCTGCAGTTTGCAGGTAATAGTCTTTTAAGTGCTTTTAAAAGCTTTTAAGAGAGGTGATCGGGATGATGATTTCAACGAAAGGCAGATATGCGCTTCGGGTGATGATTGATCTGGCAGAGAATTATGGAAAAGGTTATGTTCCAATGAAAGAGGTGGCAAAAAGACAGGAGATTTCTTTGAAATACCTGGAACGCATTCTTCCTGTACTGACGAAGAATAAGATGATTGAAGGACTTCAGGGGAAGGGCGGCGGTTACCGCCTGGCGGCCCGGCCGTCAGATATCCGTGTCGGGGATATCTTGCGTCTTACGGAAGGGGATCTTGCGCCGGTGGCATGCCTTGGCTGTGAGGCAGATATCTGTGAGCGCGCCGAAGGCTGCAGGACATTGCCGATGTGGACGGAGTTCTACAGGCTTACCAATGCCTATTTTGATGGGATTACATTGGCGGATCTGATGAAGCCGTCTCATTATTGAATAATATACGAGAATCGAGAGGTGTTTTTATGCAGATTTCAAGCAGATTTACTCTGGCAGTCCATATATTTGCCTGTATAGATACTTTTAAGGATGATTATAAGGTGACGAGTGATTTCCTGGCGGGCAGTACGAATGTGAATCCGGTAATTATCCGCAAGATACTGGGACAGCTGAAAGCGGCGGGACTTGTGGAGGTGGCGAGAGGCTCTGGCGGTGCTTCTATTGCTAAGCCGTTAGATGAGATATCCTTCCTTGATATTTATCATGCGGTAGAATGCGTAGAGAAAGGGGAATTGTTTCATTTTCATGAGAATCCAAGCGCAGACTGCCCGGTTGGAAGGAATATCCATGGAGTTCTGGATGACAAATTAATCCGGGTGCAGAAGGCGATGGAGGATGAACTGTCGTCTATTACTATGGAAGACGTGATACAGGATACAAGAAGATTGATCTGAGGCTTTGGAATATTCTTCCAAAGTCTTTTTTTAAAATTTATTTGTTGTAACTATTGACATTACAATAAAAACATGATACTATCTAGTTGTAACAAAGAATATTACAACAAAACAACAAACAAATGGAGGTAGTTATTATGAAGATTGCGGTAGTATGCGCGAATGGAAAAGCAGGACAGTTGATTACGAAGGAGGCGCTGCAGCGAGGGCTTGATGTGACGGCATTCGTCCGGGGAGAGAATCGGTCGGCGGCGGCCAAGTCTGTGATCAAGGATGTGATGGATATCACGGCAGAAGATTTGAAGGGATTCGATGTGGTTGTCGATGCATTTGGCGCATGGACAGAAGAAGACCTGCCGAAGCACAGCACGTCTTTGAAAGTTCTGTGTGATGCACTGTCGGGTACAGATACCCGGCTGTTGGTAGTCGGTGGTGCGGGAAGCCTGTATGTTGATCCGGAGCATACGGTTTGTGTTGCCGACGGCCCGGATTTCCCGGATATGTTTAAACCGCTTGCGGCGGCAATGGCGAAGGCGCTGACCGAACTTCGGCAGAGAGATGATGTAAAATGGACCTACTTAAGCCCGGCAGGGGATTTCCAGGCAGAGGGCGAGCGCAGCGGTCAATACATTCTGGGAGGAGAAGAATTGACGCTGAATGACAGAGGGGAAAGCATTATCAGTTATGCGGATTATGCCGCCGCGATGGTGGATGAGATCGTGAAAGGCGGGCATATCAGGGAACGGATCAGTGTAGTCAGGAGATAGATATGGACCAGAGTGAACGGAGAAGATTTTTGATACGGGAGCTTCTGCAGGAGGATGTACAATATCGGAAGATGAGAATTCCGGCAGGTGAAGAGGAGCAGAAGCAGTTGCTTAGGGGGCTGATGAATATTCGGCTCCCAAGGAGGATCGGCAGGAATTTCCTGGAAGTGCAGGATGAGTACCTTCGGGAAGAGACGGCGGCAAAAGGGATTACAGAGTTGGATGATCTGACTCCGGCAGCGGATGGGCTGTATCTCTGGCAGGGAGATATCACAACGCTGCGCTGCGACGCGATCGTGAATGCCGCGAACAGCGGCATGACAGGGTGTTATGTACCTAACCACAGATGTATTGATAACTGCATTCATACGTTCAGCGGAATACAGCTTCGTATTGCCTGTGCGGAAATGATGGAATTGCAGGGACACGAAGAGGAGACGGGGAAGGCGAAGCTGACAGAAGCTTATAATCTCCCCTGCAGGTATATCCTGCACACGGTTGGACCGATTATAGATGGATACTTGACAGATAGAGATTGTGAATTATTGGCAGGCTGCTATCGTTCCTGTCTTGGGCTTGCCGCAGAAAATCATCTGGAAAGCGTGGCATTCTGCTGCATTTCAACCGGAGAATTTCATTTCCCCAATGAAAGGGCAGCGCAGATTGCGGTGGATACGGTCAAGGAATTTATGCGGCAGGATACTAGTGTGAAGAAGGTGGTTTTTAATGTTTTCAAAGAACTGGACAGAGAGATCTACAGCAGATTACTCGGATAAGATCAGGCGGCTGCGGGAAGCTGTTGATGAAGCGGAAGCGATCGTGGTCGGCGCTGGCGCAGGTTTGTCGGCTTCGGCAGGGTTTGCCTATTCGGGGGAACGGTTTGAGAGGTATTTCTATGATTTTGCTGAGAAGTATCATTTCAAGGATATGTATTCCGGAGGATTCTATCCCTATGATACCTTGGAAGAATACTGGGCCTACTGGAGCCGGTATATTTATATCAACCGGTATATGGACGCCCCGAAACCGGTTTACCATAGACTGTACGATCTGGTGAAAAACAAAGATTATTTCGTGCTGACAACGAATGTAGACCACTGTTTTCAGAAAGCGGGCTTTGATAGTGAACGCTTATTTTACACCCAGGGTGACTACGGCCTGTTCCAGTGCAGCAGGCCGTGCCATCAGAATACTTACGGCAATGAGGCTGTTATTCGGGAAATGGTTGAAGCACAGGGCTATAGTATTGATACGGATGGTACATTGATTCTGCCGGAAGGCACATCACCCAGAATGATGGTTCCGTCAGACCTTGTTCCGCATTGCCCGAAGTGTGGGGAACCCATGAGTATGAATTTAACACTCCGGGCATAGTGAAATTTTCTTTCTGGAGGATGACAGAGGGGAATCCAAAGGCAACCTATGCCTGTGTCAATTTAGGAGAAGCCAGCGCACCAACGGAAATCAGAGACCGTTCCATCTGTATCAATGCGGACATTGGGATGGTACTCGAACAATTATAAGACAACAGAGTCAGTTACTTCGTTCATTGGTGGGTATAATAAACATATCAGGTCAAATCGGGTCGCGATCGGGTCACTCGATTGACACAATTGATCCGATTTGATATAATATGCCAAACAAACGAAAGTAAGTAGGGAGATGATGTCATGCTTTTTCAGGAAAGCGAAACTGTAGAACTGAAGGAAGTATTTGTAGACGATATAAAAAAAGAAATCATTGCCTTTGCCAATTGTGATGGAGGTAAACTGTATATTGGCGTTCGGGATGACGGCACAGTGGTCGGACTTGATGATCCTGACGGCGTTTCTTTGCAGATCAGTAATATGGTAAGGGATGCTATTAAGCCTGATGTGACGATGTTCCTGCATTATAGAACAATAAAGGAAGATGAAAAGGAAATTGTTGCGGTGGATATTCAGCGCGGAACGGACCGGCCTTATTATCTTGTTAAAAAGGGGATGCGACCAGAGGGTGTATATGTCAGACAAGGATATTCTTCTGTTCCTGCTACTGACACAGCAATCCGCCGTATGATCAAGGAAACGGATGGAGACCGCTTTGAGGCTATGCGCTGCTTAAATCAGGAACTTACATTTGAAGCCGCAAAAAAAGAATTTGCGCTTCGGAAAGTGGAGTTTGGGTCACGGCAAAAGCGTACTTTGAAGCTGATTGACCAGGATAACCTTTACAGTAACTTAGGCCTGCTTCTGTCCGATCAATGTGTCCATACGATTAAAGTCGCTGTTTTTCAGGGAACGGATCAAACAATTTTTAAGGACCGTCGGGAATTTACCGGGTCGCTGATGCAGCAAATGAACGAAGTCTATGATTTTATCGACTTCCGCAATCAAACCCGTGCAACCATAGAAAAATTGTTGAGAATCGATGTCAAAGACTATCCGGAAATTGCCGTCAGGGAGGCATTGCTGAATCTGCTGGTACACCGTGATTATTCTTTTAGTGCCAGTGCATTTATCAGCATCTATGCTGATCGGATTGAATTTGTCTCTATTGGCGGATTGATGCCGGGAATTGACCTGGAAGATATTATGGCAGGTATTTCCGTATGCAGAAATCAGGATCTTGCGAATGTGTTCTACCGGTTGCACTTAATTGAAGCTTACGGTACCGGAATAGGCAAGATTATGAAGGCATACGAGAGTCTGGAAGAAAAGCCTTCGATTGAAACAACCAAAAATACATTTAAGATTATATTGCCTAACATTAACGCAAAATATGAAATGGGAAAGGATTCTGTATCGAAAGCAGGATTGATCACAAATTCTGCTGCCGGGGCTGAAGAAAGCCTAGGCAATGAAGAAAAAGTGTTGGAATATGCCAAGTCTCACGGTGCTGTTACAAGAAATGATGTAATCGCATTGCTTGGAGTGAGTACCTCTACTGCTTCCAGAGTCATTAGGAAAATGGTAAAAAGCAAATTGCTAAAGCAAAATGGAAAAGCAAGAAACACCAACTACACGGTTATTAAATAATAATGGTGCTTTATCGAAAACTGAACACGGGAGATTTTGCCCAAAATGGTACCTGTGTGAATTACGGGGAGGCGGGCTGCCCTAAGGAGATTGCGGGGCAGTCGATCTGTATAGACGGGGATATGGGGGAAGTTTTGTCTCAACTTATCGGGTTCACGAACTGAAAGGACATCTCTTAGGAGATGTTTTTTTATAAGAAAATAATAAATAAAGTTAATTAAATAAAAAACTAATATTATTTAAAATACGAAGCATACATGAATAATTATCTGGTAATTTTTAGTAATTATAAATTTTTACTTGACATTTTTGGGTTTATAATATATTATTAATTAAACTTAGTTAAGTAAATATAGAAGAAGGGATGCTTATGAAAACAGTTTTTAAGAATGCGAAGGTGGTATTACAAAACCGAATCCTGTTCGGAGGGATCAAGGTTGAAGACAGCCGGATCACAGAAGTATTTGAGGCGGGATGCGAAGCTTGGGGCGATCGGGTGATTGATTGCAACGGTCTGTACTTGTCTCCGGGATTCATTGATCTCCACGTCCACGGCGG
>CANTDX010000079.1 GCA_947652615.1 uncultured Dorea sp. | reverse complement strand
CTGGAAATATCACCAGATGGCTGCAGCGCAAATTGAATTCTCTTGGTTTTGATTGCGGGAATATTGATGGAGACTTCGGTGTTAAGACCAAGGCGGCTGTTATGGCGTTCCAGAAGGCAAAGGGGCTTGTCCAGGATGGTATTGTTGGTCCGAAGACGTGGAGTAAACTGCTCGGGTTGTCATAGTCAGAGAAAAGCGGCCGTTATAACAATTAGGGGAACATACGACCGCTTTTCTTTTTGGCTCCACTTATATATTATAGAAGGTATCAGGTTGATTTGCCGGGAATTTAGCACATTATATTTCGATATAATACAGTAGATTTTTGTAAATAGCTGGACATATTTTGATAAAAATATAATATAGGTTATTACAATATAGTCCGCCGAACTGTGTAATGATCACCTGGGCGATCTTCGGATTCGTCTGGGTGATTTTCACCGGGTGCTGTAATCGTTTCTCATAATTCCACATATACTAGCATCCTCCTTCCTGCCATGGCCATGGCTCGTTGATCCAGCACCAGTAATCTGCCGGGGTGTGGGCGGTGTCAAGCGTAAGAGGGCCGTAGTATTTGGCATATTCTCTTAAGGCCTGAACCCGCTGCTTCTTAAATTCTTCAAAATACTCCAGTGCATCCGGATTGCAGGGGTGGGTGTCCAGGAAAAGCTTCACATCATCCACTGCAAAACTGACGACATTGATCCATTCTAATAATTCGTTGCGGTTAGGTTTGTTTTCTGTCATCTGCAGCAACCTCCGATCCCGATCCCGTTGAACGGTTTATTCAATTCTTCGAAAATGGTTCCCTGATGAAATCCTTTTTCTGCTTCGTAGATGTTCTGCCACTCCTGCCATGGTACATAGGCCATAGCGATAGGCATACCATTTAATTCATCGTACTCAGCTCTGTCCTCGCAGCACGCTGAGGAGGGGCGGCAGCTTTGGGGAGGCTGTGGCATTGGAGATGGCCGGCTGCAACCGCTGCGCCGCGTACAATCTGACGTATTATAACGATAATTCGGCATGTGTGATGCTCCTTCCATAGAACGTTTGCAATAACAGTGTATGGGAAATTAAGAAAAAGGTGCGCATTTTACATGCATTGAAGGTTGTTTTTGAAGCGATATCTGAGTATAATAGATACGATTGGAGTGTAAATATAATGGAGAAGAGTCAGGAAGCAACAAGAGTAAGACCAAAAGTAAAACCAGGCAGAACAAAAGATACGAGCCCGGAAGCATCATTAAGGAAGAAACGCATGGTCCGTTTCTTTGATTACAATCTGCTCACGATACTGATATCGCTGATCTGTTTCGGACTGGTGATGCTGTACAGCAGCAGTGCATACGGGGCGCTGCTCCGGCATGGTGACAGTATGCATTATTTTAAGCGTCAGTTGTTCTTTTATGCCGTTGGATTTGTCGGTATGTATGTGATCGCGAAGATTGACTATCATATCTATATCAGGTGGGCCAGGCAGATCTATTTTCTGTCCATATTTGCGATGGCGCTCGTGAAGACGCCGCTGGGCAAGGAGGTCAATGGAGCCAGGAGATGGATCAGGCTGCCCTTTGACCAACAGCTTCAGCCGGCAGAGATTGCCAAGATCGCGATCATCCTGTTTATTCCGGTCCTGATCTGCAACCTGGGCAAGGACATCAAGAGCTTTAAGGGAATCCGGCAGATCCTTGCGTGGGGCGGCGTCTCGGCGGGATGCGTGCTGGTTCTCACAGAGAACTTAAGCACGGCCGTGATTGTCATGGGGATCACCTGTATTATGATATTCGTAGTCCATCCTAAGACGAAGCCCTTTGTGGCGCTTGTGGCGGCAGGGGAGGTCCTTCTTCTGGCGGCGGTGAAGGTCATGAGCATGACGCTTAAGACAAGCAGTAATTTCCGTCTGCGGAGGATCCTTGTGTGGCTGAACCCGGAAGAGCACACGGCGGAGGGCGGCTTCCAGGTGCTCCAGGGCTTGTATGCGGTGGGCTCCGGGGGATTCTTTGGCAAGGGTCTGGGGAACAGCGCGCAGAAGATGATCATTCCCGAGGTGCAGAACGATATGATCCTTTCTATAGTATGTGAGGAGTTGGGAGTCTTTGGCGCGATTATCGTGCTGGTTTTGTTCGGCATGCTGTTATACCGGCTGATGTTCATTGCGCAGAATGCGCCGGATATGTATGGATCGCTGATCGTGACAGGGATATTTGCCCACATGGCCCTCCAGGTCGTGCTGAATGTTGCCGTTGTGATCAACCTGATCCCCACCACGGGAATTACGCTGCCGTTTATCAGTTACGGAGGAACCGCCAGCGTGTTTATCATGGCAGAGATGGGGATCGCCCTTGGAGTGTCCGGAAAAATCAAATAAAATACTTTTCTTTCCAGTATAAATATGGTATGATAATCTATGTAGTATTTAAAACTACATAGTATGGAAATGAAGAACATAATATAGATATACCGGGAGGATGGGTATGAGTTATAAGATTATCGTGGATAGCTGCGGCGAATTAACAGAAGAGATGAAAGCGTCAGGGTGCTTCGAGACGGCGTCCCTGGAGATTGATGTTCATGGACATCATATTATTGACGACGAGACTTTTGACCAGGCAGAATTTCTAAGGCTGGTGGCAGAGTCTCCGGATTCCCCGAAGTCTTCCTGCCCGTCTCCGGAGCGTTATATGGAAGGTTACCGGTGCGAGGCAGAGCACGTGTATGCGGTCACACTGTCCGCGGAGCTGAGCGGGTCTTACAACAGTGCGATCCTTGGGAAGAACCTGTATCATGAAGAGTACGGCGAGAAGGATATCTATGTGTTCAATTCTCGTTCCGCGTCGGTCGGGGAGACGCTGATCGCTATGAAGATCGCGGAATGCGAGGAACAGGGGATGGAATTCGCGCAGGTGGTGGAGACGGTAGAGGCGTATATCGGGGAACAGCACACGTATTTCGTGTTGGAGACACTGGATACATTGAGGAAGAACGGACGGCTTACGGGAGTGAAGGCGGTAGTAGCGACCGCGCTTAACATCAAGCCGGTCATGGGTGCGACGCCGATCGGCACGATCCTTCAGCTTGGACAGGCGCGGGGCATGAAGAAGGCTCTGGCTAAGATGGTGGATGAGATCATGAAGGATCTTAAGGAGTCGAAGAAGAAGATACTGGCGATCTCGCACTGCAACTGCCGGGAGAGGGCAGAGTATGTGAAGGAGATGCTGGTGCAGAAGGCGGATTTCAGAGATGTGGTGATCCTTGATACGGCGGGGATCAGCAGTATGTACGCGGCAGACGGCGGTGTGATCGTGGTGGTATAGCCAAAACGGTTACCCTTTTTCGCCGGATTTGGGATAAACTTGTTGTATAATTCCTGGATTTGTGATAGAATATCTTCTGTGTCAGGAATTGCGGAAGGAGTCAGATACTATGAGTCAGGAGAAGGTTGACAGATATAAGAAGGAGAAGGCGAACCGTAAGGAGAATGTGCGCAAGGAGAAGATGCGCAATGCCATGCATAAGGGTGTAGTATGCCTTGTGGGAGTTTTGCTGATCGGATGGATCGGATATTCTGCGTATGGCAGATTTGAGGAGAGCAGGTCGAACCAGGAAGCACACGTGGATTATTCTGCATTGACGAACCTGAAGACGGAGCTTGCCGAGGTGGCCGAATAGTGTGACAGATGAATATAATAAGTCGAATTGAGTGACAATTAGAAGCAGAATGAGTTCTGCTTCTTTTTTTGTGCAAATTACCAAAAAGTGAAAAAGGGGTTGAAATAGTCAAAAAAGTAGTTTACAATGAATTCAAGTGGTAGAAAGTGGTGAAAAGTGGAACGAAGTGGTAATAAAGTGGAGCCGCTTGGGAGAAGGTGAGTTCTGAATGTTGAAAGGGGAGTATAGTCACAATATTGATGCGAAGGGTAGATTGATCATTCCGGCCAAGTTTCGTGACGATCTAGGGGAGAATTTCGTCATAACCAAAGGGATGGAGAATTGTCTCTATGTATACCCGGAGAACGAGTGGAACATCTTCGAAGAGAAACTGAACGCCCTGCCAACTACTACGGACAAGAAAGCCCGCGCCCTTGCCTATTTTTTTCAGGGAAGTGCGACAGACGGTGATCTTGACAAGCAAGGAAGAACTCTGATCCCTTCCGTCCTCAGAGAATTCGCACATCTGGACAAGGAGGTCGTATTCATCGGTATGGGGAAGCGTGCCGAGATCTGGGACAAGGCGAGATGGGATGAGAAGAATGCTGAAGTGGAGATGAACATTGAAGATATTGCATCTGATATGGAAGCAAGCGGATTTAGTATCTGACCAATAGTATATGATATCATTTGTCCGAAGGCTTTGTGGGTAGGCTGTTGTGCCGAGCGGATATCATGCGGTCAGCACAGAAGGACAGTATGCGAAAGGGAGCGGATATGGAATTCGAACACAGATCAGTATTACTGAAGGAGACGGTTGACGGATTGAAGGTGAAACCGGACGGTGTCTACGTCGACGGTACACTCGGCGGCGGCGGGCACAGTCTTGAGATCTGCAGGCGTCTGGGAACACAGGGGAGTATTATAGGAATAGACCAGGATGCGGCAGCCATTGAGGCGGCGGGCATCCGACTGAAAGACTTCGGGGAGAAGGTCACGATAGTCAGAAGCAACTATTGTGATATGAAGTCGCAGCTTCAAGGCCTTGGGATTGACAAGGTGGATGGGATCGTTCTGGATCTGGGCGTGTCGTCTTATCAGTTGGATACGGCAGAGCGGGGGTTCTCCTACCGGGAGGATGCATCTTTGGACATGCGTATGGATACGCGTCAGAAGATGACGGCCAGAGACATTGTCAATGACTACGGCGAGATGGAACTTTACCGTGTGATCAGGGATTACGGGGAGGATAAGTTTGCGAAGAATATCGCCAGGCATATCGCAAGTGCACGCGGGAAAGGCTCCATCGAGACGACAGGACAGTTGGCAGAGATTATCAGAGCAGCCATTCCAATGAAGTACCAGAAGAAGTCCGGGCATCCGGCCAAGAGGACATTTCAGGCGATCAGGATTGAGCTGAACCGGGAATTGGAGGTCTTAAGAGATTCGCTGGATATGATGATCGATCTGCTGAATCCAGGAGGAAGGCTGTGTATCATCACATTCCATTCACTGGAGGACAGGATCGTTAAGAGTGCATTTAAGAAGAATGAGAACCCTTGCACCTGTCCGGCAGATTTTCCTGTATGTGTATGCGGGAAGATCTCAAAGGGGAGTATTATCACTAGAAAACCGATCTTGCCAAGTGACGGAGAGATCGAGGCGAACAGCCGCTCCAAGAGCGCGAAGCTTCGGATCTTCGAGCGCAGTTAAGTCGGCAGGATGGGAGTAGGAAGAAAGGGGTGACATATATGGCAGCAAGACAGAGCCGACCGGATTACAGACAACAGTACAGAAGAGGAGATGCAGCCTCGCAGATGTATGTACAGGGTAACGTTGTGACGAAGCCGGCGGCGGAGGAGCCGCGCCGTCATGAAGGGTCGCCCGTAAGACACAGGAAGGCGAGCAGGCAGGTGCGCAAGAACCGTAAGCTTGCCCTCCGCATGAACTCTGCATATGTGATATTCCTTGCGGTGGCGGCAGTGATGGCGTTGGTAGTATGTGTCAATTATATAGAATTGCAGTCACGGATTACGAGCCGTTCGAAGAACATTACTGCCATGCAGGAAGAACTGGCAAGGCTTCGCGAGGAGAATAACACCAAGTACAATGCAGTGATGGATTCTGTGAATCTGGACGAGATCAGGGACCGCGCACAGAATGAACTGGGAATGGTCTATGCTTCGCCGGAGAGGATCGTTGGTTACGAGAGCCCGGCTACGGATTATGTGAAGAAATATGAGGACATTCCGGAGGATGGAGTGCTTGCCCGGTCCGGTAAAAATAACAGATAGGTGTATTATGGCAAAACATACAAAGAATGTATATAAGAAGAAATTTTCAAAATTCATGCAGAAGAAGCTAGTATTGTTGTTTGTGGCGATTATACTAGCTTTTGCTGTATTGATAGGCAGGATCACATATATCAATGCGTCTAACGGCTCCAGCTATACGAAGATGGTATTGGACCAGCAGCAGTATGACAGCCGGGCGATCCCTTTCAAGCGGGGGGATATTGTGGACCGCAACGGGACCAAGATTGCGACCAGCGAGAGGGTTTACAATGTGATCTTAGACGTCAAGGTCATGTGTAGCAAGAAGGACTACATCGAACCTACGATCCAGGTATTGAAGGAATGTTTCGGGATCGAGGAAGAGAAGGTCCGGGCAGTCATGGAGGAGAGCCCGTCAAGCAGATACAGCATTCTTCTGAAAGGGATCGACTATGAGACGGCGCAGAGATTCGAGGCGATCGACCATGATGATGAGAATTATCCCAATGTCAACGGTATCTGGCTAGAGGACGACTATATCCGGAGATATCCGTACAATACTTTGGCCAGTGATGTGATCGGATTCACGGTGAACGGCAACCTTGGGAGCAACGGTATCGAGGCGGCCTATAATTCGATCCTCAACGGCACAGACGGCAAGGAATACGGGTATCTGGACGAGGATTCTACATTTGCCAGAACGGTGAAGGAGCCGGAGAACGGCAATACTGTCGTGTCCACCATAGACCTGCAGGTACAGAGTATCGTGGAGAAGCATATCCTGGCGTTCAACGAAGCCCATAGGAACGGGGTGACGCCGGGAGAGGGCAGCAAGACTACGGCGGTGATGGTGATGAATCCTCAGAACGGGGAGACCCTGGCGGAGGCTTCCTATCCGAACTATGATCTGAACCAGCCAAGAGACCTGTCGAAGTATTATTCGGAGGAAGCGCTTGCGGCGATGTCGGATGACGAGAAGATCGAGAAGCTGAACCAGCTGTGGAATAACTTCTGTGTCAGCGAAGCCTATGAACCCGGTTCCACATTCAAGCCGTTTACCATCTCGGCGGGATTCGAGACGGGAACCCTGACAGGAGGGGAAGGCTATACCTGCGGGGGGATGCTGCATATAGGGGATCATGATATCCACTGCAGCAACCGCGAAGGGCACGGACCGCAGTCATTGAAGCGATCCCTGGAGAATTCCTGCAACGTCGCACTGATGTCCATCGGGCAGGCTCTTGGCAAGGAGGAGTTCAGCCGGTATCAGAAATTATTCGGCTTTGGTGAGTATACAGGTATCGATCTTCCGGGCGAAGCGCAGGGACTTCTGTATGACGCCGAGAGCATGGATGCGGCAAGTCTTGCAACGAACGCTTTTGGCCAGAATTTCAACGTGACGATGACGCAGTTATGCGCGTCGTTCTGCTCCCTGATCAATGGCGGAGATTATTATAAGCCACATGTGGTAAGGCAGATCTGGGACAAGAACGGGAATCTGATCGAGAACAAGAACCCGGTGTTGCTTAAGAAGACCATCTCTAAGGAGACCAGTGATATCATCAAGGATTATATGCTTGGAGTCGTGCAGGAAGGTACCGGCGCCAAGGCGGGAGTTCCGGGATATGATATCGGCGGCAAGACAGGTACGGCGGAGAAGCAGCCCCGCGGCAACGGCAAGTATCTGGTGTCTTTCATCGGATACGCGCCCCAGGAGAACCCGCAGGTAGTCGTATATGTAGTCGTGGATGAGCCTAACGTGGCAGAACAGGCCTCAAGCTCCTACGCTATGCAGATCGCATCCGACATCATGGCGGAGATCTTCCCTTACCTTGGTGTTCAGAAGGCAGCCGCGCCGCAGGAGTAGAAAAAGATAACTTGACCCAATTCCGATTCATAACCTTGCAAAAGCTATAATAAATTATACAAAAAGCTTTTGCGAGGTTTTTATATTATGAAGAATAAGACATATAATAAGAAGAAGATCCTGGTGGTTTTCCTGTGTGCGACGGTGATCATCCTGGCTCTTGTGGGCAGGCTTGTATATCTGATGGTATTTGACGCACAATATTATCAGAAGAAGGCGGAGGAGCTTCACGAGAGGGAGAGGGAGATCAAGGCGGCAAGAGGGGAGATCCTGGATGCGAAAGGAGAGGTGCTGGCGACCAATAAGACGGTCTGTACCATATCGGTGATCCACAGCCAGATCAGGGAACCGGAAAAAGTGATAAAGACACTTGCCGAAGCGCTTGATATGGACGAGGAGACGGTGCGCAAGAGAGTGGAGAAAGTGTCTTCTATGGAGCGGATCAAGACGAATGTGGATAAGGAGACGGGAGATACGATCCGTAACATGGAACTTGACGGAGTGAAGGTCGACGAGGATTTCAAACGTTATTATCCGCACAATGAGCTGGCTTCTAAGGTGCTTGGCTTCACCGGCGGAGACAACCAGGGAATCATCGGCCTGGAGGTAAAGTATGAGGAACATCTGAAAGGCTTGAACGGCACCATACTGACGACGACGGACGCCCGCGGGGTAGAGCTTGACGGCGTCGCGGAGGACCGGAAGGAGCCGGTGGCGGGCAATACACTTCAGATCAGCCTGGATTATAACATACAGATGTATGCGCAGCAGATGGCAGAGAAGGTGATGGAGGAGAAACAGGCGGATAAAGTAGGGATTCTGCTGATGAATCCTCAGAATGGGGAGATCCTTGCCATGGTAAATGTTCCGGAATTCGATCTGAACGATCCGTTTACTCTGAACACGGGGGAGGACGGGGCGGCCCTGTCAGATGAGAAGCGTCAGGACGCATTGAACCAGATGTGGAGGAACGGGTGTATCAATGATACCTATGAACCAGGCTCTACATTCAAGATCATCACGGCATCGGCCTGTCTGGAAGAGGGTGTCGTGAAGCTTGAGGATAATTTTAGCTGCCCGGGGTACCGGGTGGTGGAGGACCGGAAGATCCGGTGCCATAAGGTGGGCGGACACGGTGCGGAAACATTTGTGAAGGGAATCCAGAATTCCTGCAATCCGGTGTTTATCGACATTGGACTCAGGCTGGGCACGGATGATTTCTACAAATATTTTAAGCAGTTCGGGCTGATGGATATGACGGGAGTTGATCTGCCGGGAGAGGCAGGGACGATCATGCACAAGAAGGAGAATGTGGGGCTTGTGGAACTTGCGACTATGAGCTTTGGTCAGTCTTTTCAGGTGACACCCATGCAGATGGCGACAACTGTAAGTTCTCTGGTCAACGGCGGCAGACGGGTGACGCCCCATTTCGGAGTGAGGGTGTTAGATGCCGACGGCAAAGAGGTGGAGCGGTTTCATTATGACGAGAAAGCCGGTATCGTATCGGAAGAGACTTCTGCCACCATGCGGATGCTGCTTGAGAGCGTGGTATCAGAAGGATCCGGGAAGAATGCATACATAGAAGGTTATGCGATCGGCGGGAAGACGGCTACCTCCCAGACGCTTCCAAGGAGTGCGAACAAATATATTTCCTCCTTTATCGGGTTTGCTCCGGCAGACGACCCTCAGATCTTAGGAATGTGTGTGATCTATAACCCGCAGGGGGTCTATTATGGAGGGACGATCGCCGCTCCGGTGGTGCGAAACATATTTGAGAGCGTATTACCTTATCTTGGCATTGAAAAAGAGTAGGAAATGAAGTATACTAAAATATCAGTGAGAAAAGAATGATTAACGAAAGAAACGAAGAGGTGGATTATGGATTATAAGATATTTATCCCGGTTTTGATCGCATTTGTGCTCAGTGTGGTCATGGGCCCATTGATCATCCCGGTGCTTCGAAGGCTTAAGATGGGGCAGACGGAGAGAGAGGACGGCGTTAAGTCGCATTTGAAGAAGGCGGGTACGCCTACGATGGGAGGTGTGATCATCCTTCTGAGCGTAGTAGTCACATCTGTGATCTATATTAAGGATTATCCTAAGATCATCCCAATCCTGTTTGTAACGCTCGGGTTTGGGCTGATCGGATTTCTGGATGATTATCTGAAGGTGGTCATGAAGCGTTCTGACGGGCTGTTCCCGAAGCAGAAGATGGCGCTGCAGATCGTAGTGACGGCCGTGTTCGCATTCTACATGATCAGGTTTACCGATGTGTCCCTTGCCATGCTGATTCCATTTACGGGAGGAATGTACTGGAATATCGGATGGCTTGCGATCCCGGTCATGTTTATCGCCGTGATCGGAACCGTGAACGGAGTGAATTTTACCGACGGTCTTGACGGCCTTGCCTCCAGTGTGACCGTACTGGTCGCCACGTTTTTTACCGTGGTTGCGATCGGGACCAGGAGCGGTATCGAGCCTATCACCTGTGCAGTGGTAGGGGCGCTGATGGGATTTCTGCTCTTTAATGTCTATCCGGCCAGTGTGTTTATGGGGGATACTGGTTCCCTTGCCCTGGGAGGTTTTGTGGCGTCTACGGCTTACATGCTGCAGATGCCGATATTCATCATTATCGTGGGAATGATCTATCTGGTGGAGGTTCTGTCGGTTATGATCCAGGTGACATATTTTAAGAAGACGGGCGGCAAGCGTATCTTTAAGATGGCGCCGATACATCATCATTTTGAATTATGCGGATGGTCAGAGACGAGGGTTGTAGCGGTATTTGCCATCATAACGGCAATCCTGTGCCTGGTTGCGCTGATGGCTATGTAGGAATGGTTACGAACAGGAGGAGACATGGATATGGAAGTAGCAGGGAAGAAGGTCCTGGTATTTGGTTCAGGGATCAGCGGGATTGGCGCGGCGGCTCTTCTGGTCAGGCAGGGAGCCCAGGTCGTGCTCTACGACGGGAATGAGAAGCTATTAGAGGCTGATATCCGTGAGAAGCTTGCGGGAGACAGCCGTGTGAAGATCGTGATCGGTACGTTCCCGGAGGAACTGCTTCATACGCTTGATATCGCCGTATTAAGTCCGGGGGTTCCGACAGATCTTCCGGTGGTGGAGCAGATGCGCGGGCACGGGATCCTGATCACCGGAGAGGTGGAGCTTGCCTATGAGGCAGGGCAGGGAGATGTGCTTGCGATCACCGGAACCAACGGGAAGACGACGACGACGGCTCTGTTGGGAGAGATCATGGAGGGATATCGGGAGCATGTATTCGTGGTAGGCAATATCGGCAATCCTTATACGGCGGCGGTCGGGGAGATGACGGAGGATGCGGTCACGGTAGCGGAGATGAGCAGCTTCCAGCTAGAGACGATCATTGACTTCAGGCCGAAGGTCAGCGCAATCCTGAATTTTACGCCGGATCATCTGAACCGGCATCATACGATGGAAGCATACGTGAACGCGAAGAAGAATATTGCGAAGAACCAGACCGGGGAGGACTATTGTATCCTGAACTATGAAGATAAGCTGACGCGGGAATTTGGTGAAAATATAGAGGCGCAGGTTCTATATTTCAGCAGCCGGCGTAAACTAGAACAGGGGATCTATCTTGAGGACGGCGAGATCGTCTACCAGAACGGCGGGAGGATACCGATCTGCCGCGTAGAGGAGCTTAGTCTTCTGGGAACCCATAATTATGAGAATGTTATGGCGGCATCAGCCATGGCGCTGGTGTACGGTGTGCCGGCCGATATCGTAAGAGCATGTGTGAAGGCATTTAAGGGTGTGGAGCACCGGATCGAATATGTGGCCAAGAAGGATGGCGTCGTCTATTATAATGACTCCAAGGGGACGAATCCGGATGCGGCGATCAAGGGGATTCAGGCCATGAACCGGCCGACCGTGCTGATCGGCGGCGGATATGACAAGGATTCCGTCTATACAGAGTGGATCCGAAGCTTTGACGGAAAGGTTAAGAAGCTGATCCTTCTTGGAGAGACTAAAGAGAAGATCGCAAGAGACGCGAGAGAATGCGGTTTCGAAGACTATGTGTTTGCAGAGACCTTCGAGGAGGCGGTGCTTGAGGCGGCCAGGACGGCAAAACCGGGGGAAGCGGTGCTTCTGTCGCCGGCATGTGCAAGCTGGGATATGTTTCCAAGCTATGAAGTACGCGGAGAGAAGTTCAAAGAGATTGTAAATTCCTTATAAGGAGTGGCAGATATTGACACAGTCGAACAACAGAAGGTATGATTATACTCTTCTTACCGCGTTATCTCTGCTCGTGGTCATGGGGCTTGTGATCCTCTACAGTACGAGTGCGTATAACGGCGAGGTAAAGTTCCATGATTCGTTTTATTATCTGAAGAAGCAGGTGTTTGCGACATTGCTGGGAATTGCCGGGATGTTTGTGGCGGCCAATATGGATTACCACGTGTGGAGGCATGTGGCGGTACTGGGATATCTGACGGCGATTCTATTGTCAGTGGCGGTCTTGTTCATCGGTGACGAGATCAATGGGTCCAAAAGATGGCTGTCTTTGGGGCCTTTTTCTTTTCAGCCGTCGGAATTCGCCAAGGTGGCCGTGATCCTGTTCCTTGCCCATATGGTGACGAAGAATGCGAAGGATATCGGGAAGATGCGGACCATGATCAAGATCATGGTGTCGATCCTGCCCATTGTAGGCTTGGTGGGGGCGAGTAACTTAAGTACGGCGATCATTATCCTGGGGATCGGTGTCATACTGATCTTTGTGGCGAGTCCCAAATACGGACAGTTTGTGTTCATGGGACTTCTGGGGATCGGATTCATGGCAATCTTCCTGGCGCTTGAGAGCTACCGCCTGGAGCGGCTTGCGATCTGGCGGAATCCGGAAGCCTATGAGAAGGGATATCAGACGTTGCAGGGATTGTACGCCATCGGTTCCGGAGGGCTGTTCGGGCGGGGACTTGGAGAGAGTATCCAGAAGCTTGGATTCGTCCCGGAGGCGCAGAACGATATGATCTTCTCCATTATCTGTGAAGAGCTGGGGCTGTTTGGAGCCGGGTTTATCCTGATCTTGTTCCTGATCTTGATCTGGAGGTTCTTCGTGATCGCGACCCATGCGGGCGATCTGTTCGGGGCGCTGATCGCTACAGGGGCCATGGGGCATATGATGATCCAGGTGATCTTGAATATAGCGGTGGTCACCAATACGATCCCCAACACCGGGATCACGCTGCCCTTCATCAGCTACGGCGGTACGTCGGTGGTATTTCTTCTTGCGGAAATGGGGCTTGTATTAAGTGTGTCATCTCTGGTAAAATAAGGCAATTTGATAGGGGAAGGGATATATGAGAGATAGAGAGAGCCCGGCAAGGGAACGCCCGGGAGAAGGACCAAGGAAGAAGAGAAAGAAGAAGAGATCTCACAGACTCTATGCATTTGCCGTGCTGTTGTTCGGATTCGCGATCATTGTGCTGGCTTTCCTGCTTCTCTTCCATGTGCAGAAGATAGAAGTGAGCGGGAATGATTATCTGACAGAAGGGGAGATCATAGATGCGGTCCAGGATGACCGCCTGTCTAAGAATTCTCTGTATATCCTGGGGAAATACGCCGTGGGCAGAGGAACGGTGCTTCCGTGCCTGGATCAGATGAAGGTCCGTATGAAGAGTCCCTGGGTCCTGAAGGTTGAGGTGAGGGAGAAGCCGATCGTCGGTTACATACAGAACGGTGAGAAGTATGAATATTTTGACAAGGAAGGGCTTGTGGTCTTCGAGTCTTCCGCATTGAAGGAAGGGCTTCCCTATATAGAGGGAATAGAGGTGGGAGAGATCAGGCTGTACCACCGTTTAAAGAGCGGTGACACAAGGATCTTCGAGCAGATCCTTGAGACTTCCAGAGAAGTGACCAAGTATGAGCTGGTTACCGACAGGATCGTGTGTGAAGAGGATAATATCTGCCTGTATGTAGGCAATGTCAGGATATGTCTGGGAGAGAGCGTATCTTCTGCGCAGATCGCGCAGATCGAACCAATCCTTGAGAAACTGGGGAATCAGGAGGGGACGCTTCACTTAGAGCACTATTCTGAGATGAATCAGACGATCACATTCGAGGCAGGCCCTATCACGCAGGAGCCGCCGGCAGATCCCCAGGAGGCGGGGGCAGAGTAGGCAGTAAGAAGAAAAGGTTAGAAGAAAATTAAGAAAAATGGCGGAATTCTATTGATATTTTACAGAAAAGTCTATATTATATAAGTATATATGGCAAAGAACACATTTCATTTGCTCTATGTGTGGGATGTATGATATATAATAAGGATAACAAAGGAGGAGAAACCCTTGCTAGAAATTAA
>CANTDX010000078.1 GCA_947652615.1 uncultured Dorea sp. | reverse complement strand
AAAACATTTTCAAAAAATATTCAATTTTCTATTGACTTTTTATTTGCAGGCTTGAAAATCTTCTTATGGTTTATTATATCCCATAAGATATGAAAATTATTTATTGTTTTATTTGCTATATATATTATATAACACATATTGTTAGCAGAGTCAATAGGTGAGTGCTAAAAAGTTTAAAATATTTTACATATAGAAGCAGGAGGCAGGTGAATGATTCACTTGCCTCCTGCGCGTGTCTAATTATTCAGTTCTTCGTCTTGTAGTTCCAGTAAGTGAAGATGTTTGAGCAGATCTTCCTGGGAGCGTGTAGACAGACGATAATATCTTACCAGCAGATTTTGTGCGTCAATGGAATCTGCGCGGGATTCATCCAGAGATATGGAATCGGAATGCGTACCATCCAGAAGATAATCAACAGGTACATGAAAGAGGTTGGAGAATGCTACCAGCTTCTCATGGGAGGGCTGCCGGTTCTTCGTCTCATAACCGGCAATGGTAGAACGTGCAACATTGATGCGTTGTGCAACAAACTCCTGTGACATGTTATTTTTCTGACGCAGAGCTTTTAGTTTTTCGGCGAATGCCATGGTAAGAATTCCTCCTTTGTACATTATGGAATATTTTACCAATTGTGGCAGAAAAGAACATACAATGTGCCGTAAGTAAACTGAAAGTGCCGAAAAGAAACATCTATGCGTCCATAAGATTGAGGATATATACATGTAAGTGTCAGAGAACGGTGAGCAAGTGTTTAGGAAGCTCGCCCTATCATTCCCCCATATGCTCCCTCCGATATTTGCTGGGCGAGCATCCCATATACCGCTTGAAGATCTGCCCATAGTAAGCCGATGTGGAGAAGCCGGTCATGCTTGCGATCTTCGTGATGCTCTCCCCCTCCCGAAGCAGCGGCAGGCTGTTCTGGACGCGCAGGAAGAGGATATAGTCGAAGATGGTCATCTTCATATATTTCTTGAAGAACCTGCAGCACTCGCTCTTGCAGATGTTCACATGTTCCGCGATCTCGTCCAGG
This sequence comes from uncultured Dorea sp., assembly GCA_947652615.1. Classification (GTDB taxonomy): domain Bacteria; phylum Bacillota; class Clostridia; order Lachnospirales; family Lachnospiraceae; genus Sporofaciens. Next base: position 13,547 of record CANTDX010000078.1, on the reverse strand, counting down.
GAGAGCTCCTGGGCATAGTGCTCCTGAATGAATGACAGGATGTCCTTGAGCCGCGCCAGATGCTTCTGCGGGTGATGCTCACTGGCGGGAAGGGAGTTGTAGTAGGAGTATAGCTTCTGCCAGATCTCTGCAAGGATCAGATGAACCCGGAGCTCATAATCCGGCGGAGGTGTCTGCGACATATGATAGATCTTCCGGATCTGGCCAATGATATCCCTGTGCCAGTCTGTTTCGGACTCAAGACCAAGAGAATGCCAGGATTCATTAGATGTAATGAAATCTACATATTTCGTCTGCAGGAGACTGTTCTCATATCCATAGATGAACCGGGGATGGAAGGTGAGGGACAGATAATTGCAATCCTGTCCGTCCTTCATATACCCGGAATGAAGAGAGTTGCTGTTGCAGAATAAGCCGTCCCCTTCTTTTAACAGATATTTCTTATCATTCACCAGATATTCAATCTGACCGGACATGATCCAGGTAAGTTCGATCTCCGGATGCCAGTGCCAGGGAAAGGAAGCCTGCTCGTAGGATTGTATTTTCTCAAGGCTTAGATGGACCGGGAATTCATAGTTTCCGTGTCTCTTGATCTCTTTCTGGTCTTTTTCTATGTGAAGCTGCATAGCGGTTCTCCATTTCCGTAACAGTTCAGATACCTTCACTGTTACCCATTTCCTCAATATATTGATATTATTATCGAATATTCTTATTGTATCCTTTGTTCAATCTCATTATAATTATAAATCAGATATGATAAATGTGCAAGATGCATGAAGAGAGCAGATAGGAGGATATGAAGATGAAAGAGAAATTAATTCAGCAATTTCAAGAACTGTACAAGGGCGAGGGGGAGATCCGTTCTTATTTTGCACCGGGCCGTGTGAATCTGATCGGAGAACACACAGACTACAACGGCGGCCATGTATTCCCATGTGCATTGACTCTTGGAACCTACGGAATCGTAAGGAGCAGATCGGACAGGAAGCTTCGTTTCTATTCTGCGAATTTTGAGCGGCTGGGAGTGATCGAGACGAGTCTGGATGAACTGGTTCCAGATCCGAAAGCGAACTGGACGAACTATCCCAAGGGCGTGATGTGGGCATTCGAGAAGAGAGGATATAAGCTGTCCCATGGTCTGGATATCCTGATCTACGGCAATATTCCCAATGGTTCAGGGCTTTCTTCCTCCGCGTCACTGGAGGTCCTTACAGGAGTGATCCTTAAAGATACATTCGGATTCGATGTATCTATGGTGGACATTGCGCTCATCGGACAGGATTCAGAGAATAATTTCAACGGCTGCAACTGCGGGATCATGGACCAGTTTGCAAGCGCTATGGGTAAGAAGGACCATGCGATCTTCCTGGATACCAACACGCTGCATTATGAGTATGCCCCGGTTGTACTTAAGGATGCGAAGATCGTGATTACCAACAGCAAGGTGAAGCACAGTCTTGTGGATTCTGCCTATAATGACAGAAGGAATGAGTGTGAGACTGCACTGAAGGAACTTCAGGCGGTGACGAAGATTGCGTCATTGGGCGAGCTGACAGAAGAGGAGTATGAGGCTCATAAGGATGCGGTCAAGGACGCGGTAAGGCAGAAGCGTGCGAAGCATGCCGTATACGAGAACCAGAGAACGATCCGTGCGGTAGAGGCCCTGAAGAATCAGGATGTGGAGCTGTTTGGGAAGCTTATGAATGCTTCTCATGAATCCTTAAGGTACGACTATGAGGTTTCCTGCGAGGAGATCGATATTCTGGTAGATCTGGCGCAGGCAATGCCGGGCGTATTGGGCTCCCGCATCACCGGCGGCGGCTTTGGAGGATGTACGGTCAGCATCGTGAAGAATGACGCGGTGGATACATTTATCAGCGAGATCGGCAAGACATATCAGGAGAAGGTAGGACACGAGGCAGAGTTCTATGTAGTAGAGATCGGCGACGGAGCGGGTACGATATAGAAGAACGAGTAATCCATCCGGGCGGCCGGCGCTGCCGCCTGCCCTTTGGATGGGGAGAGGAGAGGAGAAGAGAAGATGTTAAATGAGAATATCAAGAAATTAGTAGAATACGGCATTCAGACTGGTCTGGTTCCGGAGACGGAGCGCATCTATACGACGAATCTTCTGTTAGAGCTGTTTCACGAAGATGATTATGAGGATGTTCCGGTTGATGTGGATTCTATTGAACTGGAATCCGTGTTAAAGGAGCTGCTCGATGAAGCGGTGAAGCGCGGCATCATTGAGGACAGCATTGGATACAGAGACTTATTTGACACGAAGCTGATGAATTGTCTGGTTCCGAGACCGGCGCAGGTGCAGGAGACATTTGCGAAGAAATACGCAGTCTCTCCCAGGGAGGCGACCGATTATTACTACAAGCTCAGCCAGGACAGCGATTATATCCGCCGTTACCGCGTGAAGAAGGATATGAAGTGGAAGGTAGATTCCCCTTACGGCGAGATTGATATCACGATCAATCTGTCCAAGCCGGAGAAGGACCCCAAGGCGATCGCAGCGGCGAAGAACGCGAAGGCAAGCAGCTATCCTAAGTGTCTGCTCTGCATGGAGAATGAAGGATATGCGGGACGCCTGAACCATCCGGCAAGAGAGAACCACCGGATCATTCCGATCACCATCAATGACAGCAATTGGGGATTCCAGTATTCTCCGTATGTATACTATAACGAGCACTGTATCGTATTCAACGGGCAGCATGTGCCGATGAAGATCGAGAAGGCAGCATTCATCAAATTATTCGATTTTATCAAGCTGTTCCCGCACTATTTCCTGGGATCCAATGCGGACCTGCCGATCGTTGGCGGTTCCATCTTAAGCCATGACCATTTCCAGGGCGGGAATTATACCTTCGCCATGGCGAAAGCGCCGATCGAGAAGTCTGTGACAATCCCGGGCTATGAGGATGTGGAAGCAGGTATTGTCAAGTGGCCGCTCTCTGTCCTGCGTATCAGGCATAAGGATGAGAAGCGTCTGATCGAGCTGGCGGACCATGTGCTGGCTGCGTGGAGAGGGTATACGGATGAAGAGGCATTTATCTTCGCTGAGACAGACGGAGAGCCGCACAATACGATCACGCCGATTGCAAGGAAGGTGGGAGATATCTTCGAGCTGGATCTGACTCTGCGGAACAATATCACCACAGAGGAGCACCCGCTTGGAGTCTATCATCCCCATGCACAGTATCATAACATCAAGAAGGAGAATATCGGGCTGATCGAGGTTATGGGGCTTGCGGTCCTGCCGTCCAGGCTGAAGGAAGAGATGGAGCTTCTGGCTGATTATCTGGTTGAGGGTAAGGAGATCAGAAGTAATGAGAAGCTTGAGAAGCATGCTCAGTGGGTGGAGGCATTCCTGCCGAAATATGAGAGTATCACCAGGGAGAATGTGATGGACGTGCTGAAAGAAGAGATCGGCATTACGTTCACGCATGTACTGGAGGATGCAGGTGTGTATAAGTGCACGGAGGAAGGACGGAAGGCCTTCATGAGGTTTATAGAGACACTGTAATGATGATAGATAAGTTTACGGAGAAACGGCAGTTTTGGGAGATCCAGACTGCCGTTTCTTGTAAATGGATGGGAATGGATTTTATAGAAAATAGGGCGCGGCGGCTTCGCAGATGAATACAACTGCACAGCACAGCGCTGCAATACCCATCATGTTAAGGCCCTTCCAGGCGGCGATGATGCCGGCGATCAGGGCAAGGATGCCGGCGAGGGGAATCTGCGGGGCAGTGATGATCGCAGGGAAGGTCATTACGGCAAGAGTCACATATGGTACATAGTAGAGGAAGGAACGGATAAAGGGATTCTTGATCTTTCCGCGGATCAGGGTCAGGGGGAGGACACGGATCAGGAAGGATACGGCTGCTGCGGTCAGTATGTACAGATAGATATTATGTGTCATTTGTGATCCTCCTTTTCCGGAACCTCAGCTGGTTTGCTGTCTTCTTCCTCCTTTACCGGGAACAGGGCTGCGGCGAGTCCGGCGATGATCACGGTCAGGAGACTGATCTTCATGCTGTCGGACATACGGTCGAAAAATGCGATCTTAGATACGGCGAAGCTTGCGAGGAAGCTTGTGATCACTACACCGCCGACGATCTTGTTCGTTCGGGATACCGGGATGATGATAGCGATAAACATGCCGTATAGTGCGACGCTTAAGGCGCTGACGGCGGAAGCGGGCAGGATATTGCCTGCGACGATTCCAAGGGCAGTGCCAAGGGACCAGCTTGGGAGGGCGATTGCCATCGCCCCGTAATTGTAATAAGGGTTCAGGGCGCCGGTCCTTCCGATACTGATTCCGAAGATCTCATCCGTAATTCCGAATCCGACCAGAAGCCGGTGGGCGTTCAGGGTGTCCGGATCAAACCGCTGGCTTAAGGCGCAGCTCATGAGCAGATAACGGATATTGGTGATCAGGATGACGAAAGCCATCTCAATGTAAGGCGCGTTGGCCATGATCACGGTAAATTCGGCGTACTCGCCTGCAGAAGCGTGATTGAGGAAGCTTGATAAGAATCCCTGGAATGGATTCAGTCCGGCTTTTTTCGCAACGATCCCTAAGGAAAATGCCACGGCAAAGTAGCCAAGGGCAATAGGGATCCCGTCCCGGATCCCATTGGTAAATGCATTCTTATTTCGATTCATGTTACAACCCCGTTTTATCGTGTGTGATGATCCATCTGAAAATTCATATAGGCGTCTCCGTCCAGATCCTTCCAGGTAAATAGACCGTCTTCCAACATCATATAGCTATGGGCGCTGTTCTCCTTTGGAATGGCGACGGAGCCCGGATTCAGGTAATATTTGCCGCCGAATTCTTCCTTCACCGGTACGTGGGTGTGCCCGTGGAGCAGGATATCGCCTGATTTCAGCATAGGGGGAGTGGAAGTATTATGGTGATGCCCGTGTGTAACGAAGATCATGCGGCCTTGTTCGTACAGGATGCAGTAATCAGCTAGAATCGGGAATTCAAGCACCATCTGGTCCACCTCCGTATCACAGTTGCCGCGGACGCACAGGATATCTTCCTTCATGTTGTTGAGAAGGCCGATGATCTCTTGGGGATCATAACCTTTGGGGAGGTCGTTCCTGGGACCGTGGTATAGAAGATCTCCAAGAAGGAGCAGCTTATCGGGCTGCTCATTTTTATATTGTTCCAGAAGTTTTTTCAGATAATAGGAACTGCCGTGTATATCGGATGCAATCATTAATCTCATGGTAAATACCTCTCTGTCTATCATAATCTTTTTCAAGTATAACTTGTCTGATGTATAGATTCAAGCATTTTTCTTGTTGACGTTCGGTTGAATGTGTGATAATATACTTATGTGGTTAATTACTCAACTAATTAACCATGTAAGTAATAGACCGGTGACGAGAAGAAGGGAGGAACGATATGAAACTGAACCTTGACCAGGAGAAGCCTATTTTCATCCAGATCGCGGAAGGGATTGAGGAAGGGATATTGACAGGCGCTTTTCCGGAGGAGAGCCAGATTCCTTCTATTACGGAATTTTCCGTCAATTATAAGATCAATCCCGCCACGGCGCTTAAGGGCATTAATCTGCTGGTAGATGAAGGGATCGTATTTAAGAAGAGGGGGGTCGGCATGTTTGTAGCAGAAGGAGCCGTAGGGAAGCTTCAGAAGAAGAGACAGGATCAGTTCTATGACAATTATGTGAGCAGGCTGGTGGAAGAGGCGAAGAGGCTGGGAATTACCAGCGATGAGATCATCGCGATGATAGAAAGGGGATTTGTACAATGACTGGAATAGAAGTAAGAGATGTGTCCAAGACATTTGGGGATACGAAAGCCTTGTCACATGTGGATCTTCATTTTGAAGAGAATACCATCTATGGGCTGCTTGGAAGGAATGGAGCAGGGAAGTCCACTCTCCTGAATATCATTCATAACCGCCTGTTTCCGGACAGCGGCAAGGTGTTGATGGAGGAAGAAGTTCTTGCAGAGAACGCGTCTCTGCTGCCGAGGTGCTTCCTTGTGAATGAGAGCAATCTATATCCGGAGGGGATGAAGGTGAAGGATGCATTCCGGTGGAGCCGCCAGTTCTACCCGGATTTTGACGAGGCGTATGCGAAGGAGCTCTGCCGTCTGTTTGAACTGCCTGTGAAGAAGAAGATCAAGAGCCTGTCGACCGGGTATCAGTCTATCTTCAAGAACATCACGGCGCTGTCTGTCAATGTACCGTTTGTATTTCTGGATGAGCCGGTTCTTGGGCTGGATGCCTATCACAGGGATCTGTTCTATAAGCTGTTGATTGAGAAATATGCAGAGAATCCATTTACGGCGGTCATCTCGACCCACCTGATCGAAGAGGCGGCGAATATCATAGAGCAGGTGATTGTGCTGAGGGAAGGGCAGATCATCCGCAATGAATCCATGGAGAGTCTGCTTGAGAGCGGCTACTGTATCAGCGGACCGGCAGCGCAGGTGGATGCGTATATCCGGACGAGAGAGGTGATCGGCATGGATACGCTTGGGGGATTGAAGACCGCTTATGTGACGGGGAAGCCGGATCAGAAGCATTTGGATGGGCTTGAGGTGTCCCGGATGGATCTGCAGAGGTTATTTATCCACCTTACGGATCATGCCGGGCGCCGGTGATTCAGATGCCGGCGATTCAATAGAGAGAAGAGGTAGTGTAGTATGAAGAAAATATTGAGATTTCAGTTGAAGGATTTGTTGTACAGTTATCTGGTCTATGGATTGGTGATGCTTCTGCTTGCGGGAATTCCGGTTCTTATCTGTTATGCGAATGATAATACAGATATCACGATAAATGGGAATGGATTTTCCGGTGCAGTATTCTGTCTGGTCATCGGGATTGCCATATATAAGGAGCATTTACAGATGGCTGTGCAGAACAGTATCTCCAGAAAATGTTTTTTCCGGAGTATTCTGTGCGTCATGGTGATTAGCGGCTGTGTCTGCTCGTTGATTGATTCCGTTTCCCTGTTGATTACTCAGTCCATGGGCATGAGTTCCTGGGGGAACAGCAGCTTTTATACGAATAGCATCTGGAGAGTCGGTTATTCGGAATTCTTTGAGAGGGCCGGAGGAATTGCGAGTGTGATAATCAGTTATTTGCTGTCTGTCTTAGTCGGAATGGTCTTATTTGCTGTTGGAGTATTGGTTGCAGGGGGATATTGCAGGGTGGCGAAGAGATATCGGACGGTCTATTGTGTGGTACTTCCGATCTTCTTTTTTGGCGTACTGCCTGTGGCCGGCGCATATTTTCACAGACAGGTTTCCAAAGCGGCAGTATTTTTCATGGACATCATGGGATTTTCAAGTGATAACCCATACCTGGGAATCCTGACACTGTCGGCGGTCTGCCTGGTGCTCACAGGCATATGCTACAGGCTTCTGAGGAAGACAGAGATCGTTTAGTACAGCGTTGCATTAATCTTCGAGTAATATGTGCCTGCCTTTTGCGCCATCGCTTCGTTGCCGTCTTGATATCTTCGCCGGGAGTTCGTATAATACTTATAGAAGATGCTTTGTAACGGTTAGAAATATGGAGAAGAATTATGGTGGAAGCGAAGATATTGCTGATAGAGGATGATCCCGCGATCGTGGAGAATCTGTCGGCTTTTCTGAAAGAAGAAGGATTCGAGGCCGCATCGGTGGATGGACAGAAGAAAGCGATGGAATATATCGAGACAGAGCGTCCGGACCTGATCCTTCTGGATGTGACGCTTACGGAAGGCAACGGATATAGTGTCTGTACAGCGATCAAGATGAAATACGATATTCCGGTGATATTCCTGACGGCTCTTGGGGATGAGTTCTCGGTGGTCACGGGGCTTGATATGGGGGCGGATGACTATATCAGTAAGCCGTTCCGTCCCAGGGAGCTAATCTCAAGGATGCGGTCTGTTCTGAGGCGCGCAGGGAGATCCGGCGGTGCGGTGTATGCGGGAGATCTGAAGATAGACACCGAGAGGGGCGCGGTGATGCGTGCGGGGGAGGAAATATTTCTCTCGGCGCTGGAGTACCGACTGTTCCTGGTATTCTTGAACCACCGCGGGAAGATCCTGTCCCGGGGGCGGCTGTTGGAGGAGATCTGGGATGTCGCCGGAGAATATGTGAATGACAATACACTGACGGTGTATATCAAGCGGCTTCGCGATAAGATCGAGCGTGATCCGCAGAATCCGCAGATCATCAAGACTGTGCGCGGCCTGGGATACCGGATGGAGGCATAGGAGGATTATGTGGATATTCCGTAACAGAGGATTTAGGGAGCAGACTGTGATATCTGTACTTGGAACGATTCTTGCCGGACTGGCTGCCGGATTGGCGTGGGGAAGAGACGCTGCGGGTGCTGCAGTCCTTTGCAGCATATTCTGGTGCAGCTTACATTTCCTGAGGGAGAGCAGGCGTTATCAGGGGATGCGGATGCTTGCAGAACAGATAGACGAGGTCCTCCATGGCAGTGAGATCACAGAGTTCAAACATTTCCGCGAGGGGGATCTGGAGATACTCAGGGATGAGATCCATAAGATGACGATCCGGTTAAAGGAACAGGCAGAACTTCTTAAGAAGGATAAGGCTTCGCTTGCGGACGCACTTGCAGATATATCTCATCAGATCAGAACGCCGCTTACGTCTCTTAACATTCTGCTGGAGCGGTTGAGAAGCCCGGAGTTAGACGAAGATACAAGGAGGCGTCTGCTGCGGGAATGTGAAAGGATGCTGGGTAAGATCGAGTGGCTGGTTACGGCGCTTCTTCGGATGTCCAAGCTGGAAGCGGGGAGCATTGTGCTGCAGGAAGAGACGGTTGATCTGGAGCAGCTTCTTGCCGAAGCGGCCGCGCCCTTCGAGATCGCTATGGAAGTACACGATAAGACCTGCAGCATCAGCGGTGCAGAAGGGAAGGTAATTACCGGGGATTATGCATGGACGCTTGAGGCGGTGCAGAATGTGATCAAGAACGGACTTGAGTATACGCCGGACGGAGGGAAGCTCTCCATCTGCTGTGATGAGAATCCGCTTTACACCGAACTTCAGATCACGGATTCGGGGACCGGGATATCCAGAGAAGATCTTCCGCACCTGTTCGAGCGGTTTTACAGAGGAGAGCACGCGGGGAAAGACAGCTTTGGGATCGGGCTTGCCCTGGCGCAGATGATCCTGGCGCGGGAGAATGCTGTGATCCGGGCACAGAACGCACCGGAGGGAGGCGGGCAGTTCCGGATACGGTTCTACAAAAACGATCTTGACAAAGCCGGCCAAATACGGTAGGATTTACATCAAGCATATATGTGAAAGGCTTAGAAGAGAAGAAGTAATGATCTTTACACCCATACAGAGAGCTGCCGGCGGATGAGAGGCGCATGAAGGAAGAGATCATGAATACATCTTGGAGCTGCACACCGATGGGTCCGCATGAGGATGCGGATGAGTAGGCTGTGACGTAAGGCATGCGTTAATATGCCGGAGCCGTTACTTTACTGATGTATGAGCGGCTTACGGAGGCTGGTGATGTGAATGGCCAGTGAATTAAGGTGGTACCGCGGGAATGATCTGCCCTTATCTATGTGATAGATAGGGGCTTTTTGTATGGAAGTGAGGTGGTCGTGAATGGCAGAGAGAGAAAATGGGAAAAAGCAGATTACAGAGAACTATGAACGGCAGAAGGGGCAGTATCTTGCAGAAGGATACGAGGAATGCCAGGAGGTGATATCCATTGTGAAGGCGAATGTTATGACCTTTGCCACGGCAGGTCCGTTTGCAGTATTGGGAATGATACTGTGGATCTTGATTGGAAGGTATGACGCCAGGGGATTCCGGGGATATGATATTGTCTGGTTTTTTGTCCTGCTTATGCTGAGTGTGTTTATTCACGAGGTTCTTCACGGCGTGGGCTGGAGTATATGGACGAGACAGAAATGGAAGAGCATCTATCTGGGGGTTATGTGGTCGTCTCTGACGCCCTATTGCCATTGCAAGGAGCCTCTTAGCCCGCGGCATTATCTGTTCGGTGCGCTTATGCCGTTTGGGGTTCTGGGAATCGGAATCTATATTCTGGCGGTAATCATGAGCAGCAACCTGCTGTTGATGCTTAGTTTGTGCAATATCCTCTGTGCAGGAGGGGATACGACGATTGCATGTATGCTGTGGAAGTATTTGGACAGGCAAGACTGCTATATCCTGGATCATCCTACGGATTGCGGGTTTGTAGCGTTTGTTAGATAGAAGATATTTTGAAGAAGGGAGAGATACAGATTATGGGAATTTATGAAGAACTGCAGGCAAGAGGTCTGATCGCGCAGGTAACGGATGAGGAGGAGATCAGGGAACTGATCAACAATGGGAAAGCTACGTTCTATATCGGGTTCGACCCGACGGCGGACAGCCTTCATGTGGGGCATTTTATGGCGCTGTGTCTGATGAAGCGCCTCCAGGAGGCAGGGAATAAGCCGATCGCGCTGATCGGCGGCGGAACGGCCATGATCGGCGACCCGTCAGGAAGGACGGACATGCGTCAGATGATGACGGAGGAGACGATTCAGCACAACTGTGACTGCTTTAAGAAGCAGATGAGCCATTTCATTGATTTCTCAGAAGGGAAAGCGCTGATGGTCAATAATGCGGACTGGCTGAAAGACCTGAATTACATCGAAGTCCTGCGGGAGGTGGGTTCACATTTCAGTGTGAACCGGATGCTGACGGCGGAATGTTACAAGCAGAGGATGGAGAAGGGCTTAAGCTTCCTGGAGTTCAACTACATGATCATGCAGAGCTATGATTTCTATGCATTGTTCCAGAAATACGGCTGTAACCTGCAGTTCGGCGGCGACGACCAGTGGAGCAACATGTTAGGAGGAACAGAGCTGATCCGCCGTAAGCTTGGTAAGAATGCAAGCGCCATGACGATCACGCTGCTTCTGAATTCCGAGGGGAAGAAGATGGGCAAGACCCAGAAAGGCGCGGTATGGCTTGACCCGGAGAAGACGACTCCGTTCGAATTCTACCAGTATTGGAGAAATGTTGCGGATGCAGATGTGCTGAGATGTATCCGTATGCTGACATTCCTTCCGCTTGAGGAGATCGATAAGATGGATTCCTGGGAAGGGGCGCAGCTCAACACAGCCAAAGAGATCCTTGCATTCGAGCTGACCAAGATGGTTCACGGCGAGGAAGAGGCCAAGAAAGCGCTCGCTGCGGCGAAGGCGCTGTTCAGCCAGGGCGCTGCGGCGGATATGCCTTGCGTGGAACTGACGGCGGCGGACCTTACGGACGGTAAGATCGATATCCTGACGATGCTGGTGAAGGCAGGCTTAGTTCCGAGCAAATCCGAGGCGCGCCGTGCGGTTACCCAGGGAGGCGTATCGGCAGACGGGGAGAAGATTACGGATATCTATGCAGAATTCGCAGGCGACAGGTTTGGCGGCGAAGGAATCGTGCTGAAAAAGGGGAAGAAGAATTTCAAGAAAATAGTTGTGAAATAATCAACGGGGAACGTAGTAAAATGCAATTCTACTGCGTTCCCCGTGAATTTTTTGCAACTACATTATCTTCAAATACTGCACGCTATAAGCCGGTAATTCCAATTTCCCGTCCATAGAGACTTTCTCCTCGGTCAGCAGATCCAGCGCATCGCCGCGCAAATCCTGATGATGCGCCGTGTAAGGCGAATCGGAGGCATTGATCGCTATCATTACACTTTCGTCATTAGAGCGGCGTTCGAATATCAACTGATGGTTCTGGATTACAACATTCCTGTAAGCTCCGTTGCAGATGGCGTCGCTGTTCTGGCGGACAGTGATCAGAAGCTTGATATAGTCGGTAAGCTCATTAGGCTTGGGTTCCTCGAAGCATGGCCGAAGGGCATAATCATTGTCCGGTGCCTTCTCGCCGGTCTCACCCCATTCGCTTCCATAATATAAGCACGGGATACCGGGCATACCAAGCAAGAGACCGTATGCCAGCGGGATGTGCTTCTTATTGGTCAGGATACTTGCAAGCCTGGTAACGTCATGGTTATCGACGAAGGTCATCAGATGCTTGCCCCGGTAAATGCACCACTGGTCCGCGCCGAACTGACGATGCAGGGAGTGGGCGATCTCAAACAGATTCATAGAATTAAAGCTGGAATAGATGCCCTTGTAGCATTCGTAGTTCGTGCAGCTATGCAGCATCTCATCATTGACGATCAGATTGTAATCCCCAAACAGGACCTCGCCGATCAATACGAAATCACTCTTTAATTCCTGTACATAGGAACGCAGTCTCTTCATGAAATGATGATCAAGGCTGTAGGCCACATCCAGACGCAGCCCGTCGATGTCAAATGTATCTACCCAGAATTTCACACATTCCAGGAGGTAATCGGTGACAGCGGGATTATGAAGGTTCAGCTTGACCAGTTCAAAATGTCCCTCCCAGCCCTCATACCAGAAGCCGTCGTTATAGCTGTTATTGCCGCCGAAGTTGATATGGAACCAGTCTTTGTAAGGGGAATCGCACTTTTTCTCCAGTACATCCTTGAACGCCCAGAATCCGCGTCCCACATGGTTGAAAACACCGTCCAGTACGATCTTCACACCGTGCTTGTGGAGACTCTTGCAGACATCGGCAAAGTCTTCGTTGGTACCGAGACGGCAGTCGATCTGCTTGAAATCCCGCGTATCATAGCCGTGGTTGTCCGATTCGAAGATCGGGTTGAGCAGGATGGAATCAATACCAAGATTCCCCAGATATTCTGACCAATCTAATAATTTGCGGATCCTTGGAACGCATTCGCCGTCGTTGTGTACGGGCGCCCCGCAGAATCCGATCGGATATATCTGGTAAAATACTCCATTGTAAGCCCACATGATAATACCTCTCTTTCTCCGCCGGGCCGTCTCCAGATCAGATCGGGGACAGTGCGGCGAACTTGCTTGAAGTTGTGCATTAGGTGCACTTTAAAATTATTATAGCAAAAACAGCGGTAATATGCTATAGTCAATGCAATATATTGTGAATGGGGTTATAGATTTATGGGAAGATATTTGTTGAGGAAAACGATGGATTATGAGTCAATGGTAGATCTGTTCGTTCGGTCCGGGCTTGAGATCAGCCCGGAAGATCCAAGGCCGGACGGATTGATCACCTGTTTTGAATTGGTAGATGTACAAGTGAATAGGAGGATCGGGGCGTCCGGTTTATGCTGCGACGCTGACGAATACATCCTTCGCTGTGTTGCCGTGGAGGAGGAGTTCCGGGGAATGGGATATGGACGGAAGCTTGTGGAAGCGGTAACGGCGGAAGCCGGACGGCTTGGAGCAAAGCGGATCTGGCTTACGGCGAAGGTGCCGGAATTCTATAAGAAGTTCCGGTTTCAGGTGGTGCCAAGGGAGGAAGCCCCGTTTGTGAGCAAATGCGGAGAATGCCCGCAATACCACAATGGATGCGAGTCGGAGGTCATGGTATATTATTTCTGAAAAAAGTGGGTAACAGTTCAGACACCCTTAAATAAAAACATGGTTAATACACCAGTCATTGAA
>CANTDX010000077.1 GCA_947652615.1 uncultured Dorea sp. | reverse complement strand
TATCATGGTATGACAATGAGAATTCTTACACAAGCCAGATGGTAAGAACAATCAAGTACTTCTCTGAATTAGCATAATTCTGGAATACCCAAAGGGTCCGGTCTGATAATGGACCGGGCCTTTTCTTAACAAGGATAATCTTTGTGACAATTTATATCTAGGAGGCAATTTACATGCTCAATAAGAAATCAGTAGATGATATTAATGTAAAAGGAAAAAAGGTACTGGTAAGATGCGACTTTAACGTACCGCTTATCGATGGAAAGATCACGGATGAGAACCGCCTGGTGGCAGCGCTTCCGACGATTAAGAAGCTGATCGCGGACGGCGGAAAGATCATTCTCTGCTCACATCTCGGCAAGCCAAAGGGAGAGCCAAAGCCGGAGTTATCTCTTGCACCGGTGGCAAAGCGTCTATCAGAGCTTCTTGACCAGGAAGTTAAATTCGCGGCAGATCCAGAGGTTGTGGGCGCCAACGCTAAGGCGGCGGTAGAGGCTATGCAGGACGGAGAGGTAGTTCTTCTTGAGAACACCCGTTACAGAATCGAAGAGACGAAGAACGGCGAAGCATTCAGCAAGGATCTTGCTTCTCTGTGTGACGTATTTGTGAACGATGCATTCGGAACCGCACACCGTGCACACTGCTCTAACGTAGGCGTGACACAGTTTGTTGATACGGCAGTCGTAGGTTACTTAATGCAGAAAGAGATTGATTTCCTTGGAAATGCGGTGAATAATCCGGATAGACCATTTGTGGCGATCCTTGGCGGAGCGAAGGTATCCAGCAAGATTTCTGTAATTGAGAATCTTCTTGACAAGGTGGATACCCTGATTATCGGTGGCGGTATGTCCTATACCTTCTCCAAGGCACAGGGCGGAAGTGTCGGCGGATCTCTTCTCGAGGCAGATTACTGCGAGTATGCGCTGAACATGTTGAAGAAGGCAGAGGAGAAGGGTGTGAAGTTATTACTTCCTGTTGATACGGTGATCGCAGATGATTTCTCCAACGACGCGAACAGCAAGGTAGTGAAAGCCGGTGAGATTCCGGACGGATGGCAGGGTCTTGATATCGGACCGGATACAGTGAAGATCTTCTGTGACGCTGTACAGGATGCCAAGACGGTGGTATGGAACGGACCGATGGGCTGCTTCGAGATGCCGAAGTTTGCAGGCGGTACGGAAGCAGTTGCGAAAGCGCTGGCTGATACAGAAGCTACCACGATCATCGGCGGCGGCGATTCCGCAGCGGCAGTCAACCAGTTGGGCTACGGCGACAAGATGACACACATCTCAACAGGCGGCGGCGCTTCCCTCGAATTCCTGGAAGGCAAAGAATTACCAGGTGTAGCGGCAGCTAACGATAGGTAAACATCCACTAAAATATAGAATAGGAGATTCCACAATCATGGCAAGGAAAAAAATTATAGCAGGCAACTGGAAGATGAACAAGACTCCAAGCGAGGCAGTTGCTTTAGTTGAAGAGTTAAAACCATTAGTAGCGAACGATGAGGTTGACGTAGTATTCTGCGTACCGGCAATCGACATTGTTCCGGTTGTAGAGGCAGCAAAGGGCACCAACATCCAGGTTGGAGCAGAGAATATGTATTTCGAAGAGAGCGGTGCTTACACAGGTGAGATCTCTCCGAACATGCTAGTAGATGCAGGAGTTAAGTATGTTGTTCTTGGACACTCCGAGAGAAGAGAGTATTTCGGCGAGACCAACGAGGATGTGAACAAGAAGGTGCTGAAGGCATTCGAGCACGGCATTACTCCGATCATGTGCTGCGGCGAGACATTAGAGCAGAGAGAGCAGGGCGTGACCATGGACTTCATCCGTCAGCAGGTGAAGGTTGGATTCCAGAACGTAACGGCAGAGCAGGCTAAGACAGCAGTGATCGCTTATGAGCCGATCTGGGCGATCGGAACAGGCAAGACAGCTACAACAGAGCAGGCTCAGGAGGTCTGCGCAGGAATCCGTGCATGTATCGCAGAAGTGTATGATGATGCCACAGCAGCAGAGATCCGTATCCAGTACGGCGGATCTGTTAATGCGGCAACGGCGGCGGATCTGTTCGCGCAGGCAGATATCGACGGCGGTCTTGTGGGCGGCGCTTCTCTGAAGGCTGATTTCGGTAAGATCGTGAACTACAAATAATAAGACCGCGAGCTGGACAATGAGATGGTAAGGGATATCAGGGGGTATTTGAGCTCTTTGATATCCCTTTTATCCCTTTTGGGGATGTATATTTGGTTCTTTTATTGAATGTATTTGTGTGGTACAATCAATGAGTAAGTGAAGAACGATATCGGCTTAAAAGGAGAAGGAGCATGGGAATATTTTCATTTCTCAATAAGAATGAAAAAGAGGCGGAAGAGAAGAAGTATCGGTTCGGAATGGAGGGAATGCTAAGAGAAGTTCAGGATAAGAATACCAAGGGGCAGGAACTTCTGGAAGCATTGTCTAAGGAGCTTAGGCAGATCGGAACGGATGTCCGCAAGCACGATATGGCGTTGGAGGATTGCCTGGATGCACTGGAAGAGCAGCGGGAGGAAGAGTCACAGAGCCAGAAGAGAATCGCAGAGTTGGAGGACGGACAGGACAAGCTGTTAGAGGTACTGGACGTGTATCAGGAGCAGATGTGGAATATGATGCGGTATGCAGCAGAGAATGATCCGGCATGGGTGCCGCAGATAGAACTGATCCGGAATGCCGTGAAGGGAAAACTGATTTCCGGCGGGATCAGTCTGATCGAAGAGACAGGATGCAAGGTAGATTATGCACTCCATGAAGTGATCGAGGTTTTGGATACAACGGATGAGGGAAGGTTACAGACGGTCGCTAAGATCTATCATCCCGGATCTGTATATAAAGGGACCGTAAGAAAGAAGGCGAAGGTGGCGGCCTATCGCTATACAGCGGCAGAACAGCGTGTATAACAGATGAGACAGGGAAATACAAAAAGTGTGTATAACAGATGAGACAGAAGGAAATACGATACAGAAGAAAGCAGGAACAAAGAACATGAGTACAGACACGATTATAGGAATAGACTTGGGTACTTCTACAACAGAGGCGGCGATCATCCGGAACGGGAAGCCGGAGATGATATTGAATTTTGACGGAGAGGTGATCACGCCTTCTGTGGTCGGAGTGGACGCGGATAAGAATTTTATATTTGGAGATAAGGCGAAAGCACAGTATCTTATGGCCCCGGAAGATACGGTGATAGAGGTGAAACGCAAGATCGGAACGAAAGAGAAGATATCTATGGACGGTAAAGAGTTCACTCCGGTGGAGGTTTCTGCCATGCTTCTTTCCCATGTCAGGGATTATGTATCGGAATATCTGAAGGAAGAGATCTCACGGGCCGTGATCTCTGTTCCGGCGTATTTTGACGATCTGCAGAGACAGGAGACGGTCGAGGCAGGGAAGCAGGCCGGATTTACCGTGGAGCGTATTATCAATGAGCCTACGGCAGCGGCGCTGAGCTATGGGATTGAGCACATGGAGGAGGAGAGCCATATTCTGGTCTATGATCTTGGCGGCGGGACATTCGACGTTACGCTGCTGGAGATGTTCGGCGGTGTGCTGGAGGTGAAGGCCAGCAGCGGAGATAATAAGCTTGGCGGCAAGGATTTTGATGAATGTCTGATTCAATGGCTGCTTCGGCAGTTTCGGAGCAAAGAGGGAATCGATCTTCAGAAAGATACGGCGGCGATGGTGAAGCTGAAGGAGCAGGCAGAGTGGTGCAAGAAGGAATTGAGTTCGAAGGATTCCTGCAGGATCATCATACCGTTTATTGCACAGAAGAACGGGAATCCGGTGGCTTTGGATGAGACAGTGAGGGTCAGTCTGTTCGAAGAGCTTACGAAGGAACTGGTGGAGCGGACTCACGTTCCGATTGATGTTATACTGGCGGACAGCGGCATCCTGCCGGGAGAGATCGACAGGATTCTCCTGGTGGGCGGTTCGACCCGTATGCCGATGATCGGCAGAGATCTGGAAGAATATCTTAAGAAGCGTCCGTCTAGGGCGGTGAATCCGGATTATGCGGTTGCAGAAGGGGCGGCTATCCAGGCGGGAATCATAGAAGGAACCATAAGCGGGGAAGACAGCCTGATCATGACGGATGTGAATCCCTATACATTGGGGATTCATGCGTTGTCTGATTTCAGTATGAATTATATGAGTGTGGTGATTCCAAGGAATGTAACGATACCGACCGTCAGGAAGAATATATATTCTACAAGCTGGGACGGTCAGACAGAGGCGAAGATCGAGGTATACCAGGGAGAGGCAGATGATGTGCGTCAGAATCATTTCCTAGGAGAATTCGTGGTATCCGGTATTCCGTACAAGGACGCCGGTGAGGAGAATGTGGAGGTGGAATTCGCATATAATCTGAACGGGATGCTGGAAGTCAAAGCGAAGATCGTAAGCACCGGTGAGGAAGCGGCGGTTAAGATCAATATGATGGAACAGGCGCTGCAGGAAGAAGAGGAAGTGGATGTAACCCGGTGGAAGGATTCTTCATATGCCAAACAGTTCCGGACGGTCATACGGCGGGCGGAGCGCAGGCTTAAGAATGTTGAGCCTCTGGACATTTTCTACCGTTTAGATCTTGAGGATGCGTTGTACGAGCTGAAGCGTGCATTGATCGAGGAAGACCTGGAAGTGGCAGAAGAGTTGGAAGAAGAGATACTGGATATATTGGAGGATTAGCGGATGAATACATATTATGAGGTGCTGGGGTTAAGTCAGGGGGCTTCTCAGACAGAGATCAAGAAAGCATATTTCTCGCTGGTCCGGCAGCATTCACCGGAGAAGGATCCGGAGAAGTTCCGTGAGATCAGGGAAGCATATGAGCACTTGAAGGATGTACAGGAGGATCGGGGTCCTGTATTTGCTCAGCCGAAAGATCCGTGGGCGCAGAAATTCCTAAAGCAGATCCAGAGCTATCAAAGATCCGGGGACGACGAACTGTTCCGGGATGCATGTGAAGAGGCGTGCAGGTATTTTCCGGATGAGATCCAGTTCTTGTATCTTCAGACGTATGCACAGCGAAGGGCAGGAAACACGGGAAAAGCGGTGAAGAGCGGGGAGTCGCTGGTAGCAAAGGATCCGGATAATAAGTGGTTCTGGCGGGAGCTTGCCTTCTCCTATCAGGAACGGGGATATACACGGAAGGCATTCGGCGCATTTGACAGAGCTTACGAGCTGGGGTGCAGGGACAATGAGTTTGTTCTGGAATTTTCCTTGTCCTGCAATGATTATGGACAATTCGACAGAGGCATTCAGGTGTTGACGGAGCTGCTCGGCAATCAGAAACGTTGGAAGAGAGAAGAGATCCCGCAGGTTCTAGAAGGATATACAGGATTGATCGCGATGTATATGACGAGTGAGAGGGATGTCCTGCCGCTGCTTAAGCTGTTCAGAGACTTTCTTGAGCAATACAGTATCTATGCGGAGGAGAATCTGGATATTCTGTCCCAGATCATGACGCTGTTTGTGCTCCATCCATCGTTGAATCAGGGTGTAAGCCGGTCTGTGATTCAGGAGATTGCAGAGCTTTTTGGAGAGGCAGTTCATTCAGAGGAGGGAAAAGAACTGATAGAAGACCTGATGGGAGCAAGCCAGGTGGACCGAATCCGCGAGGATCCAAGGCTTGGCGAAACTATGAGGAACGGTGCAGAGGCTTATTTTATGATGGATGGTATGCCCTTGGATATACGGACATTTGCAGAATTGGATATAAAGCTCTGTATGATCGAGGAACGTCAGGATATTCTCCCGGAGCTTGATCTGATCGAGGAGGAATATCCGGAGTATTTTGAGAAGCTTAAGGACTTTGCAGGGAAGCTCAGAGACGGGAAGAATCTGGAATATATGAAAAGCAGCATGTTAAAGCAATATATCCGCCTGGAACCGTATATGGGAGAAAGCATGTATTTTGAGAAATATCCCAAGGAAAGGACGAGACGGATGGGAACGGTCGTCCATGAGGAGGATACGCCTTATGTGAGAAAGGAGAAGAAGATCGGGCGCAATGATCCGTGTCCGTGCGGAAGCGGGAAGAAATACAAACATTGCTGCATGAGAAAGGAAGGGTAGAGAAATGGAACGTACACAGTTGGAAGCTCTGGTTCGGAGATTATACGGCGAGGTAGAAGGCAATGAAGTTCTCGTGGAAGGGGGGAACGGGGAAGCGAAGACAATGCGGATGTTCGACGAGCCGCTGATCGGAATCGGCTCTGCGGATGATCCGTTGTTTGAAGAATATAAGAAGCCGGCGGCGGTCGGGCCCTGGCATCGTTCGCCCAGGGAATGGCTTAATGAGGCGGCAACGGTGGTATCCTTATTCTTCCCGATCTGCGAGGAAGCAAGGGTGAGTAACCGGGGAACTCCTGATGTTCCGTCTCTGGAATGGCTCTATTGCAGGATAGAGGGGAATGAGTATCTGCGCAGTTTTATCGCAAGATTCCGGGACAGCCTTATTGAGGAAGGGTATCAGGCCTGTGCGCCTGCGTTAGATGAGCGGTTCCGGGCGTTCATGAACCAGACGCCGGAATCGGATTCTGAGACGCCGGTATATGGGAGCATGTGGTCGGAACGGCACGCGGCATACCTCTGCGGGCTTGGTACTTTCGGATTGTCGAAGGGGATCATTACCCGCAAGGGGATGGCAGGAAGGTTTGCCAGTCTGGTTACTTCCCTTGAATTAGAGGCGGATGCGCGGCCGTACCAGGGGCTCTATGATTACTGTATCCGATGCGGGAAATGTATCGAACGGTGTCCGGTCAATGCTATTTCACCAAACGGAAAGGAGCATCGGCCCTGTCATAATTGGCTGCTGCATGTGAAGGAGCAGTATGCGCCCCGGCTTGGGTGCGGGAAATGCCAGACGGCGGTGCCCTGTGAATACGGGATACCGGTGCGGCAGTAATTTTTTAACGAAATGTTATTTTAAAATGATCGTATTTATTGTATAATAATACAGGCGCCGCCGGATGATTGGGGGGCGCGGAACCGAAAGGGGTTATGCTATGATTTATGAAGAGATACCGGTTAGGGCGGAGGGGTCGGCGGATTACGCAAGGCTTCAGGTCTATATCCAGGATACGCCCCACGATGGGAGCCTTAAGGTGAAGAAGCGCCCATTGATCCTGATCTGCCCGGGCGGCGGATATGTGAGGACCAGTTACCGGGAAGGAGAACCAACGGCGCTGCATTTCCTGAGTAAGGGATATCATGCATGCGTGCTGCGGTATTCGGTTGCTCCGGTTCATTTCCCGACACAGGTATTGGAAGTGGGGAAGGCAATGCAGATCATCCGGGAGAATGCTGCTAAGTGGAAGGTAGACATGGACCGGATCGTTGTGCAGGGATCATCGGCAGGCGGCCATCTCGCGGCAAGCTACGGTGTGTTCTGGGAGCACGGTCTGCTGGTATCCCGTCTTAAGACAGGCGAAGAGGCGTTAAGGCCAAGGGGGATCATGCTGAGTTATCCGGTTATCACTGCGGATCCGGAGTATGCACACCGGGAGAGCTTCGAGATGCTTTTGGGGGAAGCTTACGAAGCGATGGCAGACGAGGTGTCCCTGGAAAAGCGGGTGACGAAGTCGGTGCCGCCTTGCTTTATCTGGCATACGATGGAGGATCAGACGGTGCCGGTGGAGAATTCCCTGTTATTTGCCATGGCGCTTCGTAAGGAACAGATTCCGGCAGAACTGCACATTTTCCCGGAAGGGGCGCATGGATTGAGTCTTGCAAGCCCTGTGGTGGAGCGGGAGAACGGGGAAGGCGTACAGGCAGAGTGTGCGAGGTGGATCGAACTTGCAGACGCCTGGCTTGAGAGGTTATTTGCGTAAATACTATAAAATGTTAAGCGAAGGAGTGTTATGTGATTATGAGCAAGAGACCAACAGTATTGATGATATTGGATGGCTATGGATTGAATGAGAAGAAGGAAGGCAATGCCGTCGCAGAGGGTAAGACTCCGGTGATGGACAGGCTGATGGCAGAGTGTCCGTTTGTCAGGGGCAATGCAAGCGGTATGGCTGTAGGGCTTCCCGACGGACAGATGGGCAATTCCGAGGTGGGTCATCTGAATATGGGCGCCGGACGCATCGTATATCAGGATCTTACCAAGATCACCAAGGCGATCCAGGACGGGGATTTCTTCGAGAATCCGGCGCTTCTTGCGGCATGTGAGAATGTAAAGAAGAATAACAGTGCGCTCCATATGTACGGTCTGGTGTCCGACGGCGGCGTGCACAGCCACAATACACATATCTACGGGCTTCTTGAGCTGGCGAAGCGCCAGGGAATCGAGAAGGTATATGTACACTGCTTCTTAGACGGGCGTGATACGCCTCCGGCTTCCGGCAAGGAATATGTAGAACAGCTGGTGGCGAAGATGGAAGAGATCGGTGTAGGCGAGGTGGCGACCGTGATGGGGCGTTACTATGCGATGGACCGTGACAACCGCTGGGACCGTGTGGAGAAGGCATACCGCGCCATGGTTTACGGGGAAGGCGAGACGGCGGTAAGCGGCCCGGAAGGTATTCAGGCTTCTTATGATAAGGATACGACGGATGAGTTCGTGCTTCCGACCGTTGTTACGAAGGACGGCGCTCCGGTTGCGACCATCAAGGATCATGATTCGATCATCTTCTTTAATTTCCGTCCGGACCGTGCAAGAGAGATCACCAGGACCTTCTGCGACGACGGGTTCACAGGCTTCGACAGAGGCGAGAGGGTGAAGACCTGTTATGTGTGCTTCACGGAGTATGACGTGACCATAGAGAATAAGCAGGTGGCGTTCGTCAAAGAGGAGATCACCAATACATTCGGTGAGTTCCTTGCTTCTAACGGGAAGAAGCAGGCGCGTATCGCCGAGACAGAGAAATACGCCCATGTGACCTTCTTCTTCAACGGCGGTGTGGAGGAGCCGAACGCAGGCGAGGACAGGATCCTTGTGAATTCACCGAAGGTGGCTACTTATGACCTGAAGCCGGAGATGAGCGCTTATGAGGTGTGCGATAAGCTGACGGGAGCGATCCGTTCCGGTGCATATGATGTGATCATCATTAATTTCGCGAATCCGGATATGGTAGGCCATACAGGAGTGGAAGCAGCGGCAATCAAAGCCATCGAGGCGGTGGATGAATGCGTTGGGAAGGCAGTGGAAGCGATCAAGGATGTGGACGGCCAGATGTTTATCTGTGCGGATCACGGGAATGCGGAGCAGTTGATCGACGAGGAGACGGGAGAGCCGTTCACCGCGCATACCACCAATCCGGTGCCGTTTATCCTGGTGAATGCTGATCCGGCTTATAAGCTTAGAGAGGGCGGATGCCTGGCGGATATCGCGCCGACGCTGATCGAGCTGATGGGAATGGAGCAGCCAAAAGAGATGACAGGGAAGAGCCTGCTTGTGAAATAATTAACTGGGGACGTAGTAAAATTGAATTTTACTACGTCCCAAATTGGATTTGGGGGTGTACCCCAGATGGAGAGATTCTTATGCATATTATGATTGTGGAAGATGACGCAGTCATCCGGCAGGAGCTTAAGCTGCTTCTGGAGAATGCACTATATCAGGTGACGGCTCTTGAGGAATTCTCGGATGTTGCCTCTCTTGTGTTGGCCGGGAGGCCGGATCTTGTGCTGCTGGACCTGAATCTTCCGGAGGAATCTGGGTTCGAGATCTGTACGGAGATACGCGCGGAATCTGAGATCCCGGTCATCTTCGTGACAAGCCGGACGGATTCCATGGATGAATTGAATGGGATGCTGAAAGGGGGAGACGACTATATCACCAAGCCTTTCCAGGCGCCGATCCTGCTTGCAAGGATTGCGGCGGTGCTTAAGAGAACCTGCCGGGATACGTCAAGGGAAGCCGTAAGGCTGACGCATAAGGGCGTGGAGCTTGATATTGCCAAGGGGATAATCAGTCATGGCAAAAGGCAGGCGGAGCTGTCGAAGAATGAGCTTAAGATCATGCATTTCTTATTCCAGAGGAAGGGAGAGATCGTCTTGCGGGCAGATATGATCGAATATCTGTGGGATAATCAGGTGTTCATCGATGATAATACGCTGAGTGTCAATATTACGCGTATCCGCGGGAAGCTTCAGGGGATCGGGGTCTGTGACCTGATTGAGACGAAGCGCGGAATGGGGTATCGGATATGAATGTGGCGGAATATATGAAAGATAAGATCCTGCTTCTTGTGCTGCATATGAGCTGTATGCTGCTTATGGCAGGATTTTTACATGCTACCGGATATGAGACAGGATACGGGCTGTTGATCCTCATTTTCTGGCTGATGATCCTGACTGTGTGGCTTGGGGTTGGGTATTATAACAGGAAATGTTATTTCCGGGAATTGGAGACGGTACTTGAGAAGATGGATCAGCGGTATCTTCTTGGGGAACTGATGCCGGTATCCCACCGTCTTGAGGATCGGTTATATAAGGAATTGATTCGGAGTTCTAACAAGTCGGTCATTGAACGGATCCGGCAGATTGAGGACGAGCAGAAGGAATACCGGGAGTATATTGAGAGCTGGGTGCATGAGATCAAGGCGCCGATCACGAGTATTGACCTCATGTGTGAGAATCATAAGGAGGATGTTACCAGACGTATCCGTCTTGAGAACCAGAAGATAGAGAATTATGTGGATATAGCGCTGTATTATGCCAGGTCGGATGAGGTGTATAAGGATTATGTGATACAGAAGACGGATCTTGAGGAGACCGCAGTAGTGGTCCTGAACAGGAATAAGCGATATCTGATACAGAGCCAGGTGCAGGCCGAGGTGGATTGCCGGGATTTGGCGTATACGGATCAGAAATGGATCACATTTATCTTAAATCAGCTTGTGCTGAACAGTACGAAATACCGGAGGGAGACGGGAGCGCGGATCTGGATCCGTACGGAGAAGTACGGGCATGGGGTGCGTCTGATCGTGAGGGATAACGGGATCGGCATCAAGGAGGAAGAGTTAGGCCGTATATTTGAGAAAGGATTTACCGGGAGCAACGGGAGGAAGAGGGAGCGGTCCACGGGGATGGGGCTCTATCTGTGTGACAGGCTGTGCCGGAAGTTAGGGATCGTGATAAATGTAGATTCCAGAGAAGGGGAAGGGACAGAGGTGAGCCTGGAATTCCCGGTGAGCAATTATCTGTTGAAGGAAGAAAGTTATCGACCGTAATCTTTCAAAACTGTAAGATTACTGCAAGATGAAGCGATACCACACGTAACAGGAATCTGATAAAGTAAAACTGACGAAACGATCCAGCAGAAGGGAGAGACGATACATGAAGGATTATATCCGGGTATGTGATGTTGAGAAATATTACGGCAATGCCTCGAATGTGACGAAGGCGATTGACCGTGTCAGTTTTACGGTAGCGCAGGGGGAATTCGTGGGAGTGATGGGGGCGTCTGGCTCCGGCAAGACGACGCTTCTTAATATACTGTCCACCATCGACCGGGTGACGGCGGGGCATATCTGGTACGGGGATACGGATATTGCCGAGATGAGGGAGAATGACCTGGCCGAATTCCGGAAGGAAAACTTAGGATTCGTGTTCCAGGATTATAATCTCCTGGATACGCTGACCATAGAGGAGAATATCATCCTTGCCATGACGCTGCACGGGGCGCCAAAGAGGAAGATCCAGGAGCGCTGCAGGGAGATGCTTATGCTTCTTGGGATCGAGGATATCCGCGACAAATTCCCCTACCAGGTGTCCGGAGGGCAGAAGCAGCGGTGCGCCTGTGCGAGAGCCCTGGTCAACGGCCCGCGTCTGATCCTTGCGGACGAGCCGACAGGGGCGTTGGATTCCCGGTCTGCCCAGACGCTTCTTGAGACGTTCACCGATATGAACCGGAAGATGCAGGCGACCATACTCATGGTCACCCACGACGCATTTTCCGCAAGCTATTGCAGCCGGATCCTGTTCCTGAAGGACGGGCGGATCTTCCACGAGCTGGTGCGCGGCTCCCGGAACAGGAGGGATTTCCTGAATGAGATCCTGGATGTGCTGGCGCTGACGGGAGGTGAAGCAAGCGATGTTAGGTAAACTTGCATTTCGGAATGTCAGGCGTTCTGCCAGGGATTATCTGGTGTATTTCCTGACCATGACCTTCGTGACGGCGCTGATGTTCGCGTTCAACAGCCTGATCTTCACCAGGGATATCGAAGAGATGTTCGAGGTCGCCGGCCTGATGATGGCGCTGGTGGGGATGGCTACCTTCTTTATCGTATTGATCGTGGCGTGGCTGATCAATTATATGGTACGGTTCATGCTAGAGAAGCGGAGCAGAGAGTTTGGCATCTATCTTCTGATCGGCATGAGGAAGAAGGAGATTGCCCGTCTGTATAAGCGGGAGAATATTCTGCTTGGGGCATGTGCGTTTCTGCTTGGGATGGCGCTTGGGGTCCTTCTCCAGCAGGTGCTCCTGTCGATTCTGTACAGTATGATCCAGATGAGATACGATCTGCACATGGAATTCAACCGGAATTGTATCCTGATGACTGCCGGCTGTTACGGAGGCTGCTATCTGCTGGCGCTGTTACGGTGCGGCAGGCGGTTTAAGAAGATGAATATCCGCGACCTGATGGAAGCCCAGAAGAAGAATGAGGAGGTGCGGGAATCCCATGAGCAGTGGAAGAAATGGTTCTTCCCGCTGTCTGTTGCATTTCTGGGGCTATTTGCGGTCTTTATCTTCACGGGCGGGATAAAGAACGGCGGGCATGTGGTGTTCTTCCTGGTGGGAATCGTCCTGGTCATCTATTTTTTCTATATCGGCTTATCCTCCTGGCTTGTCTGTTATGTCAGAAGACGGGGGAATGCGGTGTACCGCGGACAGAATCTCTTCCTGCTGCGGCAGTTCTCCTCGAAGCTTAAGACCATGAGCTTCACCATGGGGACGCTGACGGCGTTATTTACAATTGCGTTCATGGGCTGCACGGTGGCGATGATGTTCAGTGATTATCAGAACAGGATCCTTGAGACGAAGTTCCCTTTTGACGTGCAGATCAACAGCGAAGATGTGGCGGATGATTTCGCGGATGAGCTTAAGGTGATCGGAGAGTCAGCGAAGATACTGGATGCATACCCGTATCACATCTATGCGATGCTCCCTGCGGATACACAGGGGAATGCGGCGGGGATACCGGCGGAAAACCAGGTCAATGTCTGGCTCAGTACCCATTTGAAGGTCTTTGGGGAGATGTATTTGAACGAGGATGGAAGCCCCGATCTTAAGAAGATTGCGAAGGACAGCAGGGACGGTTCGTTCTATTGCAGCTATGATACCTATATGAAGCTGTCGGATTACAATCATCTGCGGGGGATGCTTGGGTATCCTAAGGTGTCTCTTGGAGATCATGAATATCTTATTCACCTGAAAGAACGGATCCGGGGAGAAGCGGAGGGCCTAAAGGATGCGGTCACAATCCGGGGGAATGAAGGGAATTTAGAATTCGCAGGATATTATTCGGAACCATTTTCACAGGACGGACACAACGGCGGCGACTATGTGATCGTTGTGCCGGACTCTCAGGGATCTAAGCTTACGCCTTATTATTCGGAGATGGCTGTGGATATTGAGGGAGAAGCGCCGCTTGGACTGGGGAATAAGCTGGATGATCTGGGTGAGCCTGAATTCTGGGAGAGAGGAGAGGCGGCAGAAGAAGAGGAAGAAGATACGGATCTTGCCGGCCACAGACAGATGTCCGGGAATAGCTGCTGTGGTTCGGACACCATCGTTGTCATGACGGTTGCGAACATGGTGCGGGATAATCTAATCCCGGAGACGAAGTATATGCTGTCAAGCCTGATATTCCCATGTTTCTATGTGGGGCTTGTATTCCTATGCGTCGCGCTTACGGTGCTGTCCGTGCAGCAGCTCAGTGATTCGGCGAAGTATAGGTTCCGGTATTCGGTGCTTAAGAAGCTGGGCATGAACCGGCAGGAGATCGGGCGTGTCATCTTACAGCAGCTCGTATGTTATTATCTGTGCCCGGTACTCCTTGCGGCGGTGATCGGCGGGAGTGTGTCGGTGTTCATGAGCGGGAAGTTCATCTTCTATACGGGAATCCGCACGGCGGTGATGTATTATTTTGGATTGTCATTCCTGCTGTTTTTCGGGATCTATGTGTTGTATTTTATCACGACTTATGTGGGCTTTAGGAGGAATGTGGAGGGGGACTAGATTTTACGTAAATATCGTTTAAACAAAAAGTAAATCCACATAGCAGATAAAACAAATGCGGGCAGCATATAAAGCGGCATATTTTCTAGAATCGCCTTTCCAATCCAAAAAGAGGGCAGCGGAGATATTATATACTGTATATCTGATTGCATGAAAAACGGGATAACTGCCCCCAAAATAGTCAGCGTAGATAACTTCGTTACTGCCATACCCTCTAGCTTATTTGATGAAATCGTCAGTACAAGCAATGCAACTATCATGCCCTGCAAGGTTCCTCCTGCCGCCAGCAATAAAATGGCAAGCGGAGAAAGAGGCGTCAGTTTAAAAACAGGCAGCAGAATAATAGTCACGAGAAATGCGATAACAGAAGGAACACCAAACCGTGCAGCTATGTAACCTGTTTTTCTTAAAGGTGTAATGAATAGATAGACGGCTGTCTTTTCATCTCTTTCCTCTAAAGAAATCATTGCTGAAACAAAG
>CANTDX010000076.1 GCA_947652615.1 uncultured Dorea sp. | reverse complement strand
AGCGCCAGCAGACGTGAGTAAGACAACACATCGCTGAGCCATCCTGTAATATTGTATATGTCGTATGCGCCAAGGGCAATTCTAAGTACCGGATTCTTACTGTCACGTCCGGACATCAGCAAGAGTCCTACCGCACCGATGATCGCCAGCGCTTTGGCTGTCATATTCAGGAACGGCGGGAATACGATCTGTGTCTGTGCAATAGACGCGAAGATGTCTGTCGGAAGAAGCATCAGGATCAATCCGATCAGAAATGCGAACCAAAGTACAACGTCACAGAAGAAATCCATCACCTTGCCGTCCTTAAGCTCCATGTATCCCTTGATTCCAAGTCCCACAAACAAGTGGACGACTCCGAATGCCAGTGAATATACGAGCAGGCGCATCGGGTCGTTCAAAGGTATAAACCAGAGCGCCGGCACAGTCACCGCCTTGCCGAAGAATACTTCGGACACGATATCTACAACATTGCCGAAATACCCGCCGAATAAGATACCCCATACCATCGTAGACACGCCGCAGTACATGAACATCTTCATCGACTTAGCTAACCCCGCTTCCATACGCGGGAATTTCTTCAATATTACAAAACATGCGATCGCTATGATCGCGCCGTATGCGGCATCGGATAACATCATACCAAAGAAGAACACATAGAAGAACGACATGATCGTCGTCGGATCGAATTCTCCCTTGTGAGGCAGTCCGTATGAACCGAGCACCCCTTCTACGCTTGCTGAGAACCCGTTGTTCTCAAGGATTACCGGCGGTTCCTCTTCTTCCTTCAGTTCTTCCACATCGATCACACAGTCGAAAGACTCTCCGATTGCTTTCTGTACTGCCGGTACAGCCTTCGCAGCGGCATAACCGCTGATCACGAATGTCCTCTGTGACTGCGGGAGAGTTCCAAGCACCTCATACTTATCTGCCCTCATACGGAAATAATCTCCGATGATCTTGAGATCTTCTCTGGCAGACGCGTAACCCTTGATCTCTCCTTCGATCTTCTCAATCTCATTATTCAGTTCTTTGATCTTTGCCTCCAGGTTCTCCTTCTTCACAGACGGCACCTTACCCGTCATCTGCGAAGGTCTTGCAAAACCTCCGGACCTTAAGGCATCTTCCACTCTTGTCTCTTCTTCCCTAAGACAAAAAACGCTCAGATAGGCCGCATCCTTGTCGCTGTTGATAATGTTGACATCAATAGCGTCTATCTCCGGTTCACGCTTTGCCACCAGCTCATACACTGATTCCAGCGTTGTCTCTCCCGGCATTGTCCCTAACAACATCGATACTTTGGCCGTGCCTTTATAATTCATCGGCACATCCAATGCAAGCCATGGACGAAGCGACTCAATCTGATTCTCTAATTTTAGAATATTCGCCTTATTCTCGGCTATCTCTTTGTTCAGACTTACCAACTGGTTCACCTTCGAGATC
Source organism: uncultured Dorea sp. (assembly GCA_947652615.1). Lineage (GTDB taxonomy): Bacteria > Bacillota > Clostridia > Lachnospirales > Lachnospiraceae > Sporofaciens. The sequence goes on along the minus strand of CANTDX010000076.1, from coordinate 13,326 downwards.
AGTTCGCCCTTGCCGTCGGCAACTTCGTTGAACTTCTTCCTGTCAACCAGCTTCTTGCCTTCCAGGCTCGCAAACATCGAACTCTTCTGGGGTGCATATACATCCAGCACTGACAAAGCCTGCTCTACAGCCTGTGCCTGCTTCTCAAAGCTCTGTCTGGGCCCCTGTGTATCCATCCTCTCGAAGCCTTCTTCCTCTTCGGCGATCTGGTTCATCTCGATCACACCCATCGACTGGATCTTCTCTAAGATAGCCTTACGGTCTTTCTTCAGCGCGCAGATACTAATTCTTTGCATCTGCAATACAGCCATAGCCACATCCCTCCTTTACTTCAATTTTCTGTGTGTACGGCCAAGCAAAAGCTATACCAACTCTGCAATTACCGCAGATACCACGTCAGACTCCTTCGAAAGCGCGTCCTTCCTGAGTGATGCGATCTCCTGCTCTACGCTGTCCATCGCCTCCTGCTCCGACTTTCTTCCAGCTTCTTTTGCCGCATCAAGCTCTGCTGCCGCTTGTGCTTTCGCCTCGGCTTCAGCTTTACTCACCATCTCAGCAGCCTCGGCTCTTGCCTTTTCAAGGATCTCGGTATAGGCTGCATCAGCTTTTTTTATGATATCTTCTGCCTCATTCTCCGTCTCCTTGATGGTCCTAATGGTTTCTTCTACCATCTGTTCACCACCTCTCCATCTTAAATACTACTTGAAGTTTGACTAATAAAAAATTGTCACCATACAAAATTATAATATAATATTTCTTAAAAGTCCATAAAATTATGGTTTTTTCCGGTCACTTTTCCATATATCGTCTAATAAAGGAAATAATTTTATCACATTTACCAAAAATTTACTCCCATTCTAATCTGTGAAGCTTCCCCGAAAGCTCCATATCCGCGAAGCCGTTCTGCCTCAGCGCCTCATACAGCACGATCGCCACCGAATTGCCGAGATTCAGGGACCGGATTCCGCCTGACATAGGTATCCGTATACATTCTTCCCTATGATTCACCAGAATCTCCTCCGGTATTCCCGCGCTCTCCTTCCCGAACATAATATAACAGTCCGGCTCGTATCTGACTTCTGTATAGATCTTCGGCGCCTTCGTCGTCGCCATATAGATCTTCGCCCCGGGATTGCGTTCCAGGAATTCGTTATAATCAATATATGTGGTTACATCCAGATTATCCCAATAATCCATCCCGGCCCGTTTCAGATGCTTCTCATTCAGCCGGAAACCTAGCGGCTCGATCAGGTGAAGCCTGACGTCCGCCGCCACACAGGTACGTCCTATGTTGCCTGTGTTCGCCGGGATCTCCGGTTCATGCAGTACGATATTTAACATGATCTAAGCCTCTCTACGAATCTTCCCAATCGCCCGATCGCCTCTTTGAGATCATCTAAGGAATAGGCGTAAGACACCCTGAGGAACCCTTCTCCGCATTCGCCGAAGGCCGTACCCGGCACCGCGGCAACCTTCTCCTCATCCAGAAGCCTGGTGGCAAATTCCTCGGAAGTCATCCCGAACTCCTTGATACTTGGAAATACATAGAATGCCCCGAACGGTTCGAAGCAGGATAACCCCATCTTCCCGAATTCATGGAGCAGATATCTCCTCCTCTGATTATAGGCTGTGCGCATCTGCTGTACCTCGTCGTCACAATTCCTGAGGCCTTCGATCGCGGCATACTGGCTGTTCGTCGGCGCACACATGATCGCAAACTGATGGATCTTCAGCATCTGTTCCGCAATGTGCTTCTGTCCGCAGATATAACCAAGCCTCCACCCCGTCATGGCGAATCCCTTGGAGAATCCATTGATGACCAGCGTCCGGTCACGCATCCCCGGCAGCGCCGCGATAGATACATGGTCGCATCCGTAAGTCAGTTCCGAATAGATCTCGTCTGACAACACATACAGATCGTGCTTCTTCACCACTTCCGCAACAGGCTCCAAGTCCTCTCTGGTCATGATCGCCCCGGTCGGATTGTTGGGGAACGGAAGCACCAGAAGCTTCGTCTTCGGCGTGATCGCGGCCTCCAGTTCCTCCGCGGTCAGCTTGAAGTCATTCTCTTCCTTCAACGATATTACCACAGGCGTGCCGTTCGCCAGGATCGTACACGGCAGATAAGACACATAGCTTGGCTGAGGGATCAGCACCTCGTCCCCCGGATCAAGCATGGCCCTGAGCGCGATATCAATCCCTTCGCTTCCTCCTACCGTCACTATGATCTCGCTGTTGGGATCATAGGAAACATTAATCTTTCTTTGTAAATATTTTCCTATCTCCGTCTTCAATTCCTTAAGTCCCGAATTGGAGGTATAGAAGGTTCTTCCACGCTCAAGGGAATAGATCCCTTCCTCACGGATCCTCCACGGCGTATCAAAATCAGGCTCACCGACTCCCAGTGAGATCGCGTCCGGCATCTCACTTACCATATCAAAAAACTTACGGATTCCTGACGGTTTTATTTCAACAATTTTCTTAGATAACGGCTCTCTCATTACGGCGTCACCAGCATCCTTTCCGACTTATTCTTATGGAACATTAAGGTTCCGTGGTCTTTGTATTTCTTCAATATAAAATGTGTGGTCGTGCTTATCACATCCTCGATCGGCGACAGCTTGCCCGAGACAAACCGCGACACTTCCATAAGCGTCTTGCCTTCCACCGTTACGATCAGGTCGTATCCGCCGGATGTCAGATACACGGCGGTCACTTCCGGATAATTACAGATCCTCTCCGCCGTCTTGTCAAATCCCTTATCCCTCTGCGGCTTGACGCTGACCTCGATCAGCGCGTTCACACGTTCCACACCTGCCTTATCCCAGTCGATCAGCGTATGGTAACCGCAGATAATCTTCTCCTTCTCCATCTGCGCCATCTCATTGGCGATGGCCACCTCATCAGAATCCAGAAGAACCGCCAGTTCTCCTAAGTCAGCTCTGCTGTTCTTCTCCAAATACTTTAATATTTGATTTCTCATCTCTTCCATCGTTCTTACCTCCCATAAATAACTTATATATCTCATCTGGTGCAGGACGGTCAATATATCGAATATCCTCACCATTATGGATCAATTTGTCATTGCCCGCCGTTAAGCGGCCGATCACGGATGCCCGGATCTTCTTCCTCTCCAATGCATCTGCCAGAGCCTTGCCGTCTTCTGTAAGCATCAGGAAACTTCCCGCCGATGTCATCTGGTACGGATTCAGCCTGTAATGCTCGCAGACCTCTATCGTCTCCTGTAAGATAGACATCCGCTTCATATCCGCCTCTATCCCCATCCCAGTCTCTTTCGCAAGCTTCCACAGCGCCGCCAGGATCCCGCCGTCTGTAATCTGGCGTACCGCCGTCACCTTCATCTCCCTTGCTGTCTCAAGTTCTGCCGCCGCGAATATCTCATCCCTGTAAGACCGGATCTGACTGATGAATACCGGGGCGAATCTCTGGCTCAGTTCTTCTCCCCTCTCATCAAGAATCCTCAGCATCCCTTCCATGCCCGCCCATTTGACTTGCACGATCTCTTCCCCTGCCCTGGCGCCTGTCTGATCCGCTCTCTCCGGAAGATACCCGATCCCGGAGACCGTAACCGCCGGAGCCGCGTACAAGGGGCACGGTACAAGCTTCGTATCCTTAAGTTCGATCCCTCGCTCACGGCAGGTCTTGCGGATGCATCTCTCCATCGCATAGATCTTCACATGATCTGCGTGCGGCGGGAACACGATCTGCACTTCCATCCCCATACACCCGGCGCCTGCCGCCGCAAGGGAATTCGCCGCCTGCGCAAGCGCATATACACCTGCCTCTTCCGACCAGCCCCATGAGACGGCTGTCTCGTGCAGAAGCTGTCCTGCTTCTGTATCTATCCTCATATCATCCTGCTCCTATATGCTTGTCCGGACTGTTACACGCTATACCATAAGATATGGAATGATCGTGGTCGCTATCATAGCTACGATAACCACCATGATCACGATGGCTATGATCCTTCTCGTCCTCTTATCATTGAAATTCATATGCTCTACCTTCTTCTTTCTTAATCTGATCATTACACATTTCCTATATTCTATACTCTTTGTCTTACTTTTGCAACAATTAACTGTTTAACTCCACCCGGCAAGTGCCCGCATCCCGGCTGAGCGCGTTCCTCTCCCTGTAGTCAAATAATACATAGATCCCCTTCTGTGCGAAATATTCCAGGTGCGTCATCTTGCGCATCTGGTTCCTGTCATAATCCCTGTAAGCGGGAAGATATCTCCTCTGTGATTCCTCATTCTCATAGAAGGTCCGCAAGACCTCCTTAGAAACCTTATATTCTCCCGCGAATTCCGGTCTGGACTTGGCATTCTCCCGCAGATAATAATCATAAGTAAGAAGTTCTCTGAACCGCTCTTCCTCTTCCGGGAATTCCGCGGTAATATACCGGAGCAGGATCTCATATCTGGCGCTCCGCTTATGCTGTACCTGTCCAAGGCCCTGTTCCTCATAGAACCCGGCCAGACCGTCATACATCAGGAAGGCAGATGGATACCGTGCCTCAAGTGCTTCCAGCGTGTGGGTAAACTGTCTGCTGTTATAATAGACCTCCACCATCTCTTCGATTCCCTTAAGCCGCATCATGTCCTCATAAGAGAGCCATCTGGTATATAATACCTCATAGGGCGGACGGCTCTTATACACAAGACCGTACTCCTGCTTCTTTTCTTCCATATAAGAGCCCTTCAATACCTTGAGGAAGCCCAATTGAAGCTGATCCGGCCCAAGCGCATAGACATCGTCGAAGGATCTGGCAAAGCTCTCCATATCCTCGAAGGGCAGTCCTGCGATCAGATCCAGGTGTTGGTGGATATTGCCCTTCTCCCGGATTCGCTCCACCGCTCTTCTGGCCCTGCCGAAATCCATCGTCCGCCGGATCTCCCGGATGGTATCGGGATTCGTAGACTGCACTCCGATCTCCAATTGGACAAGCCCCGGCCGCATACTGCCCAGGATCTCAAGTTCTTCCTCATTCAGCAGATCCGCCGCCACTTCAAAATGAAAATTCGTGATTCCTCTGTCATGCTCTGCAATATATTTCCATATGGCAGCGGCATGCTCATGCCTGCAGTTAAACGTCCGGTCCACGAACTTGACCTGCGGCACTTCCTGGTCGATAAAAAACTGCAGTTCCCTCCTGACCGTCCCGAGATCGCGGAATCTTAGCTGCTTGTCCACAGAGGACAGGCAATAGCTGCAGGAGAACGGGCAGCCCCGGCTGCTCTCGTAATAGATGATCTTATTCCTGAACATTTCCATATGATGATATACGAACGGGACGTCGTTAAGATCCATGACCGGCCGCCAGGGGTTGTCCCTGACCGTTCCGTCCGCATCGCGGAAAGCGATCCCCCTTAATGACCGGAGACTCTCCCCTTCACACCCCTGATAGCAGCGGCACAGCCCGGCAAAGGTCTCCTCGCCTTCTCCTTTCATCACACCCGTCACCTCCGGAAGGCGCGCCAGTACATCCGGCGCATCGTATGACACCTCCGGCCCGCCAAGCCAGATCGGCATATCCGGCCGAAGCTTCGCCATATCCCGGACAAGTTCTTCTATATAGTCCAGGTTCCAGATATAGCAGGAGAAGCAGAGGATATCCGCCCCTCTCCTGTAGATGTCCATCAGGATATCATCTTTCTGCTGGTTAATGGTATATTCCGCAATCTCTACATCCGCTCCCTTCACATGCTCCCCGGCATATGCCTGCAGGCTGCAGACGGCAAGATTGGTGTGTATGTATTTGGCATTCACTGCGGCAAGTAATATTTTCATGTTCTGGTCTCCTTTTTATTTGGCGTTCTCTTGACATTTGCCCCATAATACATTAAAATTATAAACTGTGCAGCCGGGGTGTTAGCGGTACCTTGTACCTGCAATCCGCTATAGCAGGGGTGATATTGCGCTGAGGGCACAGATTTGCGGAGCTGCCCTTGACAAGTGGCGTTGAGGCTTGGGTCTTACGCGACGGGAATCTGTGAATCGTGTCAGGTCGGGAACGAAGCAGCACTAAGCAGAACCTTCCGGGTGCCGTAAGGGTGCCTGGGCTGAGTTAACTGTCAAGGTAACGTCCGGGAGTCTGCGTTCGACGCGCAATGCACATAAGAAGAGTACAAAGAAGACGGATGAATTACTGATCCTCCGCCTTCTTTTTTGATGTCTTTGATGCCCTTAATTCTTTGAAAAATGCCTTCATCATCTGGCTGCACTCGTCGCCCAGGACCCCTGTCGTCAATTCCGCCTGATGGTTGAATTCTTCCATCTGAAGCAGATTCAAGACAGAACCCGCACATCCGGCCTTGGGATTCATACATCCCACGACCACTCTGGTCATGCGGGACTGTACGATCGCCCCGGAACACATCTGGCACGGCTCCAGGGTTACATACATGGTACATCCTTCCAACCGCCAGTCTCCCAGCTTCTTACTCGCCTTCCTGATCGCGATCAGCTCGGCATGCGCCAGTGTATTCTTATCCACAGTTCTTCGGTTATATCCCCGGCCCACGATCTTATCCTCGTACACAATCACACACCCGATCGGCACCTCTCCGATGGCATATGCTTTCTTCGCCTGCCGGATTGCCTCCTTCATGTACTTCTCATCCAAACTCTGCATATCGTTCCTTGATTAACTCCTTACATTTTCATAGGCTTCTTCACCTGTCTGCACCAGTATCCGAATTGATCCTGACTGCTCTTCTCATCGTCCGTCAGATCCATCGTCATATCCTCATGAGGAATAAATTCCGTGAATCCGAATGTACTGGCTGCCTTCGCTTCCTGGGGATGGTAGATCCCCGGCACTCCAAGCCTGTAATTCTCCCCGTCGTTTATAAGGGCAAGATGGTGGTAGTTATAGTATCCATGCAGCAGGAAGCTGTTATTCGCCCATTTCCACTCGCATCTGGGTAATCTGGCCAGATCATTCCTCTGGATCTTCGTACATTGAAGCCGCACCCCAGAATCTTGTCTGGCAGGCTCTTCTTCCGGCACGATCTCCTCTTCCTCGCATACCTCCGGCGAAGGATTCTCAAGCGGCAGAGGATTCTCGCCCTGTACAGAATTCACCCCCTGCAGGGTATCCATCCTCCGAACCGTCCCCTCTTCCCGCGGCATCTCCGTCTGTTCCAGGCTCTCTGTCCGTCCTGCAGCATCAGTCTGCTCCTGCCTATCTTCTACCGAATCCCCGGCTACTTCGGACTCCGGTATATCCTCTGCATTCCCGGCTCTTCTCTCTTCCGGCATATTCCGGACTTCCACCACATCTTCGGCCTCCGGCGGCATATCTGCTGTTCTTTCTGCCCCGGGCCTTAGAACCTGCATCCGGCTCACATCAACCGGCGTATCATTCCAGACAGCCGCATATCTGCGTCCGTTCTCACTCTCCAATATAATTCCGTTGATCCTTGGGAAATTATCCGGTACAGCCACATCTTCCTTCGTATAATACAGCCTGTAATTAATGGCAGGATTCACATTATCCACCGTTCCCTGGTAGATACCGGTACATTCACCGTTCTCATCATAAAAAAGATATAACGCAAGCTGCCGATCTCCTCTCATGTGCAGTCCCTTGCCGTGAATATGCAGCGTACAGTCCTCTTCTCCCTGCTCTACTTTAACAAAACCTACATTCCGCAGTCTCTTGCCCTTATCACACTCATACAGATAACGAATAAACCGCTTCAAGCCTTCACTTCCAATCCTGGTCTTTTTATCACAATCTATTCCCCAGGATCAGAAAAAATACCTCTCATCATAAAATTGCCTTCAATTCCTGATATAACCGCTTCGCATAGCTGTCCGTCATCCCGCAGATATAATCCGTCGCCAGCAAAAGCCGCAGATACAGCCTCTCAACCTCATGCTTCCCCTTGGCCTGACATCTGTAAGCCCTCTTGTAGTTACTGGAGATAAACGCCGCCATACGCCTGCCAAGAGAATCCATCCCCTCTGATCCGTCATCATATTCCACGACCGCACCGATGAACATATCAAGCAGGAAATCCAGCATCGCACCTTCCGCAACCTCCATCTTATAGATCGCATCCGAAGTAAATACCTCTCGCATCGCCAGATCCCCCAGCAGATCCATCAACTTCTGGGCAAATGTCTGGTAGAAGAGGTCATGCCCGTAGCTTCCCTGCATAATCATTTGATAATTGGAGGTAAATCCATATGTCGCACAACTGATCAGGAATCCCTGGACCCTCACGATCCAGTTCTTGACCGCATACTCCTCCAGATCTTCCACATGCCTCTCCATGCCCCGCAGATAGAGCTCCTGAAGCTTGTCCGCCGGCAGAAAACCTCCCATCTCATCATGGGCGCAGGACTCCTGAAGCCTGGTAAGCTCCGTAAGCAGCTTGTGGTAGCTTAAGAATCCCTTGATAAAAGCATCTTCAATATCTGCCGTCTTATACGCGATATCATCCGCCGCCTCCAGGATGAAGGCCAGCGGATGCCTGCAGCCGTTCGTCCCCGTCTCTCTTGATATCTCCTCGAAGATCTCCTGATCCGCATAATAATATCCAAGCTTCCTGTCCTTGATATTGCCGGAATTCTCATTGATCTCCATAGAAGACACCGGATACTTCACGATCGTATTCAGCAGCGCATAGGTCAGGTTCATCCCATTCTCATCCACAAGGAAATGTAACTTGCTCACAAGCCTCAACGCCTGCGCATTTCCCTCAAAATGATAGAGATCCTCCTTCATCTGCGGCGTCAATACCTGATCAATAGGCCTGCCGTGATACGTCATCACCGGGAGCTTCCTCCGAAACCATTCCCGGATCGCCTCTTCTCCGAAATGTCCGAAAGGCGGATTCCCGATATCATGGATCAGCCCTGCGCACTGCAGGATGTTGCAGATATCCTCTTTCATCCCGGGGGTGAAACTGGAATCTTTCTTATATACCAAAATATTTTCTCCAATGTTCTGTCCCAGCGACTTGGCGAAGGAAGACACCTCCAGAGAATGGGTAAGCCTCGTCCGGATAAAATCACTCTTATCCAGAGGAAATACCTGCGTCTTATCCTGCAGGCGGCGGAAAGACGCACTGCCGATAATACGGTGATAGTCTCTCTCGAATTCGCTCCGCAGATCCGCGCTGCGTACATGCTTCCCCGAATTCCCCCTGCTTCTCTTCGTTGACAACAATCGTTCCCAGTTCACGCGATTCCTCTCTCCTTCGTATCCGAATCAATCCAGGTAGATCGGCGGGTCATAGTCCTTGCCAAGGAGCTGCTTCTTGCGCTCCTGGTAACCCAGGAATGCCCATTCCGTCATATCCGTCCACTGATGATTCTCTCTGTCGTACACCTGTACATACCCGATTCTTGACGGATGCATACGGACGCTGTTGGATTCATATTCCTGTCCGGTATAAGGATTCAGCTCTCCCGGAACCGTATCCTCTTCCTGCTGCAGTTCTCCCGGTTCTTCTCCGTATTCATATCCGTAATCCGGATATTCCATTCCCTCTGCTTCGGCATAGCCATACCCGCCGTTATCATCCTCGCCCGCCGGATATTCCTCTCCATAAGCCGCCTCATAGCCAGGCCCGCGATTCACCGGATACTCCTCCTGATAAGCCGCGCCGTAGACATCCGCCGCAGGCTCGCCCTGATCCGCCGCGCCATATCCTGCCGCCGGATATTCCTGCTCCTTTGACGCCGTCTGCCTGTCTGTACGGTATGATTCCTCCCGTACTACGGCAGTCTCCTTCCCCAGCTTCTTGAACCGCTGCTTGAAATACGCTCTCCAGCCATGGGGCCGCTCCTCCTGCTTCTCCTCCTTCTTTGGAGGGATCTCCAGAGACTCTATCTCTGCTAGAAGCTGCTCCACCGGCTCCTCCGTCATCTCGCCTGCATATTCCTCCCGGAACTCCTGATATTCTGCCTGGTTCCCGCCGGGCTGATCTCCCGGGTATTCTGCATGATTCCCGCCAGGCTGACCTCCCGGATATCCCGCCTGATTCCCGCCGGGCTGATCTCCCGGGTATCCCGCATGATTCCCGCCGACCTGATCTGCCGGATATTCTGCTCGATTCCCGCCGGGCTGACCTCCCGGATATTCCGGCTGCTCCTGGTCTGCCCGGTCTCCCGGATATTCCCGATTCCCCGGATGCTCCTGCCCGATGCCTGTTCCGGATGCCGCCGGCGTCTCTGCCGGTTGGGCTCCCGTCTGCTCCCCGGACTGCTGCGCATCAGGCACAGCTCCCCCTTCATCCAGACCGGAGCCCTTCACCGCACTCTCCAGCACATCCAGCTTCTTATGTATATCTACCAATTCGCCGATCGTGATATCTCTCTCGTTCGCCATACCGCCGGATTCATTCTGATCGGCTGCGTCTCCTTCCGGCTCATCCGACACATTGCCGGCGCCGGTATCCGCCTTCGTCCCAGACACCGCCGGTTCATCTGCTGCCGGCTTATCTGCTGCCGGCCCATCTGCGGGCGTATCCGCCTGCTCCCTGGGCTGCGCCGCCTCCCCGTTCTCTGCCGGTTCCCTTCCCGCTGCCGGGACATTCTCCGTTCTCTGTATTGTATCTGCCTCATCCTCAGTCTTCTCCGCCGGAATGCTGTCATCCAGAATATTCAGATAGAAGGGACATCCAAGAATCTCCGCGATCATACGCATGTCTCTTTCCTGAAAATTATCCCTGCCAAGCCTCTGCGTTAGGTTCTGACGGGACATCTTCTTCCCGGTACGCCCTTCGATCTTCTTAGCAAGTTCCTTGATCGTCATATCCTTACGGCTCAAAATAATCTTGACCTGTTCTCCAAACGTTAGATCCTGCATTGCTTGTCCTCCTTATTGAACCACTCCAAATTATTTTAGCAAATACTCCAAAAAAAAGCCACCCATTTTCTAAAAACATCTTAGATCATGAGTGTCTTTGCTATCATTTATCCAGTTATCTGCTCCCCCTGCTCCTGCGTCCAGCTCTCTTCTCCATAGCCTTCCTGTTCGCTGACCGTATCCAGCGCACTGGCGATCAGCTTGATCATCTCCCAGATCGACCGAAAATGAATCGTCTCGTTCTTGTCCATCCACGTGATCCTGCCCTGCCAACTGCTGTTCTGTCTATGCTGCACACGTATAATAAATGTCCCCAAATCCCCATGCTTACTCAGCAATTCATCTTCACTCATTTTCTTCTCTTTCCCTTCCTTACTTCTTATATTCCGTTTCACATGCTGGAATGTCCGTTGATTCGTCGCAGGATACGGAAAATTAATCGCATCGTAAAACCTCTCCAGCTCAAACAAGAGCTGCATACCCTCAACTCTCAGCGCCTCCGAACTGTATGAATGATAGAGCCTTCCGATAAACTGATCCCTCCAGACCCGGTCCACACACAATACTGCTCCGTTTGGTGCTCCTATATAACACTGAGATCTCTCCATCCCTCCAACTTCCCTTCTCTAAAAACTATAAGATCCGCTCCCCCGCAGACGTACAGACAACACTGTTCACATGATACTGGATCCCCGTGCGCTGCCTGCCCACCAGGAAATGATCATTGATCCGCTTCTGCAATATCCTGCAGTTCTCCTGCGTGATATTCATCAGGAGCACCAGATATTGCCCCTTCCCGTATCTGTTGATCACATCACTGCGCCGGACCGAACTGCCGATCGCTTCCTCCAGGCGCTCTGACAATTCCTCCAGTATCGGTCCGTCCCGCATAGGATTCCCCTTGCTGTCCACGATCGTACACAGCATCAGATAGACCGACTGTCCGCCTCTCTCCATAATACGCCCGATCATCTGATAAATGCCCTGGAACACCGGATAGGAACAGAAATACCCTCCCGGCAGCTCTTCCTTCCCCTCGATCAGCCGTTCCTGTATGGAATCCAGGATCTCATAATGATGCCCCATCTGCGTACCAAGCTTCCCAAACAGCTCCATCAGACGCTCCGAAGGGCGAAGCCCCTGCTCCTGGAAATACATTTCCACCGTATCGTCATAGAGACGTCCGGCTTCTTCCTCCCTTCCAAGCGCCACCAGCGCTTCCATCGTGACGGTCTCCCAGTCCGCCAGCGGCAGGACCCTGGCGGCATACAGCCCAAGCTTCTCCATCTGAAGATAGTCCTGCGACTCTCTCAGCAGCTCCACCGCCCGCTCCACGCAGGCGCAGAAGATTCCCCGGTATCGCCTGGCCTCCTGCGCTACCCACACGACGCTCATCTGCGATTCCAGGAACTCACCGGTATAGCAGTGGCTTGCTTCCAGATATAACTCAAGCTCCCGTTCCGGGTCTTCCTGCTCTTCGGCCTCCTTAAAGAGCCTGTCCAGTTCCGACGCGTCCTCTATGACCGGAATCTGATCCGTCCAGCGGAAGATCCCCTTGTCCTGTTCTATATAATTGATGTCAGGAAGTCCGGATGTCTTAAGCTTCTTCTTCGCATTATAGATCACGCTGCGCGTCGCATGATGAAGATCCCGGATATCCCTGTCCTCGAAAAGAAACCGTTCCAGATAATCCCTGCTGACTCCATTTTCCCGATGGTGCAGCAATAGCTGCATCAGATACGCGAACTGTGTCTCGCTGGACTTGCCCCCGCCGACGATCAGCCGGTTATTCCAGGTCATAGAAAAATTCCCAAACATCCGCACGTGCAGGGTATTGTCTATTTCTTCTTCGTTATTTCCCATAATCCCCTCTTCTCTCCTTATAATAATTCAGACAAACCGAACCATTACTTCTCTTCATTCACCGGACATCTTCACCCCTCCTGCACTGTCCGCAGGTACCAGCCTCCCGTGCAGCACATACCTGGCATTGTCGAATACATATGCACAGGTCGAAAGCACTACATAATGCCCGTCCGCCGGAAGTTCCGTCTCTGCATGGAAATCCGACTTCGCCGCCACATTCCCAAGATACTCCTTAAACTCCTGTGTAGGTTCTGAAAACATCGTGTAGGTATCTGAATCGGCAGATGTGGTATACCCGCTGAACAGAATGATCTTATAATCCCGTTCCGGAGTCAGAAGCCACATGACCGGATGTGCTTCATAGTAACGCTGATCCGCCCAGCCGGACAATGACGCGAACATGGAACCATTCTTCATATGATGGCCGTAAATGATCGTATTCGAATCCACGAACCCACGCCGGTTCTGCGCATCAACGAAGATGGACCCGGATACACTGTAAGACCTGTCGTAGGCATGGTGGAGATACAAGTCATTATCCTTCCCTTGCATGACCGGATAATCAATCACCGTACCCTCACAGTATATCCATCCCGCCACATCCTCATTCACCC
>CANTDX010000075.1 GCA_947652615.1 uncultured Dorea sp. | reverse complement strand
AGATGCTGACATCATGGGTCGCTCGGAATGAGTTGACCACCAGCTCAAATTCATTCACATTTTGAATCTCATCAAAAAACAAGTAATGCTTTTCCTGCCGGGTCACCTTCGACTCCACATATTCATAAAATGCTCCCGGTTCACAGTACGCCTTATACTTATAATCCTCAAAATTCATATACAAGATACATTCCTCCGGCACCCCGGCCGTCCTGATCTCATCCATGATCTGACGCAGAAGAGTCGATTTCCCGCAGCGCCGGATTCCGGTAATAACCTTCACCATCTCCGATTCATAAAATGGCCGGATCTCTTTCAAATATAGTTCTCTTTTTACCATTTTCTCCGCCTCCTCATGTTATTGTCAATCCGTACCCAAACGCACCCCATTATAGCCATTTCACAAGGTATTCTGTCATAATCTATATTATCACATTTTTCTTTCTCACACAATAAAATTAAATTTATTTAATTCTATTATTATTTTTCTATATTTATAAAATCTTTTTAATTCTATCATCTCCATTTTTCCAAAAATAATTCAGCCCGCTGAAAGCGCCTTTCAACAGTGGACTGAATTATTTTCAATATTTTACATACTCTCTTCTATTACCCGCATTACATTTTTGTAAAAAATCTTTTCAATCTCGCTTCCCTTGAAGCCTTCTTTCCTCAGTGCATCCTCAAGAATCGACATTCGGGAGCAGTCCCCGATCTCCAGATTACCCCTGATTCCATCGAAATCTGTCCCAATACCAACGCACTCCGTTCCTCCAAGATTTATCATATGCCTGGCATGCTTCGCCATTGTAACGGCTGTACTGTCTAAACATTCCATATCCCGATTCAAAAATTCCGGTCCGAAATTAATACCGCGTATAGGTCAGGGCATCCTCTGAGCCCTCGCAGGAATCTGCAAGAAAATATGTATATTCCCCATCTGAATCAATACAGTATAATCTCTCATACATGGCCTGCAAATAGGTCATGGCAGTCGCCGTTCCGTCTGTAGGAGCCAGCACCTCCGGCATCGCGCCAATCGGCATATTAAATACCTTCTCCGTGTTTTCTGTCTTCTTGGCTTTGTCCGTCTTTTCTGCCCCGTCATCCCCACTCTCAGAGCCGAACCCAACGGCAAGTCCGGCAGACATAGCAACGATAAGACATAAGGCTAACACTCTCTTTTTCATTCGTCTCCTCCTTCTTATAACTTATGTTTCTATGTAATATAGTAAACTTGAGGGTAGGACTCAAGTCAATCGCATCAGATATCATTTTTTATCATCACTCTTTACAATTTTACTCCTATATAGTATAATCCTACAAAGGAGGACATTGCTATGGAGATTCAGGGAGGCAATATTATTTCACAGATCAAGCATCTGAGCGACAGGATCTTTGAACGGATTCTGGCTCAGAAGAACATTGATGCCTTCAACGGAGCGCAGGGACGGATCCTCTATGTCCTGTGGCAGGAAGAATACATTTCCTTAAGAGAACTCGCTGACAGGACCGGGCTTGCCGCGACCACCCTGACCAGTATGATCGACCGGATGGAAGCTTCTGAGCTTGTCTGCCGGGCCGCTGACCCGACGGACCGCAGGAAGACTCTGCTTACGCTCACAGCAAAGGCGCGGATGCTTCAATCTGACTATACGGAAGTATCAGACCAGATGACGGATATCTTCTATGCAGGTTTCACAGAAGAAGAGATCCGCCTATGTGAGAGGATGCTTGACCGGATCCACACGAATCTCAAGAATGCAAGACCAACGATACACTAATGCCGGATGCGCATGATCGAAAGGAGTAATTATTATGAACGCAGAAGTAAAAGAATTTGTAACACAGAAGGTAAATGAACTGATCGCAGCATCTTCCTGCTGCCCGGAAGCTAAGGAGATCGCCCAGAACTGGCTTGACGCCCTTGGAACTGACAAGGAAGCCGAGGCAACCAGGAACCTGATCGCAGAACTCGAAGAAGACATTATGCCGATCGACGGCCTGATCGCGTTCGCCGGATCTGAGGCCGGTGCGCAGGTATTCGGCGAAGAACTGGCGAAGAACGTGCTTGCCCACGGACAGGAATTGAAAGCTTCCGGCGCCAAATACTGCGATTGCGCCGCATGTGCCGCATGCGAAGCGATTCTTGGGAAGAAAGAAGAACTCTTATAGAAGCCAATACAAGGGCGGCCAGGCAGATCTAAAAACGATAGGAAGGAGGCCGGGATTATGAAAAAACAGCGGGAATACTTCCTGATGAATCAAGATGAAAAAGTAATGCTTTTCACCTCTGCCAAAAATGAATACGGCGAAGTCCTGCTGGAAGAACAGGATGATTTCGGCCTTCCGCTTCCGCCGGGATTTACGGATATCCAGAGTTTTATTACACACCGGCAAGCGCCGAAGCACAGGAAGCACATCCTAAAACTTCTGCGGCAGGCAGGATGTGATGATCTGGAAGGATTTCTTGAAGTGTCAAGGGCGTTAAGCCTGAATGATACCTTCTGGGTCAAATCCACTGACAGTCAATTGTGCTGGAGGGAAGTATCGCTTTATCAGAATGATTTCAACGAAGTCATCGCGCAGATCGCATTTGACGGCGGAGATTATGAGACCGATTTTTCCTCCACATCGCCTGAATACGGAACAGACGGACTCTATGCAAAATGCTGGATTCGCCGGGAAAATGAGATATATTTGCTGAAAACCGGGTCTGATTCCTATGAGATTGAGCCTTTTTCCGATTATTACGCGTCACAATTGGCTAAAATCATCTGTCCGGACGCCGTGGATTACAAGATCGGAGAATGGCACGGAAGAATTGTCTCCAGCTGCCCGTTGTTCACGTCCGAATCGGAAGGATATGTTCCGGCAATAAAACTATTGGATGAGCGAAAGCATAATAAAGTTTCCTACCTGATGGAATATTTTTCCGGAATAGGGCTTGAAGATGAATTCCGCAGAATGATCGTTTTGGACGCGCTGATTGTTAATGAGGATCGCCATGCCGGAAACTATGGGTTTATGGTAGATAACCGGACACAGGAAATCCTTGGCATGGCGCCCGTGTTTGATCACAACCGCAGTCTTCTGTACGGCTTGAAACCGCCGGAGAATGTATCAGAATATCTGAAACAGCAGATCCCAAGGATTGGGGTGGATTTCAATACAACGGCTCACAGCCTGCTGACCTCTCAGCTTAGGCAGGAATTGCTGAATCTTAAGGGATTCCATTTCCGACAGGATGGAGAATTTGATCTTCCAAAAGAACGGCTCATCATGCTCGAACAGGTTGTGAACCGGCAGATCGACAATATTTTAAACGGAACGAGTCTGTATCATTACAAATCGTAGGATAAATTGCGGAGTTCGTTCTCTTATTGAACATCACGAAAGAGGTTGCCAGAATGCCTAGTACAGCGAGTGCAGAATTCATTGCTAATTACGCAACGCTGTACTAGCAGTCTCTAACTTCTACCTGACATACAACAGCATTATAGCTATCTAATCCTTAAAAATACCGGTATACTCTCAAGAGAAACCGGAACTTCTATCTCTTTCCCTCCGCTGTATTCCTTGCCGCTCTCACACTCCTTCCACATCCCGCCTTTCGGAAGATATACCTTCCGTACTGCCGCTCCCGCCTCAAGAACCGGCGCTATGAGAAGCTTATCGCCGTACATATATTCATCCTCCGTCTCCCAGCATGCCGCATCCTGGGGAAATTCATAGAACATAGTCCGCATAACCGGCGTTCCCTTCTCATGCGCCTCCTGCATGAGTCTCCTGGTATAACCCCGCATCTCTTCACGCATGCGCATGTACTTCTCACAGATCTGATACACTTCTTCTCCATAGCTCCATACTTCATTGGCCGCCCCGGATCTGCAGTGGGCGCCTCCGGTTGTTCCTACCTGGGGCTGTCTGGGTTCCCGGTCTCCGTGAAGCCTCATGACCGGACAGAAAGTTCCCCATTGAAACCATCTGACGAACAATTCCCGAAACGCCGGATCGTTGGGATCTCCTCCATGGAACCCCCCGATGTCTGTGGTCCACCAGGGAATCCCTGCCAGGCCCATATTAAGACCTGCCGCAAGTTGATTTCTCATACTGCCAAAGCTCGATGCAATATCTCCTGACCATACCAGTGCGCCGTATTTCTGACTTCCCGCCCATGCACATCTTAACAGGTTAACGATATCTTTCTGTCCTTCCTCTTCCATTCCTTCATAAAATGTCCGGGCATATTCCAACGGATAGATATTCCCGATCTCCAAGTCTGTTCCCCTGTAATAACGATAATTATCAAAATCATAAGCCGTATATTCCGGCTCCGCCTCGTCAAGCCAGAACACCTTGATACCCTTATCGTAGTAGTTCTCTTTCACCTTCTCCCATACGAATCTTCTCGCTCCCGGATTGGTGGCATCATAGTGGATCGTCGCTCCCTCAAAATCAAGCCCCGTGCGAAAACCTCTCTCTGTCCGTATCAGATATCCCTTTTCCAGCATTTCCTCGTAGTTTTCACACTCTCTGTCTACCGTCGGCCAGATAGAGACCATAAGTTCTATCCCCATATCGTTAAGTTCCTCAATCATTTTATCCGGATCCGGCCAATAGACCGGATCGAACTTCCACTCTCCCTGTCTCGGCCAATGGAAATAATCGATGACGATCAGGTCAATCGGAAGCTTTCTTCTCTTATATTCTCTTGCCACCTCCAGAAGTTCCTCCTGCGTCTGGTAACGCAGCTTACACTGCCAGAATCCAAGCCCATACTCCGGCATCATGGGCACTGTCCCGGTCACCTTCGCATAAGCCTCTTCAATCTCCGCCGGAGTATCTCCCGCCATAAACCAGTAGTCCAACATCTTGGTTCCGTAATTCTCGAAGCTCATAATATTCTTCCCAAATACAGCTCTGCCGACCCCCGGATTATTCCAGAGGATTCCATATCCTCTGGATGAGACAGCAAAGGGGACACTCGCCTGAGAATTCCTGTGGGCCATCTCAAGATCCAGCCCCTTCAGATTCAGATACGGCTGCTGATACTGCCCCATACCGTATATCTTCTCATCCGGATCCAGGGATTCAAATCGCATGGTCAGGTGATAATCTCCGCCTATGTTCGGCCGAAATTCTCTCGCCTCTACCTCTATGGCACTGCATTTGGGATCTGTCACATCCCGGCGGTTACGCCAGTATTCCTCCAGAAGAAGCGTTCCGTTCTGGTTGTACATAGTAATCTTTCCGCCCTTTGTGATACAGACCTTAAGCTTTCCGTTCTGAAGCGCCGCGCCGTCTTCATCCACCCGTATCTTTGCCCCTGCCGGTGCTTCCTGCTTTATCAAAGCCCAGTCTTCCGGCAGCATCCTGTCATTCTTCGTTGCCCTTACCCTTACCGCATTCTTTCCCCACGGTTCAATCCACACTTCTTCCGCATCATAATGATAGATGATACGGCCTGATTCCTGTCTAAGCATGTTCTTCATTCCTTTCTAACACTGATTTACTAGCCCTTCACCGCACCGCTGGTCATACCGCTGATAATATATTTCTGCATAAAGATAAAGATTAAAGCCACCGGAATAATCGTTACGACTGCGAATGCCGTCAGATAGCTCCATTTCGTTCCATACTGCCCCATAAAGTTGAAGATTCCTGCTGTGATCGGACGTTTCTGCTGGTCAATGATAAAGGTCATGCCGTATGCCAGATCTCCCCATGCATACAGGAATGAGAAGATCGCACAGACCATAACGCCCGGCTTCGCTATCGGGATCAGTACCCGGATAAACGCGGTAAAATGATTGCAGCCGTCGATATATGCCGCTTCCTCTAACTCCCGGGGAATAGACGCAAAATAATTCTTCAGGATAAGAATAGAGAACGGAATCCCGATCGTCGCATCTGCAATAACTGCCGCAGCCGGCGTATTGTATATATGCATCCCCTTGAACAGTATAAACATAGGGGTCAGAAGCACTGCAACCGGAAGCATCTGTGTTACCAGGAAACCCAGAAGCATAATCTTCCTTCCTTTGAACTTATATTTCGCAATCCCGTAGGACGCCGGAACCGATAAAATTACGGAGATCAGCGTTGCCCCGATCGAGATGATGAAGCTGTTCCCAAAGGAACGGAACATGTTAAAATCGCCATTCTCGACCTGCGCCGCGTAAGTCTTCAGATTCAGCTTCTCTGGAATGATCGTAGGCGGAATCTGGAAGATCTCCTGCTCCGTCTTCAGCGATGTCACAACAATCCAGAACACCGGGAACAGCAGCACACACAGCAAAAGGATCGCCACCACTGATAACGCTATATTTTTCTTACCCTGAATCTTTTTCTCTTCATCCATTACTCATCATCCTCCTTCGTTGCCCTTAAGTAAAATACTCCCACAATCAGCAAGATTACCAGCAGAACGTTGGCAACCGCCGCACCTTCACTGTATTTGAACATTTCAAAAGAAAGCTTGTAAGAGTACGTTGACAGCATATGTGTAGAATTCACTGGTCCGCCGCCTGTCATAACATATACAAGGTCAAATACCTTAAAGGTATAGATAAATCCAAGAATCAATACAGACTCGATAGTGGTGCGCAGAAGCGGCAGCGTAATCTTGAAAAATGTCTGCACCTTCCCTGCGCCGTCAATGGAGGCGCTCTCATATAATTCTTTCGGAATCGTCGTCAGCCCTGTTGAAATCAAGATCATATTAAACGGAATCCCAATCCACACATTGGCGCAGACAATTGCAAACAGTGCCGTATTGGCTGATGTAAGCCAGTCTATATTCTGCGATATGATGCCTATGCTCTTCAAAAAGTAATTCAAGATTCCCACATCCGTACCAAAGATGAACTTAAACATCAACGCCGTAACCGTGATCGGAATCATCCACGGAATTAATAAGAGCCCCCTCACCGGCTTTGCGACACTAAAATGCTGATTGAAGAATAATGCCAGCAGAAATCCGATTACAAACTGCACTGCCAGACAGCACAATGTGAAAATCAGTGTATTCAGCATGGACTTGGTAAATACCGGATCCTGAAATATCTTCATGTAATTCTTAAATCCTACGAACGGTTTGGAATCCGCAGTCAGAGTCCTCACGGTAACATCCTGGAGGCTCAAAACAATATTCCTTACGATCGGGTATCCTACAAAAATCAACATATAGATAAACGCCGGAAGTACAAATAATATTCCTATGTTATCAAATTTAAAAAAACCCTTTTTCTTTATTTGATTCATCTCTGTCTTCTCCTTCCATACTCAGTACCCCATATGAACGGTTTGCCGCTCATTTTGGCGTAAAAAGGAGTATACGGACTTATCCGTATACTCCGCATTCATGCCTCACTATTGGTTTACAATCCCGTCTATCGTCTGCTGCGCAGTCTTAGCTGCCTCCTCCGGCGCCGCCTCTCCTGTCATAGCCTGATTAAATGCAAGGGAAATCGCGTCTGACACTTCCGGCCACTCTGCAAGCGGTCCTCTTGCCTTTGCGTAATTCAGCTCTTCTGTAAATGTCTGCATTACTGCGTCGTCTGTAAACTGTCCCTCTGCAATCGTCTTGTCCGCCGATATGTATCCAAAGGAATCCATCAGATATTCTACCTGCTCCTGCTCTGTTGCATATTCCAGGAAATCAAGCGCGCCTTCCTCATTTCCTCCTGCGATTACCGCATAATTCTCCCCGCCAAGAACAGATGCATACTCACTGTCCTTTGGAATCAGCGCAACATTCCATTTCAGATCCGGCGCTTCCTGCTTCATCGTCGGAATCTGCCACGGACCATTCACCATCATTGCCACATTTCCTGAGATAAACTGATTCATAACGTCACCCTGTGTCCAGTTGATACACTCTTTGCTCATAGCGCCGGATTCAACCAGATCCTTCGCCAGCGTAAGCGCTTTTATGCCGCCTTCTGAATCCATCTCATAAGAGCTTGCACCCGTGGACCACAACCATGGCGAGAAGTTGAACGTACCTTCTTCATTCTGAAGGCTGCAGAAGGCAAGTCCTGTCACATTATCCTTGGTCAGCTTCTTAGCTGTATCCTTCAGTTCATCCCATGTCTCTGGCACTTCACACTGTGCCGCCTCAAGCATCTCTTCGTTATAATAGAGTCCCAGGCAATTTACTCCAAACGGCACTCCGTATAACGTTCCGTCAATCGTACAGGAATCCACCGCACCCTCGTAATAATTCGATACTTCAAACTTATCCGTCAGATCTGCAAAGATTCCCATCGTCGCATAAGATGCATGATCCGGTGAATCCAGAATCGCGATATCCGGCAATTCATCTGCTGAAGCGCCTACCGATAACTGTTTCTTAAAATCCGCAAAAGGTACGTATTTTGCACTTACCTCAATCTCATCCTGTGAATCGTTATAATCATTGATGACTTTATCAAGCGCTTTCTGATGTCCTTCCGTCTCCCAGTAATACCAGATCGTAACTTCCTTTCCGGCCTGCGCATCTGATTCCCCCGAATCCGCTCCGCCCGAGCCAGAGTCTCCGTCTGATCCTGAACCGCCGCTGCATCCTGCAAGCATACCGACACTCAACATTGTACTGCTTCTTCTGAGTCCCAATAAGTAATTCCTTGGCCTTATTGATCCTGTAATTTTTCAGGTAACTGCTATAAGTCTCCCCTGTCTCCTTATGGAACTGCGTACTTAAGTATTCCGGTGTAAGATTCAGCTTTAATGCAATCTCATCCAACGTAATCCCTGATTGATAGAATTCATGGATCATACTTTTAATTCTCCTCACCGTCAGATGAGTAATTTCGTCTTCATCCTTTACCCTCGCATTCACCTTCCCAAGCAATTCTTCAAATGTTTCCTCCAATTCAGAAAACATCTTGGCTCCCATCACCCGATCCAGAATCTCCTGCTGGTTCAGCCTTTCATAATCCAGCACATCAATCTCTTTCGTGATATGGATAAATGCCCAGATAAACCGAACATAACATTCTTTTATATCTTTGGGTGTATAGAGCTTACCTGATGAGAAATATGTATGGAAGCTCTTAATTATCTTCCTCACCTGCTGGAAGTTACCATAACAGGCTTCCATCTTCATCCGATTCTCCAGTTCGATTGGATAGATACATACTTCTGTCTGTATCTGCATAATCTTAGGATAGACGATCAACACATCTTCACCCAGTGTAAGGTTCCAATCCATATATTCGTACAGAAGTTCAAATCTCTGTTTTATATCTTTAAGCCCCTCTGCAACAATCCATCCGACACTTCCCATAGGCTTCCTGCCAACATTCTCTTCAAGCATAAGATACTGTATCCTTCTCTCAAGTTCCTGCAGATTGCTGAACTGGTAGACCAAAACCAGCAAGACCTGTTCATAGTCTGCCCTTATCATGCAGAATCTCATATCTTTCTTCTGATTCAGCAGATTTTTCCATTCCTTTTCTGCTCTATCTGCTTTATCTTCATAATCATTCCCGAAATATATGCAGATCTCTGCAATCTTCTGTTCTGCATCCAACCCATATCGATTCTGCAGATAATCTGCCAGTGCCGCATCTGCTTCCAATTGACCGTACAAGACAGCGCCCATCACCTGCTCAAGTGTTCCAAGCGTCTCCGGCTGTATGCTTCTCTCCTTCTCAATCCGTACCTTCATGGTATTCATCGCCCTTGAGAATTCGTCCACAGACACAGGCTTAAGCAGATATTCCGTAACCCCAAGCTTCATTGCCTGCCTGGCATATTCGAATTCGGAATATGCGCTTAATACGATTATTTTAGGAAATATCCCTGATTCGGCCATCTTTTCCAACATTTCCAAGCCGCTCATATCCGGCATGCGGATATCTGTGATCACAATATCCGGATGTTCTTCCTGTATCAGCTTAAGGCCGGCCCTCCCATTCTCCGCTTCTCCTGCCCATTCATAGTCTCTTCCCATCATTTCAAGCAGGCCTTTGATTCCATCACGGATTCTTTCCTCATCTTCCACAACTATAACTCTCATAACTCTTCTCCTTCCATTATAATTGGAATAATGATCCGTACTCTGGTATATTCATCCTCCCGGCTTTCGATATGCACGCTCGCCTTCTCTCCATAATACAGCCAGATACGGTATAACGCGTTTCGCATCCCAATCTGGTTCTTATTCTTGGAGTCAGCACATGCTCTTTGATTTATAGTTTCCACTGTATCCTCTGGTATCCCGCGCCCGTTATCCTCAATGATAATCTCAAGATCATTCTCTTCTCGCAGCCGTACACAAATCTTCAATACCGGTTTCCTATCGATTCCTTTAAATCCATGAATAAAGCAGTTCTCAATAAACGGCTGAAATAAGAGCTTATGTATCCTTACCTCCATAACCTCCAGCGATATCTCTACATCACTTTCCATTCCTTCTCTGAGCCTTGTCTGCTGCCGGAAAAGATATTGCTTCATCCACTCATATTCCTCCCGGACCGTTACAATCCCGTTACTATTGTCAATCCCATACCGAAGGATAGATGCCAGCGCCGTAATCGCCCTGCTGATTTCAAATTCTTTCCTTCCAATCGCAATCCAGTTAATCGTATCCAAGGTATTATACAGGAAATGAGGATTCAATTGCGCTTCCAGGGCCGTGATCTCCGCGTCCTTCTTCTGCAGAGTCAGAAGCTTTTCCTTCTCCATAGACTCCACGAGCTGGTCCATCGTCATATTATATTGACAGGCAATCAACTCTACCTCGCTTGGCATTCTCTCGTCAATCTTCACCCTCTCTTCCATTCTCCCTTCCCCGGCAGACCGCATGCTCTTCACTACAGATTTGATAGAACTGGTAAGGCTGTGGCTTAAAAACAATATAATAAGGGTCAGCAAGACTACCGAGAGAAAAACCAACGTAAATATCATTCTCTGCTGCCAGTCAATCTTATCCAAAACCTCTTTCTGATTAGACACATTTACAATATCCCACCCCAAACGGTCGTCTCTGAGATAATCCACTGTGACCGCATTCTCTCCGAATAACTCCTGCTCCTTGACGAACGTCTCATAATCTTCTCTCCTGCTCTCACATCCATAATCTACCGATGTCCCCAACAATTCTCTGTCTTTATAAGAGACCAGCCTTCCTTTCCAGTCTACAATAAAATTATATGCCGACAGTGTATCATCTCCCCCCGTGCAGATCTGTTCCAGCATCTCTTCGTCAATACTCAGAATCACAATTCCTACATTCTCATTCTGTTTCTTGAAATCCACCACCCGGTGGCCCAAATGGAAAAGGTAATACTCCCCGTTGGGTGCCTTAACGGCCTTGCCTGTTCCCATTATACTGGTTTGGTTATTGTACACAATTTCATCATATAATTCTTTCTGACTGATCTCTAATCCGGAGATCCAGGCATTCCTGGTGAATGTCCCTGTAATGGAATCATAGAATACCATTGTACCATTTTCCGTGATTACGGTGATATCCTTGATAAAATCCTTTGCATAAAAATATGCCCTCAGCGCTCTTCTTAACTGATTCTTACTGACTACCAGTTCGTCGTCATTGTTAATCCTGTTGATCAGATTCACCACTTCATCATCGGAATAGATCTGATACAGGACATCCTCATAAGATTCGATGTTAATATCCAGAGTTGTCTTGGTTCGGTTCAGATTATACCTCAGAAGATCACTGTTATTTTCATTTACAATTTTAGAAATATTGTAATATGAAAATAGATTGACCAATACGATGGGTATGATTGATATGATAAAAAAGGATATGACAAGCTGAACACCCATACTTCTTCTCCGCATGATATTTTATCCTCCCTTACAGATTTATCTCAAAAGCTGTCCTGTCTTCTTCCACTCATCTTCCAATATCGCCATCAGTATATCATCCGCGTAAGAATCCCCATCCTTCACTGCGTCTCTCAGAACTCCCTCGCGTTTAAAACCTGCCTTGAGGTATGCTTGCTCCGCCCTTGGATTAAAAGAGAATACGTCTAATTCCAACCTATGCAGATGAATCTGTTCAAAGGCAAAACCGCAAGTCATACGGATCGCCCAGGAGCCGATTCCTTTTCCCCGGAAATCACTTCGGAAAATCCCGATACGGAAGTTCGCGCTCCGCAGATCCCAATCAATCTCATTGATAACACTTTCACCGATGATCTGTCCGTAGGGATCAACGATCAAGAAATCATAGCGGTTCTCATCATCAATGCATGACAGGAAGAAGCTTACAACCTCATCTCGGGTAAATGAAGCTTTACACCCTGTAAGACGTGCAACCTCCGGGTCGAGCGGGTTATAGTTCTGCTGATAATAGTTTTCAGCATCCTTTTTCTCTGAAGATCTGAGGATATAGCCATCCTTCTCCCACATTGCTTTGATTTTTCCCATCACAAAAATCCTCCGTAAAAACCTCTTGACTTAAAGTCAACTCCAGGTTGTATAATTTATCTGGACCTATTATAAGAGGTTTGTATTTGGAAGTCAATGAAACACGTAGTAGGAGGATTTGAATAATGAGCAAGATATTAACAGCATATTTCAGTGCAAGCGGAGTAACTGCGAAGGTAGCAGCAAGACTCGCCGAAGCAATCGGCGCAGAATTATTCGAGATCAAGCCGGAGGTTCCTTACACGAACGCGGACCTTGACTGGCAGGATAAAGGGAGCCGAAGTACGATTGAGATGAACGACAGAAGCAGCCGTCCGGCAATTGGCTCCATAGTAACAGATATGGGGCAGTATGACGTTGTATTTGTCGGATTCCCGGTATGGTGGTACAGAGAACCTTCTATCATAGATACCTTTATGGAGTCCTATGATTTCAGCGGGAAGACGGTCGTTCCGTTCGCCACATCCGGCGGAAGCTCCATCGGCGGCTCCGGCAAGAATATGCAGGCTTTGGCGCCGAAAGCTACGGTATTGGACGGCAAATGCTTTGCCTCGAATGTATCCGGCAAGGCCCTTGCCGATTGGGCAGCCAAGTGGATCTAAGAACTAACAGACAGAGCCTCCCCTTCTATTGCCAAGAAAGGGGAGGCTCTATGATTCACCTCTCGTATTTTGTTCTATCTATTCCTGCGCGAACAGAGCATCTCTGTCCATCCAGTTTAAGAAAGCCGCTTCCTTATCACTGCACCCCTCCAATACCAAAGGAACAAAGTCTCTTTTTCTATAGTGGGTAACCTGAAATCCTTTCGTAGGCGTGATAGAGATATAACGGCTACCCGGAACGCCAGACTGTTTCATCAGTTCCGGGAGAGACGCCGCTCCTTCTGTGATAATACCGCCTTTCCAGTCAATCCGATCCAGATCTGCTGCCACAAATTCAAAAATTTCCCTGTAAATATCAAATTCCTCTCTGCATTGGAGCAGCGGTTCCCGCATCCAAATCTGCTCCGCATCCATCTCGGCTGTTTTCCTGCAGATGGAATACCCTTTTCGTGCCCCCGCCTGCATATATCTGTCCAGAAAATCATCCGGTTTAAAGTAATACAAACCGTATTTCTGCGAAAGGATCTCAGCCAAGCTGCTTTTTCCGGCACAAGAGGAACCGCCGATATAGTATATATTCATTCTCTTTTCATCCATCATTTAATCTCTCCTTCTTTGTTCCACAAACGGGAGTCTATCATTTTCCAACCATTTATTCTGATTTCAAGTTCATATCTTTACTCGACAGGATTTTATCAAATTTCTTTTCCAACAGGATCTCATGAGTCACGAGCTGACCGTCCTTCTCGACAAATGAGAAGTTGTATTATCGCAAACGGCAAAGCATAATATATTCTTCCTCATTTTCATCTACAATTTCAAATCCTGTTTTTTGATACATTCTTACAGCATAGTTGGCTTTTTGTACTGCAAGTGACGCTTGTTTATACCCTCTGTCTTTCAGAATACGAAGCATTTCTTTCATCAAATCAGTACCTATTCCAAATCCCCGATAATCTTTATATAAAGAAATGGCAAAGGACGGAGTGTCGTTGTCTATATGTCCATAATCATCCATAATGCGCACCCAAACAGCACCAACAACCTTTTTATCAACTTCCGCAACCAAACCTATATCGTCTTTTTTCTTACCAAAGTCGGTTATATATACCTGCAATTCCGGCTGATTGATAATTGATTTGGGTGGTGCGGGCATTCCCTCCGGCACAAAGATCGCTTCATACAAAAAATCTTGAAGCAGATTTACTTCTTCCTCTAATATTTTTCTAATTTTGCAATTCATAACCGCCTCCTACAAATAACGATTTAAAAAAATCTACGGAGGACTGTGACCTCCGATTACATAAAGACACAAAAATAACCGCCGGTCCTGAGAATGCGGCGAAACGGCGGAGTTCATCATAACCGCTCTGTATCAGTCAATGGTTAATCAGGGTATTTCCGTAAGGGCTCATACCGACTGCGATATAAACTATATCGCATCAAGCGGCTCCCCTGGTACGCAGATAAAATTTACCGACGCCCCCGATGATGAGGAAGTATTACGCAGAATTGAAAAGATCAAGGTGCCGCAGATATTTGAGAGTTTTCATCGCGGAAACAATGCAGATAAGGTGCAGGGCAACGGGCTTGGACTTTTTATCTGCAAACGGATGATGTCACTTATGGGCGGAGAGGTGTTTGCGGATATTCGCAACGGGTGCTTCTTTGTAACACTGGTTGTGAAATTGGCGTAAAGTAAAATTTACTGTTTTGTAATCCCTAAAATAAATTGGTATGCAAACTCAATTCCATTACAAGTCAGGTTTTCACATAGATGTGGCGGATCACTTTCTGAAAAACCCGAAGGACGCAGTTCACGGCATCTTAATGACCCAAATGTCTTTTCAAAAGCAGACGCAAAATTATAACAGGCAGATACGATTTCATCTTCTGATTTCCCCAGCCCATGAAGATAAATCCCTATGAACATAAGCGAACCTTCCGCCAAACCACATTGCGCTCTATATCCGCCTGCGCCATGCAGTCCAACCGCAGACCA
>CANTDX010000074.1 GCA_947652615.1 uncultured Dorea sp. | reverse complement strand
TCCGCAATCCCGGCAAATGCAACGCTTCTGATGATAAGTCGGTGCGTTACTATGATAATGATGATTGGCCTGCTCATGCCCCGGTGGGTATGTGGCTAGAGTATGGATTAGTCAATGATTTCATGCGGGAGTGGTGTCTGCGGAAAGAGCAGTTGAAGAATGGGGAGATTTCCGAGGACGAGTATTTTGAATGGAAAATCAACTGGCCTGCTACGAGTAGTAGTGTTGATGAAAAGGGAAATGATAAGAAAAATAACAGCTATCAGTGGAGAAAATAAAAGTTATTTTTTCATAATACGAAGGAGGCTTATATGCTAATAGATGAACTTTTATATTTTTGTGATATGCAATATAAACAAAACTGTTTCAATGACAAACATGGACATTGTGGCACTAATTGTTCTCATCCTCTCCAATGTCCCTTATCCTGCGAAGCCTGTTTGGAACAGGTACATTTTCCTTCCAAATTTTCAAACGGAAGAATAGAATATACCTGCTCAAATTTACTAAATTATTATGTGTGTAAGTATTCATTTAAATATGCGTCTGAAATAGAATACGCATTTAATACGATTGATCAAATGCTTTTTTACCCACAATATAATATTTTATCTTTAGGTTGCGGTGCATCTCCTGATTTAATGGCATTAGAACAATATTTGTTAAAAAATAATGTTTATAAGAGTATTCACTACTGGGGAATTGATTTAAATTACAGATGGCAAACAATCCAAAATAGGATATACGAATATTCTTGCAATCATAATTATGTTACTCGATATATATGCGATGATGTAACAACACTTTTTTTGCATACAAATTATAAAAACTTTAATATTCTTGTTATCCAGTACCTTATTTCATATTTTTATAATAACAATGATATTAATGAAATTACTGAATTTTATAAAGCATTAATCAGTAATGTTATACGATATATGTTGCCGCATTCAGTAATTATAATAAACGATGTAAATAGTAATCGCCGTGGCAGAGATTATTTCATGCTTCTCTCTGATATGTTAACTTCTTCAGGCATAAATAATATTGCTCATAAACGATATTTTAATTATGGAATCAAAAATGATTATATGCGCTATGGAACAGTATATCCAACTATAAATATTTTGTATAACAACATAAACGAAAATATACAATCCTATAACCCTTGGGAAGTATGTTCTAGCGCACAACTAATAATAGAATTGAGGTAAAATAGTATGATAATAAGTGCAAGTAGAAGAACTGATATACCAGCTTTTTTTTCTGAATGGTTCATTAACAGAATTGAAGCACAATATGCATATGTAAGAAATCCTATGAACATACATCAAATTAGTAAAATTAACCTTATGCCAAATATTGTTGATTGCATAGTTTTTTGGAGTAAAAATCCAAAGCCAATTATAAATAAACTAGATATATTAAATGATTATATGTATTATTTTCAATTTACTCTTAATGCATATAATAAAGATTTTGAAACAAATCTTCCCTCTCTGGATGACCGAATACAAACTTTTCAAATTTTATCGGAATTAATTGGCAAGCAACGTGTTATATGGCGGTATGATCCTATCATTCTTAACAATCAATACTCTATAAATTGGCATACTGAAAAATTTGAATACATCGCAAAACAATTGTGCAATTATACAGAAAAAGTTACCATAAGTTTTGTTGATTTATATACAAAGATTACAAATAACATAAAAGGAAAAAATATTTATGAGCTATCCTATGACCAAAAAAATACCATTGCAAAAAGTCTTTCTGAAATTGCTCATTCCTATAGCTTAAAAATTGATACTTGTGCTGAAGATATTGACTTATCTGCCTATGGCATTGATCATGCCCGCTGTATTGATGATAAACTCATTGCTAAATTACTTGGCTGCTCTATAGATGTAGACAAAGATAAAAATCAACGTTTGGAGTGCGGATGTGTTGCAAGTATTGATTTAGGGCTCTATAATACCTGCCAAAACGGTTGCACATATTGTTATGCTAACCATAACACCAATGTCCGTAAGCAGAACTTTGAAACATACGACTCCAGTTCCCCGTTACTCTGTAGTCAAGTAACTGAACTGGATAAAATCACAGAACGGAAAGTTAAAAGCCAAAAGAATATGCAGCTAAGTTTATTTAATATATAGGTATCAAAAAGGTATCACGCCCCACATCAAAAGCCGGAAAGTCCGCTGTTTATGCGGCTTCCCGGCTCTCTGTTTACTACTCGAACTCAATAGTCCCCGGCGGCTTAGAGGTCAGATCATACATCACTCGATTAACCCCTTTCACCTCATTAATTATCCTCCCCATAACCCGCTTAAGCACCTCATACGGAATTTCCGCCGCCTCCGCCGTCATGAAGTCTATCGTATTCACCGCCCGAAGCGCCACCGCATAATCATAGGTCCGTTCATCCCCCATAACCCCGACACTCTGCATATTGGTAAGCGCTGCAAAATACTGTCCAATCTCCCGCGCAAGCCCCGCGTTCTCGATTTCCTCCCGGTAGATCGCATCCGCATACTGCACAATCCGTACTTTTTCCTCAGTCACTTCCCCAACAATCCGCACGCCAAGCCCCGGTCCCGGGAACGGCTGACGGAATACCAGATACTCCGGAATCCCAAGCTCTAGCCCGGCTCTTCTGACCTCGTCCTTGAACAGATCCCGAAGCGGCTCAATAATCTCCTTAAAATCCACATAATCCGGCAGACCGCCCACGTTATGATGGGATTTGATCACGGCAGACTCCCCGCCAAGACCGCTCTCCACCACATCCGGGTAGATGGTTCCCTGCACCAGGAAATCCACAGCGCCGATCTTCTTCGCCTCTTCCTCGAATACACGGATGAACTCTTCTCCGATAATCTTGCGCTTCTTCTCAGGCTCAGACACCCCCGCCAGCCGATCATAGAATCTCTGCTGCGCATTCACCCGGATGAAATTAAGGTCGTAAGAGCCGTCGGGACCGAATACCGCCTCGACTTCATCCCCTTCATCCTTGCGCAGAAGACCGTGATCCACGAACACACAGGTGAGCTGTCCGCCGACGGCTTTCGAGAGCAGGACTGCTGCCACGGAAGAATCCACCCCGCCGGACAACGCACACAATACCCTGCCGTCTCCCACTTTCTCTCTGATCTGCCTTATGGATTCCTCTACAAATGAATCCATCCTCCAGTCGCCGGCACATCCGCACACATTCCGGACGAAATTCGACAGCAGCTTCGTGCCTTCTTCTGTGTGAAGCACCTCCGGGTGGTACTGGACCGCATACAGACCGGCATCCGCATTCTCCGCCGCTGCCACCGGACAATCCGCCGTATGTGCGGTAATCTCGAATCCAGGCGCCGCCTTTACGATGGAATCAGCATGACTCATCCAGCAGACCGTCTCAGCAGCAATATTCTCGAATATCTTCGAATCCCTCTTATCCACCAACACCTCTGTCTTGCCGTACTCTCCAACCTCTGCACGCGCCACACTGCCGCCAAGCACGAACATCATGAGCTGTGCACCGTAACAGAGCCCCAGCACCGGTACCCCAAGCCCGAACAACTCCTTAGAGTACGTCGGTGCGTCCGGCGTATAACAACTGTTCGGTCCGCCGGTCAGGATGATCCCTTTGGGATTCATTTCCTTAATCTTCTCGATATCCGTCTTATATGAATAGATCTCACAATATACGTTACACTCACGGACACGCCTTGCCACGAGCTGGTTATACTGCCCGCCAAAATCCAGTACGATCACTAATTCTCTCTTCATAAGCCTTCCTTTCTGCCCTTGTACTAATGCCTGCTTCTTTTGCTGATCTCCTAATGTCTATACCAATGCCTGCTTCTTCCATCCGCCTCTGAAATACCGTATAATAAAGCACAACGCGCGAAACGCCCAGTCGACAACCATCGCCACCCAGATACCGAACACTCCCAGTCCCAGATATTTCCCAAGGATATAGCTGAATATGATCCGGAATATCCACATGGATACCATGGATATGAGCATACACGCCTTCGCATCTCCCGAAGCCCGGAAGGTCGACGGAAGGGTAAATGACGCCGGCCATATCACGATCGCACTGAGCCCGTGGAAATATATGATCTGGCGTGTCACCTCCGCCGTGACATCCGACAGATTGTATGCTTTAAGTATCAGCGGAAGTATGGAAAATACACCGAACACCATGACTGCCACGCCAATGTGAGTGATAATCAGAAGCTTCTTATTATAGTATCTTACCTGATCGTAATCTCCGGCGCCCACACACCTTGCGATCACCGTTGTAACTGCAAGATTGATCGCCATTCCCGGAAGGATCTGGAACAACGCGATCGCATTGCTGACCGCATTTGCCGCGATCGCGTACGTGCCAAAGGTAGATACCAGACTCAGCACCAGTATCTTCCCAAGCTGAAACATGCTGTTCTCCAGGCCGTTTGGAACACCCACGCTCAGTATCTTCTTCACATGGGACCAGTCCACACGATACCGCCAGGTACGGCTGATATGTAAGGTCTGCTTCTCATTGCATAGAAGCACGATGATGATCACCGCAGCCACAACCCTTGACACCAGTGTTGGAATCGCCACGCCCTCTGTTCCTCTGTGGAAACCGTAGATCAGGATCGCGTTGCCCGCCACATTGATGATATTCATGATAATAGATACCTGCATAGAGATCTTAGAATTCCCCATCGCGCGGAATATAGCTGCCCCTGAATTGTACAGCGCCATGAACGGGATCGCCATGGTTACGATCATCAGGTAAATGTCTGCATGGCGCATAACATCCGGCTCAATCTTCCCGAACACCCCGTGAAGGATCAGGGATTTCCCCGCGTAGACCACCACGGTGATCACCACCGCACAGATCGTGATGAACCAGACAAGCTGTGTCGCCGATTCGCACGCTGCTTCCCTTCTCCTGTGCCCCAGGTATTGTCCGGCTACAACCGCTCCTCCTGTCGCAAGCGCCGCAAAGATATTGATGAGCAGGACCATGATCTGATCCACCAGCGACACGCCGGATACCGCCGCCTCACCGACGCTTGCAATCATAATAGAATCCGCCATGCCGACCAGAACTGCAAGCAGCTGCTCGATGATGAGCGGAATGATCAGTGTTACAAGAGCCTTGTTATCAAATAAATAACCGCTCCTGTCTATTTTTATTCTTTTATTCATACGAAAGACTCCTCACCGCATTTATTATACGACGAGGAGTCTCATTATACAAGTATCATTTTACGCAGCTATAAATTCTTCAATATCCTTCCGAAGATCTTCACATTCTTCCTCGTGGACTTCAAGCTCGATCTCACGATGGAAGCCAAGATTCATCAGCCCCAGCAGAGATTTCGCATCTACCACATACTTGCCGCGTTTCATATCCATATTGTACGGATACTTTTCGACCTTCTGGACAAACTCCAGGATGTCATCTGGACTCTGAAATACTACAATTATTTTGCTCATAACAACCTCTCCTTTTCGGAATGATAATATCATAAATTTCCAAAAATAGAAATATACAATCTGAACAAGAAATTTATTCCATACCTTCCAATTCATAGGTCGAATGTACATTCTGCCTCCATTTTGCAGATAAAAACAGCGCCAAAGCCATGCTCTCCGCCAACAATCCTGCCGCTGCCGCCTGTCTCCAGGCCTTGAGCATACTTATCCAGGAAGCGAATTCCAGATGCATAGACAGGCTTCTTATCTGCTCTTCTTTATCATGGAACAGCTGTGCGAAGAATTCAAAATCCGACCAGTACGTGGGAAGATAATCGCTACCCGGGTCCGCCGTCTTCACCCCTGATACCAGGACTCCGACTGCCAGAATCAAAATGACCGTCCTGGCCGCCGTCTTCATCTGCCCAGGCGGTGTCCAATCTGCCAGGCGGCTTCCGGTCTGAGACACCGCGGCATTTCCCAGAAGGAACAGTGCGGCCGCGGCAAGCCCTGCATATAGAAGCCAGGCCGTTACATAGAAGAGCTGCCCGTCAATCTCTTGGCCCCCGGCACATCCCAACGTCGACTCTAAGGAACTGACTGCCTGATTCGAAGACTGGCCTGCATCCTTCTTCCGTACCGCTATCCCGTCAAATGTCTCTCCTTCTTCTGCCGGAATGATACAGACCGGCTCATCTCCCTGTAAGATACCTGCAATATGGTAATCATTCCCGTCTATCTTCACCGTCAGCCCTGACACCTGATCAGAACCGAATAACTGCCGCGCCGTTCCCTGATCCAACAGGCATATGTCTGCCTCTCCTTCTGTAAAATATCTTCCTTCCGTAAGCCCTCTACCGAACACCGCGCCCGGCTGTCCTTTGAGCCTGTAACAGAACAGCTCCCGTCTGCGCCCGGTATCCTCCGCCATGATCTCAAGCTCTTCTGTCTTCCTCCACACCGCCGCCTCAGAATATCTCCCGCTGTCCGCATGCTCCCTCCACTGGTCAAATGTTGATTCGGCGATGCTTCCCGCCGGACAGGACAAAGCGACAAGATCGGTATATTCTTCCAATAGCCGCAGCTTACACAGAATCCAGATATTTATCCCAAGATACAGAAACGCAAAGCATATCATCCAGAACTTTTGGCGTCTCACCAGCATATTTCTCAATTCCTGTCTCCTTTAGTTATTCTCTTAATCGCACCCGGTCGCCTTCCGACACATATTTCTCCGATGACGCGATCACCTGGTCGTCTGGCGTCAATCCCGAAGTGACGGCCGCGCTCTTGGCATCCTTCTTAAGTACGGTAACCGGAACTCTCCTGGCAACCTGTACGGTGCCAAGCATCTGCTCTTCTTCTGCAAGGACCAGGCAATACGCCTCATCCATATCCTCTCTGAGTGCGTCAAGCGGAATGATCTGTTCATACTCCTTCTCTGACGGCGCCTCTATGCTCCAGGTGAAGCTGTCTCCGTTTTGTGCCTTCGCATTCTCCGGCAGAGGTGAGGTCCAATAGATCTGAGATTGGGACGCCGGATCTCCTGCATCTTCTCCACCTCCGCTACCGGCGCCTCCCGTATCTATTTCTATGGATTCGATCTTCACGGTTTGCTTCTTCCCGGCTCCAAGCCGGATGTCTGTTTCCAGCCCCGTCCTCAGTTTCTCTCTATCCGCCGGCTCAACCCAACCCTTCAGCCGGAATCCGCCGCTGCCTGTCACGAATACCTCGCTCCCGCTGGTGAGCGCTCCCGGCTGTACCCCTGCCTGCAGCACCGTACAGTCCCGTTCTGCGCAGATCTTTCCTCCCGCAGCCTGATACGACTGAAGTCTCTGAAGCTCTTTTCGCGCCGCTTCAATCTGGACATTTGCCGCTTCTGCTCCAAGCATCGCCGCCCTGGACGCATTTGCCGCATTGATGTCCCAGGCCGCATCCTCCTGTCTGGCAAGCTCATATCCATCCTCCGCCTGTGCAAGGGCCTGCGCCGCCGCTTCCACACCTGCCTGCGCCTCCTGAACCGCCGCTTCTAGCTCCTGCTTTTGCACCGCCCAGGTATCTGTCTCTGCTGATGCGGCGCCTCCGTTTCCCGGAACCGCCGCCTGAAGGAACTGCTCGTAAGCCGCCTGTGCCACCGCCTCTTTCTGCGCTTCTAGCTCCAATTGCTGCTGCGCCTGAGAAAGAGTCTGCCCTGCTCCCGCGACCGCAGGCACTCTCGCCTGCTCTCTTGCCGATATCTGCTGCTGTGATGCCTGCAGCTCTAACTGCGTCAACTCCGCCTGCTTCTTCTCCACCGATTGATTTAAATATTCCATGCGGAATTGCACCAGGCATTCGCCCGCCTTGACTGTACTGCCCTGTCTCGCCGTCCATTCCACCTGCTGCTCCGGCCAGAGGAAGATCTGATCCTCCTGAACCGGAACCACGGTTCCCTCTCCTTCGTAAGAATACGATAACCTTCCCCGCTTTGCCTTCTCGATTCCCACCTGTGCCACCAACGCTGACGCAGCGGTCCGGGAAATCACCGTTCCTAATACCATAACCGCCAGAAACCCGCCGAAGATCCGAAGCATCCATTTTCGATTCCGATTCATTACTCAGTACCTCCTTACTACAGTCTTCCGGATGCCACAATCCCCTGTTCCAGATAAGCCTGCCCCCAGAAGAACAGAAGGACCGCAGGCAGCAATGTCACGATGGATGCCGCAAATGCCGCCGCTGTCTCTGAGCCTATCATCTGCGGCAGATACAGCGACAGCGGCCATAAGGACTTGGTTTTCAGGTATGTCATGGGCTGTTCGATCGCATTCCAGTATTCCAGGAAGCTTAAGACTATCACAGAGAAGATTCCCGGAACTCCAAGGGGGATCCCGATTCCAAAGAAAATGCGCAGATCCCCTGCTCCGTCGATCCTCGCCGCCTCCAGGATCTCTCCCGGAATCCCTGCAAATGTTTTCCGCAGGATGAACACCGGCAGCGTGGAGAAGATCCCTGGCAAGATCACTGCCGCGCGGGTATCCATAAGCCCCGCCGCGTTTAAAACCAGATACCCCGAGACCATCGTAACCTGGAACGGCAGGATCATCAGGATCATATACACAAGCCAGAGTATGCGTTTCCCCGGGAAATGAAATTGCGCGAATGCCCACGCTGCCGGCACTGCTGCCAGAAGTTGGCCGAATATCACTCCGGCCGTCTGAATCATAGAATTCCAGAATGCCGTGAAATATTCCGGCGAATCCAGAAGGAGCCTTACATAAGCCCGCAGTGTCGGATATGCCGGGAAGATACGCATCCCGGCATATTCTCCCGAATCCGCCAGTACCGCACCGAAGGTCTTAAGAAGCTCCTGCTTCCCCATCAGTGAATTGACAAGCAGCATGAACAGCGGAAATACCATAATACTAAATACTGCCGACAGGATCCCCCTGATCACCCACCGTCGAACGCTATGATTTCTCATCCATCTCTCCTTTTCCTATGCTAAGGGGTACGATCGCCGCTCCCGTAACCATCACCAGCATCACCGCTGCAGCCGTCATCTTCTGGATATCCAGATTCACGAACCAGTTATTGAACAAATGCTGCAGCATATAGATGCTCTCATGGGGATAATCCCCTGCCAACAGATACGCCTCCCGGAATACCCGGAATGCATTGACGAATGACAAGAGCCCTGTCACAAACACCGTTTCTTTTAACTGCGGAAGTGTGATATACCAGAAACACGCCCACTCACCTGCCCCCTGTACCCTTGCCGCCTCATACTGCTCTAAAGGAATCGCCCCAAGCCCCGCAAGCCAGAGTATGATATCATAACCAAGGTTCTTCCAGATATAACAGGCGACCAGTACCCAGAACGCCCAGTCCGACGCCAGCCAGTCCACCGCTTCCATTCCCAATGCCCCCATAAGCCGCCCAAGCCAGCCCCTCTCATCAAAGACCAGCTTGAAAAATATCACAACGGATGCCGCCGGGATCGCCATTGGAAGCAGGAAGCCTGTCTTCACCCATCTCTGAAACCTGTCCGCTTTCCTTACCATGACCGCCAGGGACAACGATAATATCAGCAGCAGCGGGAGGCAAGTCAGCATGAACCTGACTGTATTCCCCGCTGCAAGCCGAAATGCCTTGTTCGCAAGCACCATCCGGTAATTCTCCAATCCTACGAAACCATTTCCCACCGCCTGCAGAAAAGATCTCCTTACTACATCCAGGAACGGGATCAGAACAAATCCTCCTGTTCCTATGAGACTTGGAAGCAAGAACAGATATCCCCGCATCCGCGCTCTTCTCTTACTCGGCAAGATAGGTGTCCACCTTCTGTGCGATATTCTTCGCCGCCGTCTTTGCATCTGTACTTCCTCCAAGGCAGGCGTCCGCCTCCGTCTGATAGATATTCCAGACCACATAGTCCTGCACGGCCGGCCTGCTAAGCGTATGGCACTTCGCGATCAGATCTTCTACTTCTTCCAGTGTGGGATATCCGGCTTCGATCTCGATCGGCTCTTCCCCGTCAATATTCCAGCTTGACATGATCGCATAGTTCTGTGCATGTTCCGTATTGACCTCATCCTTTATCTTATTAAGCGCCGTCTCCAGAACCGGCAGCCCGTCGTCCGACTGTTTCTCCTGGGCCTCCTGGGAGAACAGATATTTGACAAATTCTTCCGCCAGTTCTTTCTGCTGTGTATTCTGATTGATTCCCACGATCCCTGTCGGTACATAGAACTCCTTCAATGTATCCGGCGACAGGTTCAATTGCCGCATAACCGTATACGGAATCATCATATTCATTATGCCAGTAATCCGATCCGTGGAAATACTGTTGGGGTGGTTCAGGATCGCCTCACTTCCCGCTCCGCTGAACATTCCCTGTTGGAAAACTCTTGTCATCGTATCCATTCCCACCTCATTCATCTCGGCCTCTTCAAATACTTCCGACTTCGAACTGACCGCCAGCTTCTCCTCTGTCTCAAGCAATGCCACAAGCTTCTCCTGATCGACTCTTCCATCCGGCCCGATGATCTCATCCTGGAACATCTGGAACAGAAAATCCCTGATATAACCCTTCTCCGCAACGCCCAGAATACTCTCATCCGGATGTGCATCCACGTATGCGGTCAGCTGATCAAGGGAGAGGATTGCTTCTTTCGCAGCCTCGTCCCCGAAAATGATCGGCACACTGAATCTCACCGGCATAGCATAGACCTTGCCGTCCTGCTGCGCCACATTCTTCATGATCGGCTCCAGGTAGGATCCCTGTGACAGAATCTCCTCGGCGATCCCGGACAAGTCGGACAGAATCCCCTTCTCGATATAGGTCTTTGCCGACAGTCCGTCAAGCAGGAGTATGTCTGCTCCGTTTCCGCTGAGAAGCTCCGTGTTCAGCGTGCGGATATCATCCATGGTGATCCCTTCTTCCTTTCCTGATGCCGTAAATTCTACCTTCACATCAGGATGTGATTTCTGGAAGCCAAGGATCGCGTCTTGAACCGTCGTATTCTCCGACATCCCAAATACCCTCAGGATATTCTCCGGCACTGCCAGAGCTTCGGCATCGTACGCATAGTGTACCAGGCTGCAGGTATCTGCTTGCTCCTGACGGTAGAGCGCATAGAAGTCATCCTTCTGGCCTGTGATGAATCCTGCCGTATAATTCGACGATGAACCCATCTCGCCCATGCTGCCGTCCACGAGCACCTCTCTGGTCTCATTCCCCGGCTTCACACGTGTGATCCCGTCTTCTGTGAGCAGGTACCAGTTCTCTTTGTCGTCACAGATCCAGGGCATCTCCTCCTGATTGATCTTGAAGGTCTCCTTCTCCTTCAGGTCCGGCCCATAGACAGTGAAGGCGCCTTCCTCTGTATTCACCGCCATATCTCCCTTTGAAGTGCCGATGACCATCCGCTGCATATTAGAAAATCCTCTGGCGGTACCTAACTCCTGCAAGATCTCCAATGAATCCGGATCGACTGCTATCACCTTGGCCTGATAGAAGTCATTCATCCAGTAATTCCCCTCGCCGTCGATCTGCAGATTGGTAATCGCAGGGTACCCATACTCTCCCTCCTGCCTCAGATACGGAATTTCCAGTTCTTCCCCGGTCTGTCCGTCCTTGCTCCTTACGATGTACGCAGCCATATCTTCCCCCATACCCAGCGCCACCTGGGTTCCGTCTCCGGATTCCCATATCTCCTGCAGGTATATGTTCCTTCCTTCAAAAAGCGGGGCGATCCAGTCAAGCGGTGTCTGTTCCCATTGGCTGTCCTTATACTCATACCGGAACACCTGCGCTCCTTCTGCCTGTGAATATAACAACAGATTCCCATCTCCTGACTT
This sequence comes from uncultured Dorea sp., assembly GCA_947652615.1. Taxonomy (GTDB): domain Bacteria; phylum Bacillota; class Clostridia; order Lachnospirales; family Lachnospiraceae; genus Sporofaciens. Next base: position 3,804 of record CANTDX010000074.1, on the reverse strand, counting down.
CGATATGTTTAGAATCTCTTCCTCTCCCTGTAATGGAAGCTCTATATCCTCCTCTATATAACGTCCTTTTACAGAATCCTCCTTGTCTTTGCCAGCCTCTCCCTTGCCGCAGCCTGACAATACTCCCACGGCAAGCATTGCCGATAAGAGGATTGCGGCCAGGCGTTTCACATGGTTGAATCTTTTCATTGACATTCGTCTCCTTTCCTCGTGCTACCTGCTACTATACACATTTTATCTCAAAAAATCTTTGAAAATCGTTATAAATTCTTAAAGATTATTTTGAGATTTCTATGCTATACTTTTAGGAAGAAGAAGAAGGAGGTTACATATAGAAGATGCATATTTTGATCATTGAAGACGACCGAGAACTATGCGATGCCCTGAAATCACAGCTTCTATCAAGGAATCACACGGCGGACTGCTGCCATACCGGAAGTGAGGCGCTCTATCACGCCATGTCCGGCGCTTACGACCTGATACTCCTAGACCGTATGCTGCCGGAGATCGACGGGCTGTCCATCCTGCGCTCCATCCGCCAGAATCATATCAGCGCACCTGTGATCCTGACCACCGCCCTTGGTTCCCTAAGCGATCGCATCGATGGACTGGACTGCGGCGCCGACGATTATCTGGTGAAGCCCTACGCCGTGGAAGAACTGCTAGCGCGTATCCGTGCACTGTCACGGCGTCCGAAGGATTTCTCAGACCATACCTGCCTCTCTTATCTGGATATCCGATTCGACCCGGATTCCCGGATTATGACATGCCGGGATAAGGAACAGCTTCTCTCTAAGAGGAAAGCTCTTCTTATGGAATTCTTCATGCGCAATCCGGACAAGACCCTGACAAGAGAGCAGATCTACTCCCGGGTCTGGGGACCTGACGGAACTGTGGAGGATGGGAATCTGGATACCTATATCTATTTCCTTAGAAAGCATCTGCTGACACTGAAGAGCCGGGCATGCATTCAGACTGTGCACGGCATGGGATATCGGCTGGAGGGAAATCATGTTTCCTAGACTTCGAAGAAAATTCGTCATTCTGTATACCTTAAGCACCGGACTGATCATGACCTTCGTCCTGTCCGCTGCCTTCTTATTCTACGTCTCTTCCCAGGAGAACCGGCAGCAATCGGCCTTCCAGGAATTACTCTTCACGCTGACAGCCCAGCTTCAGACAGATTCCCGGTTCGCTGATTCCTTCCTGGTACAGATGGAGAAGAACAACCGGCTCCTCATCTATATAGAAGAAAATGATACTCCATTTTTCTTCCCCGGCGCCTATAAGTCCCGTACCAAGCGCGATATTCTCTTCTCCCGTGCAGAAGACGCCGCGAGAAAAGAGAACATTTACAGCGATTCCCACCCCATCTCCTCGAATCTGCTGCAATCCTCTGTATTTCGGATCGACGGAGAGGAACGGGACACTTATCTTGGAAATGTCCTGATTCTTCGGGCTGCATCCGGATATAAGAAACTAATTCTGCTCCAGGATATCTCCGACAGCCAGAACAAACTTCTGGAGACAGGCTGTGTCTATCTGCTGATAGATTTAAGCGGAATCCTGCTGCTCTTCCTGTCCGGGCGGTGGTTTGTCGGCCGCTCTCTTAAGCCTCTGGAAGAGACTTACCAGAAGCAGCAGGAATTCGTCGCTGCCGTCTCCCACGAGCTGCGCTCTCCCTTCGCGGTGATCCAGACAACTGCCGAAGCTGCCCTCTCTAATCCTTCGGAACACGGCCATGGCATGTCCGTCATTCAGAAGGAATGCCGCCGCGGAAGCACCCTGATCAAGAATCTCCTGCTGCTGGTAACGGCAGACCAGAAGGAGTGGGCGGTAAGAGAACGGGAATTCGAGATTGATGAACTGCTGCTGAATCTGTTGGAATTGTACGAGCCGATTTTAATCTCCAAGGGCGGGACACTATCGCTTCTGCTGCCGGATGAGCCCCTTCCCCCGGTGTCTGCGGACCCGGATCTGTGCCAACAGATATTTACGATATTATTAGATAATGCTATAGCTTATGCATTAACGGACGAGAGCTGCGCCAATGAGGAAAATGAGGAAGCTTGCGCCTGCACCCAGAGTCAAATGTGCATGCAAGCCATGCCCGCCCGGCTCGCTGCCCGCGGGAATAAACGGCAGATCATCCTGCAGGCGGAAGTCTCCCTAGGCTGCTTCATTGTCCGTGTGATCGATCACGGCCCGGGAATCCCTGACGAAGAGAAGGCCAGGATCTTCGACCGGTTCTACCGAAGCGACCGCTCCAGAAATAAGAAAGAACACTTCGGCCTTGGCCTGTCGATCGCCGCCGCCCTTGCCGGGATACAGAACCTCGATCTGCATGTGGAGGATACGAAGGGCGGGGGAAGTACATTCTCTGTGAAGTTTGGGAAGAGGAAGCTCTGTCATTAACTCATGCGCTGTTCATTCATCAATGCCGGGGACAGCCGGTCCACCTGAAACCGCTCCACAAAAAGGTCACATTTGCACAGGAAGAGATAATATATATTCTTCCCACATTCCCTGAGACTCTCAAAATTCCCCTAGTACAGCGTTGCATTAATTTCGAAGTAAAAGGTGCCTGAATTTTGTGTCAGGACAAGGCGGAGGAAGGAGGCAATGCGGTGGCATTGTTGACTGACGACAACGCAGTACTGGCGCAAAAGGCAGGTATCTTTTACTCGAAGATTAATGCAATGCTGTACTAGCCTTTGGCAATGCACAGATCCGCTTCCTCTATGCACACTCTGGCTTCCTCCGATATCTGATCATACTCTGTTCCGGGGATGCTTGTTCCGTTCGGTATGATTGAAGCAATCTGATCAAGACCGACCAGTCTCGCATCCTCTGCGGCTGCATCATTCAGAACCGGACCTCCCCGCACGATCACTTTTACATCAAGCTGAGGATAGATCTCCTTAAGAATCCTGATACAGATCTTATCTAATACAATCTCCCCAGCGTTGTCTGTAATATATGTTATTCGATCTGCCTTACCAAGTTCTTCCCGCAGATTCACCGTCTCCTCCGAATCGAGGCATATCTCACTGTAAGAATTCAACAATTCTCTTAGCTTCTCCTCATCTACTTCTGTAAATGCCCCAAAATCAATATAGTTCCCAACGATCGCATATTGAAGAGCAGCTATAAACGGATCCTTCGAGCTTCGGATATTCTCACAGATCTGCTTCTCCATGCCAAGCAGAAGCAGATCATAGTCCTTCTTGATCTTCTCATATGGATCTGTGATCCCGGTTTCTTCTTTCAAGATATCCAACACCCCTGCCATTATACGCGGGGCAGACAGATTCATTTGGGCCTCGTCCAGATACCTTTCTGCCCGTCTGATGATCTCTTCCTTCTTTTCCGCTGATGCCTGATAAAGCTCTGTATACACTCCTATTTTCTTCCTGCTGCATTCCCTGCATGCCTGATCTGCTCTCATTGATAGTTCTCCTCTTTTGCTCTTTCCTTCATCCTCTAGCCGGATGTACTAGTGTGATTATGCATGTTGATGAAGATATTTCTCTCGGGTAGCAAGTCCACCGCGTATGTGACGCTCTGACTTATTGAGATCTAAGATCTTTCTTGCCTCCGCGGCAAGAGATGGGTTGACTTGGAGCAATCTTTCTGTTACGTCCTTATGTATGGTACTCTTGCTAACCCCAAACGCCTTCGCCGTCTGTCTCACCGTTGCCTTATTTTCAATGATATAATATGCGATCTCTACTGCCCTTTCCTCAATATAATCCTTCATTTATAAACCCCTGCACTCATTGTTTTTACAATGTATGCAGAGGT
>CANTDX010000073.1 GCA_947652615.1 uncultured Dorea sp. | reverse complement strand
AAAGAAGATGTGAGCATCTTAAAGACCGAGATGAAAGAAGTCAAAGAAGATGTGAGCATCTTAAAGACTGAGATGAAAGAAGTCAAAGAAGATGTGAAGATCTTGAGGACTGATGTGAGCGCCTTAAAGACCGAGATGAAAGAAGTCAAAGAAGATGTGAGCATCTTAAAGACTGAGATGAAAGAAGTCAAAGAAGACGTGAAGATCTTGAAGACTGATGTGAGCGTTTTAAAGACCGAGATGAAAGAAGTCAAAGAAGATGTGAAGATCTTGAAGACTGATGTGAGCGTCTTAAAGACCGAGATGAAAGAGGTCAGAGAAGATGTGAGCATTCTGAAGACTGAGGTAAAAGAACTCAAAGACAATGTAGATGTTTTGAATATTGAGGTAAAAGATCTGAAAGACAATGTAACTGTCTTGAATACTGAGGTAAAGGATTTGAAAGATAATGTAATTGTCTTGAATACTGAGGTAAAAGATCTGAAAGACAATGTAGATGTTTTGAATACTGAGGTAAAAGATCTGAAAGACAATGTAATCGTCTTAAATATCGAGGTAAAGGATTTGAAAGATAATGTCAAGCTTACGAATATTCAAATGGAGAATGACATTTTACCGCGGATTCAGACGATTGAAAGTTGTTATTTGTCTACATATAAGAGATATCAGACAGGCGGTGATCGGATGGATGAGATGCGGATCGATATTGACGTTTTAAAGCTGGCGGTTGCGGATCATACCAAGCAGATACAACGTTTGCAGAAGCTACAGCAGTTAGCATAAGCTGGGAGGTGAAAAGATGAAGAGATTTTCTTGCTAATTACAGATGTAACTGCATAACAAGAGTTAACAGGATTCCCCTGTCTTTTTGTTGTGCCGATAGCAGGAAAGTCTTTTGATTCATCATCCGGGAATAGTGCAGGCAATATCTCTTTGATCAGGGGGACGATTGTGCGTATTTCATGAGGCTGTAAGGAGACTTTCTTGCAGTCTTTTTGTTTTAGGAGGTACACATATGTCAATGATAGATGTCGTGAATTTAAGTTTTTCTTATGAGGGTAATTATGAAGAGATCTTCCAGAATGTATCATTTCGGATCGATACGGATTGGAAATTAGGATTTGTAGGAAGGAACGGACGCGGGAAGACTACGTTTTTGAACCTTCTGCTGGGCAGATATGAATATCAGGGAAGTATATCATCCAGTGTGGAATTCGCTTATTTCCCATATGAAGTGGCGGATGAGGGCAGAATGGTGTATGAGATTCTGGAAGAACTGAATCCGCAGACAGAAGAATGGGAGATTTTTCGGGAATTGAATCTTCTGGAGGTGGATGCGGAAGTTTTATATCGTCCGTTCTCCACCTTAAGTTATGGGGAACGGACGAAAGTGCTGCTTGCGATGCTGTTCCTTGGGGAGAATCGTTTCCTTCTGATCGATGAGCCGACGAATCATCTGGATACGGAGGCCAGGCAGCGGATTGCCGGGTATTTGTCCCGGAAGAAGGGATTTATACTGGTATCTCACGACCGGCATTTTCTGGATTCCTGTGTGGATCATATACTTTCCATTAATAAGATGGATATTGAAGTGCGGAAGGGGAATTTTAGTTCCTGGTACGCCGACAAAGAGGCACGGGACAGGCTTGAGGAGGCGCAGAACCAGAAGCTTGAGACGGAGGTTAAGCGGCTTAGGAGGGCTGCAAGGCAGTCCTCGGACTGGTCGGCGAAGGTGGAGAAGAGTAAGAAGGGGCAGAGAGTGGCGGGCTTACGGCCGGACAGAGGGCATATCGGCCATCAGGCGGCCAAGATGATGAAGCGTGCGAAGGTGTTGGAGGGCCGGCAGCAGCATGCGATCGAGGAGAAGTCGAAGCTTCTGAAGAATATAGAGACAATGGATGTCCTTCAGATCCATCCGCTGACATATCACACGGATAAACTGGCAGAGATTCGGGATATTACAGTCTGTTATGACGGCAGGCCGGTATGCTCCGGGATCAGTTTCGATATCCGTAGAGGAGAACGAGTCTGCCTCTCCGGGAAGAACGGATGCGGCAAATCCAGCATTCTGAAGCTATTGAACGGCGAAGATCTGGAATATGAAGGGAAGCTTCTGATAGGCGCCGGGCTTAAGATCTCGTATGTGTCCCAGGATACCTCCTATCTTCGGGGGGATCTGAGAGAGCTGTCCAAGGAGTATGGTCTGGATGAGAGTCTTTTTAAGGCGGTGCTTCGCAAGCTTGATCTGGAGAGAGGGCAGTTTGAGAAGGACGTAAGCCAGTACAGCGCCGGACAGAAGAAGAAGGTGTTGCTAGCGAAGAGTTTGTGCGAGCAGGCGCATCTGTATATATGGGATGAACCGCTGAACTACATTGATGTGCTGTCGAGAGTCCAGATCGAGGAGCTGCTGCTTAAGTATAAGCCTGCGGTTATTTTCGTGGAGCATGACAGGGCTTTTCGGGAGAATGTGGCGACGAAAGTAGTAGAGATGTAGGCGATATCATTTAAGATACACGAGGAGAGATAGTATGGAGCAGATGACGTTATTTGACGGCAGAAAGCAGACGGCGCCCCTGGCAAGCCGTCTGCGTCCTGCAACGCTGGAGGATTTCGCGGGACAGGAGCATTTGTTGGGAGAAGGGAAGATGCTTCGGCAGTTGATCGAGCGGGACCAGATATCTTCGATGATATTCTGGGGGCCGCCGGGAGTTGGGAAGACGACCCTTGCAAGTATCATTGCCAATCGGACGAAGGCTGATTTCATTAATTTCAGCGCGGTCACCAGCGGGATCAAGGAGATCAAGGAAGTGATGAACCAGGCGGAGAACAGCCGCAGGATGGGGGTTCGGACGGTCTTGTTCGTAGATGAGATCCACCGGTTTAACAAGGCTCAGCAGGATGCGTTTCTGCCTTTTGTGGAGAAGGGAAGCATCGTGTTGATCGGTGCGACAACGGAGAACCCCTCCTTCGAGGTCAACGCGGCGCTTCTGTCCAGATGCCGGGTGTTCGTGCTGAAGGCGCTTGAAGAGGTGGACCTTGTCAAGGTTATCTGGCATGCATTGACAAGCCCGGCCGGGTTTGGCCCGCAGAATGTACAGATCACGGACAGGCAGGTGGCGGCGATTGCGGCATTTGCTAACGGGGATGCCAGGACAGCGCTCAATACTCTGGAGATGGCAGTGACGAACGGGGAGATCAGCGCCGATGGGCTGCTGGTAACGGACGAGGGTCTGGAACAGTGTATCAGCAGGAAATCCCTTCTCTACGATAAGAACGGAGAGGAGCATTATAATCTGATCTCTGCGCTTCACAAATCCATGCGCAACAGTGATCCGGATGCGGCGATCTACTGGATGTGCAGGATGCTGGAGGGCGGCGAGAATCCGCTGTATATTGCGAGAAGGCTGATCCGGTTTGCCAGCGAAGATGTGGGTATGGCGGACAGCCATGCGCTGCAGGTGGCGGTGGCGGCGTACCAGGCGTGTCATTTCCTGGGGATGCCGGAATGCGACGTGCATCTGACCCATGCGGTCACCTATCTTGCCATGGCGCCGAAGTCCAACGCCCTCTATACCGCGTGTGAGATGTGCAAGCAGGATGTGAAGAATATGCGTGCGGAGCCGGTTCCTCTTAACTTGCGCAACGCACCCACGAAGCTTATGAAAGATCTGGAATATGGCAGAGGATATGAATATGCTCACGATACGGCGGAGAAACTGACAAATATGCAGTGTATGCCGGAATCCTTAAGCGGCCGGGTGTATTATCACCCTACCGATCAGGGCGGGGAGAGAGCGGTTAAGGACAGGCTTGATGAGATAAAAGCATGGAAGTCGGACAGGAGATGATAAATATGGAAGAAAAGAATTCCTTTGAGAAGATCTATGATGTGATCCGCCAGATTCCAAAGGGGCAGGTGGCGTCTTACGGGCAGATCGCGGCGCTTGCGGGTAACCGCCGCTGGGCGAGAGTGGTCGGCTATGCGCTCCACGCGGTTCCGTGCAGCAGCGATCTGCCGTGCCATCGTGTGGTGACCAAGGACGGCAGGATGTCCTGTGCATTCGGAAGCGGAAGATGCAATCGGCAGACAGAGCTTCTACAAGCAGAAGGGGTGGAATTCCAGGATGATAAGGTAGATATGAAGAGATATCAATGGAAGAAGATGATAATCTGAATTCTCCGGATGCACAGGTCAAAAGCCTCGACGCAGCCCGCTGCGCCTGCGTTTTTGACCTGCACATCTGAAGCAGCATCCTGCGCAATCTGTATCAGTTATTCTGCTTCAATTCTTTAAGGTATCATAAGGATCGTTGTTGCCAGAGCGGTCAATTCGGAGTTCTCATTACCCGCGTCGAGCAGTGAGGAGGCATTGATGGAGACGGTTACCGTCGTTTCCTCGTCAAATGTAGGGGCAGCGGCGTATTTCTCCATAGCCGTTATAAGTCCGGCAGAGACCTCCTCGATGGAGTAATAGGTTCCGCCCTCGAACTCGTTGTAGGCGTCCAGGAAGCTGGTGTTCGGCGAGGTCTTGATCTCCACCATATAGCTGTAGACGCCGTCTTCTTTCTTCGGAATGCCGACAGAATATTTACACTGCTTCATCATGGTCTCAAGAGCCGCCTGATATCTGGGGATGTAAGCCTGGGTCAGATCAGAAGGCGGATCGAATACGTCTTCCTTATACCAGGCAAGCGCTTCTTCCTCCGTGCGGTCTGTATGCAGCGCGAAACGGGCTACGTCGCCTTTGAAGGATGCGTCCAGGTAAGCTTTGACAAAGTCATAGCAGTCTAAGACATCGCAGACCGTATTGTAAGGCTCCATATATCCATGAAGTGTCTGGGCAAGGAAGGTGTTAAGGCTTTCCTCGGAGATAGTATAGGACTCTCCTTCTTTGGAGACTTCAAGTGTAGAGATGATCTCCGCGTCGAAGGAGGGAGACACTTTTAATGCGTCGGTATCTGCCTCAAGGAGGGAAGAGACGGCTTCGGTAAGGTCCGTACTCTCCAGAGAATCCATGAATTCAGAGTTGGCTTTCTCCAGGGTATCCTTAATATTGATCGGAGTGTAGGTAACTTGGACCGAGAGGGTTCCGTTTTTCATCTTGGATGGTTTGGCAACCTCGAATTGGATCGTCTTGAAGGAATCCTTCATGAATTCCAGATAAGGCGTCTTTAGTTCTTCAGGAAACTGCAGAACGTAGGATTCGTTGCTCTCTGCAATCCCTTCCTCTAAAAGTTCGGTAAATTCTTCAGAGCCGTTCTCCTTGATGGAAGTAATCTGTTCCCCGACATACTTGTCCGCATTCTCCTTGCCGCAGCCTGTCATCAGGGCAAGGGCGAACAGGCAGGGAATAAGAAATGTTCGTTTGCGCATGAAACATGTCCTCCTGTCTCTTTTTTCTATTTTCCATTGTAACATCCCAAAAACCTGTCTTCAATAGTAAATACTACTGGAAAAAGAGAAGCATTTTATATATAATAAACTAACAGGACAAAATTCAACAAAAAAGGAGAATTTTTATGGAAATGATATCAATTGAGAAGGAATTAAGGGAGAACTCGTATCCGGGGCGTGGCATCATTATCGGGAAGAGCGCGGATGGAACGAAGGCGGCGACGGCGTATTTTATCATGGGGAGAAGTGTGAACAGCCGCAACCGCATTTTCGTGGAAGAGGGAGAGGGAATCAGAACGCAGGCGTATAATCCGGCGCTGCTTACCGATCCAAGCCTGGTGATCTATGCGCCGGTGCGGGTGCTGGGGAACAAGACCATCGTGACCAACGGCGACCAGACCGATACTATCTATGAAGGAATGGACAGTCAGATGACGTTCGAACAGTCTTTGCGAAGCCGTGAGTTTGAGCCGGACGGTCCGAACTATACGCCCAGGATCTCAGGGATCATGCATATCGAGAATGGAAGCTATAATTATGCGATGTCTATCCTTAAGAGCAATAACGGCAGCCCGGACAGCTGTAACCGCTATACCTTCGCGTATGAGAATCCGGCGGCAGGGGAGGGACATTTTATCCACACTTACCGCTGTGATGGCAATCCGCTGCCAAGCTTCGAAGGAGAGCCGAAGCTGATCGGGATCATGGATGATATGGAAGCGTTTACCGATATGCTGTGGAGCAGTCTGAACGAGGAGAATAAGGTGTCTCTGTTCGTGCGGTACATTGACATTGCAACCGGAACTTACGAGACGAAGATCGTGAACAAGAATCAGTAAGTGTGACATTATACGAGGAGGAACGAACATGAAGGAATTAGAATTAAAATATGGCTGCAATCCAAATCAGAAGCCATCCCGGATCTATATGGCGGACGGCGGCGAACTTCCGATCCAGGTGCTGAACGGCAGGCCGGGATACATTAATTTCCTGGATGCATTTAACGGGTGGCAGTTGGTGAGTGAACTTAAGAAGGCGACCGGACTTCCGGCGGCCACGTCCTTCAAGCACGTGTCTCCGGCGGGGGCTGCAGTAGGGCTGCCGCTTACAGAGACTCTTGCGAAGATCTACTGGGTGGATGATTTAGGAGAGCTGTCGCCGTTGGCGTCTGCCTATGCCCGGGCAAGAGGGGCGGACAGGATGTCTTCTTTCGGAGATTTTATCTCTCTGTCGGATGTATGTGACGTGGATACGGCAAGGCTTATCAAGCGTGAAGTATCAGACGGTGTGATCGCGCCTGGATATGAGCCGGAGGCGCTTGATATCCTGAAGGCGAAGAAGAACGGCAATTATAATGTGATACAGATCGATCCGGAGTATGTACCGGAGAAGCTTGAGCACAAGGATGTGTTTGGGATCACATTCGAGCAGGGAAGGAATGAGTTGAAGATTGACGACGAGTTCTTTGCCAATGTTGTGACGGAGAATAAGGAGCTGACAGAGCAGGCGAAGATCGATCTTGCCATCTCCATGATCACCCTGAAATACACGCAGTCCAATTCCGTATGTTTCGTGAAGGACGGACAGGCCATCGGTATCGGCGCGGGGCAGCAGTCCAGGATCCACTGTACCAGGCTTGCGGGCCAGAAGGCGGACAATTGGTGGTTAAGGCAGTCTCCGCAGGTGATGGATCTTCCGTTCGTTGATTCGATCCGCCGCGCGGACAGGGATAATGCGATCGACCTGTATATCGGCGAGGATTACATGGATGTGCTTTCAGACGGCGCATGGCAGGCAATCTTCAAGGAGAAGCCGGAGGTATTCACAAGAGAAGCCAAGAGGGAATGGCTTGACAAGCTTGAGGATGTTGCGCTTGGGTCGGATGCGTTCTTCCCGTTTGGGGACAATATCGAGCGTGCGCATAGAAGCGGGGTGAAGTATATCGCGCAGCCGGGCGGGTCTGTGAGAGACGACAATGTAATCGATACCTGCAATAAGTATGGTATGGCGATGGCGTTTACTGGGCTTCGTCTGTTCCATCATTAGAAATAATAGTTGTATATTTGCTCAAAACCTTATATAATAGTAAAGATGTTTGCGATGATCGTGCAAAGAATGCGGTAAATATGGCAAATGAAGCGAATGAAATGAAGGAGCTGACAGTTATGGGTAAATATTTTGGAACAGATGGTTTCCGTGGTGAAGCGAATGAGGTACTGACGGTGGAACATGCATTCAAGGTAGGGCGGTTCCTGGGCTGGTACTACGGACAGGATCACAAGGCGAAGGTTGTGATCGGTAAGGATACAAGAAGAAGCAGTTATATGTTCGAGTATGCGCTGGCGGCAGGTATCACGGCGTCGGGTGCGAATGCATATCTTCTACACGTAACGACGACGCCGAGTGTTTCCTATGTGACAAGGACAGATAATTTTGACTGCGGGATCATGATTTCAGCAAGTCATAATCCTTACTATGACAACGGGATCAAGGTGATCAGCGGGAAGGGACATAAGCTGGAAGCCGAGGTCGAGGAGAAGATCGAGGCTTATATCGACGGAGAGATGGGCGAACTGCCGCTGGCGAAGAAGGAAGACATCGGACGTACCGTCGATTATGCGGCAGGAAGGAATCGGTATATCGGTTATCTGATCTCACTGGCTACCCGTTCCTTCGAGGATATCAGGGTAGGGCTTGACTGTTCCAACGGAAGCGCATTTGCCATCGCAAAGAGCGTGTATGACGCGCTGGGCGCCAAGACCTATGTGATCAACTGTGAACCGGATGGAACGAATATCAATACCAACTGCGGTTCCACGCATATCGAAGTGCTTCAGAATTACGTGAAGGAGAAGAAGCTTGACGTGGGCTTCGCGTATGACGGCGACGCGGACAGATGTATCGCGGTGGATGAACACGGCAACGTGGTAGACGGAGATCTGATCCTCTATATCTGCGGCAAATATATGAAAGAGAACGGACGCCTGAACGGAGATACCATCGTGACGACGATCATGTCCAACCTGGGGCTTTACAAGGCCTGTGACAAGGCGGGGCTTAAGTATGAGAAGACTGCCGTGGGCGATAAGTATGTATATGAGAATATGGTGCGCAATAATTTCTCCCTTGGCGGGGAGCAGTCCGGCCATATTATTTTCAGCAAGCACGCGACAACAGGAGACGGAATACTTACGTCTCTGATGGTGATGGAGGTCATGCTGGAGAAGAAGATGAGCCTGGCGAAGCTTGCAGAGCCGGTGAAGATCTACCCGCAGCTTCTTAAGAATGTCCGTGTGGCAGACAAGAAGACGGCGAGAGAGAATGCGGCGGTTACGAAGGCGGTAGACGCAGTTGCCGAGGCGCTTGGCGACGACGGACGCATCCTGGTAAGGGAGAGCGGTACGGAGCCTGTGATCCGCGTAATGGTGGAGGCAGCTACGGATGAACTGTGCGAGAAATACGTGAACCAGGTGATTGATGTGATTAAGAAAGAAGGCCTTATGGTCGGTTAGAGTTATAGAAGATTAAGAAAAAGGTCCCCAGGCGGGGACCTTTTTGTATGGTATATGTCTGCGGTTATACAGAGTGGAATCCCTTACCGATGATCTCACTGGTATTCGAGATCAGCAGGAAGGCGTCAGGAGAATTCTCCTTAATATAGTTTCTGAGCCGTATCGCTTCTATACGGTTCAGTACCGTGAAGATGATATATTTGTCTTCCCCGCTGAATGCACCTTTGGCCAGAACGATGGTGGCGCTTCGGTGCAGGTCTTCCTTGATATAAGAGCATATAGGCTGCGGATTGCTGCATACAACGTTAAAGTATTTGGACAGATTCAGACTCTCGATGAATCCGTCGATCATGAAGGAGCGAAGCGCAAGACCAAGGAAGGAATACAATCCGGTCTCAATGTCGAATACGAAGCATCCGGCAAGTGTAATGAAGAAGTCTGTGACCAGCAAGGCGTTGCCGATGTTGAAGCTGGTATATTTCCTCATGATCATGGCGACCACGTCGGTACCGCCGCTTGATGCGCCGATGTTGAACAGCACCGCGGAGCCGATGGAGGGCAGCGCAATGGCGAAAGCCAACTCAAGCATGGGCTGATCTGTCAGGGGATGGCTCATAGGATAGATACGTTCCAGCGCCGACAAGGTGACAGACAGAAGGATACTGCTGTAAGCGGTCTTGGCGGCGAATTTCTTCCCCAGTACAAAGAAACCGATCACGAGCAGGATCATGTTGGCGACGAAGGAAAAATCACTGGCGGAGATGACGCCGGACTTGGCGATAAGGACGGCAAGACCTGTGATCCCTCCAAAGGTAAAGTTGTTGGTAAACTTGAAGAAGTAGATACCGACAGCCATAATAAGCGTACTGGCTGTAAGATAAGTAAAGTTTTTAAATTGTGATTTCATGACAATTTCCTCTGCAAAATGTAATATTTAAAAAAGGCGTTCATCGACACCACACCGATTGTAACGCCGGAGCAGAGAAAAGTCAATGATATTTTACATCTGTATCAGAATAGTATTAGAATAGGAAAATCAGCGCATAATACCTTCTATAAAGGAGGAAATGAGATGCATAAGTATTTACCGATTACGGATGTATACGCAAGAGAAATCTTAGATTCCCGCGGGAATCCTACCATAGAAGTAGAAGTGCTGGCAGGCGAGACCCATCTTGGAAGGGCGAGTGTTCCGTCGGGTGCGTCTACCGGTCAGTACGAAGCCCTGGAATTGCGGGATAAGGAGACGCGGTACGGCGGTCTTGGGGTGGAGCTTGCGGTCGACCATGTGAATGCGAAGATCGCGCCGGCGGTCATAGGGGTCAATGTGTTCGACCAGCCCATGATAGACCGGATCATGCAGAAGCTTGACGGAACGGGGAACAAATCGAATCTTGGAGCCAATGCTATGCTGGGCGTCTCCATGGCAGCCGCCCGTGCAGCCGCCCGCGCACTTCGTATTCCGCTGTACTCTTATCTTGGGGGAACGAACGCGAAGCGGCTGCCGGTGCCGATGATGAATATCATGAACGGGGGCAGACATGCGGACAACACCATAGATATCCAGGAATTCATGATCATGCCGGTGGGAGCGTGCTGCTTCAAAGAAGGTCTTCGGATGTGTGCGGAGATCTACCATGCGCTGAAGCGCCTGCTGAAGAAGCACGGATACAGTACAGCCGTAGGTGACGAGGGCGGATTCGCCCCGGATCTGCCGGATGCGAAGGAGGCGCTGCGCTTCATCATGGAGGCGGTGCAGGGCGCGGGCTACAGGCCGGGAGAAGATATCCGGGTTGCCCTGGATGTGGCTGCGACAGAATTGTACGATCATAATTCAAGGAAATATATCTTCGAGGGTGAGAGCAGGATGCATGGTCATCAGGTGGTACGCTCGGCGGAAGAATTGATCGATTATTATGAAGAACTGGCAGAGGAATTCCCGATTGCATCCATCGAAGATCCGTTGGATGAGGAGGACTGGGAAGGCTGGGAGATCCTGACAACACGGCTGGGAGTTAATCTTCAACTGGTGGGAGACGATCTCTTTGTCACCAACGTAGAGAGGCTGAAGAAGGGAATTGAGCGGGGAGTTGCCAATGCGGTCCTGATCAAAGTCAATCAGATCGGGACCCTGACGGAAGCATTCAACGCAATCGAGATGGCTAAGAATGCCGGGTATCGGACGATCGTATCCCATCGTTCCGGGGAGACGGCAGATTCCATTATTGCGGATATTGCGGTGGCGTTCAATTCCGGGCAGATCAAGACAGGAGCGCCGTGCCGTTCCGAGAGAGTGGAAAAATATAACCAGCTTCTGCGGATTGAAGAGAAACTGGGGGATGTGGCGGAGTATGGGAATCCATTCCTGTGATGAGGTACACAGCATATGGCATTTGACTCTTGCTATTTTGGGGATCTTGTGCTAGAATGATAGAGGTTCAGTTGCAGGAGGTGTAGAAGGTGGAGATTTTAAAGATTATTTTAATGATCATATTTGCAATAGACTGTATTGCACTTACGGCTATCGTTCTGATGCAGGAGGGTAAGTCTGCGGGACTTGGCACGATCAGCGGTATGGCGGACACTTACTGGGGACAGAACAAGGGCCGTTCCATGGAGGGCGCGCTTGTGAAGTCTACGAAGTTCCTTGCAGTCCTGTTTATTGTATTGGCAGCAGTGTTGAATTTGAAGGTGTTTGCATAAGATAAGGTATATTTTTGTGAGACGATGGGACACTCCTGTGTAGGAGTGTCTATTTGTATATAGGGGATTTTTGAGGAGAGGTATAGAAGATGGAGCAAGGTTTTGAGAAGCGCAGGAAGGTAGTCTATGATCTGATGTGTGACAGCCTGTATGTGCCTATGAAGTTTAAGGAGCTGGCGATGCTTCTGCAGGTTCCAAGGGAGCAGAGGGACGAGCTTAAGGAAGTGCTAGAGTCATTGGAGGCGGACGGTAAGATCTATCTGTCAAAGAGAGGGAAATACTGCCGCGGCGAAGCGAAGCGCCTGACAGGTATTTTCCGTGCCAATGTAAGAGGATTTGGGTTTGTCATCACGGAGGATGAGAACGCGGATGTATATATCAGAGAAGAAGATACGAACGGTGCGTTTGACGGGGATCAGGTGGAGTTCGTACTTACACGGGAATCGAAGGGGAGGAGCCGTGAAGGTAAGATCGTGAGGGTCATCTCCAGGGGAGTGACCCAGATCGTGGGCCTGTATCAGCGCAAGGATTCACAGAATTACGGATTCGTGATACCGGATAATCAGAAGTTTGCCCGGGATGTCTTCATCCCCATTGAGAAGTCGAAGGGGGCGGTGAACGGCCACAAGGTCGTTGCGGAGCTTACTTCTTACGGGGAGGAAGGGAAGAAGCCGGAAGGCAGGGTGACGGAGATCATCGGACATATCAATGATCCGGGTACGGATATCATGTCGATCGTCAAGGGTTATGGGCTTCCGGTGGAATTCTCTGAGAAGATCCTGAATCAGGCGGAGCGGGTGGCTAAGGATGTCAGTGAGGCAGATATGGCCGGGAGGAAGGATCTGAGAGGCTGGCAGATGGTGACTATCGACGGGGAGGATGCCAAGGATCTGGATGACGCAGTCTCAGTAACCAGGGAAGGGGACAACTATATCCTGGGAGTCCACATTGCGGATGTGACCAATTATGTTCAGGAGAACAGCGCGATCGACCGGGAGGCCAGGGAGAGGGGGACGAGCGTCTACCTTGCGGACAGGGTCATCCCGATGCTTCCCCACAGGCTGTCTAACGGGATCTGTTCGCTGAATGCCGGGTCAGACCGACTGGCGTTAAGCTGTATTATGACGGTGAATCCCAAAGGGGTCGTGATCGGGCATGAGATCGCGGAGACGGTGATACATGTAGATGAGAGGATGACTTATACCAGTGTGAAGAAGATTCTGGAAGATAAGGATCCGGAAGAGACGGCAAGATACCGGGAACTGGTTCCTATGTTCGAACGAATGTATGAGCTGTCCCGGATCATACGCGGGCGCAGGCAGCGGCGGGGCTCCATTGATTTTGATTTCCCGGAATCGAAGCTTGTGCTCG
The DNA here is from genome assembly GCA_947652615.1 of uncultured Dorea sp. GTDB lineage: Bacteria > Bacillota > Clostridia > Lachnospirales > Lachnospiraceae > Sporofaciens. Next base: position 2,883 of record CANTDX010000073.1, on the reverse strand, counting down.
ATGAGGATGGGAGACCGCTGGAGATCCGACCTTATGACCGCAATGCTGCGACGAAGATTATTGAGGATTTCATGCTTCTGGCCAATGAGACGGTAGCAGAAGATTATTATTGGCAGGAGCTTCCGTTCGTATATCGTACGCACGAGGTGCCGGACGAGGAGAAGATCCGGGCGCTTGCGACATTTATCAATAATTTCGGTTATTCCATGCACATCGGCGTCAATGAGATCCGGCCCAAGGAGATCCAGAAGCTTCTTGCCAGAGTGGAGAATACTCCGGAGGAAGCGCTGATCTGCCGTCTGGCGCTCCGCTCTATGAAGCAGGCGAGATATATGCCGGAGAATATCGGGCATTTCGGTCTGGCGGCTAATTACTATACACATTTTACCTCACCGATCCGAAGATATCCGGATCTTCAGATTCACAGGATCATCAAGGATAACTTAAGAGGGCGGATGGATGAGAAGAAGATCGCGCACTATCAGGGGATCCTTCAGGAGATAACGAAGCATTCCAGCGAGATGGAACGGAGAGCCGATGAGGCGGAACGAGAGACAATCAAGCTTAAGAAGGCAGAATACATGCGGCAGCATATCGGGGAAGAATTTGACGGAGTGATCTCCGGTATGACCAAATGGGGCATGTATGTGGAATTGCCGAACACGGTAGAGGGTCTGGTGCATGTGACGAATATGACGGACGACCATTACGATTACTATGAAGACAGATATGAGATGGTGGGGAGCCATACCCGCAGATCATACAAATTAGGTCAGCAGATACGTGTGAGGGTCCTTGGCGTGGACCGGCTGATGCGGACGATAGACTTTGAAGCGGTGGGGAATGCACCAGGGAGGGGGCAGACAGATGGCGAAGACGAATGGCAAGATGATCGCGAATAACAAGAAGGCGTATCATGATTATTTTATACTGGATACCTACGAGGCGGGGATTGCTCTTCACGGAACGGAAGTGAAGTCCCTCAGGATGGGCAAATGCAGCATCAAGGAATCATTTATCCGGGTGGAGAACGGCGAGGTCTATATCTACGGCATGCATATCAGCCCGTATGAGAAGGGGAATATATTCAATAAGGATCCGTTAAGGATCCGCAAGCTCCTTCTTCACAAGTCGGAGATCAATAAGCTGTTGGGCAAGACGAAGGAAAAGGGGGTGGCGGTCGTCCCCCTTAAGGTATATTTCAAAGGCAGCCTGGTGAAGATCGAGATCGGTCTTGCGAAGGGGAAGAAGCTGTATGACAAGCGTCAGGATATAGCGAAGAAGGACCAGCAGCGAGAGGCGCAGAGAGACTTTAAGATCCGGAATTTCAGTTGAGTTTTGATAAGGAGGCGGAGAGATGGTACCAACGAAGAAGGACGATCTGAGGAAGATGGTGACGCAGACGACGATAGAGACCTATGAGGAGTTGACGCCGCAGCTTATCAGGCTGATCGAGCAGACGAAGCAGGATCATTCACTTAGCGAGGCGCAGAAGCAGGATGAGATATCCCTGCATATGCTTGGATATGTGAAATCCTGTACCAATGAGATCATTGTCGAGGTGTTGGCGGAGATCCTGGGGCTTGACGACTGAAGAATAGATGAAAAAATGATTGCGTTAACGGCAGATTAGGAATACAATAGTATCAGAACATACAGTGAAAGGAAGAAGAGATATGGCATATTGTGTAAAATGTGGTGCAAAGGTGGATGACGGAACCATGTCATGCCCGCAGTGCGGCGCGCCGATACCGGAGCTTGCCGGGGGACGTTCGGACAGCCGGACAGCCGGGAGTACGGCTGATTACAGTCAGTCGGGCGGACAGGAATATACGTATGGGCAAGGATATACATATAACCAGAGCAATGGTTCAGGGACGGCAGGGTATGCACAGGAGCCGTATGGTTCATATGGATATGGTTCATATGGATATGGTTCGCAGGCGTATTTTGACCGGAGCGAAGTGAGCCGCAACAAAGCGATGGGCGTACTGTCTTACATCGGGATATTGGTGCTGATACCGCTGATCGCGGGAGATAAGCAGTCGCAGTATGTCAAACAGCATGTGAACCAGGGGTTGATACTATATATTCTATCCAAGATCATTGATTTTATAGAGGGCGACTGGTTCTGGGGAATACATTCGTTCTTCCATTTTGGTGGGAACCTATTCTCCTGGGCGTTTGATATCATAGACCTTGCCCTGCTGATCCTCCTGATCATGGGGATTGTAACGGCGTGCAGAGGTGAGAGAAGAGGGCTGCCGTTTATTGGTAAGATTAAGTTATTCAAATAAGAAGTTATGAAAGACAAGGCATCGTGCCTGCGGATCATCCGTAGGTACGGTGCCTTTCTCATATGTCTTCTCGAAGCCCGACCGGCGCTGTGCCTGCCGCTTACTCGATTGTGATCAGTCTCGGCTGTTCTTCCTGCTTCTGGATCTCCTTAGGGAAAGTCAGGTGAAGAACGCCGTCCTTGAATGCTGCCCGGATATCATCCTGAGTCAGTGCGTCGCCTACATAGAAGCTTCTGTTGCAGGTGCCGGTGTAGCGTTCCTTGTGGATACAGTTGCCCTTGGCATCCTTCTCTTCCTTCGTCATATCCTTGTGAGCGGAGATCGTGAGATATCCATCCTTAAGATCAGCCTTGATGTCTTCCTTGGTATATCCCGGAAGCTCCATCTCTACCAGATAATTGCCGTCCTTCTCATGGATATCTGTCTTCATGATCTGGGCAGATGTATGGTCGTAGGAACGGCTGAAGAACGGATCGTTGAACATATCATCGAATAAATTGTTGAAACTTCTGTTTGCTAATAACATAAATCATTCCTCCTACTACAATATATTTATGGTTAATCTCCCTTACAGCCAGTAAGGAAT
>CANTDX010000072.1 GCA_947652615.1 uncultured Dorea sp. | reverse complement strand
GAAGGAGGGATGAAATGAAATTAATCATTAATCATTCTTCCATGCAGCCAATCTACGAACAGATTGTGGAGCAGATTAAGAACAAGGTGATGCATGGAGAACTTAAGGAGGATACGATGCTCCCGTCGGTACGGACGCTGGCGAAGGAGCTGAAGGTCAGTGCACTGACCGTGAAGAAGTCTTATGATGTGCTGGAGGAAGAAGGTTTCGTGAACACGGTTCACGGGAAGGGAAGCTTCGTAGCCTTTGCCAATCAGGGACTCCTGCTTGAGGAGAAGAAGAAGGAAGTGGAAGCCGATCTGGAGAAGGCCATCCGGAAGGGCAGAAGCTGCGGATTGACGGATTCGGAGATCCGGACATTATTCGAGATCATTCTGGAGGATTGATGTTCCGGCAGAATGGAAGACGGGTGATATTGGAGGATGAATGAGATGCTGAGACTGAATAAAGTGAAGAAAAACTATAAAGGATTTCAATTAGATTGTACCTTGGAGGTACAGGAAGGATGCGTGACAGGGCTGATCGGCAAGAACGGGGCCGGGAAGAGTACCACGTTCAAGGCGATCCTGGGGCTGCTCCATACAGACGGCGGCAGTATCGAGATCTTTGGGAAACCGATTACCAAGATTGGAGTCCGGGAGAAGGAAGATATCGGAGTTGTGATGTCAGATTCCGGGTTCAGCGGGTATCTGACTGTTCAAGACCTGATTCCGATGTTAAGAAACATGTACCCGCGTTTTCAGGAAGCGGAATTCTTAAGGGAATGTAATGAGCAGAAGCTTCCCCTGAATAAGAAGATCAAGGAATTTTCCACCGGGATGAAGCGCAGATTACAGGTATTGGCGGCGATCACTCATGGGGCGAAGCTTCTGCTCCTGGATGAGCCAACGGCGGGGCTTGATGTGATCGCAAGAGACGAGCTTCTGGATATGCTGCGGACATACATGGAGCAGGACGGACGGGCAATCCTGGTAAGCTCCCACATTTCCAGCGACCTGGAAGGGCTGTGCGACGATATTTACATGATCGATAACGGGAAGATCGTGCTCTACGAGGAGACGGATGTCCTGCTTGATACCTACGGTGTTCTGAAGGTGACAAAAGAGCAGTATGAGAAGCTGGATCATACTCATATCCTGCGCCATAAGAAGGAGGAATTCGGGTATAGCTGCCTGACAGACCAGCGGCAGTTCTATCAGGAGAATTACCCTGAGATTGCCATTGAGAAGGGAACGATTGACGAATTAATCATGATGATGATACGAGGTGAGAGATGATGAAGGGATTATTTATTAAGGATTTAAGATTGATGAAGGCACAGAAGCATTTCTTTGGGGTTGTTCTGATGATGATGGTGATATTCCTGACGGTTTATACGGATTTTTCATTTGTGATCGCATATATCACGGTGATGTTTGGTTTTCTGACAGTGTCGACGATAAGCTTTGACGAACAGGATAACGGTCTGGGATATCTTCTCGCCCTGCCGGTCAGCCGTAGAGACTATGTGAAAGAGAAGTATCTGTTCAGCATTGCAACGGCGATTCCGGGTCTTCTGATCGTATCCGTTCTTGCGTTTGCGGTATCCAGAATCCGGGGAATAGATTTCGTTGTGGAAGAATGGGTGATGACAACAGCGGTAAGTCTTCTGATCGTTGGGGTAATGCTGAGTGTGGTAATACCTGTGCAGTTAAAATTCGGGGCAGATAAGAGCCGTGTTGTAATGCTGATATTATTCGGCGGCGGCTCCCTGACGATATATGCGGGGGTTAAGATCTGTGATACCTTCGGGATCGACTATATGCCGATGCTTAATTGGCTTGCCGGGATTCGTCCAACGATAACCCTGGCGGGTGCTGCTCTGGTCTGCACGGTTTTGATGGGTATTTCTTATCTGTTTTCCCGTGGCTTTATTGAGGCGAGGGAGTTCTGAGAGGAGGGATGATATATGCGGATAGGATGGTATATTCTTTTCAGGGTAGGTGAAATTATAGGGATATGCAGGCTGATCTATTTCTTTGCGGTGGAGAGAAAGCAGATGGGAGGAAATCATCGTAATCTTCGGAAGGAGAGATAGAGGCTGCGAATGTGGCAGGGAAGTCAGAAGATATGCTGGCTTCTCTGTTTTTTTGCTGGAAATGCGGCTGTTTAGTTGATATAATAGTAACAGTTTGGACAGGAGAAGGGGTATGGTATGGACTATGAATTATTGTTAAATGAGATCATCAATATCGGCAAAGAGATGATAAAAAGCGGGGCAGAGACCGACCGGGCAGAGGACAGCATGTACCGGATGCTTGAGAGCTATGAGCTGGAACAGTGCAGCGTCTTTGCGATCCAGAGCGATATCCAGGCGACGATACGGCCTAAGGACGGGCATTTTATCACGCAGATCAGACGGGTCCATAGTACGGGCTTCAACTATGACCGGCTGGATTATCTCAACAATCTGTCCAGATATATCTGCAAGGAAAAACCTTCCGTAGAAGAGATCCATGAGAAATATCTGGAAGTGTTAAACCGTAAGCCCCAGCCCCGGTATCTGCAGTATGTGGCGGCTGTTTTAGGCGGCGTGGGGTTCGGTGTGTATTTTGGGTGCGACTGGCTGGATGCTCTTGTGGCGATTGTGATCTGTGCGGTTGTGGAGGTGTATCTGGGCAATATCCTGGATCAGAAGGAACACAGCCTTGTAGTGTATAATCTTGTGATCGCGTTCCTGTCTTCCGCAGCGGTATTTCTGGCCGGGAAAGCAGGGCTTGGGCACCATCCGGACCGGATCGTGCTGGGGCTTAATATGGTTCTGATCAGCGGACTTGGGGTTGCCAATGGGATCCGGGATGTACTGAACCGTGCATATTTGTCCGGAATCATCAATATCATGAATGCCTGCCTGGGCGCGATCGCCATCGCCTGCGGGACAGGACTTGCCATGCTGCTTTTCAAGGGAGACATGTATGAGATGTACATAGCCCCAAATATTGCGGTGCAGCTGATCTCCTGCGGGGTGGCGAGTATGGGATTCGCCCTGGTATTCAAGGCTGCGGTTCTGCAGTCTTTCTATGCCGGGATTGGAGGAGCGGTCAACTGTGCCTGTTACGTGCTGGTACTGAACCTTCACGGGAATGATTTTATGGCGGTGATGGCGGGAGCGGCTTTCGTGGCGGCTTACGCGTATCGGATGTCCAGGATCCACCGTGCTCCGGCAACCATATTCTTGACGACATCCATTATGCCGGTGATTCCCGGGGCGACGCTGTTCTATCTGATGCATGGATTGGTCCAGTCTGATTACGCGCTGGCGTCCGGGCAGACGATTCTGTTGGCGCAGACCTGCCTGGCGGTTGCATTTGGATTCTTGATCGTGGAGATTGTAATGCGGTATGTGGGAGAGAAGAGGTAGCGTTCGGAAATATTTAATAAAAGCACGCAAAATATTGCGTGCTTTTCTGTTTTGTGGTACGATATACCAGTAGTAAATGTACTAAAAAGCAAGGAGAATGATTATGGCAGTAACAATACAGCAGATAGCGGAAGCGGCCGGCGTATCAAGAGGAACTGTAGACAGGGCGCTGAATAACCGGGGGCGGATCAATCCTGAGGTGGCAAAGCAGATCAGACAGATCGCAGAGGAGATGGGGTATGTTCCTAAGAACAGGAAACGCTCTGCGGCCTCGAAAGGGAAGATCCGGATCGGCGTTGTCACACAGCTTGCCAGATCTTCCTTCATGCTGGAGGTGAACCGTGGGATCCGGCAAGCAGCAGAAGAGCTTAAGGAGAAAGGGATCGAGCTTCTTGTAAGAGAGGGCTTATCCGTAGATGAAGAGGAGCAGTTAAGCGCCATAAATGCGTTGGTCAAAACGGGAATCCAAGGCTTGGCGGTGATGCCGGTGGATTGCGAGAGCATCCGCATGAAGCTGAACTGGCTGATCGAAGAGAAGAGAATCCCTGTCGTGACCTTTAATTCAGACATTGTCGGAACCAAAAGGAGCTGCTATGTAGGAATGGACAACCGCAAGAGCGGACGCACCGCGGCGGGACTTCTGGGAATGCTGACCGGAGGAGTCGGCAAAGTTCTGGTGATCACGGGATTCTTCAGCAATCATGTGAATAATGAGCGTGTGGACGGTTTCGTGGAGGAATTGAAGAACGCCTATCCTGATCTTGAATTGGCGGGAGTGCAGGGAAGCTTTGACGACTCGGAAGAGGTAGATAAGATCATCCGGAATACGTTACTGAACATGCCGGGGATCAACGGGATCTTTGTCGCTTCCGGCGGGCAGGAAGGAATCGCGAGGGCTTACGAGGAGCTGAAGCTTGAGAGACGTCCGTTTACAGTCATCTATGACCTTACGCCCAATAACCGGAAAGCGCTTGCGGATGATGTGGCAGATTTCCTGATCGATCAGGAGGCGTATGTACAAGGCTATCAGCCGCCGCTTGTATTGGCAGATATCCTGTTGAAGGACAAGAAGGTAGCAGAGGAATTCCAGTATACGGATATTAATATCAAGACCAAGTATAATATATAATTTTTACAGAAGGATACAAAAGGGAGGACAGTTCACTTGGAAACTACAGAATCAAAGACAGAGAATAAAGCGGCGGAGATCGATTTCCTGAATGAGGGGATCTTCCTGCCAATGCTGCGTTTTACGGTTCCGATCTTATTTTCCGTGCTGTTTCAGCAGCTTTATAATACCGTCGATACTCTGATCGTCGGGCACACGTTGGGAGAGACGGCATTGGCGGCGATCGGCGCCGCCGTACCGATCTATGATCTGCTGATTGGATTTGCCCTGGGATTCGGCAATGGTTTGTCTATCGTGACAGCCAGGTGCTACGGCGCCGATAACAGACGGATGCTGAAGAATTCGGTTGCGGCGTCCATAGTGATCGGCATGGCGGTCGTGGCAGTGCTTACCATTCTGTCACAGGTCATTATGATTCCGCTGCTTCGTCTGTTACATACACCTCCTGAGATCCTGGGGGAAGCATACCGTTACATCTCGATCATCACATTATTTACCCTGGTGATGTTCGCATATAACCTGTGCGCCGGAATCCTCCGGGCAGTAGGGAACAGCATCATGCCTCTGGTATTTCTGATCATTTCCTCTCTGGCCAATATCCTGCTGGATTATGTGTTTATTGCCATGCTTGGGAGAGGTCTTGGAGGCGCTGCAGAAGCGACGGTGATCGCCCAAGGGATCTCTGTTTTGCTGTGCCTGGTATATATTAAGAAAAGAGTTCCCATGCTGATTCCAGGCAGGGAGAACTTCAAGGCGGACGGGGCGCTGTATAAGGAGATGACGGCGCAAGGATTGTCCATGGGCTTCATGAGCTGCTTCGTCTCGGCGGGAAGCGTGATCCTCCAGTCTGGGATCAACGGCCTGGGGTATCTGTATATTGCGGCGCATACGGCCGCAAGGAGGCTCTATCAGTTCTGCATGATCCCGTTTATCGCTATGACCCAGACGATCAATACATTTGTCTCCCAGAATTATGGGGCGCGAAAGCCGGGGAGGATCCGCAAGGCGGTGAAGTATTCCTATCTGTATGCGGCGGCAATGGCTGTCCTGGTCACGGTTCTGGTCTGGCAATTTGCACCGGCGCTGATCCGGTGGATCTCAGGCTCTAACGAAGAGCTGGTCCTAAGCAACGGTACCTTGTATCTGCGGGTGGTGATGCCCTGTTACGCGATCCTTGGCGTGCTTAACTACAGCCGGACGGCGCTGCAGGCGATCGGACAGAAGCTGCTGCCCATTCTGTCCAGTGTGATCGAGCTGGCGGGGAAGATATTATTTACCATGATATTTATTCCCCGGTTACACTATATGGCGGTCATCGTGTGCGAGCCTGTGATATGGTGTTTTATGGTCGCGGAGCTTCTGATCGCATTCTGGAGGAATCCATTTATCAGAGATGCGTGCTCCGGGAGAGAGGTTCGATCGATATGAATGTGACTTTTGTGATAAGCTATAATTTGATAGCTTTATTCATATATTTTCTGGGAACGGTCTGGATCGGCCATGTGCTCTTGAAAAAACTGTCCCTGGGGCAGCGAAGATGCGGACCGCTGAGGATCCTTTTGTTCTTGTTCGCAGCTCTTTTTTATGCGGTGACAGGCGTGGTCTTTCTCAGAATGGGATTATTTGCGTCGGTGATCGGCAATATATGTTCGTCTTATCTTGCGATATTGATCAATGCGTTATTGGTCAGGATCATTTTCGGAGAAGATCTTCCTATATGCTGGAGTATCTCGATCTTTACCTACGCGGTGCATACATTTGCCAGTTCTCTCAGTATGTCCTTCTCCTCGAGAGAGATCTTTCATCTGAAGGTCTTCCGGCAGCTCATGGAATATCTGCTGCTCAACCTGACCAGCGTGGTGGTATTTGCTTTGCTTGTGTTCCTTCTGTATAAAATGAAAATAGGAGACGCATTCGGACAGTGGATGGAGAACAAAGGGATCTGGACGGTTGGCATGATCTTCTTGAATATACATCCGGTTCTGTGCCAGGAATTGTCCTGGTGGTTCAGGCACAAAGGAATGAGCAATACCGGAAGTGAGCTGCCTTCCATGATGATCATCATCGCGGTGCTTCTCATATTCCATTATATGGGGATGGAGGAACTGCAGAAGAAGGCTGCCGCCGCGCAGCGGCTAAGTATCCAGCAGCAGAATGCGTATATCGGAACGCTGGAAGGGATGCAGGAGGAGATGCGCCGGTTCCGGCACGACTACAAGAATATGATGGCAGGGATGTACCTGCAGGCGAAGGAGGGGAATCTCGCGGAGATTACAGAATTCATCCAGAAGATGACGGATGATTTCGAGGATCAGGTCGGCGGGCAGATCCAGAAGATGACGCGGCTTCGCAATGTGTGTATCATGGAAGTGAGAGGAATCCTTCTTGTCAAGTTTATGGAGATGGAGCAGGAAGGAATATCCTGTGAGCTTGAGGTGATCGCTCCGCTGCAGGAAGCCAATATAAAGACTACAGATCTGTGCAGGTGTCTTGGGATCCTCATTGACAATGCCATAGATGAGGTCCGAGGACATGATGGGGCGCCGGATCATTCAAAGCGGCAGTCCGCCGGCAACGGCAGCGGGAAGGTGCATGTGATGATCAGCAGGCAGGAGGATTGCGTGACCATCCGGGTGAAGAATACGCTGTATCATGAGATTGACCTCAGTAAGATATGGGAGTCAGGATATTCGACGAAGGGGAAGGAGAGAGGGATCGGGCTTGCCAGCTATAAGCGGATCCTGGATGGGTATGATAATATATTGTCGGCGGCTTCGGTGCAGGACGGGGAGTTTATTCAGGAGATGAAGATCATGGAAGCGGGAGGGGCTTATATAGCTGCTCCGCCGGGGAAATAGATCCGGATGCTCAGCCTGCCATCCTTGTACTCAGCTGCTATGGATCCGTTCATCCGTTCAACTAATGCCCTGGAGATTGCAAGTCCCAACCCCGTTGATTTTCTTGCCGCTTCCACGGTAAAGAAGCGGTCGAACAGCTTCCCTACCTGAACCTCGCTTAACCCGGCCGCCGTATTGGAGAAGATGATTTCCCCCGTCTCGTGCAGGACGATCCTAAGATCCCCGCCGCTGTATTTCATAGCGTTATTCATAAGATTGGCAAATACACGGGACAAGGCGGAGGCGTCCAGCATCCGGATCACCTTGGCTTCGGGCATATGGATCTCGGGCGTAATATTGCGTGCCTTAAGATCCGTATAGAATGCCGCGATGCTTTCTTCCAGCACATGGTTAACCGTAACAGGCCCGATAGCCATATCGTTTTCCGCAGAACGGCTCACCGAATAGCAAAACAGCGCTTCGGTGAGCAGAAGCATAAGTTCAGAGCGGTTCCGGATGATCTCGATATAGCGCTTTGCGGTTTCGGATTTGTCTTCCTGCTCCAGCAGGTCCAGATATCCGCAGATTGCCGTAAGCGGCGTCCTAAGATCGTGGGAAATATTCGTGACGGCTTCCTTCAGATCAAGATCTCCCTGATGATACTTATGATGCTCGGCGCGAAGTCTTCTAAACTGGATATTGACAGTGTCCGCCAGACGGCGCATATATCTGTCTCTGCCTGAGATGCCGATCAGCGTGTTGGTATCGGTTACAAGCCTGTCGGCGAATGCGTCTTCGATCTCCGCGGCAGATCGGTGTAAGAGGTGGATCTTAAGAAGCAAGGCAATGATAACCATAGCCAGGATGCCGATCAGTGCCCATAACCAATTCTCCATAACAAACTCCTTATTTCAAGTCTTTTTTCTCAAAAAAATATAGTCCGATACCGGTTGACGATAAGATAACCGCAAGTGAATAGAACGGAAGGCGGGGCAGGTTTTCTGCTTCCAGCGATGCACATTGGAGCGCCTGTCCGCCGGGGAATACGTCTAAGAGGGTCTGGGTAATGATCCTTTCGGTCCCGTTACAATATGCCGGGTTTGGTACTTCCTTCATGATGGGAAGATTATCTTCATCTACGGAAGGGATCTCGAATACCTTGGGTGCTTGTAATTGCGCGGACAGGAATGCTCCTGTGAGCAGCAGGCCAAAAGCAAGCAGGATGCAGACCACTGCCGAGACCGTCTTGTTGTGATTCAGCATGGCGATCATGGTAAATACCGCCGTGAAGGCGACGGCGAGTACGAACACAGTCAGCGCAAATAGCAGGATACGGCTGATATCCAGTTCAAAAAACCCCAGAAGAGGAATTCCGATACAGAGGATAGGGCAGGAAAAATACCGCGCACATGGCAATGCCGGTAACAGCGGAGGTGATAAAGTTCGCCAGATAGATGTCCCTTCTCTTGTGTCCGATAACGATCTTGTTGCGCATGGTCCCGTCGCTGTACTCGGTACCGGTATAGAGACTGCAGAATACAGCCGTCAGAATACCGATGAACAGGGCGCAGCCGAAGAATCCGTTGTCCAGGTTATTGACAGATCCGCATTGCTTCATATCCAGATATCGGTTCACGGGGAAGAAGATTCCCGCCGCGAACATGAAGCTCATGCCGATCCAGAAGAATTTGTGTTTTCTAAGGCAGATCAAATTGGCTGATAATAGTCTATTCATCTTGTTTCCCTCCGATCAGATTGACATAATAGCTCTCCAGGCTTTCATCCCGCTCCAGCATGGATATCACTTCGCAATTTTCCTTCGCAAGCGCGAGGGTCAATTGAGAGACATTGATCTTCGCGTATACATCGGCCTCTCTGCCGGAAATGATCTGGTATTCCAGATTCATTGCATCCAGCACACGGGTCAGGATGCGCGTATCAGAAACTTCGAGACGGACGCATTTGCGGCAGGCGGCATTGAGAGCCTCGGCGCTGATCTCTCTGACGATCTGTCCGTTGTCGATGAAGCCATAGTGTGTCGCAAGCCTGGATAATTCGTCCAGTATATGGCTTGAGATCAGGAACGTGATTCCTTGTCTGCGGTTGAGCTTCAATATCAATTCTCCCATCTCGATGATCCCCTGTGGGTCAAGACCGTTGACCGGCTCATCCAGGACCAGAAAATCCGGGCCGCCGACCAGTGCGATGGCAATACCAAGCCTCTGGCGCATGCCGAGAGAGAAGTTCTTCGCTTTCTTGCTGCCGGTATGCTTAAGCTCCACTAATTCCAATATATCATCCATCCCGCTGCAGGACGGAAGCCCAAGAATGCGGTATTGTATCTTGAGATTGTCCGCCGCCGTCATATCGAGATAGATCGAGGGTGTCTCCACAACCGCTCCCATCCTTCTGCGTGATTTCAGAATATCCTTATCTGTATGTTTCCTGCCGTACAGCATGTACTCGCCGGATGTGGGAGTCTGCAGGCCGCAGATCAGGCGGATCAGCGTAGTCTTGCCGGCGCCGTTTTTCCCGACGAAGCCGTAGATCGAGCCTTTGGGAACGTTCATAGACAGTCCGTTTAACGCCTGACAGCCCTTATATTGCTTGCATAAAGCGTTCGTTCTGAGAACATAGTCCATTTGCCTGTCTGAGCTTCTTCCTTAGATTGCTGACGTGCATTTTCAGGGAATTCTCTGTGCAGTCCGGTGTGTCTTCGCTGATGCGGTCTAAGAGTAAGGATTTGGTAATTACCTGTGAAGGATTCTGCATGAGAAGCTTCAGGATGGCGAATTCTGTTCGGGTCAGCCTGATCTCGGTGCATGCAATCGTTACCATATGCGTATCTGTATGGAGGGTGATGCCGTCAAAGGTCAATACGGGGGCGGCTGCCTTAGCAGATGGCTTCAGATGTACGGCGCTCCTTGCTAAGAGCTCCTTCAGGTGAAATGGTTTGGTCACATAATCCACGGCGCCGCCAAGCAGCAGGTCTACTTTGCTGTCAATGCCGGCCTTGGCGCTGACCACGATTACGGGAGTTCCCTGGATCTTTGGAAGTACGGCTTCGCCGTTAAGCCCCGGCAGCATCAGGTCAAGTAAGATAAGGTCTGGGCTTGACCGGGATAAGACAAGTAAGGCTTCTGTGCCGGAGTAGGCGCGTGAAACACCGTAGCCTTCTTTGGTAAGCGCTTCTTCCAGCATATTGCCGATCTGTATGTCGTCGTCAATGATCAGAATATTTTTCATCTAACAGTCCCGTCCTTTCCTGTCCCTTGATGGCGTGCTTTGTGTATCATTATAAATATATGGATAAGAAATAGAAAGAAATATATGTTGCCAAAACTGCGCGGCAGATTTATCATAAAAGAAGAAAGCACGGAAGTTAATTCATTGAGGAGGAAGGCAGATGAGAAGGATAGATCCATGCGTAGTACCAAAGAAGAGACTGTATACCGGCGCAGAGCTTCCCTGTGTGGGAATGGGGACATTTGGTTCGGACCGGGTATCGCCGGAAGAAGTATCCGAGGCAGTGGAAGGAGCGGTCCGCTGCGGATACCGCCTGTTCGACTGCGCCGCGTGTTACGGCAATGAAGCACAGATCGGTCAGGTGTTCCGGAAAGTATTGGAAGAAGGATATGTAGAACGCAGAGAATTATTTATTATGTCGAAGGTGTGGAACGATATGCACCGGGAAGTAGAGAAGGCGTGCAGGAAGAGTATTGCCGATCTGTCATGTGAATATTTGGATATGTATTTTATCCATTGGCCATTCCCGAATTACCATGCGCCGGGATGTGATGTGGATGCAAGGAACCCGGATTCCAGGCCGTTTCGTGAGGAGGAGTTTCTGGATACCTACCGGCAGTGCGAAGCATTGGTGGATCAGGGGGTGATCCGGCATATCGGGATCTCGAACATGACGATCCCGAAGCTTAAGGCGGTGCTTCCGAAGCTTCGGATCAAACCGGCGGCAGCGGAGCTTGAGATGCATCCTGCATTCCAGCAAAGGGAGCTTAGGGAATATCTTGAGGCACAGGGGATCGTTCCGGTGGGATATATGCCCATTGGTTCTCCGAGAAGGCCCGAGCGTGATATAATGGAAGAGGATATCGTGGATCTTGAGATGCCAAAGATACAGGAGATTGCCGGAGCGCATGGCGTATCTCCCGCGATCGTGGCGTTAAAATGGGCGCATCAGAACGGGCAGATCCCAATCCCGTTCTCCGTGCATCATTATTATGAGAATCTGCAATGTATGACGGAGGATCCGCTGACGGAGGATGAGATGGCAGTTATGGCGACGCTGGAGCGGGGAAACCGGCTGGTGAAAGGACACGTATTCCTGTGGGAGGGTGCGAAAGACTGGCGTGAGATCTGGGATGAGTAGGATGGTCTCTGATTGATTGAGAGAGGGCAGGTGGAGCTATGGGAATGTATTTGAATCCCGGGAACAGTGGATTTACCGGAATCAGGAATGATATTTATGTGGATAAGAGCGGGCTGATCAGTCTGATTAACGGTACGATCGATACGCCAAGGCGGCTGACGTGCATTAGCAGGCCGCGCCGTTTTGGAAAATCATTTGCGGCGAAAATGTTGTGTGCATACTATGATAAGACCTGTGATTCATCTGTATTGTTTGATGATCTTAAGATCGCATTGGATGAGAATATGAATGAGACTTATAAACAACATTTGAACAAATATGATGTGATTTATATCGATATGTCTTATATAAAGCCATTTACAGATAATTATAAGACAATTGTTCCTTATCTAAGCCAGAAGATTAATGAAGAATTGAAAGCATCTTATCCGGAAGCAGAGACGAGCAATGAACTGCCTGTATCCATGATAAATGCAGTCGAAATAACTGGCAATAAATTTATCATGATCATCGATGAATGGGATGCGCCTATAAGAGAAAAGCCGGAAACCCAAAGACCATATCTTGAATTTCTGCGCACTCTGTTTAAAGGCAGCGGTACAACAGATAAGATTTTTGCGGCTGTTTACATGACAGGAATTCTCCCGATCAAAAAGGATGGCTCGCAGTCAGCAATTTCTGATTTTAAGGAATTTACAGTTGTCAAGCCGAGAAAATTCGGCAAATATGCAGGTTTTACAGAGAAAGAAGTGCGAACGCTCTGCCAGGAATTTCAACGTGACTTTAAGATGATGAAACGATGGTATGACGGCTATTCTTTCCGCGGGGTTGGTTCTGTGTATAACCCCAATTCCGTGATGGAAGCGATACGCAATGATGATTTCGATTCCTACTGGACACAGACTTCGGCAGCGGAGAGCCTGATGGGATATATCAGCCTTGATTTTGACGGGCTGTCTAAGACTGTGGCGGAGCTGATCGGCGGTGGTGAAGTGAAGGTGGATACGAGAGGTTTTTCCAATGACCTGGTAACCTTCCATAACGGGGATGATGTGCTGACGTTGCTGATCCATCTGGGATATCTGGCTTACGATGAAGCTACAGGGAGAGTACGTATTCCAAATGAAGAGATACGCATGGAATACCATAAGATTGTCCGTGATGTGAAGCGTGATGATACGATCAGACGGATCCGGGAGAGCGAACGTTTGATTGAAGATACGGTCCATGGCAATGCCGAGGCTGTGGCAGTGCAGATTGAGAAGATTCATATGGAAGAGGCAGCGCTGCATTATAATAATGAACAGTCGCTGCGAAGCGTGATCAAACGGGCGTATTTCAGTTTTGGCGATGAATTTATACTGTTCGAAGAATTGCCGACAGGCGTTGGATATGCAGATATCGTATATTTCCCCAAGAAGGATTCTATGCTGCCGGCGCTGTTGATCGAATTGAAATGGAACCAGTCCGCCGAAGGGGCGATCAAACAGATCAAAGACCGGGATTATCCCGTAGGGCTTAGAGGATATGGAGGGGAGATGTTGTTGGTTGGAATCGGATATAATAAGGATGCCCCGGCAGGAGGGCGGAAGCATACCTGCAGGATAGAGAAGATAGACAGACTTATATAACAGGAGATGTGAGATGGAAAGGTCAATGAAAAAAAAGAGATTTAATACGACGGGAACCTGTATTCCGGAGAAGCATTATATGGCTGACACGACTGATAAGATTAACCAGATCATTCGGCTCATTGAGCAGGAAGCTTATTTTACGATCAACCGCGCCCGCCAGTATGGGAAGACGACGACGCTTCTGCTTCTATGGCGGCGGTTGAAGGAATCCTATATTGTGATCAGTATCAGCTTTGAAGGAATGGGAACAGAAGCATTCCAATCAGAGGATGCATTTGTCAGAAGCTTCTGCAGCAGGGTGAAGAGTAATCTTAAGCTTTCCGGGTATGATGAAGAGAAACAGAAGATGTGGGAATGCCAGGATGCTATGGAGAATTTGGTGACCTTAAGAGAACGAATCGTTGATTTTTGTGAAAAGAACGAAGACGTTCTGCTATTTATCGATGAGGTGGATAAAAGTCTGGACAATCAGATGTTCCTAAATTTTCTTGGAATGCTGAGGGAATTATATCTGGAACGTGCCATGGGGCAGGTAACATTTAAAAGTGTGATTCTGTCCGGGGTATATGATGTGAAGAATTTGAAACTGAAATTACGTCCGGATGAGGAGAGAAAGTACAATTCACCATGGAATATAGCAGTAGATTTCCAGGTTGATATGAGCCTGTCTGTCGCAGAGATATCAGGGATGCTCAAAGATTACGAGGCAGCGCAGGATTTCTTGATCGATATCAATGGTATTGCACAGGAAATCTACCGGTATACCTGCGGATATCCGTTTCTTGTGAGCCTGATCTGTCTGTGGATGGATGAGCGGATTTCGAAGGATCTACCATTAGAGGAATGCTGGACATGCCGGGGAGTCCACATAGCGGTACGGGAGATCCTGAAAACTACGAATACCTTGTTTGATGATATGATAAAGAATCTTGAGAATCATAAAGCTTTCCGGAAGTTCATAGAAGGGCTTCTTTTTGAGGGAGAGCAGATCCCTTACAAGCTGTCGAATCCGGAGGTCAATCTGGGAGTGACCTTCGGTATTATAGGGAAAGAAAAAGAGCTTTGCAAGATTTCCAATATTATATTTGAGACATATCTGTATGATCATTTTATCGTGGGCAGGATTATTCAGAAACAAGTGCTTCAGTCATCCAGGACACAGTTTATCGGAGAGGACGGCCAGTTGGATATGGATCTTGTTCTGGAGAAGTTTCAGGAATTCATGAAAACGGAATATCGCAGCAGTGATAGTGATTTCCTTGAAAAGCAGGGACGGTTATTATTTTTGTGTTTTTTGAAACCGATCATCAACGGTGTCGGACATTATGTCGTGGAGCCGCAGACGAGAAGCAATGCACGGATGGATATTGTAGTCTTTTATGGAAGGCAGGAATATATCATCGAATTAAAGAAATGGTATGGACCTAAAAAGCATCAAGATGGCTTCGAACAGCTTATAGAATATATGGAGAACCGGGGACAGAATAAAGGATGGCTTTTAACATTTTGCTTCATAAAGAACCGGGAGAAGATTATGGAAGATTATACAAGAAATATAGAGTTTGTCGAGAATAAAAGAATTTGTTCTGTGGTGGTATAGAATGGTTGCAATATCATGAGGAAGAAAAAGTTTGTAAATATTATCAGATTCCACTTTCTTTTTGTTGAGAAAATTTATGCTGCATGGTAGAATATAATCAAAAGAAGAGAGACATATGGGTGCTGTAAGGATAACAAGTACACCATACGATGATGTCTTCCCAAAATTGTTGAATGAATGATCAGTGAGTACACAAGATGTACCATTACTGATATATCGAATAAGGTATTGGAACATATTGCGAAGAATTATGATTCTGTCAGGGAAGGAGTGAAATCTGTGATGGGTGGAAAAGTTCTGGAATATGAGGCAAAGGCAATCAAAAACGAAGGGATAGAAAAAGGGATAGAAAAAGGGATAGAAAAGGGGATTAAAGGAACGGTTTCTATACTGAAAAAATTAGAAATTCCGCCGCAGACGATTCTACTCAAGATTCAGGAGCAGTATAATCTGAGTCCAGAAGCTTCTAAGAAATATTTATGAGAGCATTTTTGCCAGCTTTGTATTATATACAAGGCTGGTAATTCAATATAATGGAGATTTATGGCTATTTACTTTGGAGTTCAGGAGAAGTTCTGATGAATAAAAGAATTGTTTCTATCATTCAGGAATTGAATCAACTGGAGAAATGTATCAATATTGCCGACCTGGCGAAAAAGTTCGAAGTGTCGGAGAGAACGGTACGGAATGACCTGAATGCGATCAATGATATTCTCAAAAAACATAAACTTAATATTGTAACGTTAGAAAAGGGCGGGAGGATCATTCGGGGAGAGAACATCCCCGATGTACTTGCCTATGTAGATGAGAAGGATTTCTATACATATAAGTTGTCGAAGGAGGAGCGCAAGATATGAAGCAGAAGGATTATGAGAAGGATTCTGTGAGGATCCAGATGACAGTAAGATTATCCGATATGGATGTTAATATAAAAGCAGCTCATAGAGAAAGTAAACGCAGAGGAGAATATGGGGATGACAGAAGAGTATTTGTTGGGAATCGATATCGGGACCAGTGCATGTAAGACCGCATTATTTACGAAGGAGGGCAAGGTGAAGGCAGCTTCCTTACGGGACTATCCGGTATATTATCCCAAACCCGGTTGGGCGGAACAGAACCCGGACGAATGGTGGGAGGCCGTGTGTGATTCGATCAAGAAGGTGCTCGGTTCAAGCGGGGTGAGACCGGCGCAGATCGCGGGGATCGGAATTGACGGA
>CANTDX010000071.1 GCA_947652615.1 uncultured Dorea sp. | reverse complement strand
CCAGCTTCCTTGCCATCTCCTTACCAATATTCATCATAGATGTTAATTCCGCCATGTCATTCTCCTTCCTGCAGCCACTAATTTTCCGTTTATTAACCCTTCGGCGGAAGCTGCCAGTCCAATTTATAATTCCTTAATAAAATGGTTATCAGACTTTCATAACATTACCGCTTCTTGGATTATTTCTGTCATGCGTCGCTGTAATATAGGGCAATCCATCTTTCTTTACTTGTTCTACTACTGCCTTTCCTGCTTCTGTAACAATCCCTCTATGCCAAAATTCCTTACGCAGCCCGTATCCAAAATCATGATGCTCTTCCATGTCAACTTTGATATAACCAATAGGAAAATCATCTTCCTTCAAGCAGATCGCATAGGCATATGCCCGCGGCCGTGCATATTTTGAAGCATACCGTTCCTCATAAAATTTCTTTGTTTCTTCCAAACTTTTTACAGGATACCATGGAAGGAACCGATTCACCTCTTCATCTTTCAAAATAAGAAAAAGAGCTTCCATATCCTTCTCTGCAAACTTCCTTAAAATCAGGCGTTCCGTTTCTAATATCATTCTGATAAACTTCCTCTCTGATCTTCCAGATGCCATTGCTGATAAACTTACGAATGAACTAAGTTTTTTAGAGCATCCGGATAATTGGAAATAATCTCCCCAACAGTCTGACATGTTTCCATATTCGGACAGCAGCCACATGTCGTCATATTCTTTTGCAGCGCACACTGGCGAATATCGCAAAGGCTCTCACAATATACGGTCTTAACTCCATCCACACGACACCCCTCACAGTTGATATGTTCCGGCAAAATAGGCGCATGATTTAACTCTGCCCACAGTTTTGCAGTTTTCTCGCGCAATGCCTGATCATCATGGATTGTCGCAAGATATGCGTCACATTTCTCACAATCCAGTCCGCAGTATGCAATCATATTCCTCATAGTTTCGTACCTCCCGCAAATCCTGATCCACGCTTCCCATTATACAGGATATCCCGCTAAAAATCACTCTCTATTTCCCTAAAATCCCTGAGGCAAGCTTGAAACTCCATACGGTCAAAGGCTCCTGTGTACGGTAAGACTTTGTGGGATTACCGGGAAATTTCTTATCCGTCACGTTCGGGGCATCTTAAACTCACCCTCCGGCTCCACAGATCTCTTTCAACGGATGCCCTACATAAATATCTGTTATTCCGGTAAATACCGGAAATTATCTGATGCTTTTCTTTTTCCAGACTGATGCCAGGATATCCTTCAGGACAAGCATAGAATCCAGTTCACTGTACCCGTATTTCTTTTCCAGATCCCTTAACAGCTTATCCAACTCCGTGGCATAACAGGCCGTATCCACTTCCTCCTGATACCGGGACAGAATCGGATATTTTCTGCTCCATGCCTTCGTCCAGTCAATCTTATCCGATACTTCCTCACTGGTTCGGTCGATCACTTCCTGTACCTCTTTGATGTCAATATCAAACTCCACCAACTCATCCAGTGACAGTCCATACAGGACGGCCAGCCTCTTTGACTGGCAGATATCGGGGAGCGTTTCATCCGTCTCCCATTTTGAAACGGTCTGCCTGCTTATCCCAAGCTTTTCAGCAACCTCTTCCTGTGACAGCCCCTTTTTCTTCCGTGCATGAAATAAATGATTTCCTAACCCCATGGTATTACCTCCTGAAATATGATATACCCTGATTATAATACTCCCACTGTCCGGATACTACCAACAAAACCGTACAGTTCTGCCCGATTTATTAACATAAATACTCCAGTTCGGAACTAAGCAGGAAATCCGCTATATGCATTGTCTTAATGCCCTCGTAATTTCCTCCTGCGAATTCATCTGTCGTAAGAACATATTTAGGGTAATTATCATGTATTTCCAGCAAACGATCATACTCCCGTTTTTCCGTCTTTTCGGATCTGATTTCCTGTGTGATCTGAACATATACTTTTTCATTTTGCCTTGCAGCCACAAAATCAATTTCACCATCTCCGGTTTTACCCACATTAACGGTATACCCGCGCCTGCACAACTCCAGATACACTATATTTTCAAGGCTTGAAGCAACGCTGTCTGTATTATATCCAAGAACACTGTACCGCAGAGCAACATCTGCAAGATAGAATTTCTCCTGCGTTTTCAGAATTTCCTTGCCCTGCAGATCATACCGGGAACATCGTTGGAGCAGATATGCCTTCTCCAGCTTATCCAAATAGCTGTAGACTGTCTCATTGTCAAGAGACCGACGCTCCGATTTCAAGTAGTCCGCAATCGACTTTGCAGAAAAGGTATTACCTACATTATTGAAGGTGTATTTTACAACACGCTCCAACCGGTCGATCTTCCTGATCTGATTCCGTCTTACAATGTCTGAAAAAACCGTTGAATTATATATATCCCTGACAATCGTATAGATTTCATCCTGAGAATACGCCTGCAAATGGGTTGCCGGAAAACCTCCTAGGCGGACATAGTTCGCAAGTTCTGTTTTGGAATTCTCCACGGCGGCATACTTTGCCTTGAACATCAGGTATTCATCGAATGATAGGGTGAAAATCCGAAAGGAAACATATCTCCCTGTAAGATAAGTTGATATCTCGGAGGACATCATTCGAGAGTTAGAACCCGTTATATACAAGTCGACATCAAAATCTGACGAAAGCGAATTTACAACCCTTTCCCAACCTTCGATTTCCTGAATCTCATCAAGGAACAGATATGTTTTCCCATCAGGCGAAAGCTGCCCTTTTAACTGGGCGTACATCTGCTTCGCCGTCATATCCTCATATTCCATTGAATCGTAACGGCAGCATATAATACGCTTTGCCGGAATATTTCGCTCATGTTCGAGCTTATCCATAATCATTTTGAGTATCGTAGACTTTCCGCAGCGACCGGAAAGTCAATGAGTTTTGCGATTACAAACCGCAAAACTCAGCATATGCGACACAAGATCCGCTATTATTCACTTCTATGTCAGAATCCCTCTCAGATCCGCAATCACCCCTCTTGGGCACTTCACCGCACACATCCCGCAGCTTAAGCAGTCCTCTTCGCTGATCTTCGCACAGTTATCAACGACCTTTACCGCCTCCGCCGTGCAGGTCCGCTCACAGATCCCGCAGCCGATACAGCTTGTCTGGCAGACCTCTCTTGCATCCTTCCCTCTATCCTGATTCGAACATTTCACCACGATAGAATTGGCGCACTCATGGATGCGGATCACCTGCTGCGGACAGATCTTTACACACATGCCGCAGGCAATACATCGCTCCTCATCCACTTCTGCCACGCCGTTCGCATTCAGAGAGATGGCGCCGAACTTACAGACTGCGGCACAATTGCCGCAGCCCACACAACCGTAACTGCACCTGAATCCCGCGCTTGCCGGACAATCGCCGTTACACGCCACCACCGCCGCACGATAGGGGAATTTCTTCTTTACTGCCATCATGATCCCTTCCTTTCATATGGTGTGCCGGAAATCGGCAGGGTGAATCTCCGCTCTCCATCCAGCCGGTAATACGCGTCCGTCACTGCCGGCGCCGTGGGGATCGACGTGATCTCTCCGATACCGATGGCGCCGCAGGCGACGTTCAGTCCCGGCTTATCGATCACGATCGCCTTGATCTTCGGAATCTCATGGGCGCGGAACAGTCCCAGCGCACCGAATTTGTCAATCGGCTTGCAGTTCTCGTCGATGGGATACCGCTCCGTCAAGGCAAATCCAAGAGACATCACCACGCCTCCCTCGATCTGTCCCTCACAGGACAGCGGGTTCACCGCCTTGCCTACATCATGGGCAGCGATCATGGTGTCGATCTTCCTGCTCTTAGAATCCAGGATGCACACCTGCGTCGCATACCCGTAAGCCACATGGGACACCGGATTCGGTACATCCGCACCCAGAGGGTCTGTCTTCGCCAGATATTCTCCGTAGAACTCCTGCCCCGCAAGATCGGCGAGCGTCTTCCCGTCCTTCTTTGCCTCCATCAGCTTCTCACAGGCGCGCCTTACTGCTTCTCCCGTGATCATGGTCTGCCTGGAGCCGGAGGTCGTGCCGGAATCCGGCGCGATCCAGGTATTACTCCGTTCATAGACGATATCGTCCCGCCTAAGGTCCGTATTGGAGACCACCATCTGGACAAGCACCGTTCCAAGTCCCTGCCCGATACAGGAAGCTCCGGCATAGATATGGAGCTTCTGATCTTCCTCCACGATCAGCTTCGCACGGCCCCAGTCAGGAATCCCAACACCCACACCGGCATTCTTCATGGCACAGGCGAGACCCACTGGTTTCCCTGCCGCCATTGCAGCGTCATACTCTTCCTTTACTGCCTCCAATGTCTCTGCAAGCCCGGTGGATTCATCCACGATCTGCCCGTTAGGCAGCACACCGCCCGGACGGATGGCATTGCGGTAACGGATCTCCCAGGGTGTAATGCCGATCTCGTCCGCCATCATATTTAACAGGGTCTCCGTCGCGAAGCAAGTCTGCGTCACGCCGAATCCCCGGAACGCTCCTGCCGGCGGATTGTTGGTATAATACGCCGTTCCTTCGATCTCAAAATTCTCATAAGCATACGGTCCCGCCGCATGGGTACACGCCCGCTCCAGAACCGGTCCTCCAAGAGAAGCGAAAGCCCCTGTATCGGAAGCCACCTTGGCCTTCACGCCAAGTATCCTGCCGTTCTCGTCACATCCCATGGTGAAATCCATCACAAAATGATGCCTCTTGGGGTGGATCAGCAAGGATTCCGCCCGTGTAAGTCTTACCTTCACCGGCCGCCCGGTACGGTACGCAAGAAGCGCCGCATGATGCTGCACCGTCATATCCTCCTTGCCGCCGAAACCGCCGCCCACCAGTGCATTCTCCGCCTTCACCTTATCGGTTCCAAGCATCAGGCTGCACTCATGGAAGGTACAGTACGCATCCTGATCCGTAGAAATGATCCTCACATCCCCGTCTTCGTCTATGTATGCCACTGCACATTCCGGTTCCAGGAACGCATGCTCCGTCCATGGCGTCTCGAAATGCTGTGTGATCACATGCTTCGCGTTCTTGATGGCTTCCTTCGCATTTCCCCGGCTCACATGCTTGTACGCCTGCACATTAGACTCTTCCTCGTCAAATACAAGCGGCGCATCCATGGCTCTCGCCTCTTCTATGCTATGTACCGTCGGAAGCACCTCGTATTCTACCTTGATCAGCTTCTTTGCCCTCTCCACTGTCTCCATATCTTCTGCCGCAACCAGCGCGACGGCATCTCCCAGATAATGGGTCAGCCCGCCCACCGGTATCAGCGTATACTGGTCGTGCTTCAGATGCCCGATCTTATTCTCCCCGGGGATATCCTCAGCGGTCAGCACCGCGACCACACCCGGCAGCGCTTTCGCCGCCGAAGCATCAATAGACATCACCCTTGCTCTTGGGTATTTACTCCGAAGAGCAGAACCATAGCACATTCCGTCCATATAGAAGTCGTCCGGATATTTCCCGAATCCAAGCACCTTCTCCTCCACATCAAGACGGTGCACCCGGGAACCGATCTTCCAGTCGTCCGCGCTCTTTGCCGGGATCACGCCTTCCCGTAAGATCTTCGCCGCAAGCTTCACCGCCGCAATGATCTTCACATAACCGGTACAGCGGCAGTAATTATTGCGGATCGCATACTTGATCTCGGCTTCCGCAGGATCCGGATTCACATCCAGAAGCGCCTTCGTGCACATCACCATCCCCGGGATACAGAATCCGCACTGGACCGCTCCGGCCTCGCCGTAAGCATAGGTAAATACCTCTGACTCCCACTTGCTTAAGCCCTCCACCGTCAATATATTCTTACCCTCCAGCCGGTCCGTCGTCGGAACACAGGCCTTACAGGTCTTCCCGTCTATGATAACGGTACATGCTCCGCACGCTCCCTGGCTGCATCCGTCCTTCACCGAAGTCAGATGCAGTTCATCCCTTAAGAACCGCAGAAGCGTCTGCTTCTTCCTGGTGGTAACAACCTGGCCATTTACTGTAAATGTATACACTAATTTCTCACCTTCTTTTTTCTGTAATTTGTCATAACCAACTGTCCGAAACCCCTTTCTCACAGATTTCAGATCCGGGCAGACGAAATAGCCTCCAGCACTCCCTGCCCGATGCGTCTTGCCTTATCTGAGATCTGATAACAATAAGCCTCGACTTCTCTGGCGTCGATATCTCCAATCTTCAGGCCCTTTGTCACTTCCACGCCTTCCTGGAGCATCCCGCGCACGATCCCGGACATCTGCGCATAGACCGGAACGCCGCCGGTCCTGGCTACGATCTGTCCCTTTTCCACCACATCGGCAATTCTTGCAACCGGCTCCATCCTGCCGTTGGCAGACGCCTGGATCAGCCGTTCTCTTGTATAGCCGCCCACCTCTCCTGGAACTCCGGTATTGGGAAGGGCGCCTCCTTCACGGATCACATGCCCAAGTGTCGAACCTCTCTGCGTCTCGACCACATAATGACAGTCGGCGCCGGCCTCAAATCCCGGTCCGATCGCCACCACTACCGGTGCGTCTTCGATACTGGTCCCGACATTCTTCTTCGCCATGATACCGTCCACAAGGACGTCCGGCCGGTATTCTTTCCTGATATCCGCATGTTCATCCACGATGACAGCGATATTCCCCGCCTCTGTAACCTTAAGGGCTTCTTCAATACTATGGACAAGAACTCCCGTCGCATCCTCGACCTTCGCCTCTCCTTCATAGACTGCCCGGGAGAAGGAAACCGCCCTTCTCACGGCAAGTGGGATCTCTATCTCCGTCATCAATACTTCATATCCGGCAAGCCAGCATTCATATGCAATTCCCGTGGCCAGATCGCCTGCTCCCTTGATCAATACCTTCATTCGTTCCACCCGCCTTTTCAATCAATTTAAGCCTCTGCGCCTGATAAACCGTCCATCGCCCTTCTTACCCAGGAACTTTCCGCCGTCTGCGATCACCTTACCTCTCTGCAGGACCTTTCGGATCTCTCCAGTAATCTGCATTCCCTCATAAGCAGTGTAATCTGCCGCCCCATGCATCCTCTCCTGTGTCATCACATAGCTCCCCCTTGGATCCAGGATGACAAGGTCCGCATCTGCCCCCGGCTGGATCACTCCTTTCTCAGGATACAGCCCGTAGATCCTGGACGGCTCTGCGCAGAGCGTCTTCACCAACTGATTCATAGTGATCCTGCCTTTTGCCGCACCCTCGGAGAACATCAGCATCAGCCGTTCTTCCACTCCGGGCGCCCCGTTGGGACAGGCTGTAAAATCATCCTTCCCCATCTGTTTCTCTATGCCGTAGTTAAAAGGGCAGTGATCCGTCGCGACCACCTGGATCGTCCCGTCTGCAATTCCTCCCCACAGCGCCTCGCAATCCTCCCTGGTCCTGAGCGGAGGCGACAGGATGTATTTCAGCCCGTCTTCCCTTCGGTAACACTCCTCCGTCAGCACCAGATATTGAGGACAGGTCTCTACAAATATATTCTTCTGACCGTGCCTTCTGGCATCTCTGACCGCCTCTAAGCTCTCCTTACAAGACAGATGTACGATATATACCGGAGCATCGTCTGCCATCCGCGCCAAATTCAGCACGCGGCTTACTGCCTCCGCTTCTGCAAGGTTCGGACGGCTCTTGGCATGGTAGACAGGCGCGGTCTTACCTTCCAGCTTATATTTCTGCTTCAGGAATTCCACCACCTCATGATTCTCACAATGGAATGCCGTAACCCCGCCGACCTCCTTCATCTTCTGCAAGATCTGCAGCACATCCGCGTCATTTAACCGAAACCCATAGGTCAGGTATACCTTCACGCTGGGGATCCCGTCTTCCACCATGGTTTCCAGTTCACGCAAGATCTCTTCGTTCACATGCTGGGCCGTTCCGTGGAAGCCATAGTCGATCACAGCCTTCCCTTCGGCAAGCTTCTTATAGACCTCGAACTGATGATGCAGCGGTACTCCCGCCGGGCCAAATGCCATGTGGTCCACGATGGCGGTGGTGCCGCCGCAGGCAGCTGCCACCGTCCCGTCATAGAAGTCGTCCACCGCGCGGGAGATTCCAACATCCAGATCCATATGGGTATGTACATCCACGGCTCCCGGAAGGATATAACATCCCTTTGCATCAATAATCTCGGCCTCATTCCCTGAAAGCTTTCGCCCAACACAGACGATCTTCCCGCCCTCAATCAATAGATCAGCCTGATAATCTTCTGATTCTGTAAAAATATGCCCGTTCTTTATAATCGTTCTCATACCATCCACTCCTGCAATCTGCTGCCCCATAAGACGAACCGTCCGCGTCTTGTTAACCCAACAGGTAACTATAATCTTCGCATACCGCCTCGATCAGCTTTTGAAGTCCTTCCGGTACTTCTGTGGCTTCGCCCTTCTTCCATACCATTTCCTTCCCGACGAATCTCACCCTGCACTCCAGCGCATCCTTATCCAATACGGTAAAACCATCGTTCTTGCTATCCGCCATATCCACCACATTGGCAAATAAGGTGAATTTATCCAGATACGGCGCACTCGCGTACGGGCAGAATACCTTGCAGTTCCCGCATTCATTACACATATAATCCACATGGATCACCTGTGCCTTCGCCATGCCCGGAACCTTGACGGAGATATTCGCACGGTTCGGACACACATCCACACAATTCTCACATACGGTTGAACAGCCCAGACAGCGGTTCGCCTCCTTGCTGTCTCCCGGCTCCGTAAGGATTCCTTTCTTCTTATATATAGCAGCCGTATCTGCCGGTCTGCTCATATCGCCGGATACCGGAGCGCCCACGATCGCCTCCGCCGCCGTCATGGCGTTCGCCATTCCCTTTACAACCAGGGACGGGCCGTACAAGCCGTCACCGATCACATATACGCCTTTGATGCTGCTCTCCAATGTCTGACTTGTCTTCACACGTCCGCGGTCGTCCACATTCAGTCCATTTGCCTGATAATAGCTGGTCGGAACCTTCTCGCCCACCGCAGCAATCACCGTATCTGCCGGGATGGATACCGTCTCGTCCGTCTCAACCACGCCCGCGCGTCCGGAAGCATCCCGCTCGCCAAGCTTCGTCACCTTACAGATCAGCTTACCTTCTTCTTTCTTCACAGGGGCGAGAAGCTCCTTGAACTCCACGCCATCCTCGATGGCAAGCAGCAGTTCATGCTCGTCAGCCGGCATGTAGCGTTTCGTCCTTCTGTATACCAGATATACATGTTCTACGCCTTCGCATCTCTTGGCCGCCCTTGCGGTGTCCATCGCCGTATTTCCGCCGCCGATGACCACCACATTCCTGCCAAGGTCTACCTTGCCCTTCTTCTCATTGAATTCTTCCAGGAATGCCAGTGCATTTACCGCTTCCTTGCTCTCAATCTTGAGCTGTCCTCTCTCATACGCACCTACAGCCAGGATCACATCGTCATATTCCTTCTTAAGCTCTTCTACATTCGGCGCCCATGTATTGGTAAGGATCTTCACACCTAATCGCTCCAGCAGGGATACATCCTTGCCGATTACGCTGTCGTCGATACGGAAATCCGGGATCACAGCGCTCACGATACCGCCAAGCCTGCCGCGCTTCTCGAAGATGGTGACCTCTGCTCCCATTCTCGCAAGGTAATATGCCGCCGCCATACCTGCGGGACCGCCGCCTACGACCGCCACCTTCTTGTCGGAGCTTCCAAGAGGCTTTATGCTGCCGATCACTTCGTCATACGCATTCTTCGCACAGGTAAGCTTGGTATCACGGATCTGCACCGGAGTCTCGTAGAAATTACGGTTACAATGGCTCTGGCATCCGTGTGCACAGATGGTTCCTGTGATGAACGGCAGCGCATTCTTGTTCAGGAGCACCTCTAACGCTTCCTTATACTTGCCTTCTCCCGCCAACTGTACATAGGTCGTGATCTCCTGATGGATCGGACAGGCATCCTCGCACGGCGCCGTATAGCAGTCAAGAAGCGGAACTCTCTCGTTGGACTTCCTGGATATCGGAAGCTTCGCAGGTTTCACATGGTGCGGATCTGCGACCGCGTCTTTCGCAAGCCCAGAGAGCGCCTTCACATCAATTCCGTCGAATGCCCTGACTCCCATAGCATCCAGGGCTTCCGCCATCTGGGAAAGTCTCTGGTATCCACCCGGTTTCAGTATGGTTGTGGCAACCGTCACCGGCCATACCCCGCTTCCCACGATTCTTTCTATATTGAATGCATCCGCTCCGCCTGAATATGCGATCCGAAGTTTCCCGCCAAACTCTTCCGACAGCTTCGCCGCCAGAGAAATGGACAGCGGATACAGGGACTTGCCGGACATATACATCTCCTCGCTTGGTAGCTCATTGGCCTTCACATCTACCGGGAAGGTGTTGGTGATCTTCACGCCAAACTCAAGCCCCATCTCACCGGACAGCTTCATCAGCCTTGTGAGCATCGGCACCGCGTCCTCGTACTGCAGGTCGTCTTCGAAATGGAATCTTCCGAATGCAATATAATCATATCCCATCCGGTCTAATGTCTCACGGGCAAAATCATACCCCAGAAGGGTCGGGTTACATTTGATAAAGGTATGCATCTTCTTCTCTGTCAGCAGATAATTGGCAATACTCTCGATCTCCTGCGGCGGGCATCCATGGAGCGTTGAGATCGTTGCCGAATTGCAGATATAAGGCGTAATGCTCTCAATATCTTCCTTCGTCACATTCCGATACTCTCCTACATGGGCAAGAAGCACTTCCCTGCATTTCTTAAATGTCTCCGTCTGGCCTGCATCCTTCATACTCTCGATGAATGTGTTCACCTTCTCGGACTTGATGCCTGCCAGATCATAGCCCACACTGATATTGAACTGATAGCCGTCCATACTTCCAAGTCCGTATTCCTTCGCCATGAACGCAAGCAGGAACCATGCCTTGATGTACTCCTCCTGCGCCTGCGGCACATAGAGCTCTGTGGACCACTCACAGTTATAGCATTCGTCATCCGCCTTAATACAGGGCTTATTCACACATGCGGCAAGCTCGGCCCCGTCCATGATCTGCACCGTCTTCAATTCGAAGAACCGGCTCCCTGCATAGTAGGCTGCCGCAATATTCTGCGCAAGCTGGCTGTTAGGGCCTGCCGCCGGTCCGATCGGCGTCTCAAGCCTGCGTCCGAAGATGGTCTGCGCCTTCTTACCGTCCGCCGTATAAGGTCTATGTACTCCAAATACCGTATTCTTCTCGTCATGCTCTCTCCGAATCCAGTTCAACAACTGTTCAAAAGGCATACATGTCATAATATCACTCATATCAATTCCTCCTTATCCGTTAATACTCTTCCACAGCTTCGCAGACTCTTCACGGCATCTCGCCATGGTCTCTTCTACATCTGCAACCTGTACTTCTCTGTTCTTCATAAGCACTTTCCCGTTACCGACCGTCGTCACAACATCTCGTCCGGTCATTCCGAATAAGATATGTCCGTTGATGTTATTCTCATCCAGATAAGTCGGCGGATCATAATCCACAACGATCACATCACCTGCCGCTCCTTCCTTCAGGACTCCAAGCGGTGTCTTGAAATATCGGTTCGCGATCGCCGCATTATTCTCGAACAGCATCTTTGGCACCTCGCCCCATGCCGCGTTGGCGTCGCACAGATGATGCTTGTGGAGCACGTTCGCCACCTTATAGGACTCTGTCATATCATGGGTATATCCGTCCGTACCAAGCCCTGCCAGGATTCCGCGGTGAACCAGCTCCATGGTCGGCGGACAGCCGCAGGCATTGCCCATATTGGACTCCGGATTATGGACCACCATGGTATCGGTATCCTTGATCAGGTCCATCTCATGGGAATTAATGTAGATACAGTGTCCAAGCAGCGTCTTCTCTCCCAGAATGCCAAAATCCATCAGCCGGTCAACGATTCGCTTGCCGTATCTCTTCAGGCAGTCGTGGAGATCCTCGATCCCCTCTGCCACGTGGATATGGTATCCTACCTCATCCGGTTTATTCGCCGCCGCAAGCTCCATGGTCTCGTCAGATATGGTGAACTGCGCGTGCATTCCCATCATTCCGGCAAGCATATCCGAATCATCTCTCAGCGCATACCGGATGAATTCTGCGTTCTCCATCACCGCTTCTCTTGCCTTATCCAACCCGTCCCTGTCGGAGACCTCATAACACAGACAAGACCTTACTCCCAATTCCTTCGCCGCTTCCGCTATGGTAAACAGGCTGTCTTTGATATGACCGAAGCTTGCATGATGGTCGAAGATGGTTGTCACACCATTTCTGATACAGGAGATCATGGTATCCATCGCGCTGTATTTCGTCTGCTCTAATGTCAGCTTCCGGTCAATGGTCCACCACTGTCCGTCCAGGATATCAAGGAATCCCTTCGGATCATAACCTTTGATACTAAGCCCTCTTGCCATAGCGCTGTATATATGCTCATGGGTGTTGATAAACGCCGGCATGATGATCCCGCCTTTGGCGTCAATATATTCCGCGTTCTTATACTTCCCCCGAATCTCTTCTAAGGTCCCTACTGCGGCGATCTTCGTTCCCTCGACTGCCACCGCTCCATTGGCAAGAAATGGACGGGCTGCATCTCTTGTGATCACTTTACCGTTTCCTATTATTAACATATCGTCTCCTCCTTAAACTTCAATATCATGTATCGTTACTTCACCTGATCCAGCACTTCTTCATATTCCATATCCCTGGGAAGCACCAAGTTCAGGATAATTGCCGTGATCGTTGCCAGTACCACCGGTGATTTGCCGAATATAGTCGTCACCCATGCCGGGAATGCCGCCAGCGCCGTATTCGCCTGGGTGATCCCCATTCCAAGTGCAATGGCAAGCCCTACGATGGTTGTATTGCGGTAATTCATCGGCGACGCCGTGATTAGCTTCACACCTGTCATTGCAATGGATGCAAATACGGATACGGTGGCTCCGCCAAGAACGCATGAAGGAATCGTCGTGAGTACCGACGAGAACTTGGGGATCAGTCCCGCAATCAGCAAGATCCCTGCCGCCATCGCGAATACTCTCTTCGCCACCACCTTCGTAGCTCCCACAATCCCCACATTCTGGCTGTATGTAGCAGTCGGCAGCCCGCCGAAGAATGCACAGAGGATATTGCTGATCCCATAAGCAACAATTCCCCCGTTCAGTTCCCCGTCCGTCGGCATCCGATCCAGCCCTCCGGTCGTCGTTGCCGAGAAGTCGCCGATTGCCTGGATGGAGTTGATGGCAAATAATACGCCGATTGCCACACAGGATGACGGCTCAAATGTGATCCCGAAATGCATCACCCTCGGAAGCTGGAAGCAGGATGCCGCCGCAACGGACGAGAAATCTACCATTCCGAAAAACAGCGAGATCACGTAACCCACAACAATGCCTGTTAATATAGAAGATAATTTCCAGATTCCCTTCCCATAATGATTCAGCGCCGTTACAATGATCAGCGTGATAAATGCTACAACCCAGTTCTGCCAGGAACCGTAATTCTCACTGCCCGCGCCGCCTGCCATATAGTTGATCGCAGTCGGATACAGTGACAATCCGATGGCAAATACTACCGTGCCTGTGATCAGCGGCGGGAAAAACTTACGGATCTGCTTAATGAAGATCCCAACGATAATCGCTATCACACCGCCCACGATCTGTGCGCCCAGAATCGTCGCCACATCATAATCTCCGGCAATCGCCTGCATTGTCGGTACATAAGCGAAGCTAATCCCCATAATGATCGGAAGTCCGGAACCGATGGCAAGCGCCCCCTTGCGCAGCGGAAATAACTGGATAAAGGTAGTCAGCGCAGACATAACCAACGCCGCCTGTATCAATATGATAGAATCTGCCGATGACAATCCCGCCACCCCTGCCACAATGATCGCCGGTGTCACACATCCTACAATCATCGCCACTACATGCTGCAGCGCCAATGGAATTGCCTGTGAGGCCGACGGCTTTCCATCGATTCTGAATAATTCGCCCGAGGCTCCACTTATTGATTCTCTGCTCATCTCTTTTTTTATTTCCTCCTTTTCTCAAATCGGAACATCTGCTTAAATTAGTAATTTCAGAGAGACCAATCCTGCATCCTTCCATATTCTTTCATTAGTTTTTAACAATTTCCGTTCCTGTTGACTCTATAATAACATCAAATTGCTCAAAGTGCAATCTATATCTTAATATTTTTTTTGTTTCACAAAAATTTTTTATCACACAATTCCGCAAAGCCTTGCTGTGGCTGGGATTGTACATTTTCAAATACAAAAATATTTTTGCATATCTAAAAATTTTTTTATTTTTCTATTGCTTTTTTATTTTTTTGTGCTATGATGGACGTAGAGAGACCGAAAAAATGAAAATTGAAGAACGAAGAAAGGGAGGTATCCACATGGCAATATCCAGATTAGATATGTTAAAACAGATTGCGGCCGGACTCGCAGCGCAGTTCGGAGAGAACTGCGAGATTGTTGTACACGACCTGACTGCCGAACCGGCGAACAGTTCTATCGTACATATCGAGAACGGGAACCTCACCGGCCGTCAGATCGGCGATGGTCCGTCCGGAGCAGTATTAAGCGCTCTCAAGCATCAGAAGGGACCGCTTAAGGACAGACTTGCTTACCTGACCAGAACCGAGAGCGGACGGATCTTCAAATCCAGCACCATCTATATCAATGATGACAACGGAGACTTGCACTATATCCTTTCTATCAATTACGATATCACGAATCTCCTTGCGATAGAAAGCAGCATCCACTCCCTCACAAGCTGTGCAGATTCGGATGCACACGCAGAGCAGAGTTCACCTAACGTCATCACCCATGACGTCAACAAGCTGTTATCCGAGCTAATCGAACAGTCCGTTGCCCTGGTAGGAGTACCTGTACCGCTTATGACGAAGGAGGATAAGATCAAGGCGATTAATTTCCTTAACGATGCAGGCGCGTTCCTAATTACAAAATCAGGAGATAAAGTAGCGAAATATTTCGGCATCTCCAAGTACACACTCTACAGCTATGTAGACATCAACAAATAGTTATTTCATATTATAAGGAGGTTTTTAGAAAAATGAGCAGCACTGGAACAATCAAATGGACGCTCAACAACATTGCCAAAAGCGATGATAAGCAGGTTCAGAATATGTCTGTGGAAGAAATGGAGAAGGCAAGTAATTTCCACAAGAGCTTCCCTCAGTATGAGGTCACGCCTCTGACCCGCTTATCCGGTCTGGCCGATCACTTGGGACTTAGACGTCTCTATGTCAAAGACGAGTCATACCGCTTCGGCCTGAATGCATTCAAGGTACTTGGAGGATCTTATGCAATCGCGAGATATATCGCACAGCAGACAGGCAAGGATGTAAGTGAGATTCCTTATAACGTACTTACTTCCGAGAAATTAAGAGAAGAATTCGGTCAGGCGACCTTCTTCACCGCTACCGACGGAAACCACGGACGCGGAATCGCATGGGCTGCCAACAAGCTGGGACAGAAATGTGTCGTAAGAATGCCGAAGGGTACCACCCAGACTAGGCTCGAGAACATCGCAAAGGAGAATGCGACCGTTACCATCGAGAACCTGAACTACGATGACTGTGTACGTATGGCAGCTAAGGAAGCCGAGAACACAGAGCACGGTATTATGGTACAGGACACCGCTTGGGAAGGTTATGAGGAGATCCCGACCTGGATTATGCAGGGTTACGGAACTCTTGCCATGGAAGCCGACCAACAGTTAGCCGAAGACGGATGCCGCCCGACTCACATATTTATCCAGGCAGGAGTCGGATCACTGGCCGGCGCAGTTGTCGGATACTTCGCAAATCGCTTCAAAGAGAATCCTCCGGTCATGGTCGTTGTGGAAGCCAATGCGGCAGACTGTCTCTACCGCTCCGCTATGCAGGGCGACGGAAGCCGTGTGGATGTAACCGGTGATATGTTGACCATCATGGCAGGTCTTGCCTGCGGCGAGGCCAACACTGTATCCTGGGATATCTTAAGAAACCACGCTGACGCATTCGTCTCCTGCCCTGACTGGGTAAGCGCTAACGGCTCGCGTATCTACGGCGCTCCGGTCAAGGGTGATACACAGGTCATCTCCGGTGAGTCTGGTTCCGTCACCATGGGACTGGTACACGCGTTGATGACAAAGCCGGAATTCAGGGATATCAAGGAAGCCTTGAAGTTAGACGGGAATTCCGAAGTCCTTCTGGTATCCTCAGAAGGCGATACCGATCCGGACCGTTACCGCGAGATCACCTGGGAAGGATTATGCGGATCCGATAAGGAACCATTTGCAGGAATATAAAAAACGTTTGGAAGGCAATTCCAGATAATTTGTGAAAATACATAACAATTATAATGAAGGAGAAAAAAAATGTTAGACTTTAACAAAGTGAAAGAAGCTGCACAGGGATATGAGAAGGATATGACCGCTTTCTTGCGTGCGATCGTGAAGAATCCGGGCGAGAGTTGTGATGAGAAGGCTCACATTACTACGATTGCTGACGAGATGAGGAAGGTCGGATTCGATGAGGTCCACATCGACCCGCAGGGAAATGTGATCGGCTACATGGGGACCGGCGGCAAGATCATCGCATACGATGCACATATTGATACAGTCGGTATCGGCAATATCGAGAACTGGAACTTCGACCCATATGAAGGTTATGAGAACGAGACAGAGATAGGCGGACGCGGCGTGTCTGACCAGTGCGGCGGTATCGTATCCTCCGTGTACGGCGCTAAGATCATGAAAGACCTTGGCCTGATCCCGGAAGGCTGCAAGATCATGGTTGTGGGAACTGTTCAGGAAGAAGACTGTGACGGACTCTGCTGGCAATATATCATCAATGAAGATAAGGTCCGTCCGGAATTCGTTGTTTCCACAGAACCGACGGACGGAGGCATCTACCGCGGACAGAGAGGACGTATGGAGATCCGCGTAGACGTTAAGGGTGTATCCTGCCATGGTTCTGCTCCAGAGCGCGGAGACAACGCGATCTACAAGATGGCAGATATCCTTCAGGATGTCCGCGCATTGAATGAGAACGACGCAGAAGACGGAACCGAGATCAAGGGGCTTGTTAAGATGTTAGATGCCAAGTACAACCCAGATTGGGAAGAGGCTCGTTTCCTTGGACGCGGTACCGTAACTGTATCCCAGATCTTCT
>CANTDX010000070.1 GCA_947652615.1 uncultured Dorea sp. | reverse complement strand
TTCCTTACTGGCTGTAAGGGAGATTAACCATAAATATATTGTAGTAGGAGGAAATATATGAAAAAACCTAAGAATTCTACGGATGCTCCGAAAAAGAAGAAAGGAGGATGTTTAAAAACAGTTCTCATCGTTATCGCTGTTATTGTTATAATCGCCATCATAGGTACTATCCTTAGTGGAAATGATAACACTAAAAAAACTGATTCAAAATCGAATTCAACACAAAAAACCGATGAATCCGTGTCATCTGAAATAGAACCTGAAATAGTTGAAGAACACTATGAAATCGATTTGTCCGCCGGTAATTATACTGCCGGTACCGATATTCCTACTGGAACATACAATTTGACCGCCACCGGAGGCAAAGGTAATGTATCATCCACAAACATGTATAGTGGCGGTCTAAATGAAGTCATGGGAACACCTACAGATGAATACACTTCCGATTCTTTCAATGGTTTGTTACTAGAAGACGGTGTTATTTTAACACTTGGCGGTACTGTAACATTGCATCTGATTTCTGAAAATGCTAATGTTTCTGGAGTATCTGCCAGATCTGCCACCGATGTAGCTCCCATAGATTTGGGTGCAGGGAACTACACTTGTGGCACTGATTTTCCAGTCGGAACATACACCATTGTTGCGACCGGAGGCAATGGAAATGTTAGTTCAGATAATATGTACCAAGGTGGATTAAACGAAATTATGGGAACTGCCAACGATGGCTATAGTATAACGCAATTTAATAATGCTACTTTCCAAGATGGAAACACACTTACAGTTTCTGGAACAACAATACAATTAATCCCTGTAGGGGAATAATGAAAATATCCTGAGAGGCAAGGACTATTGCGACGGGGATATTGTCCTTGTCTCCCAGAAGGTAGAACTAAACCACGGGGACGTGGGGATTTTTATCATCAATAACGACGCATACATCAAAGAGTATGGGGAGACAGAACTCATTTCACGGAACCCGGATGCTGATAATATTCTAATCTCTGAATATGATAATATTGTCTGTATGGGGAAAGTGGTAGGGAAGTATGAGGGATAACCGCTTCGGCGTTTGTGTAGGTTTCTCAATGTAAGGTCGAACAAATGAGAAAGAGAATTAGATATAGATTCACTGTATAAATATTGTCTATACTATAAACATGGAGGTAATGTGTTATGGAATATGTTGTAAATTTTACTTGGGATAACGAAGCCGACGTATGGATCGCCACTAGCGATGATATTCCCGGGCTCGTACTGGAATCTGGTTCTTTCGATGCTTTGTTGGAGCGCACCCGCTTTGCTGTGCCTGAGCTTCTTTCGCTGAATGCTTCCGAACCCCAACCACTATCTTTAACTTTTATATCAAAGCGTCAAGAAAGGATGGTTCTATAATGGCTGAATACGAGAAAAAAGTACGCCAAATACTTTCCCAGAACGGCTGTTCTTTTCAACGTCGCGGAAAAGGCGATCATGATATCTGGTACAGTCCAATTACTGGACGTCACGTGACGGTTGATAGTAAAATAAAATCTCGCCATACTGCAAATGCCATTATGAAACAAAGCGGGATAAACTACAAATTCTAAATTATAATAGAAAAACCGCCCCTGGACACCAGAGACGGTTTCACATAGGAGTACATCCGAAGATGGACACCAAAGTTTAACACAAAACTTATTGTATCATCTTCGGACAGCCATTGCAAGAGAACAACTGTTCTCAGGCTGTTATTTTTGTATTCATTTTTAAGGAGGATGACATTATGCCCAAACGCAAGAAGTACCCCAAACTCCCCAACGGCTACGGCAGCATTAAACGGCTCTCAGGCAAGAACCGCACCAACCCCTATGGAGTTTACCCTCCAGTGAAAGAATTCGACGATAACGGCATCCCAGTGCCGCAGAAGGCCATCTGCTACGTGGATGACTGGTATAAGGGCTTCACCGTGCTCACCTGGTACCGGAACGGGGAATACTACGAAGGCCGGGAGAAAGAACTGTCCTCTGATTCGGATGAATTGAAGCGTCAGATCATCGGGATCCTGTCGAAGTACAACCAGGGGCAGCGTGAAGTTGCCGATCAGAAGACTTTTGAAGAAATCTATCAGGAATACTACTTGTGGAAGTTCCAGAAGCCCCACGACCATACAGAGAAGAAAACCTCAATGGAAAATAGTATGCGCGCCGCTTACAAAAACTGTAATACTATCCACGATAGTTCCTTTCGTTCCCTTACGGCCAATGATCTGCAGGAAGTGATCGACAACTGCCCTAAGAAGCATTCCTCCCTGGAACTGATTATCATCCTCTTCCACCAGATGTATGCTTATGCCGAAGCTAACGACCTGGCAGATAAAGATTATTCCAAATTCGTGAAGATCAATAAAGCTGATGACGATGAACACGGAGAACCGTTCTCCGAAGAAGATCTGAAAATTTTATGGGATCACCAAGATAATGAAATAGTTGAGATGCTCTTGATTATGTGCTATTCCGGTTTTCGCATTTCCGCATACGTGGATATGAAGACGAACCTTGAAGAGAATTATTTTCAGGGCGGCGTGAAGACTGCCGCAGGGAAGAACCGCATTGTTCCGATCCACAGCGCCATCCTGCCGCTTGTACATAAAAGATTGGAGCGATATAGTACATACCTTCCTGTAAGCGCGTTAACTTTCCGAAAAGCTATGTATGAAACTTTGAAGACATTAGGAATCAAAAAGCACACGCCCCACGATTGCCGCCACACTTTTTCTATGCTCTGTGACAAATATGGAGTAGCTGAGAATGATAAGAAGACAATGCTCGGACATGCCTTTACAGACGTTACAAATAAAGTATACCGGCATCGGGAACTGGAAGAACTGAGGAAACAAATTGAACGGATAAAAATTTGTCGCTAACGTGTCACTAACGGTTCGTGTTTATTCAAATTTTTACACGATTTTCTACGAGTATCTAAATCTCTTGAAGGCCTTGAAAACAGAGGGTTTGACGCATATTTTACCATATTTTCAAGGCTCTTTGAAAAGTCAGCTTGCTTAAGTCTGCCTTAAGATTCTTTCATACCACTATTATTCAGCCTTTTCGTTTTTATCCTTGCAATGCCTGATCAATTTCTCAACCTTTTCTTTTGCCTCGCTGATATTCTCACAGCCGTCAAGGATCATATCTACCATTTCCAGAATCGT
This sequence comes from uncultured Dorea sp., assembly GCA_947652615.1. GTDB lineage: Bacteria > Bacillota > Clostridia > Lachnospirales > Lachnospiraceae > Sporofaciens. Next base: position 14,801 of record CANTDX010000070.1, on the reverse strand, counting down.
TATAAACTGCAGATCTGTCATAGCTTCCATATATCCTCCTTTTAACAACAAAACAAATTATATCCCGCCAATATACACAATATGATACACAATACCTCTACGAACGTGTTCGGCAGGATCAATGCCAATATCATCCCCACCGCCACACAGAACAGGGCAAATCCTACTACCCGCTTCATCCCTGCCACCCTTGCCTCTGTTTTCTATATCATATGTGCATACTTCTGCAAAAATGCGTAAATCCTGCGCCGCATCCGATCTATTCTGCGAAATCCTCCTCATCCGCATGGTCCAGGATGTCCACCACATCCTCCTCCGTCATCTTGTCTTCCTTCTTAGACCCAAACCGGTCGATCACATCCGGCACCATATCCAGGATCTTCGTCATGGTATCCTGATTCTTGACATTCACAAGCTTCGTGTTTCCGTTCTGAATTACAAGCACCGCACTTGGCGTCATCTTACCGCCAAGTCCTCCCGCACCCTTCTCCTTGCTGTCCCCGTTGAATGCTCCCGCGCCCACCGCAAAAGACACATCCACCAGAGGAAGGATGATCGTATCACCGATATGAATTGCCTCTCCCACCACCGTCTTAGATGAGATCACACCATTCATACCTTGAAACAGGGCCTCTACTGCTCCTTTAAATTGATTCTCCGCCATAATCTTTACTCCTTTTATAATTTAAAATTCCTTATATGCCTGTACGTCATACGCACATCCTTACACCACACAAGCTTCCACAACAGCCACACGAAATAACTTACCTTGATCTTCCCTGCGATCTCAAGCTTCCCGTCAAGAACCTTCTGCTCAAAATCCGGATACACGCTGACGTCATCCCCCAGGAACGGATACAGGACACTGATCCCCGCCAGAATCCTGCCCGTAAGGGACGGATCTTCAAACCCATAGCGGACTCTGGCGGCAACCTTCTTAGGCTTAAGCTTCCGAAGCAGCCTCCACAGCTCATCCTTCGCCTTCACGAATGCCTTCTTATGGGTCTCGTCTGTCAGGAAATCCATGATCTTGTCCTTCTTACCCCTAAGTGCTTCTATCTTTCCACCGATATTCCCGATACTGTCCTTCACCTTCGCGGGAATACCTGTGATCTTCCGATACAGCCCGGTTATTTTTTGCCAAATGCTCTGACAGAGGTCTGCAATTTTCTGCCATACAGATCTGTGCTCTTCTTCACAGCCTTCGCCGCTGTCTTCAAGCCCTTCTGTAAGACAGGCTTCTCCTTCTTCCACTTCCGGATCAGAACCGGCCTGCCCTTCTTCCAGAACCGCTCTGCCGCCTGAAGCCTCGCAAGGCTCCCTGCACGCGCCTTCTTCATTCTCCGAGGCATCTTCCCCAGAAGCTTCACAGAGCTGCCCGACCTCTTCAACTTCACGGGTATCCGCACTTTCTTCTTCGCCTTCCACAGTTTTGGCAGGCTCTTCCCTGCACCGCCTCGTTTCTTCCACCATGACATCACCGGACTCTTTGCCCTCTTCTTCCACAGCTTCGGCAGGCTCTTCGCCCTCTTCTTCGTCTTCTTCAACATCTTCCCATAATTCTTCCATTTCTTTGTCATACGTTTCCACCTCTGATCTTATCGTACTTTTCTCTTCCTGGCCGCTCCTTATGTTCTTCCATGCGATCCGGATCCGCCAGGTCAGTTTCTTCTCCTCATAACACGCATAGAACCCAACCAGGTGCAAAAGCCACGTTACCCTGGCACCTGCACGGATCCCCGCAAACGTCCCGTCACAGGAAGCCTTGATGTCATACCTGACCGGCACATAGAGAACAACACAAGCCAGTAATACAAGTATCCCCAGTATCACTGCAAATATAATCCCTATGACCTTCAAGATAAGCAATAGAATATGTAGCATCTTACTCTTCCTGTTCTCTCTCTAATATATAGGAACGAATGTCTGCCCCTTTTGTCTTATTATACACTTCCTGAGCGATTTCTTCCACCATTTCTACCGCATCTTCATAACCTTTTGCAATGCCGACCACGAAAAAATCATCATGGGGAAACTCCGGCTGCAGCAGGACCATCGAATGATAGATCTCCAACTGGTCCTCCCCATTCCTGGGAAGCGTTATGATATGGATATTCATCTGCAGCTTATTTTCTTCAAGCTTACGGATCACCTGCTCCTTCTTTCTGATCCCTTTTGCCAGATATAGATGTTTATAGTATCTCATATTCCACCCTCTTTGTATACCAAAAATATGAAAAAAATCAGTAATACGCGTCAAACACCTGCTTCGCCACATTCACAGCCTTCGCCGCTCCGTCCGCGGATTCAATGATCACGCTGATGGCAAGCTCCGGATTATCCACATTGGTCATACCGATGAACCAGGAATGATCCTTCTCCTTATCAGAACTGTACTCCGCCGTACCGGTCTTCCCCGCCGCCGTATAGCTCTGCCCGCTTAATACCGACGCCGTGCCGTAATCCACAACCCCCGTCATATACTGCTTCAACTGGGACGCTTCCTGCGGCGTCATCAGGTTCTTGTACTCCTTGGGCAGATTCTTCTCCACCTCCTGCCCGGAATGATTCGTAATAGAATCCACCAGATACGGCCGCATCAGCGTCCCTCCATTGGCGATGGCGCTGGCGATCAGCGCCATATGGTAAGGACTGACCTGGGTCTGCCCCTGCCCCATGGCAGTCATCATCTTCTCCCCGTCTACAGAAGAAGCATTCAGCAGGAATCTGCTCTGGCTGTACGGAAGGTCCGAAGGAAGCTTGGAATCAAACAGTACCTCCTCTGCCGTACTCTTGAACCGCTCCGCATCCAGCCCAAGGCCGATATTACAGAAGGACGTGTTGCACGAATAAGCCAAACTGTCCGCGAATGAAACCTGGCCGTGGACATTCCCCCCGTAACAGTGAATGGCGACTCCGCCCTGCTCGATCACACCGTTACATTGATAACCGTAGTCCATATACGCCGGATTCTCCCGCATATACTCAAGCGCCGTCACCACCTTGAAGGTAGAACCCGGCGCATACTGTCCCTGCGTCGCCCGATTAAGAAGCTCACTGTCCCCGCTGGAATTCAGATATTCCCAGTTTGCCGACAATGCATTGGGATCAAAATCCGGCTTGGACACCATCGCCAGGATCTTCCCGGTAGAAGGCTCGATCACCACGACCGCCCCCTTAAGGTCTCCCAGCGCATGATAAGCGGCCTGCTGCAGATTCAGATCCAGCGTCGTCACAATACTGTCGCCCCTGTGCTTCTGATCCTGGAATTCGTCCTTAAGCTTGCTTAGGAAAAATGCATTCGAAGTAAGCATCTCAAAATTCATCTTCGATTCCAGCCCCGCCTTGCCGTGGTCACTGTACCCGATCACGTGGGCGAACATACTGCCGTAAGGGTATTCCCGCGTCTCTGACCCGTCGTCCCCTACCCGGGTTGTGGCAAGGACGACCCCGTTCTTGTCCAGGATGTCCCCCCGGACCACCCGCTCCGCATAAGCATCCTTCCGCGCGTTATACGGACTCTGGATCAGATCTTGGCTTTTGACCACCTGAAAATGTACGATATACCCCATCATCCCCAGGAACAGCGCCACGAAGATGTACGTGACCCTGGCGAACTCCTTGTTCCTGACCCGCTTCTCCCTGGCCCGCTTCCTATCTCTTTTTCCTGCCGCGCGGCGCTCTCTCCAGCTCATCCCTTCTCTTTCCATATCTCTCTTCATACGCCTGTCTGTTTCTCCTTGCCCGCTGTCTCTCTCTCTTCCTTCTCTCAATATCTTCTTCCTCGTCTTCCCTTACAATATATAATCCCTGGATGATCGCAAACATGATCAGGGTACTCAACAGCGAACTTCCCCCATAGCTTACCAGCGGCAGCGTCACCCCTGTGGAAGGGATGAACTTCGTTACACCGCCGATATTCAGAAACGCCTGGAATATATAACAGGTTCCAAGCCCCAGTGCCACCATCTTATAGAACATATCATGAAGCTGCATGGCGATATTCAGGAACATCACATAGCAGCTCACACAGATCAGGATCATACACAATGCGAAGATCAGCCCTAATTCCTCCGCTATGGCCGAAAAGATAAAATCCTCATCCGCAACCGGTATACTGTCCGGCATCCCCTGGAACAATCCCATCCCAAACCAGCCGCCCGTCCCAATGGCAAATAAAGACTGCGCCACCTGATATCCGCCGTTGTCGTAGGCTGCAAACGGATCCTTCCATACGATCACCCTGGTCTTCACATGGTTGAACAGATAATACGCCGCAACAGACGCCACGCTCCCCGCGCCCACCCCGGCAGCCACATACAGGAATTGATGGGTCGCCACATAGAGCATCGCCAGGTATACGACGAAGATGATCAGCGCAGCCCCCAGATCCTTGGATACGACAAGGATCAGCACATGGAACGCGGCAAGGGCCGTTGTGATCACAATATTCCTGAATTCCATCGACAGCTTGAAGCTGGACGCCACGAAGAATACGAAGATGATCTTCACAAGCTCCGACGGCTGGATACTGATCCCGCCTATGGTGAATCCAAGCTTCGCGCCGTAGGACACCCTCCCCGCCACAACGACGATGGCGAGAGACGCGATACCCGCGACCGCATACAGATTCCTCCACTCGGAGAGCTTCTTGAACTTCCGGATGATCACCGGAACCGCCATGCTTATGGCAACCGCTCCCGCCGCAATTAGATACTGCTTCACAGCCTTCTCATAATTCAGCCTTGCAAGTATGATCATGCCGATACACAGAAGCATGCACATATTATTGACCACCAGCCTTGACGACTTTGGATACAACATCTGATACAGCAGGATCGTCGCCGCGAAAAGAATCGTCTGGATCACATAGAACGCCAGGATCTTCATATCATCCTTCTGCAGGTACATCACCATAAACGCAACGATATGTATCATGAACATCAGCGCATTCTGCCTTCTCAAGATCCGCTTCTGGTCATATGGATCATAATATCCGAAGATGCTGAAGCAATGATATGTGTACATTGTAATCAGCAAGATCATCAGATATTTGGATATTTCTACTATAATATTTACCAAATCTTCACCTACTTTACTCCCCGTTTAAAATGCCCTCTCGTATATTCCTTCTCCGGCGGCGCCGGTGCCTTGCGGCGGATAAATGCGTCTGCATAAAGCTTTGCAACACCGCGCACTTCTTCTCCCGTCTCCACCGTAAAGTCAAGCCTGATCTCTCCCGGGGCAAGTCTCCTGATCTCCTCCGCCTGATCCGCCAGGAACAGCGGCGCACTGTTATAAATGACATTATAGCAATACCTGCAGCACCTTCGCACCGCAAAACACTTCTTATAACGGTCGCTGATACTGAGGTATTCAGAATCTTGCCTGCCGCCTGAATGCCCCGTCTTAAGGCACTGATCCGTTGTCTTAAAGATACAGTTCGCCGTTATCATCACCGGCTGATACCCATAGACGCTCATAGCGGCCCCCCTGATATCAAGCCTTCCAAGTTCCCTGGCGTTCAGTTCCAAAGGCGCCGTAAACCTGCGGATTCCAAGCTCCCTCATAAAAGTCTTGCCATATCTGTTAAATACATACAGATTATGGTCCGAACGGATCTCCTTCGCATATCCACGCTGCGTAAGCCACCGATAGCTCTCTAAGTTGCGGATCAGCATGCCGTCATATACGGACACAAGCTCCTCATAGAAGCCTTCCCAGTCCCTTAAAGCCTCCTCCCGGAAGATATAAGGCATCGCAAGATAGATCCTGCACCCCGGGCGCTCCTCCTTAAGCCTGGGAATCCTATGCAGCAGATCCCCCGTCCCAGGAAGATCATCTACATAGATCACATCCGCATATCCGCAGGAGAACGCCGCTTCCAACTGTTCCAAGGTCTGCACGGAATATGCCGTCTCAGGCTGTCCTTCCCGATCAGCCTTGCACGGATGTTCCCCAACATCCAAAATCCCCCGTTCACTTCTCCGATATTCCTCCAGTATAGACTCTGTAAGCTTCCGGATCCCGTTCCTTCTCAGTTCATTCAACGCCTGCATGGTGAGAAATGCCTGCCCCTCGATCTGTACCTCCAGCTTGTCAAATGTAAACGGTGTATTCCCGGTCTTACACATCTGCTTCTTCACCCTCTCCTCCTCAAGAGGCTGCTTAAGAGCCTGCTGCACCGTCTCACCCTCGCACTCCGCCCGACATTCCCCGCAGGATAATAACAGTTTAGCACGACTGCCGGGAGAAAGTATTAAATTACCATTAATTTTTTCTTGTAATTTATAATCCTGAACCTGTTCCTCTTCCTTAAGGGCAGCGGGACGCTGCCAGGATATCATATCCTTCCCGTTGTGCCGCTTATAATATCCGTCCGTGTATCCCCTGCGCTGGTATGCACCCAGAAGCGCTTCCTTATCCGCCTTCGTTACCGCATACTTTCCCTGCCTGCCATCTCCCGCCTCCAGGCAGATATCCGCATACTTCCGATATATCTGCACCACCGTATACACATAATCCGGCTGCTTCATCCTGCCTTCGATCTTGAAGGAATCGATCCCCGCCCCAATAAGCTCCGGAAGCATCTCGATCGTACACAGATCCTTAAGGCTTAAGAGATCTGCCGCTTTCCCTCCATCCGCCCGGTAAGGCAGGCGGCACGGCTGGGCGCACTGCCCCCGGTTGCCGCTCCGTCCCCCGATCATACTGCTCAACAGGCATTGGCCGGAATAGCAATAACACAGCGCCCCATGCACGAAGCACTCGATCTCAAGCCCCGTCTGCTCCTTCATCTTCCGGATCTCAGGCAGGGACAGCTCTCTTGCCGGAACCACCCGGGTAACCCCCTTCTCCTTAAGAAATGCCGCTCCGTCCGCACCGGTGACCGTCATCTGCGTGCTTGCATGAACCGCCAGATCCGGGAAATACCTTCTCAGGTACGCAAGCACTCCCAAATCCTGGACAATCACGCCGTCAACGCCCCTCAGATAATAGGGCAGAAGATATTCATATAGCTGGTCGATCTCCGCATCCTTGAGCAGCGTATTGACCGTAAGATAGATCCGTCTCCCATGGATATGCACATCATCAATCGCCTCCAAAAGCTCCTCTTCAGACAGGTTCTTCGCATATGCCCTTGCCCCGAATCTCGTCCCGCCGATATAGACCGCGTCCGCCCCCGCACAGACAGCCGCCCGAAGGCTCTCTATGGAGCCTGCCGGTGCAAGTATCTCAACTCTTCTTCCCATCATGCCTCTCCTCTTTAAAAAAGGCTGTCCAAGGACAGCCTATTTCTTCCGATTATTCTTTATCTCCGTCTCCAACTGGACAATCTTCATCTGAAATTCCTTATTCTCTTCCTTAAGCTTGTCCATGGATTTCTCCGCATTCTCGAGTTTGATCTGCACCGATATCAGCTCATGCTTCAGATCATACATCTCCTTGTCCTTCGCCTCTATATCACTCTCCAGCGTGCCGCCCTGCTTCTTAGCCTTGAAATAATCATCCGCGATGTTCAGCGCCAGCAGAATGCTCCTGGTCTCGGCGCTCTGCTTACGGTATCCGTCACTGTTGCTGCACTCCTCAATCTTGTGGTTCAAATATGTAGAAACCTTCTGGAGATAGTCTTCGCTCTCAAACCCACTCAGGGTAAATACCTTGCCCCCTATTAATACTTCCGTAAAGTTTTTTGATGATGCCATGAGAAGCCTCCTCGAAATTCTTAATCTCTGTCCCTATTATAAACTAAACTTTCACAAAAACCAACTATTTTTCGATAATTTCACGTGAAATTCCAAGATGGTGGTATGCATGATCTGTCACAATCCTCCCTCTTGGCGTCCGCTGTATGAATCCATTCATAAGCAGATACGGTTCATAGACATCCTCGATGGTTCCCGCGTCCTCCCCGATGGCCGCCGCAAGGGTGTCTAATCCTACCGGGCCTCCTAAGAACTTCTCGATCATAACCTGCAGTAATCCGCGGTCCGTCTGGTCCAGCCCTTCTTTGTCCACGTCCAGAAGATCCAGCGCGTAGTTCGCCACCTCTTCTGTAATATATCCCTCGTACTTGACCTGCGCGAAGTCCCTGACACGCTTAAGAAGCCGGTTCGCAAGCCTTGGCGTCCCCCGCGAGCGCCTTGCGAGCGCGTAAGCGCCGTTCCTGTCGATCCCTACCTCCAATACCTTCGCCGACCGGAGGATGATGGTCACCAGTTCCTCCACCGTGTAGAACTCCATACGGTTCACCACTCCGAAGCGGTCCCTTAAGGGCGCCGTAAGCATCCCTGCCCGCGTGGTTGCTCCCACCAGTGTGAATTTCGGAAGATCCAGACGGATCGACCTTGCGCTCGCTCCCTTTCCGATCATAATGTCGATGGCGTAGTCCTCCATCGCCGGATACAGCACCTCCTCCACCTGCCGGTTCAGCCGGTGGATCTCATCCACGAACAGCACGTCACCCTCCTGCAGGTTGTTAAGGATCGCAGCCATCTCCCCCGGCTTCTCGATCGCAGGGCCGGAGGTGATCTTAAGATTGACTTCCATCTCATTGGCAATAATACCGGCAAGCGTCGTCTTGCCAAGCCCGGGCGGACCGTAGAACAGCACATGATCCAGCGGCTCCTTCCTAGCCTTCGCCGCCTCGATATAGATCTTCAAAGTCTCCTTCGCCTTCTCCTGCCCCACATAATCCGCAAGCATCTGCGGTCTTAAGTGGCTCTCTATCTTAACATCCTCTTCCAGATTCTCCGTCGTAATGATTCGTCTGCCCATATTCCTTATCTTCTCCCTCTATCATTGGGTACAGCTAGTACCTTCACCGCCGAACTTACAGCGACATATGCTTAAGCGCAAGCTTCAAGACCTCTTCTACCTCCATGGCCTCGCCGGTATCCACCTGCTTCACGGCCCTCAATGCCTCTGTACTTCCATATCCAAGCGCCACCAACGCCTGCACCGCCTCACCCTGCACTTCACTGTGATAAGCCGCCCCTTCGGACGCTCCCGGATCGGCCGCGATATGCTCCAGCGCATCCTCAAGCTTAAGCTTGTCCCTAAGCTCTAAGATCAGCTTCTCCGCCGTCTTCTTCCCGATCCCCGGCGCCGCACAGATCGCCTTCACATCGCCGGACAGAACTGCGAACCGAAGATCGTCGGGGCTTAACACCGCCAGAACACCAAGCCCCCCCTTAGGCCCGATCCCATTTACCCCGATCAGCAGCTTGAACACCGTCAGATCGTCCCTGGTAAGGAATCCATACAGCTGCATCGCATCCTCCTTCACATTCAGGTAAGTATGCAGCTTCACTTCCCTGCCGACAGCCGGAAGCTTCCCCATCGCCTGCCCAGACATATAGACGCCGTAGCCCACGCCGCCCACATCTACGATCACCTTATCCTCCTCAAACGCCGCAACCGTACCTCTCAGATAAGAAATCATCCATACTCCTCCTAATTACACATTCAAATTACATATTCAAATTAACGAGCCTCTTCAGCATCTCATTCGCCGCAATCCCGATCAACAGCCCTGTAACCATCCCTGCGACCAGAAGCACCGGGACATAATAGATCACACTGAAGGTCTCGACCACCAGCATCGCCACCGCTAACTGGCCGATATTATGGAACACGCCGCCTGCAATACTGACCCCCATCACGCTGAACCCGCCGTTCCTCTTAAGCAGCGCCATGACGCTTAGGCTTAAGATGCCGCCTGCGAGGCTGTATAGGATGCTGAAATAATTGCCGAACAGGAAACCGGAGAGCAGCACCCGCACCACGGACAGCAGATATGCTTCCTTCACTCCAAGCTTATATAATACCAGCACAATGATGATATTCGCAAGCCCAAGCTTCATCCCGGGGATACCGAAATGAAACGGGATCAGGGTCTCAACATAGCTGAAGATCAGCGCCAGCGCCGTAAAAACACCAAAATAAGCTACTCTGCCCCGCATATATCTACCTCGTTACCGCGTCGAATTCTCTGCTTGTCCCCGACTCTATCTCCACAACGACCTTATTGGGGAGGCAGATAATACTCTCACGGTTCAGGGCGATCGGCTTCTGATGGACACAGAGTTGGTCCGGGCAGTCCGCTTCCAGCATAGAAGCCTTCCCGTTCCTGATAAGAAGGACGTTCGTCCCCCCGTTGATCTCATACTCCCCTTCTTCCGACAGATTGTATGTATCCTGTATCGCACCCTCTATCTTAACGATCACCCGGTTCGCACCCTTCCCGCCGATAAATATATGGACAAGGATCGTAAGCCATGCTACGCATATGATGATCATGATCAAAACCCAATCCTTCTTCTTCAAACCAGTCTTCATATCTATCCACCTTTCCGCCTTACTGTTGCCTCAACTCGTCTGCACCGAACAGCAACATCTCAAAAAACATTTTAACACAAGAAATCCATCTCTTCAACCACATGTTCGATTGCATATCTTCTTTTTTATGTTATAATGGTTACAGTTCAGGCGCAAAATTAACAGAAATGATGATCGAGGTATACTATCCCATGAGACATAAGAGACTAGCTGCAGCAATTACATCTATTGCCATTCTTCTGTCCGGGTGTTCCGGGCTTCCAAGAGAGCGGGACCAGATCTACACGGACACGCTTTTTGATACGGTGATCCGCATTGAGATCCTTGATTCCGTTGACGATGATGTATTAAAAGGCTGCGAAGAGATTTGCAAGAAATATGACGCCATGTTTTCCAATAAGATCGAAGACAGCGAGATCTCCCGGATCAACGCCGCAGGCGGCAACCCGGTCGAAGTATCCGGCGAGACGGTCAAGCTGATCAAGAAGGCTCTCTACTACAGTGATTTCTCCAACGGACTTTTTGATATTACCATCGCTCCCGTATCCAAACTGTGGGATTTCCATTCAGAGACGCCGGCTCCTCCCCCGCCGGAGGTCTTAAATGAAGCGGCAAGCCACGTTGATTATAAGAATATCATTGTGAAGGACAATACGATCCAGCTCAAGGATCCCCATGCCTCCATCGACGTGGGCGGCATCGCCAAGGGATACATCGCAGACCGCCTCAAGGAATATCTGAAAGAGCAGGACGTCAGGCACGCCATCATCAACCTGGGGGGCAACGTCCTCGCAATGGGCAGCCGGCTTGACGGTTCCGACTACAACATTGGTATCCAGAAGCCCTTCGACGATGCGGGAGAACCGATCACCTCTGTCCGGATCTCCAACAAGTCCGTCGTGACCTCAGGAACCTATCAGCGCTACTTCGAAGCAGAGGGTAAGCTGTATCACCACATCCTGGACCCTAACACGGGGCTTCCCTGTGAGAACAGCCTTAACAGTGTCACGGTCATCACCGATTCGTCGCTCACCGCCGACGCATTGAGCACCACCTGCTTCCTGCTCGGACTTGACAAGAGTATGCAGCTCATCGACCAGCTGGACAACGTGGACGCCGTATTCATCACCAAGGACAATAAGATCCACTATTCCAAGAATTTTCAGCACAAGATCAAGAAATAATTATAAAACAGATAACGATAAGAGAGACTGTCCGGACCGGCAGTCTCTCTTATATTGCACTATATCTAATAGTAGAACCCGCTTCTGAAGATCATGGATCCGAACATCGCGATAAAGATCAGGTAGATCACAAGGACCACACCCATCATAATCAACTGGGCACGGCAGAAGTTCCTGCGGTTCACATTCGTCGTCTTGCTGAACGCCCACACGAAATACAGCACAATACCCACACACGGGATCATCGACGCCAGCAATGTGAGCAGCCAGTCTCCCATGGTCATCGGTGACGTGTCCTGTCCCGGCTCATAGATCTGATTATTGTTCCCGGTATTATAACTGTAGTTGTCCTGATAGTTATATCCATTGTTCTGATTGTAATTATAGCTGCCGTTCTGGTTCTGCTGGCTGTAATTATAACCGCTGTTCTGCTGTCCGTAATTATAACCGTTGCTCTGCTGGTTATAATTATACGCATTCTGCTGGCTGTTCTGATTCTGGCTTGTATACTGGTACTGCTGATAATTCGTCTGCTGTCCCGCATTCGGATCTGTATACTGGTTCTGGTTATCAGAAGCGCCCGTATTCAGGCTCATAGAATCATTCCCCGCCAAGTCTCCTGTCGGCTGACCGGAAGTCTCATTCTCCTTCGGTGTATTATCATAATTATTGTCCATCGTAATATCCTCCTCTATACTGCTCTTCTATTCATTCTACCACGGAAAGCTCGTAATTTCAATCACCGTAACATCCGTCCGGACAAAAATCGCACCAAATTCCTCTCATAATAGCTCATTGGCGGCTCCCCCGGGAAATACATCCACATCCTCCACCCATAGAACAGGATCACCAGAGCCATGAGCACAATAAGCCCTGCCTTAAGCTTCTTTCCCATCCGGCGCCCCTTGATATAACGGTTCCATCCAAACACTGCAATATACCCTGCGATCGGATAGATAAAGGGATGGATCCGGTACGCGCCGGCAAGATCAAGCCTAAGCAAGGCGAATCCTGCCCTCGTAAGCCCGCAGCCCGGGCAGGGCAGCCCTGTCATCATCACCATCGGACATAAGCTGTACAGGAAATATCTTCCCAACACAAAATAGGCGATTATTATTATAATCGCCCATTTTACGTCTTTTATGTCTTTCCACAATAATTTTAAAGCACGTCTCATCCGCGTCCCCTACAAAATCGCCTTCTTCGGGCACTTCTCGGCACATTTGCCGCAGTTGGTACACTTCGCTGGGTCAATGTGCGCAACATTGCCTTCCACCTTGATGGCGTCGGATTCACAGACCTTCTCACACATCTTACAGCCGATACATCCAACAGAGCATGCCTTCATCACATCCTTGCCCTTGTCGTGAGAGCTGCAGGCAACCAGATGCTTCTGGCCATACAGTACAAGCTCTATCAGCTTCTTCGGACATGCGGCGATACACTTGCCGCAGGCCTTACACTCTTCCTTATCCACAACGGCAACGCCGTCCACAACATGGATCGCGTCAAACGGACACGCCTTCACACAGCTTCCCTCGCCGAGACAACCGTAATTACAGGACTTCGGACCTCCCGCCTGCATCATGTTGACCATCACACAGTCGTTCAATCCATAATACTCATAGTCCTTGCCGGCCTTATCACAGGTTCCGGCACATTTGACAAATGCAACCTGACGCTCCTGCGCTCCTGCCTCGACGCCCATGATCGCGCCGATCTTCTCCGCAACCGGCGCGCCGCCTACCGGACAGCCGCCGATCTCCGCCTCGCCTTTGACGATAGCCGCCGCAAGTCCGGAACATCCGGCATATCCGCAGCCGCCGCAGTTATTGCCCGGAAGCACGCCAAGGATCGCCTCTTCTCTCTCATCAACCTCTACTGCAAATTTCTTGCCTGCCACACCAAGGAACACACCAATGAACAAACCGGTGCCGCCCACGATCACAGCAGCAATGATAATACCTGTAACACTCATCGTTATGCCCCCTCCTATATCAGTCCTGAGAATCCGCAGAACGCGATCGCCATAAGCGTTGCCGTTACCAGCACGATCGGCGTCCCCTGGAAGGACTCTGAAATGTCGTTGTATTCGATCTTCTCACGGATTCCTGCCATGATCACGATAGCAATCAGGAATCCCACAGATGTTCCGATACCGTTGATCACGCCCTGAAGGATGCTGTATTCCTTCTGAACGTTGGTAAGCGCCACGCCAAGCACGGCACAGTTCGTGGTGATCAGCGGCAGATATACGCCGAGCGCATTGTATAACGGCGGCATCGCCTTCTTAAGGAACATCTCTACGAACTGAACCAGCGCCGCGATGATCAGGATGAATACGATGGTCTGCAGATATTCAAATCCTAACGGCATCAGGATAAACTTGTAGATCAAACTTGTTACCAGTGAAGCAATTGTGATAACGAACACTACCGCTCCGCCCATACCCGCAGCAGTATCCACCTTCTTGGATACCCCAAGGAACGGACAGATTCCCAAGAACTGGCTGAGTACAACGTTATTCACAAGAGCCGAGCCTATCGCAATGATCAATAATTCTTTCATCTATGTACTCCTCCTATTCCTCATTTCCTGTCGGGAAGACCTTCCCACCGCATGCACTGTTCCCGCAGGAAGCACATCCTTCGCCGCATCCGGCTGCTTCCGGTACCTTCTTGCCCTTCTTCGCGGCATTGTTCCTTACCTTGTTCTGCAGCGCTACAAGGAATGCAAGAACCAGGAACGCGCCCGGCGGAAGGATGAAGATGGTCACCGGCACATAACCGCCCTTACCTGCGGCGGCGTCTGCCAGAGGAAGGATCTGCTGGCCGAAGATCGCGCCCGTACCGATCACCTCACGCACGATACCGATCGCGGTAAGGCCCACGGTAAATCCAAGCCCCATACCGACACCGTCGAAGATGGACGGAAGAACCGGGTTCTTGGATGCATAACTCTCTGCACGGCCAAGGATGATACAGTTCACTACGATCAGCGGAATGTACAGTCCAAGCGAAGCATACAGACTTGGAACGAAACCTTCCAGAAGGAACTGTACGATCGTTACGAATGACGCCACGACTACGATGAACGCCGGCATTCTGACAGAATCCGGAATGATCTTACGCAGCATGGAGATCAGCATATTCGACAGCACAAGTACGACCGTCGTAGACAGGCCCATACCTACGCCGTTGATGGCGGACGTGGTTACCGCCAGGGTCGGACACATACCCAGCATCAGAACGAAGGTAGGGTTCTCTTTGACCAGAC
>CANTDX010000069.1 GCA_947652615.1 uncultured Dorea sp. | reverse complement strand
ACCAGGCCTACGACGGATAAGACAAAGGAAACGCTGTTCAATGTCCTGCAGCCGGATATCCCGGACTGCAGGTTCCTGGATCTGTTTGCCGGCAGCGGCGGAATCGCCATTGAAGCGCTGAGCCGGGGAGCGGCCCATGCCGTGCTGGTGGAGCAGAATGGAAAGGCGGCCCGGTGCATCCAGGAGAATCTTGCGTTTACCAGAACAGCAGAGCGGGCGGAGGTTCATAAATGTGAGGCACTGACCGCTCTGCGCCGGATGGAGGGCCGGAAGCCCTTTGATGTCATTTTCATGGATCCGCCCTACAGGCAGGAGCTGGAGCATAAGGTTCTGTCGTACCTGTCCGGGTCTGAGCTTCTTGCAGAGGACGGGGTGATCATCATTGAGGCGGCCAAGGACACAGAGTTTGACTATGTGGAGGAGATGGGCTTCTCTGTGATCAAGAATAAGATATACAAGACGAACAAACACGTATTTATCGAACCTTCGGGGAGGAAAGGAATATGCTGAGAGGAATTTATCCTGGAAGTTTTGACCCGGTCACCTTCGGTCATGTGGATGTGATCACCCGGTCGGCCGGAAAGGTAGACGAATTAATTGTCGGAGTCTTGAATAATAAAGCAAAAAGTCCGTTGTTTTCCGCAGAAGAACGTGTTAGAATGTTAGAGGAAATAACAAAAGAGATGCCGAATGTCAGAATCTTTCCGTTTGAAGGGCTGTTGGTAGATTTTGCCCGGAAGATGAAGGCGGATCTGGTGATACGCGGACTGCGTGCGATCACAGATTTTGAATATGAGTTACAGATGGCTCAGACGAATCATAAGTTGGAGCCGGAGTTAGAGACGGTATTCCTGACGACAAGTCTTGAGTATTCCTACTTGAGTTCCAGCACGGTGAAGGAAGTGGCAGCCTTTGGCGGAGATATCTCCAGATTTGTGCCGGAGATTGTCGCGGACCGAATTGCAGAGAAGATGAAGAAAAAGGAGAGTGTAGATTAATGAGCAGCCGTATAGAACAGATTATTGAAGAGATAGAAGAGTATATCGACAGTTGTAAATTTCAGCCGTTGTCTACTTCTAAGATTATTGTGAATAAAGACCAGATGGATGAGCTCCTTCGTGAGCTCCGTATGAAGACGCCGGATGAGATCAAGCGTTACCAGAAGATCATTGCCAACAAGGATGCGATCTTGGCGGACGCCCAGTCGAAGGCGGACAGTATGATCGAGGAGGCACAGATCCACACAAGTGAATTGGTCAGCGAGCATGAGATTATGCAGCAGGCATATTCTCAGGCCAATGAGATCGTGACTGCGGCAACCGAACAGGCACAGGAGATCCTTGACAATGCGACTCGTGATGCCAATGATATCCGGATCGGTGCGATGCAGTATACGGATGATCTGCTGGCGAATGCGGAAAGTATCATCGGACATACTCTGGACAGCTATACGACGAAATACGACGGGTTAGTGAATTCTCTGCAGGAGTGCTTTGATATGGTCCGCAATAACCGTTCGGAGCTTGAGATTCCGGATCAGTCCGCAAGCGGCCTGGAAGCAGAATACGGTACGCCTGAGCCGGAACCGGAATATAGTGTGGAAGAAGAGGAATTAATACAGTAACAGGAATATAGAGACAAGGAGACTGGTTACCAATGCGGCGGCCAGTTTTTCTATTATGTAGGGGAGAAACGGAAGCGGGGCATCGGCTATCATGGCCCTGGTCTGGGCGGCGGCGCACCATCCTCCGAAGGAGGTAAGCGCCAGCGACCGGATGATTCTGGCACTGGCGGCGAGATCGGAGCCGCATATCATATTGATTCCCGTAGTGATCTCCAGGGAGGGGAGCACTACGGAGGACAGGAGGAAGGATTTCAACGGAAATGTCTGTGCAAGGGACAGGATGATGGAAAAAAGCATCATATATCCGCCGATCCTGGTAACCGTCTCGAAACCATTCATCATGCAGCCGTCCAGCATTCCTTCTGACCGGGCGGCTTCGGCGTCAGGCTTTCGGAAATGCTGCGGCGCGGAGACGATCTCTCTTGGAATCCGGTAATACCTGCGGAACAGAAAGCTTAACAGGACAGGGGAGAGCAGAAGGATTGCAAGCAGAGGATATGTAAGCTTACTGCATTGCAGATTCTGCCAGATCACAAAGCTGATCATGAACATCGGGCTTGTATTGTTGCAGAAGGACAATAGATAGCATCCCTCCTGCCGGGTAATGCATCCATTCCTGAGAAGATCCGCCGTCACTTTGCTTCCCATCGGACAGCCGCATAAGAATCCGGTGAGTACGGCGAAGGCTCCGTAGGGAGATACGCGGAAGAAACGGCACAGGACGGGGGAGATTGCCATTGCGATCCAGTCAATGGATCCGCTCTGGATCAGGAGGTTGGACAGGATAAAGAAGGGCAGCAAAGTTGGTAGTACTGTTTGGAACCACAAAATCAGGCCGGCGCTTGCTCCCTGGAAAGCAGCCTGGGGGAAGACCAGCATGAGGATAAATAAAAGGATGATACACAGGGTTGAGACGATTCGTTTCATAGTAGGATTTCTGCGGCAGCCTTTCACCGTATTTCTCTTAATTTTATTCTATGGAACAGGTTGATTTTTTATGAATGGTAGTAGATAATAGAAGATAGAATAAGAAAGAGAGGTATAGAACAATGGCAGTATTAGAAAATCAGGAGCCTCAGAAGGTGTTTCAGTTTTTTGAGGAAATGTGTCAGATTCCCCACGGAACTTTTGACACTAAGCGCATCAGTGATTACTGTGTCGCATTTGCCAAAGACCGCGGACTGGAAGTGATCCAGGATGAGGCGAATAACGTAATTATCAGGAAACCGGGAACAGCCGGGTATGAGGAGAGCGAGCCGGTAATCATCCAGGGACATCTCGACATGGTGTGTGAGAAGACGGCGGATTCCCCGCATGATTTCAAGACGGACGGGCTGGAATTATATGTAGAGGACGGTTATCTCAAGGCAAAGGATACGACTCTTGGCGGTGATGACGGGATCGCGGTCGCGATGGCGATGGCGGTTCTCGACAGCGACGATATCTCGCATCCTCCGATCGAGGCGTTATTCACCGTTGATGAGGAGGACGGTATGGGCGGCGCCCACGCCATCGACCTGACCTTATTGAAGGGGAGGAAACTGATCAATCTGGACTCGGAAGAAGAAGGGATTCTGACCACCGGGTGTGCCGGCGGCATCCAGTATGTGACCGAGATCCCTGTTCAGAGAGAAGAGCGGGACGGCCAGCTTGTGAAGATCCGGATCCATGGGCTTCTTGGCGGACATTCCGGTGCGGAGATCCACAAGCAGCGCGGCAATTCCCACAAGATGATGGGACGCCTCCTGTACCATATCGCGCGTGAGATTCCGTTCCAGCTGGCCTGTGTGGGCGGCGGTTCCAAGGACAACGTGATCGCACTGGATACGGAGGCCAGGATCCTGATCGATGCCGATAAAGAAGAAGCCGTTCTTACTATAATAAGGGAGATGGCCGCAACCTGGAAGGACGAGTTCATGGGAGAAGAGCCGGGTCTTACGGTGGATACGGAGGTCTCCAAAGTATCCGGATATAAGGTTTTCGATGCGGCATCCACAAAGAATGTGATCACCTACCTGGAGCTTTGCCCCAACGGTCTGCAGGAGTACAGCCGTAAGCTTAAGGGCATTACAGAGACTTCGCTGAACACCGGTGTCGTTGAGACTACGGAGGCATGTGTAAGGACGGTGTGTATGATCCGAAGCTCTGTTGAGAGCAGAAAGCATCAGCTGAAGGAACAGATGGAGCTGTGCGCGAAGGCTGCGGGAGGAACAGGACGTCTGGTGGGTGAATATCCGGCCTGGCAGTATGATCCGGATTCAGAGCTTCGCAGGATCATGGTCGATACATATAAGGACCTCTATGGCAGGGAGCCGGTTGTATCCGTGATTCACGCGGGACTGGAATGCGGTCTGTTCCTTGGCAAACGTTCGGATCTTGACTGCGTATCCTGCGGACCGAACGTGACGGATGTACATTCGGTAAATGAACAGTTGGAGATCGCGTCTACGCAGAGGACCTGGGAGTATTTGAAGGCGGTTCTTAAGAATTGTAAATAGAATAAATGGATTTACAGGTAAAAGACCTGCTTCCGGAATAGGAAGCAGGTCTTTTTCATATAGTGGGAGAGAAGAGTGGCTTGGGAAGGTGTATTCTATGCAGAGATGGAAGGTTAAGAATCTTTTTATAGCTATTTTTTTAATTGCTTTTTTTGTCGTGTTGGGGACCAACCATATGCGGGATGTGGGGCGGGGATATGAGCTTTCCCGGAAGACGATTGAGGATCCAGAATTTAGGAGGGATTTTTTCTCGGATTCTATGCGCGGGAATCGGGAGGGATTATCTGAAGAGTGTAAAACTTTCCTCACAAATGTGGAAAACGATGTGATTTATCACCCAATTCCAGAATCCATTGTGGATAAGTCGTTGAAAATCTCCTATGAAGACGGGTGGATGGTAGAGCGGAAGTACAAGGGAACCAGCGGCCATGAAGGTACGGATATCATGGCAAGCGTGAATAAACGGGGCGTTTATCCGGTTATAAGCATGACAGACGGGGTTATTACCAACCTTGGATGGTTGGAAAAGGGCGGATACCGGGTAGGGATCACCTCAAATAGTGGTATTTATTATTACTACGCTCATCTGGACTCCTATGCGAACCTTAAGAACGGTCAAAAAGTGAAGGCGGGAGAGCTGCTGGGGATGATGGGGGACTCCGGCTACGGTCCGGAGGGAACGAAGGGTCAGTTCGCCGTCCACCTCCACGTGGGGATCTATTCCTTCGAAGGAGGCAGGGAGATCAGTGTGAACCCTTATTATGTTCTTCTCTCACTGGAAAACCGCAGACTGGAATATGAATTTTCAGAGTAATACTTCTGGAGATATACCTGAGGATGTGTTATACTATTCCCAGTATGTTTGAATCAGGAGGTGGAACCATGAATCTGCCGTCTGCATTTGAGGAGAAGATGCAAGGGCTTCTTGGGGAAGAGATGGACGCATATCTGGCGTGTTATGAGGAACCCAGATATTACGGGCTGCGTGTGAATACGGCTAAGATCTCCGTGGAGGAATTCAGGAAGATCTGTCCGTTTGAGATCACGCCGATCCCGTGGATCGAGAATGGATTTTATTATGACGGGGAACGATTGTCCCCGGCAAAGCATCCTTATTATTTTGCAGGGCTTTATTATCTTCAGGAACCAAGCGCCATGACTCCGGCAAGCCGGCTTCCCATCGAACCCGGCGACCGGGTATTGGACTTATGCGCCGCGCCCGGAGGCAAGGCGACGGAGCTTGGAGCGAAGCTTCTTGATACGGGGCTTCTCGCGGCGAATGATATCAGCAGTTCAAGGGCCAAAGGACTGCTTAAGAATATAGAAGTGTTCGGAATCGGCAATGTGCTGGTGCTGAGCGAAGAGCCGGGGAAGCTTGTGCAGTATTTCCCGGAATATTTTGATAAGATCCTGATCGACGCACCCTGTTCGGGAGAGGGGATGTTCAGGAAGGATAAGAAGATGGTGAAGGCATGGGAGGAGCACGGGCCGGAGTATTTCTGCAATATCCAGAAGAGCATCATCCTTCAGGCGGCGCAGATGTTAAGGCCCGGGGGGATGCTCTTATATTCCACCTGTACCTTCGACGGCCGGGAGAATGAACGGGTGATCGGATACTTAAGAGAACATGAGCCGGAATTCCAGATTCTTGATATCGCACCCTATGAGGGGTTCTGCCAGGGGATCCCTGAGATGCTTGAGGAGCCGGACGGGGAGCTTCGCAGAACGGTCCGTATATTTCCGCATAAGATGCAGGGGGAAGGACACTATCTTGCGCTTCTTAGAAAGGGTGATCTGAGTACTGCCAGAGGACAGGCTGCATCAGACCGTGCTTTGGCAGCCGGAGAGAGAACCGCGGCAAAAGCCGGGAAGATCCCTGAGCCGCTGGCCGAGTTCTTCCGGGATATCACCTTCGGGCTTGACGCCGCGAGGCTTGATATCCGGGGGGAGCGCGTCTATTATATGCCAAAGGGACTGCCGGACCTTCGGGGCGTCAGGTTCCTTCGGACAGGGCTTCTGCTTGGCGAGCTTAAGAAGAACCGGTTCGAACCAAGCCAGGCGCTTGCCATGTATCTCAAGAAGGAAGAATACAGACATTGCATTGATTTTCCGGCAGAGGATGAGAGAGTCCTTAAGTATCTCAAGGGTGAGACTCTGGATGTAGAAGAGCTGGCTTCGGCGAAGGAGAAGGGCTGGAGGCTTGTCTGCGTAGACGGCTATCCCCTTGGATTCGGGAAGCTTTCAGGCGGAGTCCTCAAGAACAAATACCTGCCGGGCTGGAGGCTGTGCTGATGATCCGATTAGATAAATATCTGGCTGATATGGGAGTTGGAACCCGACAGGAGGTAAAGCGGTATATTAGAAAGGGTTCCGTCTCGGTGGACGGTAAGACCGTAAAGGCCCCGGAGCAGAAGATCGACGGGGAGACGCAGCGGGTCGCCGTGGACGGACAGGAGATCGGGTATGCTGCTTATGAGTATTATATGCTGAATAAGCCGGCGGGCGTCATCTCTGCCACAGAGGATCAAAGAGACAGGACGGTTATCGACTTGATCGGGGATAGGAAGCGCAAGGACCTGTTTCCCGCAGGAAGGCTCGACAAGGATACGGAGGGCCTTCTGCTGATCACCAACGACGGACAATTGGCGCACCGTCTGCTGTCTCCGCGCCGTCATGTGGACAAGACCTATTACGCCAGAATCAGAGGGCGTGTGACGGAAGAAGACGTCGGAAGTTTTGCGCATGGCGTGAACATCGGTTCCGGAGAAGCGCAAGAATGGACGGCTCCCGGAGTTCTTGAGATTATAGCGGGCGGGGAGGAGTCCGAGATCCTGCTTACGATACAGGAAGGGAAATACCATCAGGTAAAGCGGATGTTTGAGGCCGTGGGCAAGGAAGTGGCCTATCTTCGGCGGGAGCGGATGGGGACATTGACGCTCGACAGAGACTTGAAGCCGGGAGAATACCGTCCGCTTACGGCGGAAGAATTAGCGCTGCTTAAGGCATTGTAGGAGAAGGAGTTTAAGGATGTTAGAGACGAAGATGCTTAAGGATATAGATGCGGTTATATTTGATATGGACGGGACACTGGTAGATTCTATGTGGATCTGGCCGTCTATCGACAGGGATTTCTATGCCAAATATGGTCTGACTGCGCCTGAGAGCTTTCCGGATGATATGGAAGGGATGAGTTTTACGGAGGTTGCGCAGTTCTTCCTGGATTCGTTCCCGACGCTTTCGCATACGCGGGAAGAGATCATGGAGGAGTGGACAGAGATGGCGCATGAGAGGTACATAAGCCAGGCTCCGCTCAAAGAGGGTGTATATGATTTTATCGTGGAGATGAAGCGGCAGGGCAAGAAGATCGGTATTGCCACCAGCAACGGCAGGAAATTAGTCGACGATACCCTGGAGGCGCTTAAGGTGGTGGCGTATTTTGATGTGGTAAGGACGGCCTGTGAAGTTGCCAAGGGTAAGCCCGCCCCGGATGTGTACCTTCTGGTGGCAAAGGAGTTGGGCGTTGAGCCGGCGCGCTGTCTTGTATTCGAAGACGTACCCATGGGGATTCTTGCCGGGAAGAACGCTGGGATGAAGGTCTGTGCGGTGGATGATGAGTGCTCCAGGCCGCAGGAAGGCAGAAAAAGGGAGCTTGCAGATTATTATATTTACCAGTATGATGATATCAGAAATGAGACGTATGAGGTGTTGTAGATGAGCACAGGATTTTTGCCTGTCTGTAGGAAGGATATGGAAGAGCGGGGATGGGATGCTGTGGATTTTGTCTATGTATCGGGCGACGCCTATGTCGACCATCCTTCCTTTGGCCATGCCATTATCACCAGAGTCCTGGAGGCCCACGGATACCGTGTGGGGATCATCGCCCAGCCGGACTGGAAGGATCCGGCAAGCATCGCGGAATTCGGCGAACCAAGGCTTGGATTCCTGGTGTCGGCGGGGAATATGGATTCCATGGTGAACCATTATTCCGTGTCGAAGAAGCGCAGGAAGACAGATGCATATACCCCGGGAGGTGTGATGGGCAGGAGGCCGGATCATGCGGCCGTCGTCTACGGCAACCTGATCCGGCAGACTTACAAACGGACGCCGGTGATCCTTGGCGGGATCGAGGCAAGCCTTCGGAGGCTTGCGCACTATGATTACTGGTCGGACAGCCTGAAACGATCCATACTCCTGGATTCGGGGGCGGATCTGGTCTCTTACGGGATGGGAGAGCGTTCAATCGTGGAGATCGCGGAAGCGCTGGAGAGCGGGATCGCTGTCTGTGATCTGACATTTATCCAGGGAACGGTCTATAAGACAAAAGATCTGGCCAGTGTCTATGACGGGATCATGCTGCCCGGGTACGAGGATATGAGAAGCGATAAGCTTCTGTATGCCAGGAGCTTCTATACGCAGTATTGCAATACGGATCCATTTGCGGGGAAGAGGCTTATCGAGCCTTACGGAGAGCATCTGTACGTGGTGCAGAATCCGCCGTCGCAGCCTCTCAGTCAGATGGAGATGGATGATATCTACCGTTATCCTTATATGCGGACGTACCATCCGTCCTATGAGAAGGCGGGCGGCGTCCCTGCCATAGCGGAAGTGAAGTTCAGTCTTATCAGCAGCCGGGGATGCTTTGGGGGATGTAATTTCTGTGCGCTTACCTTTCATCAGGGGAGGATCCTGCAGGCCAGAAGCCATGAATCCCTGATCGAAGAAGCCAGAGGTTTCTTGGAAGATAAGGAGTTCAAGGGATATATCCATGATGTGGGCGGGCCTACGGCGAATTTCAGACAGCCTTCCTGTAAGAAGCAGTTATCCAAGGGTGTGTGCAGGGAGAAGCAGTGCTTGTTTCCCAAGCCCTGTAAGAACCTGACCGCGGACCACAGGGATTACGTCTCACTGCTTCGCCGTCTGCGGAGTCTTCCGGGAGTGAAGAAGGTGTTCATCCGTTCCGGTATCCGGTTCGATTATTGTATGGCAGACAAGGATGATACCTTTTTCCGGGAACTGTGCCGGTATCATGTGAGCGGGCAGTTGAAAGTCGCGCCGGAGCATGTGTCGGACACCGTGCTTGAGAAGATGGGAAAGCCCGGGAATCATGTCTATCAGGCTTTTGTGAAGAAATACGAAGCCATCAACCGGCAGATCGGCAGGAAGCAGTATCTTGTGCCTTACCTGATGTCCTCTCATCCGGGTTCGTCGCTTAAGGAAGCTATTGAGCTGGCAGAATATCTGCGGGATCTGGGGCATATGCCGGAACAGGTACAGGATTTCTACCCGACGCCTTCGACCATCTCTACCTGTATGTACTATACCGGTGTGGATCCAAGGGATATGAAACCGGTGTATGTACCAAGGAATCCCCATGAGAAGGCGTTGCAGCGGGCGCTGATCCAGTATCGGGATCCGAAGAACTATGACCTGGTCCTTGAGGCGTTAAGGAAGGGCGGCAGGATGGATCTGGTGGGATATGGAAGCCGCTGCCTGATCCGTCCGCGCAGGCCGGGATCACGAAATAAATCAGTCAAATAAGGGAGATAATACTATGAAAATCGCATTGGTAACAGGGGCGTCTTCCGGTATCGGAAGAGAATTCGCCGTCCAGATTCCAAGGCTCTATAAGAATCTCGACGAGTTGTGGGTGGTTGCAAGAAGAACGGACCGGCTGACCGAACTGCAGGAACAGATCCATATTCCGATCAGGGTCTTTGACGGAGATCTGATGAGGGATTACATTTTCGAGCGGATCGAGAGGGAGCTGTCCAGACAGGGCGCCGAGGTCCGTATGCTTGTCAATGCGGCAGGATATGGGAAGGCGGGGGCTTTTGATGAGATTGATTCCAGGGAACAGCTTGGGATGATCGATTTGAATTGCCGGGCGCTGACCAAGATGATCTGGATATGCATGCCTTATCTTACGAAAGGAAGCAGAATCGTTAATATTGCATCATCAGCGGCATTTGCCCCGCAGCCGGGGTTCGCGGTCTACGCAGCTTCCAAATCCTACGTCTACAGTCTTGCGCAGGCGCTTGCGGCTGAGCTTGAACCAAAGGGGATCTCTGTGACGGCTGTGTGTCCGGGCCCGGTTGATACAGAGTTCTTCCGGCATTCCGGTGTGCTTCCCAATGCGTTCAAGGAATCGGCGATGGCGGATCCAAGGCTCGTGGTACGGCAGGCGCTCAAGGATTCTGTGGACAGGAAGCGCGTGTCCGTATACGGGATGCCGATGAAAGGGGCAAGGATCGCGGCAAAGCTTCTTCCCTACACCCTGATCGCCGATATATTGAGATGGGCCAATAAGATGGAATAGGTTGAGGAGGAGAGCGGGCAGATGAAGATTGAGAAAGGACAGCCCGGATATCTGAGAGTACAGAAGACCAGGTATCTGCTGTGGGCTGTGGTGGAATTTGCGGTCGTGGCGGCAGTTTTCATCCTTGGGTATGTTCAGACAGGGAAGAAGGAGAATCTATTCACGGTCGTTGCAATTGTGGGCTGTCTTCCGGCGGCAAAGATGCTGGTGGAATTTATCACCATGTATCCCCATCAGGGGATCGAGCCTTCGAAATATCGTGAGATCGAAGAGAAGGCGCCGCTTGTCACACGGGTGTATGACCTGCTCATCACAAGCACGGGAAAAGGAATGCCGGTAGAGGCATTCGTCATATACGGGCATGTGCTGTGTGGCTATACCAGGAGCCCTAAGACGGATGACGCGGTTCTTGCCGGAGCGATCAAGAAGACGCTCTTAGACCAGCGGTATGATAAGATGACGGTTAAGATCTTCCATGATTATTCCATGTTTCTTGCCAGAGCCGAGGGGCTGAATAACATTGCCGCGGTGGAGCGGCAGGAGAGTGACCGGAACGAACAGAATATCAAGAGGATTCTGACTGGTATTTCTATGTAAAAAGGAGAGTGTTTCTTAAAGGAACTACCAAGTGCAGCGTTTATGAAAGAGATTATCGTTACGAAGAACGAAGCCGGACAGAGGCTTGACAAATTATTGAAAAAATATATGAATAATGCACCGGACAGCTTCTTCTACAAGATGCTCCGCAAGAAGAATATCGTCCTGAACGGAAAGAAGGCGGCCGGGCGGGAAAAGCTTACAGAGGGAGATTGTATCAAGCTGTTCTTGTCGGACGAGACTATTGGGAAATTTACCGCCAAGAAGAGCAGGGGTGTACCTGGGAGTCCGCCGTCCAGGAGAACGGCTCTTGACGTGATCTATGAGGATCCGGATATTCTTCTTATTAATAAGCCGGCCGGGATGCTGTCGCAGAAAGCCGGTAAGGACGATGTGTCGGCGGTGGAGCATGTGATCTCATATCTGCTTCGGACGGGAGCGGTAACAGAAGAAGAACTTCGGCTTTTCAGGCCCTCGGTGTGCAACCGCTTAGACCGCAATACCAGCGGTCTGATCATTGCGGGAAAGAGCCTCCCTGGTTCACAGACTATGGGGGAGCTTCTTAAGAATCGGACGCTTCAGAAGTATTATCTGTGCGCGGTGAAGGGAAGGATCACCGAATCGAAGCGTCTTCATGGATTCCTTCAGAAGGATGAGGCGAATAACACGGTAACCGTCGGCGGCAGCG
Organism: uncultured Dorea sp.; assembly: GCA_947652615.1. Lineage (GTDB taxonomy): Bacteria > Bacillota > Clostridia > Lachnospirales > Lachnospiraceae > Sporofaciens. The sequence goes on along the minus strand of CANTDX010000069.1, from coordinate 6,589 downwards.
GCGGGGTCCGGATCGAGACCGAGTATTTCCCGCTGGCGTGGACTAAAGAGCTTACGCTTCTTAAGGTTCATCTGATCACCGGGAAAACCCATCAGATCCGAGCGCATCTGGCGTCGGTGGGCCATCCGCTTCTGGGGGACGGCAAATACGGAGATCCGGTCTTTAATGAGGCTTACAGGAAACGATATCAGATCTGCCATCAGCTCCTTCACGCTTACCAGGTTGTATTTCCTGTTATGGAAGGGAATTGCCGGGAAGTTTCCGGAAAAACATTTACAGCGAAGGTGCCGGCCGTGTTCTGGCATTTGATAAAGGAGACAGCATGGGAACATGGAACTCAAGAGGCCTTAGAGGTTCAACATTAGAGGATATGGTCAACCGGACCAACGAGTGGTATCTGGAGAAGGGGCTTGCCCTGATCCAGAAGATACCTACGCCGATCACTCCGGTGAAGATGGATAAGGAGCACAGGCATATCACCCTGGCGTATTTCGACCAGAGGAGTACCATCGATTATATCGGCGCGGTCCAGGGGATTCCCATTTGCTTTGACGCCAAGGAATGTGTCGCCGAGACATTTCCGCTGCAGAATATCCACGATCATCAGGTCAGTTTCATGGAAGCGTTCGAACGCCAGGGCGGCATTGCATTTATTCTCATCTATTATTCTTCGAAGAATATACTTTATTATATGAGATTCGAAGAATTGTGCGGTTTCTGGAACCGGGCAAAGGAGGGCGGACGCAAAAGCTTCCGGTTCGAGGAATTGGATGAGCGGTTTTTCATGGAGTTTATGCGGGGATGTTATGTCCCCTACCTGGATGCCATGAATCTGGATCTGGAAATCAGGGATGAACTTGACAAAGAGTGAGAAAATGCTTATAATTCTATACGATTTCATTCAATTCAATATGGTAGTAGACTAAAGCAGAGATAATGAATGGAGGTACTATGAAGAGAGTTTTACATACTCCGGAAGGAGTCAGGGACATATATAATGTAGAATGTGGAAAAAAGCTTGCGCTTGAAGGACGCTTGAAGAAGATCTTTCATCTGTATGGTTATCATGATATTGAACCGCCTACATTTGAGTATTTTGATGTGTTCAGGAAAGAGATCGGTACGATTCCTTCAAAAGATCTGTACAAATTTTTTGACAAGGACGGGAATACCCTGGCGCTTCGTCCGGATATCACGCCGTCCATAGCAAGGGTTTCCGCGACTTTATTTAAAGACGAGACGCTGCCTGTCAGGCTGTGCTACACGGGCAGCACGTTTATCAATCATTCGAATTATCAGGGACGGCTTCGCGAGACGACACAGATGGGAGCCGAGCTGATGGGCGATGATTCTGTGGAGGCGGATGCGGAGATGATCGCGCTGGTGGTCGAGTGTCTGTCGACCATTGGGCTTAAGGAATTCCAGTTAAGTCTGGGAAATGTTGATTTTATACAGAGCTTGATCGAGGATGCAAGCCTTAATGAGGAAGCCCAGGAGCGTGTGCGGGAGCTTATCAACAACCGGAATTTCTTCGGTGTGGAGGAATTTCTCGAGAGCATCCAGGTGAAGAGAAGCTCCAAGGAAGCATTCGCGGCGCTTAACGATCTGGTAGGCGGGATCGCGACTCTGGCCCAGGCGAAGAATATCGCGCCTAATTCCAAAGGGGTCAAGGCGATCCGGCGTCTGGAGAAGATCTATGATACTCTGAAGCTCTACGGGGCAGAGAAGTTTGTTACTTTTGATTTCAGTATGAGTGGTACTTATGGATACTACTCCGGGATCATCTTCCGGGTCTATACTTTTGGTACCGGTGACGCCATCGTGAAGGGAGGCAGATACGACCATCTGACCGAGAAGTTTGGAAAGCAGTCCCCGGCCATAGGGTTTGCCATCGTGGTGGATGAGCTGATGAACGCGCTGGTTCGTCAGAAGGTCCGGATCAACTATACCAGGAAGAATACCATTGTGCTGTATGATGAAGACCGCAGACGGGAAGCTCTGTCTCTTGCACGGGATTTCCGGAGGAAGGGCAAGGATACGGAGCTTCTTGGCAGACGCGGGGATAAAACGCTGAAGGACTACATAGAATACGGCAATGAATATTACGCCGGTAATATGATCTATCTTCAGCAGACAGGGGAGATCACCATGATCAATCTGATCACCGGAGAACAGAAGACATTAAACAGCAGTTCGGATAGGAGTTCATAAGATGAGATATCTAACATTTGCGTTGGGGAAGGGGCGTCTGGCAGAGCAGACGCTGAAATTATTCGAGAAGATAGGGATTACATGTGAAGAAATGAAGGATAAGGGGTCACGTAAGCTGATCTTTGTGAATGAGCCGTTGAAGCTTAAGTTCTTCCTGGCAAAAGGACCGGATATACCGACTTATGTAGAATACGGCGCCGCGGATATCGGAGTGGCCGGAAAGGATACGATCCTGGAAGAAGGGCGCAAGGTCCACGAGGTGCTGGACCTTGGATATGGCAGTTGTAAGATGTGTGTGTGCGGGAAGGAAGAATCCAGGCCCCTGTTAAGGCACCACGAGCTGATCCGGGTTGCCACCAAGTATCCGAATATCACCAAGGATTATTTCTATAATACGAAGCATCAGACCGTGGAGATCATCAAGCTTAACGGTTCTATAGAACTGGCACCGATCGTTGGGCTTGCCGAGGTGATCGTGGATATCGTGGAGACCGGGACAACGCTTAAGGAGAATGGACTTGAGGTGCTCGAGGAGGTCTGTCCATTATCTGCGCGGATGATCGTGAATCCGGTGAGTATGCGGATGGAAAGTACGCGGATCAAGAATCTGCTGGCACAGCTTCGGACGCAGATATAGGGAGTTCTTTGAGCGACAATAGAGAAAGAAGGATGTAGTATGAAGATCATGCATTTGGACAGGGATACGAGACAGAATATTCTGGAGAAGCTTCTGAAGCGCAGCCCGAATCAGTATGGTGAATATGAGAGTGCGGTTTCCGAGATATTGGAACGTGTGAAGTCAAAAGGAGACCAGGCGCTTTTCGAATATACAGAGAAGTTTGACAAAGCGAAGATATGCGCGGATACGGTCAGAGTGACGAAAGAAGAGATCGAGGAAGCTTATGAGCTTGTAGAGCCGGGGCTTGTGGAAGTCATCCGTAAGGCGCTTCATAATATCGAAGATTACCATACCAAGCAGAAGCAATACAGTTGGTTTGACAGTAAGCCGGACGGGACGATGCTGGGGCAGAAGGTAACGCCCCTTCAGAGAGTCGGCGTCTATGTGCCGGGAGGGAAGGCGGCCTACCCTTCCTCCGTATTGATGAATATCATACCTGCGAAGGTAGCAGGGGTGGAAGAGATTGTGATGGTGACTCCGCCCGGAAGAGACGGGAAGGTGGCAAGCCATACGCTGGTTGCTGCCAATGAGGCGGGCGCGGATGTGATCTACAAGGTTGGCGGCGCGCAGGCAGTCGCGGCGTTGGCTTACGGTACGAAGAGCATTCCCAAGGTGGATAAGATCGTAGGGCCGGGGAATATCTATGTGGCGTTGGCGAAGAGAGCAGTATATGGGCATGTCAGCATTGACGCCGTCGCCGGGCCCAGCGAGATCCTGGTGATCGCGGATGAGACGGCCAATCCGAGATATGTTGCGGCCGACTTGTTATCCCAGGCGGAGCATGACGAACTGGCGTCCGCAATCCTTGTCACGACCAGCGAGACGCTTGCCCGGCAGGTGTCTGAGCAGGCAGATGCTTTTGTAGAGGAGTTATCAAGAAGCGAGATCATCCGAAAATCCCTGGATAATTATGGATATATCCTGACAGCGGATACCATGGAGGATGCCATAGCAATCGCGAATGATATCGCTTCGGAGCATGTGGAGATCCAGACGAGGAATCCTTTTGACGTGATGACGAAGGTCCGCAATGCGGGCGCGATCTTTATCGGAGAATATTCCAGCGAACCTTTGGGAGATTATTTTGCAGGTCCGAACCATGTACTTCCTACCAACGGGACGGCCAGGTTCTTTTCCCCGCTGTCGGTGGATGATTTCATCAAGAAATCCAGTATCATCGCATATTCCCGCGAGGCATTGGAGGCAGTGCACGAAGACATCGAACGGTTCGCGAAGGCAGAGCAGTTGACGGCTCATGCCAATTCCGTCTATGTGAGATTCGAGAAGGAAGGTTAATTATGGAGAGAACGGCAAGTATTAGAAGAACAACGAAGGAAACCGACGTCAGGCTTACGCTGAACCTGGACGGGACAGGGAAGAATGCGATCCATACAGGGATCGGCTTCTTTGACCATATGCTTAACGGGTTTGCAAGGCACGGGCTGTTTGATCTTGAGGCAGAGGTGAACGGCGACCTTGAGGTGGACTGCCACCATACGGTTGAAGATACCGGGATCGTTCTTGGGCAGGCGATTCTTAAGGCGGTAGGTGACAAAGCCGGGATCAGGAGATACGGACATTTTATCCTTCCGATGGACGAGACGCTTGTCTTATGTGCGGTGGATCTCTCGGGAAGACCGTATCTTAAGTTTGACTCTGCATTTACCGCGGAACGCCTTGGAGGGCTGGATACAGAGATGGTAAAGGATTTCTTCTATGCCGTGTCCTACAGCGCGATGATGAATATCCATCTTCGAGTCCTTGACGGAGATAATAATCATCATATGGCGGAGGCATTGTTCAAGAGTTTTGGAAAGGCGCTGGATATGGCGGTGCAAAAAGAACCGCGGATCGAAGAGGCCTGGACTACGAAGGGAAGTTTATAAAGGAGATGAAGCAATGAGTTATAAGAGATTGATCCCCTGTATTTTCATCGCAGAGGGAAAGGCGGTAAGCTGGTTTGACGACCGTACCGTCATTGCAGAGGATGCAATTGAGCTGGCGAAGCGCTATAGTGATAACGGGGCGGATGAACTGATCGTGTTCGATTTGTCGGATTATGCAAATGAGCATGACGAGGCGATCGATCTGATGAAACGAATGAACCGCATCATCCGGATTCCGATGGTTGCCGGCGGGAATGTAAAACGCCAGGAGGATATTAAGAAGATCCTCTATGCAGGCTCTAAGCGGGCGATCCTGAATTTTTCAAAACAGGACAGTGTGAAGCTGATTGAAGATGCTGCCAGGCGCTTTGGGAAAGAGAAGCTTGCAGTATCTCTGAATGATTTTGACGCATTGTTCAAGCATCAGCATGTAATCAGAGAATGCTGCAGTGAAATTATCTTTATGCACAGGCTGGATCTGAATTCTGTGGCAAATATTACGGATATTCCCTGCGTGATCGTGACGGATACCATGGAGAGCCCGGAGCTCTTCAAGATTCTTGAATCGCCGGGCGTCAAGGGACTCTCAGGACGGTTTGTCAGCCAGCCGGATATGGACTTTGCCGCGTTCAAGGATCAATGCGAGCAGAGGCATATACGAATGACCTCCTATGAGAGCATGATGGAATTCTCACAGTTTCAGACCAATGAACAGGGATTGCTTCCGGTTATCGTACAGCATTACAAGACCCAGGAGGTATTGATGCTGGCATACATGAATGAAGAGGCGTTCTATCATACCATCAAGACCGGCCGGATGACGTATTACAGCAGAAGCAGGCAGCAATTGTGGGTCAAGGGAGAGACCAGCGGCCATTACCAGTATGTCAAATCCCTGACCATAGATTGTGACAACGATACGCTGCTTGCCAAGGTGGATCAGGTGGGTGCGGCGTGCCATACGGGGAATCCGACCTGTTTCTTCCGGCATATTGCGGGGAATGACTATGACGAGACAAATCCGCTGCGGGTATTTGAATCGGTATATGAGACGATCCTTGACCGTATGGAGCACCCCAAGGAAGGGTCCTATACGAATTATCTGTTTGAGAAGGGAATCGATAAGATCTTAAAGAAGGTAGGGGAAGAGGCGACGGAAGTCGTGATTGCTGCGAAGAATCCCAATCCGGAGGAAGTGAAGTATGAGCTGTCGGATTTCCTGTACCATGCCATGGTTTTGATGGCGCTCAAAGGGATTACGTGGGATGATATCATAAAGGAACTGGCGGACCGGTAAACAAGAATCATACTTTGGACAGAAGACGCATATGCTGTTGTGAGGTGATGTGTGATGAATGATTCTGAGAAGAGAAGGCGGCAGTTGCTGGAGCAGACCAGGGATCTGTATAGTGAGAGGAGAACAGCGCCGGCGGTGCATCCAAGGTATAAGGCGGCTTACCAGCAGATCTATGAGGATGGGCAAAGTAATCCTGCCGGGACGTTTGGGATTCGGCTGTTTTTGTGTCTGGTGCTGTTTGCGGCGTTTGTTTCGATGGATAAGAACGGGCGCGAGGTGTGGCAGGTGGACAGCAGCCGCATTATGAATGAGATCACGTCGGATGTGGATATCGCGGAGGTTTGGAAGGAGCTTTGAATTCTATACCATAGTTCACGAATTATTGTGGACTATGGTTTTTTTATTACAAACAGTATATAACAGTTGACAACAGATATAAACTGTTATATACTGTTTGTAACGAAGGAGGGATGAAATGAAATTAATCATTAATCATTCTTCCATGCAGCCAATCTA
>CANTDX010000068.1 GCA_947652615.1 uncultured Dorea sp. | reverse complement strand
GTTGTCAATCTTCGGCTGGAATCTCATTCATTGAGATTCCGAGAAGTTATATTTTTTGTTGTAACATACGGTAAGCAAAAAAACAAACATATGTTATCCTATTCCTTTTCTATGGTAAATCTTCGTTTTCTTCCTCATCAAGTTCTTGAACCTGCTCATAACTTGTTTGTGAAAGAACTTCAAGCATCTTACGTATCTCATTTTGGGCTATGGGACTTGAGCCCAGAGACAGACTCACTATCAGAGTGAGAAATAATTTATATATTCTTTTTTTCATTCACATCCTCCAATTCAATCTCTGCTTCATTATTTATGCATACAAAAAGAAAGCCATGTCTGATCCTGAAAATGGCTTATACCTGTTATCACACTTGCAATGATATAAAATGAAGCTGATTCAATTATCCAGACGTACCTTCTGATCAATTAATGTCCATCTCTCAGATAATACTATAAATAAAACCTTATAGAAAAACAGAAAAGCTATAACAAGAAAAATAAATTGACCATATCCTTTTGAAAGTACCATGCTCACGGGTATTGGACATTTGTTCCTCGTTATATTGTCATCACCGTCTCCCTTTGCAGCCAAACCTGTATCTATTCTTTTTAAAGCAGCCTGTGTCTCAATTATACCTGCCTGATCTGACTGTTCATAAAGATTATGATTGCAGTCAAATACCCTGCGTGAACAAACAACTGCATTCACAGTTAAACAAGCAGCAAAAAGAAGCATAATGAAAAAGATCATGATATGAGACAGATGATTTTTCTTGCTATTTGTTTTCATTATAATTCTCCTCTTAGTTATTGCTGCGATTAATGGGGTTAGACCAAGCCACACTGAATCAGTATTTTCACAATCCATTCCCAATAATTTTTCAGACCCTTCTTCTCCATTTCCTCACTAACTGCATATGCCCGTTCAACAATTTCCCGAAAAGTTACAAAGATAATACCTTTTTGCAGATATTTGGATATTTGTTTTTCTGAGTGCAAAAGATAAAGCAATTTTATCTGTTTGCAATTCCACCACTTGTCGTCTTTCATATTGTCAAGCATCTGTCCGGCAGTGAATATGTATTTTTTTGATGAAGTTGCTTTCTCCTTTTTTAAGTAAGAGATTGCCCTGGCTGCGTGAGTATTGTCTTCTTCCCAACCTTCAGGAATCTTTCCGTCATTTTTAGGATAGTTTATAATCACCTCAAATAACTGTTTTAAATCATCCTTTTCTTTCTTGCCTTGATCGTTATGTGGGTATCCTGTTTTACTTACATGATTTAATAAATCAATAAAAGCTCTACCCGAAACATCTGCAAATCTCTTATTTTCACAATTCGCGAGGTAATTTAAGTAATTTTTCATCTGGAATTTATTAATACTTTTCTGCGTCGTCTTCAATTCTACAAAGTATACGGTATTATTATCACACATAAGGTAATCCGCATTACAGTTACGGTAATTGTTTTTTTCATTCTCTTCGTTTAGTTTTAACATCGGAAATTCCTTTGCAAGTAGCTTCATTTCTCCATTTATTTTTAACTTTTTATTTTCCCGTCCAATTACGGTTAAAATTTCACCGATAACAGGAGTCAGTATTGTATCAAATATCACTTCTGTCTTTACTTTTGCATTAAAATAATCTTTTGTGATATTTTCAGCTAATATTTCGTTTATCTTCATGTAAATCCCTTTCCACACATATTCTTAAAATCTAAAAGAATCCAATGGCATATTTAAGTGTTGTAGTCAGCTTTAATCTCTTCAATCCTTCTCCCAATCTCTTTTGCCGGCAACCGAACTTTACCGCCATTAAATTCTTGCAATCTAAGCAAACATTCTAAATAAACCTCTTTATCAATGTACTCCCTTTGATATAACTGATCCAGCACACCAATCATCCCAACTCTGGCGGTGCCAAAAGTTCATCATGTACTGCATCCACATTCATCAAATACGTATATGGCAATCTGAATGGCAGTTCTAAATGTCCTATATTCGCAAAATCCAGCCAAATATTTGTATCACTGCTAATATATTCCATCCGCTTCCCCTTCTTCCGCCAAACACTGCTCCATTACATATGAATATGGCTTCTTCAGCAACTCCGCTCCTTTCTGCACAGATATCCCATTCTCACTGACTGCCCGGAACACTAACTGCATAAAAAGTGTCGGTTCCTCTTCCGGAATCCGCGATGGTTCATTCTTCTTCCATCCCGCCCGGCCAGCCTTAATATAAAAATTCTTTGCCGCGTTATCCCTCACAATACCACAAAGATTCGCCCTCTTAACCAGAAGATACATCGATATTCCATATTCTTTACATACCAGCAGCATATCTTTCGTTACGGAAGTCCTTCGAATCCCTAATTCCCGCTTTGCATCCTCTTCTGGGAACAGAAAAGCTCCGCTGATTGCAGTCGCCATTTCTTCCATTTGCTTTTCTTCCATATCTTTCGGCCATTCAAACAAAATATGCGCCATTTCATGTGCAATCGTGGATCTGATTCTTTCCGTATTCATTTTTCCATTCACCACAATAAAGGGGCGTCCGTTTACCGTACCATTCATTCCTGAAAATGCATCATTATCAATATCAGACACATAAACAAGAATCCCCTTATTTTCCAGAGTTCCAATCAGATTACCAACAGTCCCAAATTCTGAGATATGAAGATATCTACGCATTGAAAAAGCATTTTCTTCTATATCCCCTACAAGCCTAAGACCATGACAGACTGGCGCTTCCGGTAAAACCTCACCGCCAAGCATATCAATCACACAATAGAATCTGCTCAGATATTCTTCAACCGATTCTCTTATATAGTCCTGTTGTTTTACAGGTAATCTGCTTCCTTTGCGGAATTCTCCATGTGAAAAGACCAGATTTTGATTCCGACTGTTCAAGAAATCCGTTACTCTGACATCTAACACTTCTGCCAATGCCTTTATAGTCCCCATCCCTGGTCTTCGTTCTCCGCTTTCATAATAACTGATCGTCATCGGGGTTACCCCTATGGAAGAAGCCAGTTCTTTCATAGACATATTATTTTTTAATCTATAATATTTCAAATTCTTACTGAACATAAAATCCCCTCCTCCTGTTTATATTTTACCATTTTTCATACAAATGTAAACAAAAATAAAAATTTTCTGTTCAAAAAATGCCCAAGGATTCCTTGAGCATTTTCTTGCAAACTATATTTTCCTTATAACGTATCCGAATCCAATATGATCGTAAACGGTCCGTCATTGACCAGGCTTACCTTCATATCTGCCCCAAACTGCCCCCGCTCCACGATCTTGACCTGCTCCTTGCATTTTCCGATGATATATTCATACATTTCTTCTGCCATATCCGGCGCACCTGCTTCTATGAAGCTTGGACGGTTCCCCTTCTTACAGTTGGCATACAGCGTAAACTGCGAGATCAGCAGCAATTCTCCGCCGACCGTATCGAGAGACAGGTTCGTCTTCCCCTGCTCGTCCTCGAAGATCCGAAGGCCAAGCATCTTCTTCACCATCTTATCCGCGATCTCCTTCGTATCGGAATCACTGACCCCAATCAGCACCATGAAACCCTTCCCGATTCTGCCAAGGACCTCGCCGTCTACCTGCACTTCACTCTCTGTCACTCTCTGGATCACAAACCGCATCTTCCCTTACCCCTGCTTCTTCTTCTCGAAATAATCGTCTATCTTCTGCTTGATCTCCGCAGGCTTTAGATACTTGGCCAGATATCCGTCCGGTTTCAGGGATACTAATTTCCGAACAGTCTCCGGATCTGTCCTTCCGGTCAGGAACATGACCGAGATACCTGCAAATGCATTCTCCGAGCGGATCATCTCCAATACCTGCTTGCCGTCGCAGACCGGCATCTCATAATCCAACAGAACCAGATCCGGCTTATCTAAGATGAGGCACCGGATCGCGGCAGTTCCGGACGCGGCAACCGACACATCATAATCCTCTTCTAACAGATTCTTAATCCCCTCGCGGATAGTGATTGAATCATCCACCACAAGTACCTTTGGCTTCGGACTCTCCTCACGCTTCTTGAGATATCTCTCAACCTCGGCCATGGCATTATCCGCACCGATCGGCGTAACATCTCCCTTCTTAAGAAGATGCGGAGCCACCGTACAATATGCGAAATATCCCTTGCCTGTATCAACCAGCAGGCTTACCTGCAGCTTTTCATTCTCGAATATACTCTGGAATTCCTCATAAGTAAGAAGATTCTCTTCCTTTAGCCTATATCCTTCCATATCCGGCATCTGCTCTACAACCCGCTCTACGAACTGGCGCGCCGTATATCTTGCCGCATTGATCAGCATAGTCTCCAGCTTGTTCGTCTCGATTCCCATCACCTTGCCGACCGTATTGATCAGAAGTCTTTCCTCAAATACCAGGAAAACCTCACACTTCTCTTCACTCTGATCCGTACCATAGACCAGCCGATAATATACTCCTCTTCCGAACTTCTCCCCGCCATATGTATCGCTGATCACATGCGATTCCAAATGGAACAGATCATACACCAACTGGATGATGATCTTCTTCACAGCCTCCTGCCTGTCCTCCGGCAGAAGCTCATCCCATCTGCTCACGCCTGCCCCCATGATCGCGCGGTCCTCCATCATGGTATGCCCGATCAGCCACCCGACACAGACCCCAAGGAAATGTTCTACCGAGTCGGCACAATACTCTGTCTGTTCAAGTTCCTTTTCAAGTAGCGGCAATGTCTTCTCACGGAATTCCCGATGAAGCCGCCCATGGGATTCCAACCCCTCATAACCAATAGAAGCCATATACTTCTCTTCATCTACAAAATGCTTCGCCGCATGATCCTTAAAATACTTGATTCCTTCCTGACATGCCCACTGGCTCTTATTCTTCTCGTCACTGAACGCAAATAATTTATTGATAATTCTAAAAAGTCTTTGGTGTTCTCTGTCAATTATATCCACACCAATATTATACTCGTCCTTCCATACCAATTGACTCTCCATCCTTCATCCTCCTCAACGGCTCAACTCTGTTTTATAATTTCAATGAGTAAACAAATGTTTACTCATTGAAATTATACACTACGCATTTTCTATTTGCAAGATTTATTTTTCTTTCTCCGGCAACTGAGCCAGTATGATCGCAGCAAACATCAACACGCAGCCGGCAGACTCCCTCACCGAGAGCCTTTCGCCAAGAACAGCCCATCCCGCAAGCACGGAGAAACAGGATTCCAGGCTTAAGATCAGCGACGCCACCGCAGGATTCACATTCTTCTGTCCGATGATCTGCAGTGTATATGCGACACCGCAGGACAGCACTCCTGCGTAGAGAAGCGGCATCCACCCAGCAATCATCGCCCCGATCTCCGGCGTTTCCATTGCAAACATAAATGGCATAGACGCAAGCCCGCAGACGAAGAACTGGATACAGGACATCTTCACCCCATCCACCTTCGGCGAGAAATAATCGATCACAAGAATGTGCAGGGAGAATACCAGTGCACACAGAAAGATCAGTGCATCCCCCTTTCCTACAGTAAAATGCTCCGTTATGCACAGGAAATACAGACCTGCAAGGGCGATCACAACGGCAAGCCACACCTTCCATCTGATCTTCTTTTTTAGGAATATTCCAAACACCGGGACAATCACGATATAGAACGCCGTGATAAATCCTGCTTTACCTGCCGTCGTATACTGGATTCCTATCTGCTGAAGGCTGCTTGCCGCGAACAGCAGCAGCCCGCATGCAATCCCCCCGGTCACCAGATCCTTCCTGCTCCCTTCTCCCTCTTCTGCTCTGCTCTTCCCATTAATCACTTGAAGCAGCGCAATACAGGGAAGCAGCGCAATACCTCCTATCATACTCCTGACTCCATTGAACGTAAATGGGCCCAGATAATCCATTCCCACACTCTGGGCAACGAATGCCGTCCCCCAGATAAATGCTGTCAATGCCAATATAAATGCATTCTTTGTCTTCATACTCTCTTATCTCCTCGTATCATTATGCCGTCATAATACGCGCACAAGTTACTGTTTGCACTCACGGCAATGAACCTGGCGCACGGTTTCAATTATAGCATATTTATTCAATCAGGTGTATAATAAATATGTTTTCAAGGGAAACTATTACGGGAGACGAAACCATATGCTAAAACATAATTTCAAACAAGTATCCGGCCGCTTTTTCCTGTCCTGCGGAATCCTGATGCTTATAAGCGAGATCTGGAAACAATATTGTCTTACTTATATCGTAAATAACGGAAACTATAACTGGTGGTATTTCCCCTTCCAGTTATGCAGCATCCCTATGTACATCTGCCTGATCCTCCCATGGATTACCTCCCCCCGCATCCGCGGCATATTGCTTGCATTTCTCATGGATTACGGGCTGCTTGGCGGCATCTTCACCTTCTTCGATACTACCGGCATGCATTACAGCTATACTCCGCTTACCGTCCACTCCTTCGCCTGGCATATCCTGCTGATCGGGATCGGGATCCGCGCCGGAGTAAGCCGCGCTTCCGATCATTCCTCAGCAGGATTTGCCAAATGCTCCTGCATCTTCCTTGCCTGCTGCATGACCGCAACCCTGATCAATATCGCTGTACATCCTTACGGGCAGATCAATATGTTCTATATCAGTCCTTATCATTTCATGGGGCAGATTGTTTTCCGCGATATCGCAAGGGCTCTTGGCAATGAAGCCGGAATACTGATCTATATTCTTTCTATCATTATGGGGGGCGGGATCTTGCATCTAATCTGGAAACGCTTGCTTTTTTCTCCTGTTTCTGATACTTTTTAAGTAAGATAAAATCTAAGGGAGGCGCTTTTTCATGATATCCGAACAGTTACTTAAATCCCCTGGTTTTTTATACCAGATCGGGAACAAATATTACTACCTCGGCAAATGGATCTGTAAAGAATGTACGGAAACTGACGCAACAGACTGCGTCATGATGTATCATATGTGCCGCAGCGGCAAAGAAGAACCGGACACAGCTATGTATTTCAACAAACTCCGTGCTTACAGCGACTTTGCATTAGAGGTTCCCTGCGATCCTGCCGGAACCAAAGCCGATATAACTGCCTTAATCGGCAGTCTTTCTGATGCAGAGCTTGCTTCTCTTAAGACGCAGGTTCAGGATTTTGAAGAGGATTGCGGGAAATATTAACACAAAGAGTGGCCGAATAGCCGCTCTTTCTATTCCAAAAAGGAGATCATTATAACCGCTTCTCAAAATTCCCAACCACAGCAGACCCTTCCGTCAGGATCATAAACGCATCCGGATCAATGCTATGCACAATCTGCTTAATCTGGTTCACCTCATATTTGGAAATCATCACAAATAGAATATAAGACCGCATATGTGTATACGCTCCTTCACCATCCCAGGTAGTAACCCCGCGTCCGGTCTGTTCCATAATAGCTTTGGATATCCCAAGCTTCTTAGTAAATATCATCACACTCGTATTAATATTCTGAATATGTATCTTGTCAACTGTCAATGCAAATACCGTCGCATAGATCAAAGAATACACCACAATCTCAATATTAAACATGAACAGACAGATTCCGTATACCACCATATTCAGCAGAATATTGACCTGTCCCACACTCAGGTTGATACGTTTCTTCAAACAGCACACACCGATGATGTCCGGACCGCCCGCCGACCCTCTCCCTCTCAGGATCAGGCCGCTCCCGAACCCCGCAATGATTCCGCCGATAATACAGGCCGTCAGATAATCTTCTATGATCGGCGTCCCCGGCACCGGAACCAGCACCAAGAAGATACTGATAACAGTCGTACCGAACAGCGACTTCATGAAGAATGCTTTCCCCATGATACGCCATCCCATATAGAACAACGGAATGTTCATGACATAGTAGATCGCACCTGCGATATCCATCCCCTGCGGTATCCGGATATGCAGAACACTGACCATAAAGGTACGGATCAACTGCGCGATCCCCATGAATCCCCCGTTATATAATGCAAGCGGCGTGATCAGCATATTCAGGCCTATCGCATAGATCAGACATCCCGCGACGATAGATGCCGTCTGAATGATCTCCTCTTTTTTCTTATCATTTATCCCCTTCAACATCACTGTACCTCTCAATTGTATCTCTTGAATATTCTTCGTAACAGGGCAGCTCGTCTGTACCATTACTATCTTTCGTTCATTCTAGCATTCCATATAGAAATTTACAATAATAACTTATAGAAAAATCTCCACCCGGAACTGCAGCTCCGTGATATGCTCTTCCACCTTCTCCGACACATGAATATCCACCCACAAGATCTCATACACGTCGCTCACCATCCGATACCCCTTCTCCTTAGCATATCTTAGAAGCTGCGGCAGGAACTCATAATTCTGCCTGCAATCCCCGCGATAGCTGACGGTCAGATAATCTCCGCCGGGGATCACTGTATCACCTTCCTCATCGATCATGAACACCCCGGAATACTCCCTGCAACGGCCTCTTCCGGCATTCTCCGCTAATATAACAGACCCGATCCGGTTGCTTCCTATAATGTATAACGTCTCCGGATTCCTGTTCAGCAGCCGCTTGATCAGCACGTCCATCTCCTCGTCCTTCTGGTATCCTTCGTCAATATAATGACAACGCCTGGCCGGCAGACGGATAAGCCTGGCCTTCCCCATCTCCTTATTCCCGCATTCGGTCAGCATCCGGACCCGCTCTTCTACATTCCTTTGGAGCTGCCTTAACTTCTCCTGCTTCGCTTCGATCATACGGAGCTCGTCTTCCAACATCGCCCTGGCCGTGTCCACCGTATGATCCTTCAGGTAATCCCCGATCTGCTCCATAGAGAATCCCAGCTCCCTGAGCTCCCGTATCACATTCAGCCTCCAGATATCCTCCGTGCGGTAGAGCCGGTACTGGTTCTCTCCCCGCCTGGGCTTTAAGATTCCAATCTTCTCATAATACCGCAGGGAATCTGCGCCGATATGATACAGCTTCGATATCTCGCCTATCTTAAAATACTTTTTCATAATCAGCCCTATTCCATTTCCAGCGGCGTATACCCCGTCCCCTTGATGATATCCTGCCCCTGCTCTCCTTGTATCCATTCTACCAGCTTCTTCGTGTTCTCGCTGGCATCCGGTCTGGTCACCGCGTAGAATTCTGATGCCAGAGGATAGGTCCCGTTCTCAATATTCTCTTCCGTCGGGGAGATTCCGTCCACTTCAAGCAGCTTGATCTGCTTATTCTGAATCATTTCCATAGAGTAAAAACGGAACGAAAAACCCAGCGCATTCCTGTAGTTCTTGTAATCTGCCGTCCGCTCTAGGATCCCCGCCATCATATCCACCACGTCTTCCTTGGGCGCTTCCATCAGTTCCTTCCCTTCCATCAGCTTCTCAAGGGTGCTCTGGCTTCCGCTGCCCTCGCTCCTCTGAAACGCCCGGATCTCTCCAAATCCTTTCACACCAAGCTCATCCCACTGCGTAAGCTCTCCGGAATAGATCTGCCGAATCTGCTCCACCGTGATCTCCTCAAGCGGATTCTTCGCATTGACGAAGAATACGAACGCTTCCCTGCCGATGGGCGTCAGTTCGAATTCTACTCCCAGATCCTTTGCATACTTCACCTGTTCATCCGACGGAGCCGCGGCAAAGATCACATCCACCTCTCCATTCGCCAGATTCTCATATGCCTGCGGCGTCTTGGTACACTGCAGATACTCATTATTATAGATCTCATACTCTTCTCTCTCCAGAACTTCCTTTGGATACACCATCCTTGCAAATGACGAGTAGATCGGATACAGCGCCGTCGCGCCGTCCATCCTTGGAATATCCTCCGTGAACCGGATCTCCGGTTCCTCATCCGGGATATAGACCTTGCTGCCGCTGCCGTAAGGCGCATAGGTATACAGCAGGTTGTCCTTCTCGCTGATCTTGGGGATGCTCCTCTGGTAAATGTCATATGCCGCATTTCCTCCCAGAGCAAGCGCCAGGATCCCGCTTATGACACAGATGGGAACATAGACCTTCTTCTTCTTAAGGACGCCCCATATGATGCAGAGGAATATGGCAATCACTAATGCGGCGATACCTGCCAGCACTGCCACATACCGGTCCGGTGACACTCCAAGCACCGCCTGTACCGTCAGTGCTGCGACCGCCAGACTAAGATATGCCGCCGGCACCGCCAAGACCAGCAGCCAGACCGTCAGGATACTCCTCCCCAGCGTCCGTTTTCCCCGCTTGATCAGGAATATTCCTCCTAGCAGCATTCCCAGATGCACCCACAAAAATAATAAAAATATTAACATCTTCTCCTCCTCCAACTGAATCATCCATCCGCGAAACCCGTATATTTGATATATTTTCATTATAGAGGAAAACCATTCTGAATACAATCTTAAAAACCCTCTTGACC
Source organism: uncultured Dorea sp. (assembly GCA_947652615.1). GTDB lineage: Bacteria > Bacillota > Clostridia > Lachnospirales > Lachnospiraceae > Sporofaciens. The sequence continues at coordinate 8,224 of CANTDX010000068.1, read as the reverse complement.
TTAGTATAATACCAAGGTTTAATATGAATACAGATTCAGGAGGTCTATATCTATGAAATTAGAAGGCAAATCATTAAAACATGATTTTTTCCGTTTTATCATTCCGTCGCTGATCGCACAGTGGGTCTTCACCCTCTATACCATGATCGACGGGCTGTTCGTGGCAAGGGGCGTATCGGAGCTTGCGCTGTCCGGCGTCAATATCGCCATGCCCTTCGTCACCCTGCTCTTCTCCGTTGCGCTGATGTTCGCAGTCGGTTCATCCACCGTCATCGCGATCCTGCTTGGCAAGAAAGAAGAGACACCGGCGAAGGAAGTATTTACCCAGAATATCCTGACGGTAATCCTGGTGTCCGCGCTGATCACCGCCGCCGTACTGTGGAAATCCGAAGAGATCGCCTTGTTCCTTGGCGCCACTAAGCTTACAATAGAATACGTCAGGACTTATATTACCACGATCGCCTGTTTCAGCGTGTTCTTTATCAGCTCTTACTCTTTGGAGGTACTGATCAAGACCGACGGCTATCCGATGCTGGCTACGGTCATCGTCACAGCCGGAGCCGTACTAAACTGCATCCTTGATTACCTGTTCGTGATCGCATTTCACAAAGGCGTCTGGGGAGCCGCATTCGCAACAGGGCTTTCACAATTCATCGTAGTCCTGCTGTACCTGACGCATTTCTGCAGCAAAAGGACACATATGAAGCTGGTACGGTTCTCTCCGTCCCTGTCTCTCACCTGGCGGACGATGAAGATCGGGCTGTCCTCCGGCATCACAGAATTCTCCGCCGGAATCGTGATCTTCCTGTTCAACCATGCGATCCTGACATACCTGGGCGAAGAATTCATCGTAAGCTACACCATCGTCACTTATGTCAGCACCATCATCGTCATGTCCATGGCGGGTATCGCACAAGGGATACAACCGCTGGTCAGCTACTATTACGGCAAAGGGATACCCGGCAAATACCACAGGCTGCTGAAATACGCCTTAACGTTCGGTACGGTTTTCTCTATTGCGGCCTTCCTCATATCCCGGGGCATCGCAGCGCCTCTGGTGAGCCTGTTTATCTCGCCAGAGCTGTCAGAACTGCGCGGCGCTTCTGTAAGGATATTTGACACCGTCTCGTACTCCTTTCTGCTCTGCGGTTTTAACGTGATCATCGGAGGGTATTTTACAGCTATCGAATCCCCTAAGTCTGCCATGGCGATCTCCCTTGGCAGGGGCTTCCTCTTCGTCGCCCTAAGTCTTTGGCTCCTGACGGCGCTCTTTGGAGGAGATGGAATCTGGTGGGCGGCCACTATGGCAGAAGGACTGTGTCTGCTGCTTACCGCTGCTCTCTTCCTGTATTATAGTCGAAAAGAGTCTTGACTGAATCTGGCCCTCACTCTATAATGGGAGATACTTACGGTTGAGTGTCATGGCAGTTTTTTTAGAAAGGAGTCACACACTATGAATTATGATGTAATTATAGTAGGCGCGGGTCCCGGCGGGATCTTCTCTGCCTACGAATTAGTTAAGAAAAGCAGCAGCCTTAGGATCGCCGTCTTCGAAGCAGGTGTTCCGCTTAAGGACAGGCATTGCCCGATCGACGGCAAGAAGGTGAAGTCCTGCATCAAATGCAAGACCTGCGCGATCATGAACGGATTCGGCGGCGCAGGGGCATTTTCAGACGGGAAATATAACATCACCAACGACTTCGGCGGCACTCTCTACGAGTATATCGGGAAGGAACAGGCCCTTGACCTGATGCGTTATGTGGACGATATCAACACCAGCCACGGCGGCGAACAGACGAAGATGTATTCCACTGCCGGTACCCAGTTCAAGAAGGTCTGCCTGCAGAATAAGCTCAAGCTTCTGGATGCTTCCGTCCGCCATCTGGGAACAGATATCAATTACGTGGTTTTGGAGAAATTATATGACGAGTTGAAGGACCAGGTTGATTTTCATTTTAACACTGCGATAGATAACGTGGAATGTCTGGAAGACGGCTACCGTGTTCATTATGGAGAACAGTCTGCGGATTGTAAGAAATGCATCATCTCCGTTGGAAGAAGCGGAAGCAAGTGGATGGAGAAGATCTGCCACGAGCTTGACATCCCTACCAAGTCCAACCGTGTGGATATCGGGGTACGCGTGGAGCTTCCTGCCGTTATCTTCTCACATCTGACCGATGAATTATATGAGAGCAAGATCGTCTACCGCACGGAGAAGTTCGAAGACAATGTCCGTACCTTCTGTATGAATCCTTACGGTATTGTGGTGAACGAGAACACCAACGGCATCGTCACCGTCAACGGCCACAGCTATGAGGACACCGAGCACCAGACGGAGAATACGAACTTCGCCCTGCTGGTTGCCAAGCATTTCTCCGAGCCTTTCAAAGACAGCAACGGCTACGGTGAGAGTATCGCCAGGCTTTCCAACATGCTAGGCGGGGGCGTGATCGTACAGCGGTTCGGCGATCTGGTGAGAGGACGGCGGAGCACCGCCAACCGGATCCAGGAAGGACTGGTAACTCCAACCCTTGCCGCCACGCCCGGGGATTTGAGCCTTGTGCTGCCCAAGAGGATCCTGGACGGCATCATGGAGATGATCTATGCCCTGGATAAGATCGCACCGGGAACTGCCAATGATGATACCCTGCTCTACGGTGTAGAGGTAAAGTTCTACAACATGGAAGTAGATATCGACGAGAACCTGGAGAGCCGGTATAAAGGACTCTATATCATCGGAGACGGAAGCGGAGTGACACATTCACTCTCCCACGCTTCGGCGAGCGGCGTGTATGTGGCGCGGCATATTGCGGAATCGTTATAAAGGAGCGATTGCATATGGCAAGATATTTCAACACTTGCTGCGAAGATAATCACTCCCAAGCTCTCAAAGAGAAAGAGATAACTGTCAAAACTCTCGAAGTCTGACAGTTATCTCTTTCTAAAATAACTGCTATATTAATCCGGCTGCTGTCCGTCATGCGCCTTCCACTGACATTCCATCATCTGCAGATTAGAAAATACCGCCTTAAATGAAGATTCTTCCGGCGAGCAGGCATAGATCCCAAACTGGATCTTTCCCTTTCCGCCGTGCATATGGCAGATTCTCATCTGTTCAAATGTAATACCGTCTCTTGAGCATTCGATACAGTAATCATCTTCTCTCCGACTGAATCGATACCACATGGATTTCACCGAAGAGTCAATCACTGTCGTCGCCCAATCGGAATACCCGTTATTCGTCACTACGCTTCCCAAATGCTGATACTCATCATTCTCATATTCGACAGAACCTTTCAGCCAGTTCTCACTGTCCAGATACATGACGATACCGCACTGATCGAACCTGTGATGGCTCTCATGAAATTCCGTCTTTACAACGAAACTAAAATATTTCTCCTCTGTCTCCATCTGCAGAACCGGGGCATTGTCATTCTGAAAATGATAATAAGTTCTCTGCCATAGATCCGTATGCGGTTTCGTAATGATCTCGATCGTATCCTTGCCTATGATGTAATGCTCAGGCTCTCTCGTCCATTTGAATTGGGTTAAGTCCATTACCATTGAATTCTCCTTCTATAGACAATCCCAGTCCCCACTGCCAACAGCATCAGAACCACATAGAGCATAACAGCACTGTCATCCGCTGTCTTCGGGCTCTTCGTGCGGGTTTCCTGCTGGCCGCCTCCGTTATCTGATCGCTGGGAAGTATTCCTGCCCGTCCGATCGGACACAGCTTCTTGGGAATTCTCTGCATCCTCTACTGTCTCTTGATCACTCCATCCAATAGACACCGGTGACAATCCATGTACAACGAAGGATATTCCGCCGTCCTCTTTCGTGATCTCCAGATTTTCTATCGTTCCTGCCTTATATCCGTTCACGTCTTCTGCAAATAGATGCTGTCCATAGAACTGGAAGTTCTTATTCGTTCCTGTTGGATAAGGCATGGTAATCTTGATTCCGCTCTTAGGGAACTTCTCTGCCGCGGCATCCTCCCACTCGCCCTTGTCATTCTTGACCTTGAGAGCGATCTCATGAACCTGGACATCCGTTGCAGCAAGTTTATGCTTCTGTGTTAACTTGCCCCTCACCACATCTTCGATCTTAGATGCGTCGACGAATTCCAGCTCATCGCCGTTCTTCACATATGTGGCTCTGATCCCCTCTTCTACCACCTGATATTCACCCTGAATGGAAGGATCAAGGATTTCCACGCCAAGTTTTGAATTCTCTATGCTGTCTGTCTCTGATGTATCCTGTTTCTTAGTGCTTCCTGTCTTCTTTGGCTTCTTTTTCTTCTTGGTATCATCGGATTTCTCTGACTGCTCTTTCTTGTCTGAGGTATCAGAACCGGCCGAATTGTCCGACTGTCCGGAAGGTGTCTGATTCCCGGTATTATTCTGCTGACCGGAAGCATCCGGATTCTCTGAGACACTTGGATTCCCCGAATGATCCGGCTGACCGGAAGAAGTCTCATCTCCCGAAGGTGCCGGCTGCTCGGAAGCCCCCGAATTAACCGGCGCTTCATAGCTCTTGTCTGCCAGCTTCAAGATATCCTCACCGAACAACCCATGCATAACATTATCGTACTTATAGTTAATCCCTGCCGAGAAATTATACTGTGTATCCCAACTCCCTTCAGAAGGGGCCGCCAGGAACAACAGGTTCGGAGCGCCGACCGTACCGGCGTCACAGTTCGTCACATCCGTGATATAATTTGCACCGTCAATGGTAACGATATTCCACATATGGAATCCCGATCCCGTTCCGCCTGCCATCCCGCCGGAGACCGTGTAGCATCTTGCATTGTCGAACTCCGACAGATCGCAGAGATACTGAAATGCTTTGGAATATCCCTCACAGACAACATTGGTGTTCGGATCTCCGTCAAATACAGATATCAACTGCCACGGCTCATTAGAAAGCTGATAATTCGGCCCAACGGCAGCCTCATCATAGACTACCAGATCACAGATCGCATTCTTGTAGGCAAGCAGCTTCTCATAATCAGACTTATCTGCATGTGCATTCACAATATCCTGCGCTTTCGCAGGAATCGTCCTTGCCTTCTGAGTACGCCCTGCATCTACCGTATAGTACCAGGACTCGCCGCTGCCCGCCGGATTCTCCGACCGATACTCCTTGGAAACCAGCATCCTGACGATCACATCCTTGGCCTGCCCGCCGCTTGTATAATTATAATTGAGCCTGATCGCACCCGCCACGCCTGGATTCGCATCCTTGGCAGATTTGTCATACCAGTATAGATCATACGGACAATCCATCAGAAGATAATCGTTGATGGTCTCAAGGCTGGTGTTGAGTTCCTCTGCTTCTCCCAACGTCTGAACAATGGACGAGATATCATACTCCGCACTCTGCCTGCTTCCTGCCGCCGTCTTCTTAATCTCTTCTTTCAAGTATCTATATACATCCAGGCTTACACCTGTCAATTTGCCAGAACCAAAATCCCCGGATTGGTATTGGTCTTCTGCAGATACCGGCAATGCCGTAAAACTCAACCCGCCAATCAGCATTCCGGTTGCCAACATACATGCAAAAACCTGCCTGAATCTGCTTTTTAGATTTGCCATCCTGTCTGCCCCTTTCACTATCATACTTCTTTATAATAATAACATGTTTACGCGCCAAGTCAAGTTCGCATGCATAAATAATATTGAAAAAAATGTGATCTAATTGTTTCTCATAAAAGAAAAGAACAAGGTAAAAGTGGAACAAAAATGATTGACTATTTTAGGAAATATGGTATTATACTATTAGTGGTGAGTCCTACCGCTAAGTGGACTGCTAAAAGCGTTAGCAACTCTAATGGAATTGCTACACAATGGCTATGCGGAAACGTATAGCCATTTTCAGTGAGGATTTCTATGCAGACAGATTTTAAATTATACAAGGTGGATATGAAGTATATTCGCAATCTACATAGTACAGATGATAAAGTGCTTTTTGTTTCACCGCAGTCTGGAAAAGATAGCAGGGTCTTTATAGGAATTGTTATTGTTTGCGGGTGTCACAAATACTGTATACCACTTTCATCACCCAAAGAAAAGCATAAGAAAATGAAAAACTCTATGGATTTTTCCAAGATTGAGGTAGATGGCAAATTATTAGGTGTTTTAAATTTTAATCTGATGATACCTATTGAAGAAGAACAGCTACAGCATGTTGATACAACTATATTCAAGAGAGACAGAGAAAACATCCGGTATTATAAGCAACTATGTGCTCAAGAGTTAGGATGGTGTCGGACAAATAGCGAAATAATTTGCAATAAAGCCAATGTATTGTATAAGAAATACATATCTAACGAACCATTTGCAGGCAGAAATCGTTGCCTGAATTTTCCCAAATTGGAATCGGTATATAAAAAATATAACTCTTTGAAAGCGTTTTAATTAGTTCGCGATTACAATTTCATGTGCTGTTTCTTGCGAATGCTTGTCTAAATCTGCTGAAAATACACCATAAAGAGAGCATGAACACCCCATGCTCTCTACAATGTCACGATATGATCTTATCTCTCCGCGAAACGAAGCCTTCTTGCGCTAACACTTCCAACTACAACAGCAAGCATTAACAGAACGACATATAATGAAGCTGAACTGTCATCGCCTGTCTTTGGCGCCGTTCTGGCTGTCTGCTGATTCGCAGGCGCCGTAGCCGCGCTTCTCCATCCAACAGATACCGGTGACAATCCATGTACCACAAAGGAAATACCGTTATCTCCCTTGGAAATATCAAGATTCTCCAATGAACCGGCCTCAAATCCATTCATCGTCGTTGTGAATAGATGCTGTCCAAAGAAATCAAACCCTGTTTTCCTGGTGCCTGCCGGATACGGCATGGTGATCTTGATTCCCTTTGACGGGAAATTCTCCTTAGTTGCCGGCTTCCACTCGCCGTTACTGTCCTTGACCTGCAAAGTGATCTCACGAACCTGGATATTGGATGCCAAAATCCCATGCTTCTGTGTCAGATTATCCTTCATCGCACTCTCAATCTTAGACGCATCCGCAAGTGCCGGATTCTTGGCTATCAATTCGTCCGAACTCTTGATGCTTGTTTCTACAACCGGTCTGTACTCATTCTGATCGGAAGGATCCAAGCTCTCCGCAGTGATTCCAGGCTGCTTTGGCGTAGTCAGTGTTCCGGTGTTATCCGGCTTTGTTGATGTATCCGGTGTCGCAGTATCTTTATTCCCTGTGTCATCCGGCTTTGTTGTACCTGTATTCCCTGTGCTACCCGGCTTATCCATGGTTCCCGGTTTTGTCGTGGTTCCCGGCTTATCCGTGGTCCCTGGCTTTGTCGTAGTACCTGGTTTATCTGTAGTGCCTGGCTTATCTGTGGTTCCCGGCTTATCTGGCGTGTCTGGCTTATCTGGCGTGTCTGGCTTATCTGGATCTGCCGGAGTATCCGGATCTGCCGGCTCACTTGGCTTCACAAAAGAATCCGGATCCTTGGACGGATCATAAGCCTTGTCCGCCAACTTCAGAATAGATTCTCCAAATAATCCCTCCATAGTAGAATCGTACCTATAGACTATACTCCTACTTGCCGAAACGGTATACTGTGTATCCCAGCTTCCACCGGAAGGAATTGCCAAAAATAATTGATCTGGATATCCAGTCGTTCCTGTATCACAATTAGTCACGTCCACCAGATAATTATCTCCTCCGATGTTTACAATATTCCACATATGCGGACCTTCCCCGGTTCCGCCTGCCATCTCGCCTGTGACCGTATAGCACTTCGCATTATTGAACTGCGACAGGTCACAGAGATACTGGAATGCTTTGGAATAGCCTTCGCAGACAACATTCGTATCTGGATCGCCGTCAAATACCGCAATCAGCTGCCATGCTTCGTTTGAACCGTTATAGTCCGGTTTTGCAGCATCCGTGTTGTAAGATACCAGTTCGCAGATCGCGTTCTTATAAGCAAGCAGTTTATCACGGTCTGATTTGCTCTCATTCGCATCTACGATTTCCTGTGCCTTCGCTGTTACTGCATTTGCTGCTTTGGTCTTGGCTGCATCTACCGTATAGTACCAGTCATCCTGCCCGCTCAGACTGTCTGAACGATACTCAGAGGAAACCAGCATACGGACAATTACATTGCTTGCCAGTATTGTCCCGAATTCGGGGTAAAGTTCGTTATACCGAAAGTCAGATTATCCCGAATACATCAAAGAAAGCCAGTA
>CANTDX010000067.1 GCA_947652615.1 uncultured Dorea sp. | reverse complement strand
CCAAGGCCGCAGTTATGGCATACCAGAAGGCAAAAGGGCTTGTCGTGGATGGTATTGTAGGCGTGAAGACGTGGAGTAAGCTGCTCGGGTTGTCATAGGAAGAGAGAAATGGCCGTTATGCCAGTCCGGGAGAGCATAACGGTCGTTTCTTCTGTTCAGAACCCCACTTACATAGTATAGGAGATGTCCTGTGGAGATGCCAGGAATATTGAACATCAAATTTCGACATCGACAATTTGAAGTATTTATGGTAAAATATCCGTGTTGCATTTCGTGTTGCATAGTTCTGTTTTTGGATGCAAAAATGTGTGTGAAGTTGTGATTTATTGTACATAGAAACAATGAAAAAGCCTGGATTTAAGCCGTTTTCGAATATTCATTGAAAATACGCCGTTTCCGTAAAATTATGTTTATCTGGTTCGAATCCTGTTACCCCGACTGGGTAAGAGGCGTGTTCCTTGAATTGGAGGAAACGCCTCTTTTTCAATGCAGAAAGGTATCTGGCGGGAAGAATGGTTCGTACATCTAAGTACGAAAAAAACATTGAATGACGATGGACGGCGACGTCTGCGCCCCCTATATGGCGACGGTTTTGGAATGATTGCCCTTCAGACGGAAAAGTGGATGATTGTACAGTTGTGAATTGATATAGTGATTCTGTATCATTACGAAGTAGATATGCATAAAAATTGCATAAATCATTAGGAAAAAAATGTATGTAAAAAGTTATATTAATATTGTATAATAAAGTTAGTATCTTTAAGGAAGATGGAGTGTTTACGGATAGATAGCATTATAGTAGAGATTTTTATGAAAGGGCGGGATTACTTGGGAAAATATGGTAATAGACGTAAAGTAAGAGAGTTGGAAATGGCAAAAAAAAGAAACCATAAAGTAATGATTACAGACGAAGCCATTAGAAAAGTACCAAGAGTACAATATAAGAATATTCCGGAAAGTGAGTATAGTATCATTCAAGAGTTAGCAAAGAATGTATTACGGATTTCAAAAACAGAAAATAATTCTAATGAAGTGGCACTCACCTATAGTATGGACAGTACTGAATGTATTCAAAACGAAGAGGAGTATATAGGAGTGGCATTAGGTGGGGAACACGAGGTTGACCCATTAAGTAGTACAGTTGCATATCACTTGATGTCGTCTGCCAGAGATTGTATTGTTATTGTGTTGCATAACCACCCGTCATTATCTGATTTTTCACTTTCAGATATAAAGTTTCTATTACAATATGCAAGTCTTAAGATGCTAGTGGTTATTACTAATTTAGGAAGTGTATCATATCTTGTAAAAGGGAGAAGGTATTCTTATGAAATGGCTGTAAAATTATTTAACGAATCAGTTAATTTGAGTAATAAAGCAAAAAATCTTAAAGGTTTACAAAAAGCAACAGATAATTTTTTGAAAAATTGTTATAGAGTAGGTATAGATTACGACAACCGATAGAAAGGAGATTATTCATGGAGGAACATGCTATCTTAAGTGAACGGTTAGAGGAACAATTGAAAGCTATAGAGTGGGCAAAAGCGGAACAGGAAAGGCTATTGAAAAAAAAGGGAGAACGTTTGTCGAAGGAACTTATGGAGAAAATGACACCGTTTATTTTAAATCAGAAAAAGAAAAGTCAGAGTAAATGACAGGTTAGGGATTATGGAGACCGTTTTACCTGTTGAGATAACCAAAGCTGCAGATTGCACGAATCCAGAGTACCAAGCGTTACCAACACCCACTAATGCGGAAAACCATTGCAGATATGGAGAGATTGGAGAAAACATTTGACAAAACGGAGAGTGTAGTTAATAATTAGAATTAGGATGGAAAGTCGGGGCGGACAGTCTAAAGATTCCGAAGAAATTACGGCGACGAATCGGCGACTGAAAAAGAAAAGAACCCTTGAAAAGAAGTGAAATAACGTCAATCCCCTTGTGCAAACGGGTGATTTGCAAGGTATTTGAAGTAAGTCAAGGTGTTCGAATCCTGTTACCCCGATTTTTAATTTCATTTTTACATATTTCCTGTAATAAAGCATATATTATATTTGGAATATAATATTACTGGGGATGAATATGGCTAATGGAAATGAGGGAAGATGGAACTTACGTATCTGCAGATGATAAGGAGGTCGATTCTATGCCAACTATTGAACAAGTGGAATATGAAAGAGTTGCTTATGTAAAGGGGATGGAAGAGTATTTACAGAGATTAAACTCCATGTCTGAAAGCGAAGCGATTGAGAGATCAAGGATAAGTTTAAAGGAGGCCGGTATTCTGCAGGAGGATGGAGAGTTTACAGAGAGATATCGTTACAGTAGGGTGTATACTATGCAGAAGGAATAAGATATATACAGCAATTTACCGAATTTAATGATTGGATTTCATGGCTGCGATTTGGATACATATGAAAATGTATTATATAAGCATGAGGGATTAAAGGCAAGCCATAATTCTTATGATTGGTTAGGCAATGGAGTTTACTTTTGGGAAAATAGTCTGGACAGAGCCGGGGAATGGGCGGTATCCTACTGCAATAGGCATAATAAGAAGAATTTAGGTGGGAGACCTAAAGAGCCTGCTGTGATCGGAGCAGTTTTGAGTCTGGGGCATTGTCTGGATTTGACAGATTATGGCAGTTCACATATTTTAAAGACTGGGTATAGGATATTAAAGAGAGAACTATCTTCACTTGGGAAATCATTGCCAGTGAATCGCGGGGTGAAGGGAAAGAGAGATATTCTGCTAAGAGAATTGGATTGTGCTGTGATTGAAAGGATTCATCAATATAATCGGGAAAATAATTTGAGACCTTATGATAGTGTTCGAGGAGTATTTATTGAAGGAGATCCCGTATATGATAATTCGGAAATTATGGAGAAAACGTACACGCAATTGTGTATTATAAATCCTAATTGTATAAAAGGCTATTTTAAACCATTGACTCCGGACAACAAGTGGAGCATGGTTTAGAAATGAGGCATAACACCCAACACGGTAAGTTATGCCTCATTTTCATTCTATTTCTTAATTCCTGACCGGAAGAAATACGATATTCTTATATTTTCTCAATGCATAATACAGCGCCAATCCAAGCACGCCGCAGGATAAGACTTCTCCGATCCCTACCGTAAGCATCATGAACGGGATCGGGAGCGCCACACCGTATGCAAAACGCAGTACAAAGGGTACGATAAGCGTATTGGCAATGATCGGCGGAAGCGGCGCCAGAACCGGGCGGTTTCTGAACAGTTGGTAAGTAAAGAAGGCCCCCAGTAAAGTCGCAATACTTCCAAAGATGATATCAGGGAGTACCGCACCGCCTAAGATGTTGCCGATCAGGCACCCGATGAATAGTCCGGGAACAGCGGCAGGGGTGAATACGGGGAGGATGGTAAGTGCTTCTGCAATCCTTACCTGGATCTCTCCGAAAGAAAATGGTGCGAATACATAAGTGAGCACCACGTAGACGGCAGCGATCATGGCTGCCTGGCTTAGAAAAGCTGTGTTTGTTTTTTTCATGTTTTTTCTCCTTTAGTTTTGTTTTACGTGTGGAAGGTCTCGAACACACGCGTCATAGCGGGCTTAGTATAACATGGCAAGGGAGAAAAATCAAGAGCAAGCTCTGCCTTTAAAAACCGGATGTAGTGTGATATAATAAGATTCATGTTAATTGAGAAGAAGGAGTACAAGAATATGGAATTGATGACGATCAAGGAATTATACAAGAATAAGGAGCAATATCTGGACCAGAAGATCACGGTAGGAGGCTGGGTGCGCAGCATCCGCGATTCTAAGACCTTTGGGTTCATCGTATTGAATGACGGTACGTTTTTTGAACCGCTGCAGATCGTGTACCATGATAAGATGGACAACTTTGCGGAAATATCCAGGCTGAACGTGGGCGCGGCAGTGATCGTGACCGGAACGCTGGTTGCGACGCCCCAGGCGAAGCAGCCTTTTGAGATCCAGGCGGACACAGTAGAGGTGGAGGGGGCGTCGGCGCCGGATTATCCGCTGCAGAAGAAGAGACATACTTTCGAGTATCTTCGGACGATCTCACATCTGCGGCCAAGGACGAACACATTCCAGGCGGTGTTCCGCGTTCGTTCCCTGACAGCCTACGCGCTTCACAAGTTTTTCCAGGAGAGAGGATTTGTCTATGTGCACACTCCGTTGATCACAGGAAGCGACTGCGAGGGCGCGGGCGAGATGTTCCGCGTGACGACGCTTGATCTGGAGGAACCGCCAAAGACAGAGGACGGCGGCATAGACTACAGCCAGGACTTCTTTGGGAAGGAGACAAGCCTTACCGTGAGCGGCCAGTTGAACGGGGAGACCTATGCGCAGGCATTCCGGAATATATATACATTCGGGCCGACCTTCCGGGCGGAGAATTCCAACACGACGAGGCACGCGGCAGAGTTCTGGATGATCGAGCCGGAGATGGCGTTCGCAGATCTTGATGACAATATGATGCTGGCAGAGGCCATGCTAAAATACGTGATCAACTACGTGCTCGAAGAAGCGCCGGAGGAGATGAATTTCTTCAATTCCTTCGTGGACAAGGGCCTGCTTGAGCGGCTCCGCCATGTGGCGTCCTCGGATTTTGCCAGAGTGACGTATACAGAAGCGATCGAGATCCTGGAGAAGAACAATGACAAGTTTGAATACAAGGTTTCCTGGGGCGCAGATCTGCAGACAGAGCATGAGCGTTATCTGACGGAGGAGGTCTATAAGCGTCCGGTATTCGTGACGGATTATCCCAGGGAGATCAAGGCGTTCTATATGAAGCAGAACGAGGACGGCAGAACGGTGGCGGCAGTTGACTGTCTGGTTCCGGGAATCGGAGAGATCATCGGCGGCAGCCAGAGGGAAGACGACTATGATAAGCTGCTCGCCAGAATGAAGGAGATGGGGCTTAAGGAGGAAGATTATAAGTTCTATCTGGATCTCCGCAGATATGGTTCCACCAGACATTCCGGATTCGGCCTTGGATTCGAGAGATGCGTGATGTACCTGACCGGAATGAGCAATATCCGCGACGTGATCCCGTTCCCACGAACCGTTAATAATTGCGAACTGTAAGGATAAGAGTCATATGAATATTTTAGTAGTAGATGACGAGAGAGAGATAGCAGACGTTATAGAATTGTACCTGCAGAATGACCAGTACAACGTGTTCAAGTTCTATACGGGCGAGGATGCGCTTGGCTGTATCGGGAGCAAGAAGATCGATCTGGCGATTCTTGATATCATGCTTCCGGATATCGACGGCTTCCAGCTATTGAAGATGATCCGCGAGAAATATACATTTCCGGTCATCATGCTGACGGCTAAGACGGAGTATATGGACAAGATCACGGGACTTACGCTGGGGGCGGACGATTATATCCCCAAGCCCTTCAACCCGCTTGAGCTGGTTGCCCGGGTGAAGGCGCAGATCCGCAGATACACCCAGTATAATGACGGGGTCAAAGAAGAAGGAGATATCATAGACTTCGGCGGGCTGCTGCTGAACCGCACATCCCATGAATGTGTGTATAATGAGGTGCCGCTTACACTTACGCCGATCGAATTCGATATCCTCTGGCTTCTGTGCGAGAACCGGGGCAAGGTGATCAGTTCTGAGGAGCTGTTCGAGAAGGTATGGAACGAGAAATATTACAAGAACAGCAACAATACGGTGATGGTGCATATCCGTCATCTCCGGGAGAAGATGAGCGGACCCACCGGCAAATCAGACTTTATCAAGACGGTATGGGGAGTAGGGTATAAGATTGAAGAATAACTATCGCAAGCTGAAGTTCAGCATATTGCTCCAGACCGTCCTGGTCACCGCGCTGACGGTTCTGGTTGGAGGATTCATCCTCAATTATCTGATCGACGGTATCTATAACGATACCTTTGCGGAGATGTTCGTAGAATTCCTGATGTCTATGAACATGAAGGAGAAGACGGCTATTAATCTGTACTGGAAGCTGATCGGCAATAATAAGTATTTCTTTATTATCGTCGGCTTCCTGCTCCTTTTTGCGCTGTTTTATTATGCGGCGCTGTCCAAGATGATGAAGTATGTAGATCAGATCGGAGACGGGATCGAGAATATCCTTGCGGAGTCCACGGAGCCGATTCATCTCATCACAGAGCTGAAGCCGATTGAGATCCGGTTAAATGAGATCAAGGCAACGCTCAAACGGCAGGAATTGGAGGCGGAAGAGGGGGAGAAGAAAAAGAGCGACCTGGTGCTCTTCCTGGCGCACGATCTGAAGACGCCGCTGACCTCCATTGTCGCCTACTTGAGTATGCTGGACAGCCATACCGAGATGCCGGAGGAGAACCGGATCAAATATACGCATATAGCGCTGGAGAAATCCATCCGTCTCGGGGAGCTGATCAATGAATTTTTCGATATCACCCGGTATAATTTCCAGGATATTGAGCTGGAAGCGGTGGAGATCAATCTGTCGTTTATGCTGGAGCAGCTGGCGGATGAGCTGTACGGAGTCCTGCAGGAGAAGCGTCTGGCCTGTGAGGTGGACGTGGAGGAGAATCTGGTCGTATACGGAGACCCGGATAAGCTTGCCCGGGTATTTGACAATATATTGAGGAATGCGATCGCATACTGCTATGAGAATACGAAGATTCGGATCGAAGCCCGGATGAAGGAACGGGGCGTTGAGATCGTATTTGTGAATCAGGGAGATAAGATTCCGGGAGCGATGCTCCAGACGATATTTGAGAAGTTTTACCGTGTCGACGGTTCTCGTTCCAGCGGAACCGGAGGCGCGGGTCTGGGACTTGCAATTGCAAAGGAGATTGTAGAACTGCACGGCGGCAGGATCCGCGCGAAGAGCGACGATATCCGGACACAGTTTATTGTGGAGCTGCCGGTGAAGACGGAGAAGGAAGAAGGGACAGCAGATGAAGTTCATACACATCGCAGACGTGCATTTGGGGGCAAAACCGGACGCAGGAAGCGCGTACAGCGCAAAGAGGGGAAAGGAGATCTGGAACAGTCTGGCAAGGGTGACAGAGATCTGTAATGAAGAGAAGGCAGAAGTTCTGCTGATCGCGGGAGATCTGTTCCACCGGCAGCCTCTCCTCAGAGAATTGAAGGAAGTGAACAGTCTCTTTGAGAGGCTGATTGATACACAGGTGGTGCTGACAGCCGGGAACCACGATTATCTGAAAAGGGATTCCTATTACCGGACGTTTGAGTGGGCACAGAATGTACATATGATCTTGAGCGAGGAGCTGACTTGTGTTGAACTGCCAAAGTTATCGCTGGCTGTATACGGCATGAGCTATCACGCAAGAGAGATCAGGGAAGGAAGATATGACACGGCGCGGCCTGAGGGAAGGCAGAGATATGAGATATTGCTGGCTCACGGCGGGGATGAGAGGCATATTCCGATACAGAAAGAGCGGCTGAGTGTGCTTGGCTATGACTATGTGGCGCTTGGGCATATCCATAAGCCGCAGATCCTTGCGGATAACCGGTGGAATCTGATGGAGACGCAGTCCAAAGCAGGGACTATGTATGAGAGCCGTATCGCATATTCCGGCGCGTTAGAGCCGATCGACAAGAATGATACGGGCAGACACGGATATATTCAGGGAGAGCTGACCGGTACGGGCTGCCGGATCGAGTTCGTTCCGTGCGCGTTAAGAGAGTATATCCATCTGACGGTCACGGCGCAGAAGAGGATGACGGGCCATGGCCTTAAGGAGTGTATCAGAGACAGGATCAAGGAGCTGGGAATACAGAATATTTACCGGGTGACAGTGAAGGGCTTCCGTGACCCGGATATCCTGTTCGATCTCAACGATATGGACCCATACGGCAATATTACGGATCTGGCGGATGAGACGAAGCCGGCCTATGATTTTGCCAGACTTCTTGGGCAGAGCAGGGGAGACCTCCTGGGGAGATTTATCGAGAGCCTGATGGATTATGATGAGGACAGCGTGGAATACCTGGCGCTGTGTGAAGGCGTACAGGCATTAATGGAGACTAGAAGAGGTTTATGAAGATTCAGGAATTGGAAGTTAAAAATTTTGGTAAATTTACTGACAGACGCATACAGATGGAAGACGGAATCAATATCCTGTACGGAGAGAACGAATCCGGCAAGTCTACGCTCCATACATTTATCAAGGGAATGCTGTATGGAATAGAGCGGGGGCGCGGAAGGGCGTCTGTATATGATACATTCAGCATCTATGAGCCGTGGGAGAATCCCAATTATTATTCCGGTTCACTGAGGTTTGAGAGCGGAGGAAAGATATTCCGGATAGACCGGAATTTTGACAGATATAAGAAGAGTGCAGAGCTGATCTGCGAGGATGACGGAGAGCAGCTCTCTGTTGCGGACGGGGACCTGGAGATGCTGCTTGGCGGGCTGAATGCTGCAAGCTATGAGAATACCATCTCGGTGGGACAGATGAAGGTGGAGACCGGGCAGGTGTTGGCGGCAGAATTCAAGAACTTTGCGACCAATTATTACGCGACGGGGAACAACGAGATCGACCTTGCGCAGACGCTTAACTGCCTGCGTGAGAAGAAGAAGACTCTGGAGCGGGAGGTGAAGGAGTCCCTTGTCAGGAAGCAGGCAGAGCGTGAGCGGATCGAACAGGAGGCGTCCTATGTCTGGCGGGACGTACATCATCTGGAAGAAGAGTGCGGGCGCATCGCGGAGGAGTTAAGACACCGGCAGGAGAAAGAGATATACGAAGAGGCTGAGAACACGGAGAATAAGCGGATGATCGACGAGCTGAGGCCGGATAAGTGGAGGATCCATCCCGTGGAGCTGGTCCTGTTCGCGGTGATCATCGTCCTGGCATTTATGTTCATCGCGAAGCCCTGGAATTATCTGGTCTCTATCATTATATTTCTGATCTGCGGGGTGTATGTGTGGAACCGGATGAAGGTGGGCAAGAAGCAGGAGAAGACGCTGCCGGAGATCATACTGGAGGAGATCACGCCGGAGGAAGAGAAGATCCCGTTAGAGAAGCTCAGGTGGGAGCACGCGCATGTACGGGAAGAACTGAAGGAGAGACAGATCCAGTATGACAACCTTAAGGAACAGCTCGCCGAGCTGGATGAGGTCAGCGAGGATTTCCGGGAATTTGACAAGAAGCGGATGGCGATCCGTCTGGCGGAGGAGAGGCTTAACGAGTTGTCCGGCGAACTGCAGAGGCAGCTTGAGGAACGGCTTAACGGCGCGGCTTCCGAGATTCTCTCTGAGATCACGGAGGGCAGGTATACGAAGCTTCTGATCGAAGAGAAGCTGCATATGAGCGTGCTCAAGGAAGGCAGAAGAATCCCGCTTGAGCAGCTGAGCCGCGGGACGGTGGAGCAGATCTATTTCGCGCTTCGCATGGCGGCCGGCGACGTGCTGCGGGAAGAAGAGTATCCGGTGATATTGGACGATACCTTCGTCTGTTATGATGACAGGCGTCTTAAGAATACGTTGAAGTGGCTTGCCGGGTACAGGAAGCAGGCGCTCATCTTCACATGCCAGAAGAGAGAGGCGCAGATGTTAGATGAACTGGGGATTAGGTATCACCTGGAATTAATTTAGGAGAGACAGTCATCAGACTGTCTCTCCTTCTTTGTACAGGTTCACTACATGGTGGATCCTGTCTACAGGGTTCAGGATACTGCTGATGGATCCGTCGTGATTCAGCGTATCGATCATGAGTGCAATATATTTGCTCATATCACAGTTGATATAATAGGGCCGCTTAAGAAGCTCCGGCGTCTGATAGATCAGGTTGGTCGTAAGAACGGCATCCAGGATCCCCTCTTCGTAGGCCTTGTCGAACTTCTCAAGTCCGTTGGTGAACAATCCGAAGGTTGCGGCGGCGAAGATCCGTCTTGCCTTGCGCTGCTTTAACTGGCGCGCAACATCCAGGATACTGTCGCCGGAGGAGATCATATCATCCAGTATGATCACATCCTTGCCTTCCACGGAAGAGCCCAGGAATTCGTGGGCCACGATCGGGTTGCGTCCGTCGACGATCTTCGTGTAATCACGCCGCTTGTAGAACATCCCCATATCCAGGTTCAGTACATTGGCAAGATAGACGGCACGTCCGGTGGCGCCCTCGTCCGGGCTGATCGCCATCATGTGCCCGCTGTCGATCTCAAGATCGTCGAAGCGGCGGAGAAGCCCCTTGATGAACTGATAAGTCGGCCTCACGGTCTCGAATCCGTTCAGAGGGATCGCGTTCTGTACACGCGGGTCGTGTGCGTCGAAGGTGATGATATTGTCGGCGCCCATGCGGACCAGCTCTTGAAGAGCAAGCGCGCAGTCTAAGGATTCGCGGCTGCTTCTCTTGTGCTGCCGGCTCTCGTACAGGAACGGCATTATGACGTTGATCCGTCTTGCTTTGCCTCCGATGGCGGCGATCACACGCTTTAGATTCTGATAGTGGTCGTCAGGGGACATATGGTTGGTATGTCCGGTCAGTGAATAAGTCAGACTATAGTTACAGACATCTATCATGAGATAGATATCTTTGCCGCGGACGGATTCGTTGATAATGCCTTTGGCTTCCCCGGAGCCAAAGCGGGGCACCTTCGCGTCGATCAGGTAAGTATCCCGTTCATAGCCATTATAAACAACATCGTCCTTAAAAGCATGTCCTTCGTCTCTGCGCCATTTTACAATATAATCGTTTACTTTGCTGCCCATCTCTTTGCAGCCGTCAAGAGCGATGATCCCCAAAGCTCCTATCGGTATGTTCTCAAGAATACGGTCATTGCGGCGTAGCATCATTCGTACCTCCCAGGTTAAGTAATTTTTTCTGGATGCGGATATCGTCACCTGTCAGACGCAGGATCGTATAATTGCTGCTGATCCGTGAAAATGTCCGCTCCGAGTAGATGGATTGTATATCATCCAATGCGAGATTGGTTGATATAATGGTTGATTTCTGTCGCAGGATCCGTTCGTTCAGACAGGTAAAAAGCTGTGAAACGGTAAAAGAATTCGGCAATTCAGTACCCAGGTCATCGATGATCAGCAGGTCGCAGTCATAGATATGGCCCTGTATGTCAGGATTCTGCTCTTCGCGCCTGCCGAACTTATTCTGTGCAAACAGATCAAATAACTGGGCGGCAGTAAAGTAGATCACGGAATAAGAGGTATCGATCAGCTCTTTCGCGATACAGTGCGACAGAAATGTCTTGCCGACCCCAGTGTCCCCATATAGTAATATATTATGAAATTCAGCGGAAAATGTATCTGTGAAATTATGGCAGACCTTCAACGCGGTCTGGATTGCTTCCAGTGAAGACCGCCCGGTCTTGGGATCAATATGGCCGCGGGAATAATATTCCAACGAAAATGTGGAGAAGTTCTCCTTATTAAGGATGTTCTGAAGGTTAGACTGCTCATAGAGCAGTCCGATCACTGCCTTCTTAAGACAATGGCATTGCCGGTCTTCGATATATCCGGTATCCTGGCAGTCCGGACAGGTATAATGAAGCTCCAGATAGTCCGCGGGCAGCCCGTTGGAAGTAAGAAGCTGCCGCTTCTTATGGATCAGCGTATGCAGTTCCCCGCGCAGGGAATCAAGGGCGCTGTCATCGCCGCTAAGCAGCCTGCGCGCCTTTTGGACGCTTAAGGATGCGACGGAGCGGTCTAGCTCTTCAAGTCCGGGAATCAGGGCATACGCCTTCCGGTAACGTTCTCTGAGCCGGTATTCGTTGTCAAGCCGGCGCTGTTCGTAGACATGCATGATCTGGTCGTATTGTGAGTTGGTAAGTGCCATAGTCGGGAAATCTCTCCTTGCAGGTAATGTATTGCTGAGGCAGCCCGTTAGTTACTGCTGAACCAGCCGCCGTTCCAGGGAGTCCATGTCGTAAGACCGTCCGGTAAAATTATTGAACTTGTTGGCCTTGACGTCGGCTGCCGGCTTGACGGCAGGCTTCTTGCGGCGTTCCTTCTCCTTCTGGAAATCAGCGTCCAGGCTGTCGATGTCCTTGCGGCAGCGGACCTGCTTGTCCGCCCAGTTCTTAAGGATCGTATCGGTATATTCGAAATTCGGCTGGTGAATGGTATTCATCGTCCGGTTGCAGGCTTCTAAGATGATATCCAGGGAAAATCCGTACTCGTCATTCCATTTCTTAATATAGGCGGTCTCAGCAGCAGCCGGAGCCCGGCCTTTGATCCCGTATGCGTTCAGGATGGAATAGCAGTTCTTGTTGTACAGAACGGTGCTCGCCTTGGCGGCAGATACCGTGGTGAGCTTCTGTTCGCTCCAGGACAGGGCGACCTTCTGGATATAGTGCATGCTCTTGTGGCCGTTCTCGACACAATATTCGATCAGATATTCGATCAGCTCGGCCGACATATGGAGCGTATCGTAGAAGTAAGTGATCGTGTCAATATCTACGGACGAGAGGGTCTTGCCAAGGTACTGCTCCGCAACAAAGAGCAGCTCCTTGAATTCCTTGCGTTCCCGGTACTGTTGGATATTCGGTACGGAGGCCGGCGGCGTGTCAGCGTCGGGCAGGGCATCGGAGGCCGTGGCGGCTGACGGCGTGTGAGATGAGACCGGCGGCTCGTCCGTCTCGGACTGTTCATGGTAATCCACCAGATCCATATTCTTCCAGTATTTTAATGCACGGCGGATATCCTTCTCCGTGCATTCCAGGATATCTGCCATCTCAGAGACCGACAGAATCCCTTCCGTCCTGTTCATGTGACGCAGAAGAAGGAGATATACTTTCACGTATTCGCCGTTCGCCATGGGCATATAACGGTCTATAAATTCATTCTCGAGCACAGTGGTATTGCACTGTGCGTGATTCGTCAAGGTTAATTTCGTCATGATATCTATGCCAGACCTCCTTTTGCGGTTGGTTCATTCGTAAGAGATATTATAGCATCAGAAGGCCGGACAAAAAAGTAATTTTTGAGTCAAAATCCATGTTTTTTGTGGATAAAAATCTGTGGAAAATGTGGATAACTAACGCTTCAGAAGCTCTTCCCCAATGTTTACAACGTCTCCGGCGCCCATAGTTATCAACAAGTCCCCGTTCTGGCATCTCTCCATACAGAAATCTTCGATCTCATGGAAGGAAGGATAGTAATATGCGTCGCAGCCTTTCTCCCGCAGCGCCCTGGCAAGCTCCTCCGAAGAGATCCCAAGCGTGTCCGTCTCCCTTGCGGCATAGATGTCGGCAAGGATCACATGGTCGGTGTCCGCTAAGGCGTCGACGAATTCATGGAAAAGCGCCTTGGTACGGGTGTAGGTATGAGGCTGGAAGACGCACCAGAGCTCTCTGTGGGGGTAATTGCGCGCGGCTGCCAGGGAAGCTCTGATCTCCGTTGGGTGATGCGCATAGTCATCGACGACGGTAACGCCGTCTCTCTCTCCTTTGTATTCAAACCGCCGGTCTGTTCCGTGGAAATCCTTCAATCCTTCCTTGACCGCAGCGAGAGGAACCGTAAGAAGTCCGGCTGCCGCGATCGCCGCCAGCGCGTTGGATACATTGTGTTCCCCGCCTACGGAGAGAGAGATCCGATCCATATATTTCCCGTCTCTAAACAGGTCGAAGGAAGCTTCGCCCATCTCATTGTAAGAGATATTCCCGGCGCTGTAGCAATAAGAAGGATCGTTGCCGTATGTTATGATCCGGCAGCGCAAACCGTCCGTGATCTCATTAAGATCCGGGATGGACCCGTTGACGATCAGGGTCCCGTCCTCCGGAAGAAGGGCGGCGAACCGGCGGAAAGAATTGCGGATGTCGTCAAGATCCTTGAAGAAATCAAGATGGTCCGCGTCAATATTCAGGATGATGCTGATCTTAGGGAAGAAATGCAGGAAGCTGTTGGTGTATTCACAGGCCTCCGTGACAAATACCTCCGAACCTCCTACCCGGATGTTGCCGCCGATGGCCTTCAAGATGCCGCCAACGGAGATGGTCGGGTCTTTCTTGCCGGCTAGCAGGATATGGGACAGCATGGAAGTCGTCGTCGTCTTGCCGTGGGTGCCGGATACTGCAACAGGAGTCGCGTAATTGGTCATAAGCTGGCCGAGAAGCTCGGCGCGGCTCAGCATAGGAAGCCCCTGACGCTTTGCCTCCTGGTATTCTTCGTTGTCCTCATGGATCGCTGCCGTGTATATTATGACATTGATCCCGGATATAATATTAGAAGCTTTTTGCCCGCAGAACACGGTGGCGCCTAAGCTCTCCAGATGATGTGTCAGGGCGGACTCCTTGTTGTCGGATCCGGAGACGCGGAATCCTTCCTTCAGCAGGATCTCGGCGAGACCGCTCATGCTGATGCCGCCAATGCCGATAAAGTGTACGTGTACAGGCTGTTGAAAATTAATTTTATACATAAGATACCTTCCTCATAAAAAAATAGCGGTCATAAAAATAATATTCTATTCATAATATTATATACATATATGGTAAAAAAACCAAGTCAAATTTTTTTGTGATATTTTAATAAAATGTTTACAAATTATTCAATTTTTTTGTAAAGATTGTTCACTAAGCGCGAAATATGTGGTATAATAAAAACCAGACTACTGAGAAGGGGTGATGACATGAGGAAAAAAGAGATGATAGCAATGCTGCTTGCAGGAGGCCAGGGGAGCAGATTAGGAGTCCTCACGGCAAAAGTGGCTAAGCCGGCCGTTGCATTCGGAGGCAAATACAGGATAATTGACTTCCCGCTCAGCAATTGCATTAACTCAGGAATTGATACTGTCGGTGTGCTAACGCAATATCAGCCGTTACGACTGAATACACATATTGGAATCGGTATTCCGTGGGATCTGGATCGTAATTTCGGCGGAGTTACGATTCTTCCGCCCTATGAGAAGAGCAGCAATAGTGAGTGGTATACGGGTACGGCGAACGCCATATACCAGAACCTTGATTATATGGAGACATTTAATCCGGAGTATGTGCTGATCCTGTCCGGCGACCATATCTATAAGATGGATTATGAGGTGATGCTGGATTATCACAAGGAGAACCAGGCAGATGTGACGATTGCGGCCATGCCGGTGCCTAAGGAGGAAGCGAGCAGATTCGGTATCGTGGTGACGGACAATGAGGGCAAGATCTCAGAGTTCCAGGAGAAGCCGCCTGAGCCTAAGAGCAACTTGGCTTCCATGGGGATCTACATTTTCACCTGGAAGATACTGAAGGAAGCGCTGATCGCGCTGGAGAATGTACCGGGCTGTGATTTCGGGAAACATATCATACCGTACTGCCATGAGAAGACAGGACGGCTGTTCGCGTATGAGTATAACGGATACTGGAAGGATGTAGGGACGCTGGGGTCTTACTGGGAAGCGAATATGGAGCTGATCGATATTATCCCGGAATTCAATCTCTACGAGGAATACTGGAAGATCTATACGAACAGCGGGATCCTTCCGCCGCAGTATATTTCCGGACAGGCTGTGGTTGACAGGAGCATTATCGGCAATGGTTCGGAAGTTTACGGAGAGGTGCATAACTGCGTGGTCGGATCGGGCGTAACGATCGAAGAGGGCACGGTGGTCAGGGACTCCATTATTATGAAGGATGTCCGGATCGGGAAGGGATGTGTGATCGACAAGTCAATTATCGCAGAGAATTGTGTGGTCGGTGACAATGTAACCTTCGGGATCGGCAGTGATGTGCCGAATAAGCTTAAGCCGGCGATCTACTCATTCGGCCTTGTAACGGTGGGTGAGAACTCTGTGATTCCGGACGGAGTACAGGTTGGTAAGAATACGGCCATCAGCGGATTGACAGCGAGAGAAGACTATCCAGGCGGTATCCTGGAGAGCGGAGAGACATTGATAAAGGCAGGTGGACGAGTATGAGAGCAGTAGGTATTATTTTAGCAGGCGGCAACAGTCCTAAGATGCGTGAGCTGACTCAGAGGCGGGCGATCGCGGCCATGCCGGTTGCGGGAAGCTACAGGGCGATTGATTTTGCATTGAGCAATATGTCGAATTCACATATCCAGAAGGTGGCGGTCCTGACGCAGTATAATGCCCGTTCACTGAATGAACATCTGAACTCATCCAAGTGGTGGGACTTCGGAAGGAAGCAGGGGGGACTCTATGTATTTACCCCGACGATAACGGCAGATAACGGATACTGGTACAGGGGAACGGCAGATGCGATCTATCAGAATCTAGATTTCCTTAAGAAATGCCATGAACCCTACGTGATCATCACATCCGGGGATGCCGTATATAAGATGGAATACAATAAGGTGCTGGAATATCATATCGAGAAGAAGGCAGACGTGACGGTTGTCTGCAAGAGACGCAACCCGAATGATGATGCCAGCCGCTTTGGAATATTGAAGATGGATGAGACCATGCGCATTGAGGAATTCGAAGAGAAGCCGATGCTGGCGTCTTCGGATATGATATCGACCGGGATCTATATTATCAGAAGAAGACTTCTGATCGATCTGATCGAGCATTGCGCAGAGGAAGAGAGACATGATTTCGTAACGGATATCCTGATCAGATATAAGAAGCTGAAGAGGATGTACGCTTATGAGATAAAAGATTACTGGAGCAACATATCAACGGTAGAGGCTTATTATGAGACGAACATGGATTTCCTTAAGCCGGAAGTGAGGAATTATTTCTTCAAGGAGGACCCGGAAGTTTACTCCAAGGTGAGTGACCTGCCGCCGGCAAAGTATAATCCAGGATCGATCGTAAAGAACAGTCTTGTGGCGAGTGGAAGTATCATTAATGGTACGGTTGAGAATTCTGTTTTATTCAAGAAGACATTCGTCGGGAATAATTGTGTGATCAAGAATTCAGTTATTCTGAATGATGTGTATCTAGGGGATAATACTTACATTGAGAACTGCATCGTTGAAAGCCGCGATACAATCAGAGCGAACACACGGCATGTTGGAGCAAATGGAGTTAAAGTAGTTGTTGAGAAGAACGAGAGATATGCGCTGTAGTGCTGTTTCGAGTGTGCGGACTACTTGGGAACTGTACAGATTATTCCTGCACAGTTCCTCAATATCTGGTGAGACTTGCGAAAGAATTCTATCGATATGTTAGTGCACGAAAAAGAAAGGGGCAAGTGAAATGCAGATCACAGATGTACGAGTGAGAAAGGTGGCAAAAGAAGGCAAGCTCAAGGCTGTTGTGTCTATTACCATGGATGATGAGTTCGTAGTACATGACATCAAGGTCATCGAAGGTGAGAAGGGTCTATTTATTGCCATGCCTAGTAAGAAGGCACTGGATGGAGAGTATCGAGATATCGCGCATCCGATCAATTCTGGAACGCGGGAACGTATACAGAGTATTATACTCGAGAGATACGAAGAAGCACTGGAAGAAAACGAAGAGTAAAAGAGAGAGGGATTATTCCCTCTCTCTTTATGTAAGTGGGTTTTCCAATTGGAATTGCAGTAATTCGCGGGTCTGCGGGTGACGGAATTCAAGGCGGCAGGCGCACAGGCAGATATTCTGCCAGGAGGAGCCGCAGGGATTACAGTTGGGGTTATACTTGGTGTCGCCGGCGATGGGGCAGCCGATCTGTGATAATTGTACGCGGATCTGGTGGTGACGGCCGGTGTCCAAACGGATCTCAAGTTCCGTATGATCCCCGTGAAGCAGCGGCCTGGGCGTACCGGATTGCGGTCCCAAGATACCGCAATTGGCCGGATCGCCGGACGGCTCCCGAAAATAACGCCTGTCTTCAGGGACAACGCGGTAGCAAAGCCTCGCAAGCCTGGCGCCGGCGGTATCATGGGCGCAGATATAAGACAGGTTCGTCCGGTTATCCTTTGCCATATAATCTTCCAGGGTGTCTGCATCCTTGGGCGGCCGTCCTTCCACAAGCGCCCGGTAGTATTTGCCGAATCCCTGATGCGTAAGCTGGCGGTTCAATTCCCTGGCGGCAAAAGGGGTTTTTGCGAAGACGAGTATGCCCTTCACCGGCTGGTCTAAGCGGTGGATGACAGCCAGATAGGGTTCGCCTTTGTCCGGAGCATTCTGATAAATGTAGTTTTTCAGCAGCTTCACCATATCGGACTTCCCGGCCTGCCGGCTCTGGGTAGCGGTTCCATGAGGCTTGACACATACCAGGATGTGTGCGTCTTCGTATAATATTTCCGGAA
Organism: uncultured Dorea sp.; assembly: GCA_947652615.1. Lineage (GTDB taxonomy): Bacteria > Bacillota > Clostridia > Lachnospirales > Lachnospiraceae > Sporofaciens. The sequence goes on along the minus strand of CANTDX010000067.1, from coordinate 1,404 downwards.
ATTGGGTGCGTGAGTTCATTGATGTAACTTCTCCTTGACTTTAATTGGAATTGCTCTTATCATTTAAGCATAATCTGTTAAAATATGCAAATAGAAAAAGATAGAATGAGGATTGGGATTATGGATTATATATTGTTGATTCTGGGATTTGTATTGCTGATCAAGGGGGCCGATTATTTTGTAGACGGGAGTTCCAGCGTGGCGCGTATCCTGAAGGTGCCGACGATCATTATCGGGTTGACGGTCGTGGCGTTTGGGACCAGTATGCCGGAGCTGTCGGTCAGTGTCACCGCGGCCCTTAAGGGGGAGAATGATCTTGCGGTGAGTAACGTACTGGGGTCTAATATATTCAATCTGCTGGTTGTCCTGGGCTGCTGTGCGCTTGTGAACCCGGTGCAGGCAAAATGGTCTCTGCTAAAGAAGGAATTTCCGTTCTCGATATTCGTTGCGGTCATATTGCTGCTGCTGAATTCTGATTTTTCTGTCACGAAGGTATTAAGCGGAAGCGGGACATTCGTACTGGGAAGATGGGGCGGTATGTTGTTTTTGATTCTGTTTGGGATGTTCCTCTACGCGACCGTGAGAGAGGCGCTCACATCCAGAGACGGAACGGATGAAGATGAAGGCGAAGCAGGCAAAGACAGAGAGGAATATAAGGTGCTGACTCCGGCAAGAAGTGCGGTATATATCGTGTGCGGTCTTGCGGGGATTGTCTTGGGCGGGGAACTGGTGGTGAACAGCGCCACGGGGATCGCTGTGAGGTTCGGCTTGAGCCAGACATTTATCGGACTTACGATCGTAGCCCTTGGGACGTCGCTGCCGGAGCTGGTGACGTCTATGGTGGCGGCAGGCAAAGGGGAGAACGACCTTGCGGTTGGGAATGTGGTAGGGTCTAATATTTTCAATATTCTGTTGATCCTTGGTGTATCCGCGACGATCACGCCGATCGTACTTGACGTTACGGCGGTATATGATACACTGATCCTGATCGCGGCCAGCCTGATCGTGTACGGGGCGGCGCTTTCCAAGCGGGAGATAAGAAGGAATGAAGGGGCGCTGTTCTTATTGGCGTATCTGACCTTTTTTGTATATATATTGGGAAGGTGATAAAATCTCCTTGACAAATTGCCCATTGTCTATTAGAATTACGTTTAATCGAATAACCCGCCGGCAATGTTAGTTGCGTTAAGCGGGTTTGGCTGTGAAGAGGAATAGTAATTGCAGAAGAGATCCCACAGAGAGAGAGTCCGCGGCTGAGAGATTCTTGGATTGACTTGTGATGAACCTACCTTGGAGCCGCTGTGTGAAAATGCAGCGTTCGTCAGCGTTAATGACGGTTAAGAGAGAACTGCGAAAGGGTCGCAGTTAACTAGGGTGGTACCGCCGAGCTTTTCGGTCCCTTTT
>CANTDX010000066.1 GCA_947652615.1 uncultured Dorea sp. | reverse complement strand
GACGTGGAGTAAGCTGCTCGGGTTGTCATAGAAAGAGAGAAGCGGCCGTTATGCCAGTTCGGGAGAGCATAACGGTTATTTATATGTTCTTTCAATAAGGTCATCCAGTTCGGACACTGCACCTGTCTTCCGTCGCAATACTGCGTCAGGATCGGCTGCTTGACATTGGGGCGTGACAGATAATCCGCGAACAATTCATCTACGATGACGGATATGGTATCGAAGATGTTGCGTTCCGGTATCCATTTGTGGTCGAAGGCGGTGGATGAAGTGATTGTAAATTCAAAGCCTTGATTTCTATACCATTCAGTGAAAACCCGGTTCAAAGTGAAGGACATGATCGCCAGCACATTGGCCCGGATCGTATCTGCGGGCCAGGTGGCGTAGATCTCGCTGGAAGCCACATTCTTGATATAATCCTTATATTTCACATAATAATTTGTGGCGGTCGTGTCTCTTGGGCTTCCGTCGTGCACGACGATATATTCAGGAACGACCACGCGGCTCAGTACGATCTCCCCTGATTCGTTGATGGGTTTGATCTCGTCCTCCGGTATTTTCGGGGGATAGGTTCCATATAATGTATGTGCAGGAATCACGAACACTTCTTCGGAAGTTTCCGGCGTATCTATGGGTCTTAATGTTATGTTCTGGATGGCGGTGACCGAGGAGAGGATCTCAGCGCCGGCGATGCTGACAGGCTCATATCCGGGAGCCGTTACCTGAAGCGTATATTCGGAGTAGGGCTGTACCTCATTTTCGGGGTCAAGGCTTAAGTCCAGCGGCGGGGCATCAAGCTCGATGGTTTCAGTCTGCCCGGAGGAATCCGTCGTGAGCTGTTCGAGCCGGCTGTCCGGGACACCGGTATAGGAGATAGAGACCGAAGCGTCAGCAATCGGGCGGGCGTCGATCTGTGATGTAAGATTGACCTTAAGCTTCCCTTTGTCAGGAGTGTCCTGCTGGGTCGCATTCATAATGTCCATAGGGGTACCTCATAAAGGATTTCTTACGGATAAGATATGAATGAAGGAAGAAAATGTTACTGATATTGTATATTTTGGGGAAAATGCATATAATATGATACAAGAGTCCCAAGCACGGAGGAATTCCGTGTATCATAAGTCAAGGAGTTAACATGAAGAGAAAACGGAAAAAAGGGGGTTGTATACATACGATAGCAGTGACCGTCGGTATGTTCTGTCTTGCAGTAGCGGTGATCTGTATTGCGTATGGAGTCGGCCTGAAAACGCAGATTGTGGGGAAAATAGAACGAGAATTTACGAAGCCGAAGGAGATACCCTTCCAGGAGGTGGTGATCTCTGAGGATGAGGTGGAGCAGAAATTCTACTACCAGCAATTGAATGAGGAAGAAAGACTGGTCTATAAGGAGATATTGGAAGGAATACGGGGAAATACAGAGGAGATCTATATCCATGCCTCGGACGCAGAGCGGGCGAATAAGATTTTCCAGGATATCCTGAAGGATCATCCGGATATCTTCTGGTGCGACGGAACCATATCAGCGACCACCTACGGAGGATCAGAATCCTACACGGTGCTGAAACCGACATATATCTATGACGAAGCGTCAAAGGAGACGATGAAGGCCGAGATAGAAGGAGCCGCGGCACAGTGTTTGTCGGGAATTGCGGCGGATGATACGGAGTATAATAAGATTCTGTATGTCTATGAATATATAGTTGATACGGTCGATTATGACCTGGAGGCGCCGGATAATCAGAATATTTACAGTGTATTTGTCCATCAGCGGTCGGTATGTGCAGGTTATTCCAAGGCGGCGCAGTATCTGCTGGAGAGATTGGGTGTGTTCTGTACCTATGTGACCGGGACCACCGGCGGCGGACAGAACCATGCATGGAATCTGGTCATGTGTGAGGGGGATTATTATTACCTGGATGTGACCTGGGGAGATCCGGTATTCCAGGCTGCCGAAGGGGAAGAAGTAAGAGACTTTGAGAATATCAGCTATGATTATATGTGCTGTGATGATGCAGAGCTGTTCAAGAACCACACGCCTGACGAAGGCACAGCGCTTCCGGCATGTACGAAAATGAACCGTAATTACTACATGATGAATAACATGTATTATGAATCCTATGACAGCGGTTTGATCCTTCAGAGAATGAATGACGTAATCGTCTCCAGAGGGAATCCGGTGGTGATCAAGTTCGCCGATGATGCGCTCTATAACCAGGCGCATGATGACGTGTTCCAGAATGTGGTGAAGGCGGCGGCTAAGAATCTGGCTGAGTGGTATGGGCTTGACGAGGTGAGATATCAGTATATGGATGAGCCGGAACTTAATAAGATTACGGTATATTGGCAGTATGAGTAGAAAAAATATGGTTGAAAATCCTCAGATTTTGTAGTATAATTTTTACAATTTGAGGAGACGAGGATGTTTGCCGGACCATGTATAATAGGGCAGTTGTGCATGCAACTGCCCTTTTTGCGGAACTTTAATGACACCTTGGCTGCGCTTTTTGTTAGTATTTCAGAAAGGAAACGGGTGAATATATGAAAGCATTTCTTATATTGGAAGACGGGACAGTCTTTACAGGAACAAGTATAGGCGCCGCGAGGGATATGATCAGTGAGATTGTGTTCAATACTTCGATGACAGGATATCTTGAGGTGTTGACAGATCCTTCTTACGCCGGACAGGCGGTGGTGATGACGTATCCGCTGATCGGGAATTATGGGGTTACACCGGATATGGAATCGAAGAGGGCGTGGCCGGATGGATATATTGTAAGAGAACTGTCCAGGATGCCCAGCAATTTCCGCTGTGAGGGGGGACTGGAGGATTTCTTGAAGGAACAGGATATCCCGGGGATCGCCGGAATTGACACCCGTGCTCTGACCAAGCGACTGCGCGAGAAGGGGACGATGAACGGAATGATCACGACCAATGAGAACTATGATCTCCATCAGATACTTCCAAGGCTTAAGGGATATGCGATTGGGGATGTGGTATCGCAGGCATCCTGCCAAGAGAGATATGTCTTAGAAGGCGACGGCCCAAGGGTAGCCCTGATGGATTTTGGGGCGAAGAACAATATTGCCAGATCTCTGAACCAGCGGGGATGCCAGGTGACTGTCTATCCGGCCCATACGCTTGCGGATGAGATCATAGCAGCAGATCCGGATGGGATCATGTTGTCTAACGGGCCGGGGGATCCGCAGATGAATGTATCTATTATAGAAGAACTGAAGAAGCTTTATCGGACAGAGATTCCGATCTTCGCGATCTGTCTCGGGCATCAGCTGATGGCCCTTGCAAATGGCGGGAAGACCTATAAGTTAAAATACGGCCACCGGGGCGGGAATCATCCGGTTAAGGACTTAAGCGACAGCCGTGTCTACATATCATCACAGAATCACGGCTATGCGGTGGATGCTTCGAGTATGGACCCGGCGGTTGCAAAGGAAGCATTTGTCAATGTCAATGACGGGACGAACGAAGGTCTCCGTTATATAGGAAAGAAGATATTCACGGTGCAGTTTCATCCAGAGGCATGTCCGGGTCCTAAGGATTCAGGCTATCTGTTTGACCGGTTTATCGATATGATGAAAGGAGTGTAGACCATGCCCAGGAATACAGCGATTAAGAAGGTACTGGTCATCGGGTCAGGCCCGATCGTGATTGGACAGGCGGCGGAATTCGACTATGCAGGGACCCAGGCCTGCCGTTCTCTGAAGGAAGAGGGGCTTGAGGTGGTTCTGCTGAATTCTAATCCGGCGACGATCATGACGGATAAGGATATTGCAGACCGAGTTTATATCGAGCCGCTTACGGCAGAGGTGGTAGAGCAGTTGATTTTAAAGGAGCGGCCGGACAGTGTGCTGCCGACGCTTGGCGGGCAGGCAGCGCTCAATCTTGCCATGGAGCTTGAGGAGAGCGGATTCTTAAGAAAGCATCATGCAGCCCTGATCGGAACGACCTCAGAGACAATCAAGAAGGCGGAGGACAGGCTGGAGTTCAAGAAGACCATGGAGAAGATTGGGGAACCTTGTGCGGCGTCCCTGGTAGTAGAGACGGTGGAAGACGGTGTAAGATTCGCAGAAGAGATCGGTTATCCAGTGGTCTTACGCCCGGCCTACACGCTTGGCGGCAGCGGCGGGGGGATCGCGGACAACCGGGTTAAGCTTATGGAGATCCTGGAGAATGGACTCCGTCTCTCCCGCGTGGGGCAGGTTCTGGTGGAGCGCTGTATCGCCGGCTGGAAAGAAATCGAGTATGAGGTGATGCGTGACGGCAGCGGCAACTGTATCACGGTCTGCAATATGGAGAATATAGACCCGGTGGGGGTACATACGGGAGACAGTATCGTGGTCGCGCCGTCTCAGACATTGGGAGACAAGGAGTACCAGATGCTTCGGACTTCTGCGCTTAATATTATCAGTGAGCTTAACATCACCGGAGGATGTAACGTGCAGTATGCCCTGCATCCGGAGACGTTCGAGTATTGCGTCATCGAGGTCAATCCCCGGGTGAGCCGTTCCTCTGCGCTGGCCTCCAAGGCGACAGGTTATCCCATAGCCAAGGTTGCGGCGAAGATTGCCCTTGGATATACACTGGATGAGATCAAGAATGCGGTTACTAAGAAGACCTATGCGAGCTTTGAGCCGATGTTGGATTACTGTGTGGTCAAGATTCCAAGACTTCCGTTCGATAAGTTTATCAGTGCCAAGCGGACTCTGACGACGCAGATGAAGGCGACCGGAGAAGTCATGAGTATCTGTGATAACTTCGAAGGAGCGCTCATGAAGGCGCTCCGGTCCCTAGAGCAGCATGTGGACAGTCTTATGTCTTATGATTTCTCTGAGCTTCAGAAGGATGAGCTGATGGAAGAACTGGCAGTGGTGGATGATCTGAGGATATTCAGGATCGCAGAAGCAGTCCGCCGGGGCATTACATATGAAGAGATCCATGCGGTAACGAAGATCGACCTGTGGTTCATCGACAAGCTGGCGATTCTTGTGGAGACGGAGCAGCGCCTTAAGGAACAGGAACTTGACGAAGAGCTTCTAAGAGAGGCGAAGCGTCTAGAATTCCCGGATACGGTGATCGCAGAGCTTACTGGGAAGACCGGACGGCAGATCCATGATCTTCGGCATGAATACGGGATCACCGCCGCATATAAGATGGTAGATACCTGCGCGGCAGAATTTGCGGCGGAGACGCCTTATTATTATTCCGTGTTCGGAAGTGAGAATGAGGCGGTCCGGACTTCAGGTAAGAAAAAGGTACTGGTGCTTGGTTCCGGACCGATCCGAATCGGCCAGGGAATCGAATTTGATTTCTGTTCGGTACACTGTACTTGGGCATTTGCGAAAGAGGGATACGAGACGATCATTGTTAACAATAATCCTGAGACGGTGAGTACGGATTTCGATATCGCAGATAAATTATACTTTGAACCTTTGACGCCGGAGGACGTGGAGAGTATCGTTGATCTGGAGAAACCGGACGGGGCTGTGGTGCAGTTCGGCGGACAGACGGCCATCAAACTTACGGAATCCCTGATGGAGATGGGAGTGCCGATCTTAGGCACTTCTGCAGAGAATGTGGATGCAGCGGAAGACAGAGAGTTATTCGATCAGATTCTGGAGGAATGTGAGATCCCAAGGCCAAGCGGCGGTACGGTCTACACGGCCGAAGAAGCCAGGGAGGTTGCGAACCGCCTTGGTTATCCGGTCCTGGTAAGGCCTTCTTATGTGCTGGGCGGCCAGGGGATGCAGATCGCCATCAATGATCACGATATCGACGAGTTTATCGGGATCATCAACCGGATCGCTCAGGACCATCCGATCCTGGTGGACAAATATCTGCAGGGGAAGGAGATAGAGGTCGACGCGGTATGCGACGGCGAGGAGATATTGATTCCCGGTATTATGGAGCATATCGAACGTGCAGGCATCCATTCCGGCGACAGTATCTCCGTATATCCTGCGCAGAGTATTTCTGATAAGACTAAGAGGACGATCGAGGAGTATACAAGGAGACTGGCCAGATCGCTGCATGTGATCGGACTTATCAATATTCAGTTCATCGTGTGTGGGGAGGAGGTCTATGTAATCGAGGTGAATCCCCGTTCCAGCCGGACGGTCCCCTATATCAGCAAGGTCACAGGGATCCCCATTGTTCCGTTGGCGACGAAGGTCATCATCGGCAATAAGCTTAAGGATCTGGGATATACGCCGGGACAGGCAGAGGCGGATTATTTCGCAGTTAAGATGCCGGTGTTCTCCTTCGAGAAGATCCGCGGTGCGGACGTAAGCCTTGGACCGGAGATGAAGTCCACGGGGGAGTGCTTAGGAATAGCGAAGACATTTGACGAGGCGCTCTACAAGGCATTCTTGGGGGCGGGGATCAAACTGCCGCGGCATAAGAATATGATCATTACCGTGCGTGAGGAGGATAAGGCCGAAGCGGTGGAGATCGGACGCAGATTCCGGAAGATCGGCTACCGTATCTTCGCGACGGAAGGAACCGCCGAGGCTCTGAAAGCAGGAGGTGTGAAAGCGAATAAGGTCAGGAAGATCGAGCAGGAATCACCGAACCTGATGGATCTGATCCTGGGACATAAGATTGATCTTGTCATTGATACGCCGCATCAGGGGGCGGACCGGGCGAGAGACGGATTCGTGATCCGGAGGAACGCGATCGAGACCGGCGTCAATGTTCTGACGGCGATCGACACGGCAAAGGCTTTGATCACCAGTCTTGAGAATACAGATATTAGAAAACTGACGCTGATTGATATTGCAAAGATTAAAAATGGTGTATAATAGAGATAGTAGCTTTTTGGACGTTAGGACGAAGGAGGAAATTATGTTAGAAAAGCTTGATTTAACCAAATCTCTAAATAAGGCGGAATACAAGGAGAAGATGGCGGAGCTTATGCCAAGGCTGGGCAAGCTACAAAGAGAGTGCAGAAGACTCGGAGTCCCGGTGATGATCGCGTTTGAAGGGTACGGCGCTTCCGGGAAGGGAGTCCAGATCGGTGAGCTTATCAAGGCTCTTGACCCTCGTGGATTTGAAGTGTATGCGGTCAAGAATGAGACAGAGGAGGAGAAGATGCATCCGTTCCTCTGGAGATTTTGGACGAAGATGCCGTCGAAAGGGCGTATTGCGATCTATGACAGCAGTTGGTACCGCAAGGTATTGATCGACCGGTTTGATAAGAAGACGAAGAAGAGTGAGCTTGCAGATGCTTATCGCTCTATCTGTTCTTTTGAAGAGCAGCTTGCGGCGGACGGCATGGTGATCATCAAGATATTCCTGGCGATCGACGAGAAGGAGCAGAAGAAGCGTTTTGACAAGCTGTTAAATTCGGATGAGACGGCATGGAGAGTAAGCCGGGAAGACCAGAAGCGGAATAAGTCCTTCGAGAAGTATCAGGAGATGAATGAAGAGATGCTGAGAAGGACGGATACAGAGTATGCGCCGTGGAATATCGTGGAGGCTGTGGATCGTAAGTTCGCGACGGCGAAGATCTATGCGATCGTTGCTCAGACTCTGGCCGAGAAGGTAGAGGAGGCGAGACGTGCAGAAGGCAGGAAGGAACCGGTGAATGCAGAAGATACGGATATAGACGGGGAGCTTCGGTTCAGCATGTCCGAACAGGATAAGAAATTCAAGAATTCCATCCTTGCAAAAGCAGACTTAGGTCTTGCATACACGAAGGAGGAATATAAGGCACGGCTTAGCAAGCTGCAGAAGAAGATGGAGAAGCTGCACGGAGAGCTCTACCGCAGGAGGATTCCGGTGATACTTGGTTTTGAAGGCTGGGATGCAGGCGGCAAGGGCGGCGCGATCAAGCGTCTGACAGAGAAGATGGATCCCAGAGGCTATGTGGTGCATCCAACAGCCTCCCCCAATGACATCGAGAAAGCGCATCACTATCTCTGGCGGTTCTGGGTGGATATGCCTAAGGCCGGCCATGTCACCATCTTTGACAGGACCTGGTACGGCAGGGTCATGGTGGAGCGGATCGAGGGCTTCTGTTCCAGGCAGGAATGGCAGAGGGCATACAAAGAGATGAATGATATGGAGAAGGATCTGGCGGATGCGGGGGCAATCGTACTGAAGTTCTGGATGCAGATTGATAAGGATGAGCAGGAGAGAAGATTTAAGGCAAGGCAGGAGAATCCGGAGAAGCAGTGGAAGATTACGGATGAAGACTGGCGTAACCGTGAGAAGTGGGATCAGTACGAAGAAGCGGTGAACGAGATGCTGATCCGGACCTCTACGCCGCATGCGCCATGGGTCGTTGTGGAAGGCAACTGCAAGTATTATGCCCGTATCAAAGTATTGGAGACGGTTGTGGAGGCCATTGAGAAGCGTCTGAAGGATTAGGCAGTTAGATAGCGGAAGGATGTGTGACAGGTGACGATCAGGGAACAGATGGAACTTAGGGAATCAGAGTATTTAAGCCCTTACGCGGCGAGGAGCAGAGATTCCGCCGGCAGGGAGCGGGAAGAAGAAGAGTGCGATATCCGCCCGGTATTCCAGAGGGACCGTGACCGGATCCTGCACTGCAAATCCTTCCGCCGTATGAAGCAGAAGACCCAGGTGTTCTTGCTGCCCAAGGGCGACCATTACCGGACCAGGCTGACCCATACCCTGGAGGTATCGCAGAATGCCAGGACGATCGCGAAGGCGCTGCGTCTGAATGAAGACCTGGTGGAAGCGATCGCGCTGGGGCATGACCTTGGGCATACGCCTTTCGGCCATGCGGGAGAGTATGCCCTGAACAGAGTATGCCCGCTGGGTTTCCGCCACAATGAACAGAGTGTCCGTGTGGTGGAATGTCTGGAGAGGCAGGGGGAGGGGCTTAACCTTACCTGGGAGGTGAGGGACGGTATATGGAATCATAAGTTTTGCTGTACTCCGCATACGTTAGAAGGGCAGATCGTGCGCCTGTCAGACAAGATTGCATATATCAATCATGATATTGATGACGCTATCCGGGGAAATATTCTGTCAGAGGAGGATATTCCCCCGGAATACAGGCGTGTGCTGGGATCGTCCACCAGGATCCGGCTGGATACTATGATCCATGATGTGATCACTCACAGTATGGATCAGCCGCAGATCAGCATGTCTTCGGAGGTCATGGAGGCTATGCTTGGTCTGCGCAGGTTCATGTATGAGAATGTATATAAGAATCCTGCGGCGAAGGGGGAGGAAGATAAGGCGGTCAAAATGATAGAGAATCTGTACGGGTATTATATGAAGCATCCCGGCGCAATGCCCAGGCAGTTCCTTATCAAGATGGAGAACGGGGAGTCTGGCAAAGAGCAGACGGTGTGTGATTACATAGCGGGTATGACGGATACCTACGCAATAAAAAAGTTCGAAGAATATTTTATCCCGGAATCATGGAAAATTTAAAAGGAAATCGAATACTTTTGTCGAATATTATATATGAGGGTATAAAAAATGTATTCCGAAGAAGTAATTGAAGAAGTAAGATCAAAAAATGATATTGTGGATGTGATATCCGGTTATGTGAGCCTTAAGAAGAAGGGAAGCTCTTATTTTGGCTTGTGTCCGTTTCATAATGAGAAGTCGCCCTCTTTTTCTGTCAGCAGGCAGAAACAGATGTATTATTGCTTCGGATGCGGGGCAGGGGGCAATGTAATTACTTTCATTATGGAGTATGAGAATTTTTCTTTTGTGGAGGCGCTTAAATTTCTGGCTGAGAGGGCAGGAGTTGAGCTTCCAGAACAGGAGTACTCTAGGGAAGCAAGGGAACGGGCGGATACCCGGGCCGTTCTCCTTGAGATCAATAAGGCGGCGGCTCAGTATTATTATGTGCAGCTTAAGAACAGTCAGGGAGCGCAGGCGCTTACATATCTGAAGAACAGGGGGCTTAGCGACGACACGATCAAGGCATTCGGGCTTGGATATTCGAACAAATACAGCAATCTTCTGTACCAGTATCTGAAATCTAAAGGATATCAGACAGATATGATCGCCAAGGCCGGATTGATCAGTGTGGATGAACGTCACGGCGCTTCCGATAAGTTCTGGAATCGGGTGATGTTTCCGATTATGGATGTGAACAGCCGGGTGATCGGTTTCGGCGGAAGGGTCATGGGTGAGGGACAGCCCAAGTATCTGAATTCTCCGGAGACCGTGATATTCGACAAGGGCAGGAACCTGTATGGGCTTAACCGGGCGCGTACTTCGAAGAAGTCTTATTTCCTGCTTTGCGAAGGGTACATGGATGTGATCTCGCTCCATCAGGCCGGATTCACGAATGCGGTGGCATCCCTGGGAACGGCGCTGACTCAGGGGCATGCTTCGCTGATCAAGCGCTATGTGCAGGAGGTATATCTGACCTACGATAGTGACGGGGCAGGTACCAGGGCTGCGTTGCGTGCGGTGCCGATACTTAAGGATGTAGGGATCACGGCGAAAGTCATCCGCATGGACCCCTATAAGGATCCGGATGAATTCATTAAGAATCTGGGGGCGGAAGCTTTCGAGGAGAGGATCGGCAAGGCGAGGAATGGTTTCATGTTCGGTCTGGAGGTCCTTGAGAGGGAGTATGATATGCAGTCCCCGGAGGGGAAGACTGATTTCATGCGGGAGGTAGCCAGACGGCTTACGGAATTTGATGAAGAGATTGAGCGCAATAACTACATAGAGGCGGTGGCGGCCGCCTACCATGTGGGCGTGGGGGATCTGCGGCAGCTTGTAGGTAAGATAGCGGTCCAGTCTGGGCTTGCCAGGCCGGCAAGACGGCCGAAGAGCACGGATGAAAGGCTAAGGAAGAAGGAGGATGGGATGACGAAGTCCCAGAAGATTCTGCTGACCTGGCTGATCGAGGATGAGGTTCTCTTTCGGCAGATCGAACAGTATATCTCTCCAGAAGATTTTACGGAGGGGCTGTACCGAGAAGTCGCACGGCTTGTCTATGAGCAGTATGAGGCGGGGGCTGTGAATCCGGCGAAGATCATGAACCATTTTACAGAAGAAGAGGAGCATCGAGAGGCGGCGAGCCTGTTTAACACGAAGATCAGGGAACTGACGACGGCGAAGGAACAGGAGAAGGCACTGAAGGAGACGATCATCCGAGTGAAGAACCACAGCATAGAAGAGGCGACGAAAAACCTGGAACCGACTGATATGAAGGGGCTTCAGAGACTGATGAATGCAAAAAGGGAATTGCAGGACATCCAAAAACTGCATATTTCTATTAATTAAGGATAAAATATAAGCAAGCAATGAGAGGATGGGCACTATATGGAAGAAAACATAGTGAAATTTGAAGAGAAATTAAAAGAACTGGTCTCTCTGGGTAAAAAGAAGAAGAGTATTCTGGAAGTGCAGGAGATTAATGATTTCTTTTCGGACATGGAACTGGAACCAGATCAGATGGAGAAGGTATTTGAATATCTGGAGGGCCACAATATCGATGTACTGCGTATCAGCGGGGATGATGATCTCGATGATGTGGATCTTATGATTTCGGAAGAAGACGATGTAGATATGGAGAAGTTGGATCTGTCGGTTCCGGACGGGATCAGTATCGAAGATCCGGTCCGCATGTATCTGAAGGAGATCGGTAAGGTACCGCTTCTGACGGCTGATGAAGAGGTAGATCTGGCGAGCAGGATGGCCGAAGGCGACGAGGACGCCAAGAAGCGTCTGGCCGAGGCGAACTTACGTCTGGTTGTCAGCATTGCGAAGCGCTATGTAGGCCGCGGTATGCTTTTTCTTGATCTGATCCAGGAGGGGAACCTGGGGCTTATTAAGGCTGTGGAGAAGTTCGATTACCGTAAGGGATTCAAGTTCAGCACCTATGCGACCTGGTGGATTCGTCAGGCGATCACCAGAGCGATTGCAGACCAGGCGAGGACGATCCGTATTCCGGTCCATATGGTGGAGACCATCAATAAGCTGATCCGTGTGTCCAGACAATTATTGCAGGAGCTGGGGCGTGAACCCACGCCGGAGGAGATCGCGGAAGAGTTGGACATGCCTGTGGAGAGAGTCAGGGAGATCCTCAAGATCTCTCAGGAGCCGGTATCTTTAGAGACGCCGATCGGTGAGGAGGAGGACAGCCACCTGGGTGATTTTATCCAGGATGACAATGTACCCGTACCGGCAGAAGCGGCAGCCCAGACCCTTCTTAAGGAGCAGTTGGATGAAGTGCTTGATACTTTGACAGAGAGGGAGCAGAAGGTACTGAGGCTTAGATTCGGTATGAACGACGGCCGTGCGCGTACATTGGAGGAGGTCGGCAAAGAATTCGACGTTACCAGAGAGCGTATCCGTCAGATCGAGGCGAAAGCGCTCAGGAAGCTTCGGCATCCAAGTCGCAGCAGAAAATTAAGAGATTATCTGGATTAAGAAAGAGGCGCCTATGGAACTATCAAGAAGACTTTATGCGGTTGCAAGTCTTGTGACAGAGGGCGCCTCTGTTGCAGATATTGGAACAGATCACGGGTACATACCAATCTATCTGGTGCAGAAGCAGATCGCATCGAAGGTGATCGCACTGGACATCAACGGCGGGCCTCTTGAGCGGGCAAAGATGCATATTATCGGGCATAATCTTAAGGGGAAGATCGAGACCAGGCTGTCGGATGGTCTTCAGGCCGTGGAGCCGGGGGAGGTGGATACGATCATAGCCGCCGGTATGGGCGGAGGACTGATCATCCGGATCCTGGAAGAGGGCAGGGAAGTAGTAGATCAGTTGAAGGCCTGTGTTCTGCAGCCGCAGTCCGAGATATGGAAGGTGCGCAAATTTCTGCTGGATCAGGGCATGGATATCATAGATGAGGATATGGTGGAAGAGGACGGGAAATTCTATACGATGATGCGGGCAGTCCCGGCGATTCGCAGAGAGTCTGCCAAGTATACGGAGTGTGAGTATATCTTCGGGAAGCGGCTCCTGGAGAAGAGAAGTCCGGTCTTGGAGAGATTTCTTCACAGGGAACTGGCCATCAGAGAGGATATATTCAAGGAATTGAGCCACCATGTGGAGAGCGAGGGGGCAAGGCTTCGCAAGGATGAAATCCGGAGGGATATCATGATCATCAGCAGAGCGCTTGGATACTACTGTATCCGTCCGGAGGACTGAACAGGGATACGGGGTATCTATCGGCGGAAAAGGAGAATGGAAGATATGGTTTGCAAGGATGTATTAGCGGTAATAGAGAGTGCTTATCCGGCAGAATATGCATTGGAATGGGACAATGTAGGTCTGTTGGCGGGGCGGGATGACGGAGAAGTTAAGAGTATCTATATTGCGGTGGATGCCACGGACGAAGTGATCCGTGAAGCGGTATGCCGCAGTGCGGATCTTCTGATCACGCACCATCCGCTGATCTTCGGCGGGATGAAGCGGATCACGAATCGGGACTTTATCGGAAGGAGGCTCTTAGAACTGATTCATCATGATATCTCCTGCTATGCTATGCATACGAATTATGATGTGCTCAGGATGGCGAAGTTGTCTGCGGATATGATGCGGTTAGAGGGGCAGGAGGTTCTGGAAGTTACCTGCCGCGGTATGGAGGCGGCGAAGACCCGGGAAGGCGCCGGCAACAGTGAAGGCACGGAAAGCAGCGTGGAAGGGATTGGACGGATCGGACAGTTTGAGAGGCCGGTTACGCTGAGACAGTGTTGCGAGGAAGTGAAGAAGGCATTCCGGCTGGATGGTGTCCGTGCCTTTGGGGATCTTGAAGGGCAGGTTGAGAGAATTGCGATCTGTCCCGGGTCCGGAAAGAGCGTGATACAGGAAGCGCTGCGCAAGAAAGCAGATGTGTTGATCTCCGGTGATATCGGGCACCATGAAGGGATCGATGCGGCTGCTCAGGGAATGGCTGTGATCGATGCGGGGCATTATGGTATTGAGTGGATCTTTGTGGAAGACATGGAACGATATCTGGCGGAGAATCTAAGCGGTGTGGAGATTATGACTGCATCGTTGCGTCATCCTTTTGCCAGTGTTTGAGCGGATTAGGAAGATTCTTTAGAAGCCAGTTATAAGAAAGAGGTGAAAATATGGGGAAAGAGATGTATCAGGTACAGATTGGAGAAGAGGTCCGGCAGTATGAGGCGGGAACTACATATGGCCAGATCGCGGCAGACTATCAGAAGAATTATGAAGAAGATATTGTGCTGGTATTTGTGAACGGGAAGCTGCAGGAGTTATTCAAGAAGCTGAAATCAGACTGTACGATTCAGTTTGAGACGACGGCGGGGGAGATCGGCAATAAGACCTACCGAAGAAGTATTAATCTTATGCTGGTGAAGGCGGTTTATGATGTTGCGGGACATGATGCTGTGAGGAAAGTACGGATTCATTTCTCCGTCAGTAAGGGGTATTATTGTACGGTGGACGGCGATATCAATGTGGATCAGGATTTCCTGGACCGGGTAGAAGCCAGGATGCATGAGATGGTGGATTTGGATATGCCGATCCATAAGCGTTCTGTCCGCACCGATGATGCGATCGCGCTGTTCGGCAGGCATGGGATGCACGATAAGGAGAGGTTGTTCCGCTACCGCAGGGTCTCCAAGGTCAACATCTACAGCATGAATGAATTCGAAGACTATCACTATGGATATATGGTTCCAAGCGCGGGGTATCTGAAGTATTTTAAGTTATATCTGTATGACGAGGGGTTCGTAGTGCAGATGCCGGTGAAGTCAGCGCCTAAGGAGGTGCCGGTATTTGAGCCGCAGAACAAGCTGTTCCATGTGTTGAAGGAGTCGGTTCACTGGGGAGATCTCCAGGGGATCGAGACGGTGGGTGCGCTCAATGATAAGATCACGAAGAACGATGTTCATGATGTGGTATTGGTACAGGAGGCGCTGCAGGAAAAGAAGATCGCGGAGATCGCGTCGCAGATTGCCGCACGCCCGGAGCTTAAGTTTATCTTAATAGCGGGACCGTCATCCTCCGGGAAGACTACCTTCTCTCATCGTCTGTCTGTACAGCTTCGGGTAAATGGTCTGACGCCTCGCCCGATCGCCGTGGATAATTATTTCGTTGAGAGAGAAGAGAATCCAAGGGATGAGACGGGCGCTTTTGACTTTGAATGCCTGGAGGCTGTGGATGTGAAGCTGTTCAATCGTCAGTTGAACGATCTGCTGAACGGCAAAGAGGTTGTGATTCCGACTTTTAATTTTGTGACGGGGCATAAAGAGTATGGTTCGCCGGCGACGAAGCTTGGGCCGAACGACGTGCTCGTGATAGAGGGGATTCATTGTCTGAATCCGAAACTGACCTTGAATCTCCCGGATGAGAATAAATTCAAGATCTACATCAGCGCTCTGACCCAGTTGAATGTAGACGAGCATGACCGGATCCCGACTACAGACGGAAGGCTGCTTCGGCGGATCGTGAGAGACGCCCGTACCAGGGGGTCTTCCGCCCAGAGGACCATACGGATGTGGCAGTCGGTAAGGAGGGGGGAGGAGAAGTTTATCTTCCCGTTCCAGGAGGAAGCGGACGTAATGTTTAATTCTACGCTGATCTATGAGCTTGCCGTGCTGAAGCTCTATGTGGAGCCGTTGCTTTTCGGGATTGATAGGAGCTGCCCGGAATATCTGGAGGCGAAGAGGCTGCTTAAGTTTCTGGATTACTTCGTAGGGATCGGAAGCGAGAATGTACCGACGAATTCACTGCTCAGGGAATTTATCGGGGGCGGATGCTTTAAAGTATGACGTATATGAGGCTTTTGAAATGATTTTCAAAGGCCTCATTTTTTGCGTTTGCAGCCTTGCTCGTTCAGTTTAATGCTTGCGGGAATAAAAAGATGTTGACAAAGACCGGAAATATTATATAATATACTACATGTGTAAGATTTAAAAATCGTTTGACTGCAGGAATAGGTAGGAGAGATGTATTTTGATGCGGATAAAAGACCGGGAAAAATATGCAGGAATTAAGAATATATTGAAAGCAGTGACAATGCTGGCCCTGATCTGTCTGCTGCCGGGGTGTGCATTAACCGGAAAGGGGCATAAGGAGGATGCTGTAAGCGGTTGGAACGAGGGACAGGATTACCAGGGAAGTCAGGAGGAATCGGAAGATGCTTTGGATTATGAATTGAAGACGGTTAAGATGGATCAGAAGGAAGCAGATGATGCGAGAGGGAAGCTGATTGCGCAGATGGAGAAGTGTAAGGGGATCTATACTGCCGCGTTGGCAGAGGGCTCGGATGAAGAGAGGAAAACTTCTGGCGGTGGGAAGGCAGTTTCAGCTGGAAATGATGGCACGGCGGTTGTGGATGGGGTTATTTTCCCGGAGGAAACGGTGCATGAGATGATAGAAGCCGCGGCGGCAGACGGATCTTCCGTTACCTGCGGAAGCCGTGATTACAACATGACAAATTATGAGAAGATAGACGCCGCCATAAGACGGGCCGAAGAGGGGGAGGATGCTGAGGTGGAATTCTATCAGATCAATACGATAGGTGTCTTCCGGTATTACCGTCTTGCGTTTCATGAAAAGGAGCTGACCGTAACCTTCTTAAGCGCCTCATTCGATGAAGCGATGGAGGTCTATATCCAGCAGATGGAGAAGATCGCGGTATACCGTTGGGAATATACCAAGAAGGGCTGGCTGATCTGGGAGAAGGCGCTGACCAGGAATCAGGAGATGGACATGCACATCTTCTACCGGATCTTGCCGCTGGATGAGCAGTGCCGGGATATGATGGAGCATTATATTGTCCCGGTCAGTTACTTAAGCAACAATCTGTTCCTGGAGGACTGGGATGAGAACAGCCTTGAGAAGATAGAGTTCAATGATCTGTATGATTATCTGTATGAGATGGCGACCGGAAATACATTGGATGAAGAAGTATATTCCGGCGGCATTCCCAAAGAAGAATTTGAGACGGTAATACAGCAGTATTTTGACATCCGGACAGAAGAGATTGAAGCATACGCCGGGTATGATGCGGAGAAGGGCAGATATCCCTGGAGTGCGGTCCACGCGCTGAACCGCGTTCAGCAGATCCAGCCGTTCCCGGAAGTGGTGCGGTGCGAGGAGAAGGAAGGCGGGATACTTAAAGTGTATGTGGAGGCAATCTATATTGAGGAGGGAACGGATTATTCCTTCGGACATATGGTGACATTCCGAAGGACAGAGGACGGACGGCTGGTGTATGCGGGCAATCAGGTGGATCGGGAGAATGCCCGTCTGATTCCGGGATACAGACCGAGAAGGGAGTTAGAGACGAGATGAGGATACGGCCAAAGGATGTTGTGATGGCGGCTCTTATGCTGATCGGCGCCGTTGTATTTACAAGAGCGGCGGTGAAGGGAGTGACATATGGTCTGCAGCACATAGAGGTAGGATCGGAACAGCTTCCGGGTGAAGCGGCAGCAGAAGATCAGGCAGATGAGGATTCGGCAGGTCCCTATCCGCAAGAGCCTGACAGCGAGGATAACCTGCAGGTGGAGCGGACAGAAGAGATTCTAGGTGAAGAGGCTCGGAAGAAGGAGCTGCATATAGAGGTTATGGAGAACCGTCCGGGCGAGCTTGTATTTCAGGTTCCGATGGATGATTTTATAGACAGCTTCAATGGCCTCTATTGGGCTGACAAGGGGGAACGTTATCTGCTTCCGTCATTGCAGTGGCGCTCTTATGTGTATGATACGTCTATCCATTCCAACCATAAGACCTGCCGTTATCATTATTCCAGGGATGAGAGCATCCTGCCCCTTCCGACCATCACGGTCTATGCGCCAAGCAATGCTGACTATATCCAGGAGATCACGGTGAATTATGATGCCCATAGCTCTTTTGAGCAAATGTATACGATATATGAGGAACTGTGTTATTATACTCTCAAGGTTATGTTCCCGGACCTCTTGGACAACCGGATCCGGGAACTGTATACAACACTGAACAGGCTTGCCTTCGAGCATGATACGAATATGAAATATACCGCCGAATCTGTGCCGTGCGCTCTGTATTACAGAGATAATATAGGAATGTATCCTTATTTTGCATGGGGAGAGGATGTACATCTGTGCATCATTCCCGTGACGCAGGCAAGGATTGAAGAGATGAGGAATAAAGGGGTTGAGATCATAGAATTTTGACGGCATTCCTGTCCTGCTGCCGGAGATGCTTTTTCAGCATAAAGCACAGCGGCAGCAGAATGATCCAGATCAGCAGCGGATACAAGAGTGATATCATGGTCACTGACAGGTCGCGCACGATCCAGCCCAGCGCTTCAATGGAGGAGAAGTCTTCAACAGAGCGGATGCTGGTGAAGGTTCCGATCAAGAAGTCAAGCAGTCCGAAGATTGCCGAGATCATCATTACCATTTTGACTGCCAGAAAGCTCTCCTCATACGATATCAGGGGAGCATCCTTTTTGCCGAAGGCAAACAAGACTGCCCTGCCGAAGGCTTTCAGGCTTCCGGTGCCAAATAAGATCAGTACACAGGGTACCAGGACAAACAGACAGGTAAACCCATCTATATAATTCACAAGATTGCCGAATCCTCCGCCGCCCCTTAAGATCCAGAAAATAATCCCCAATAAATAAATCGCATAAAACATAATCAATATTCTCCTTTCTGCATGTTAGATCACTCCGCTCCATACAAGCCTGGCGGCTTCTTTTTGAGCGTCAAATTCTTCATCGGAAAGCCGGTTCAGCTTATCCAGATTCCTCATCGGCAGGTAATAGATCTCTCTTGGAATCGGCTGATAATCCTCATTGGCGTTCCTGCCGAAGGATTCTTCGTATATATCGCCTTCATTGATTAGAGAGTTCAAAGCTTGGCTGTCATCAGGGAACAGGCTGTTCCATAGTGTTCTCGTGTAACAATAATAGACGATCCTTACGGTCTTGCCGTCTCTTTGGATGGTCCGGCTCCTGGATGTGAAATTGTTGATTTTCAGGGCCTTTTGTTTTTCGATAGAGAGATTCAGGACAAACCGGATCTTCTCCATGGACGTATCCTCCCCGCTGTTTTCTGATTCTGCCGCATCAGATTTGTATTGCCATTCTCTGAGACCGAAGCTGTTAGGAACGTATGCAATTTCGTATCGTTCCATAGTCATACAATCCGGATCATAGGGAACCGGGATCGTATACTTCTGCAGAAAAACAGTAGTTCCGATCAGTACGGCACAGGTAGCGAGGGAGACGGCTGCGAATTTGCGGTGCATGCGTCCTTTTAGCTTTTTCAGGAAATCGACCTCATGCTCCTTCTCCGAAATTTCGCTGGGAATCACTGCCGTCATCTGCCGGTAAATGGTGTTGCAGGCATCGCAGCTTTCCAGATGCTTTTCAATCTCTTCGTTTGTCTCCGGGCTTGTCAGGCCGTCGATATATCCTGGCAGCAGGTCTGTCGCAATGCAGCATTTCATATTGATCCCTCCATTTCTTTCATGATTTTTTGTTTGGCCCGGTAGAAGGTGGTGCGTGCCCAGTTCTCGTTTTTTCCAAGGAGACTGCCGATCTCCGCAAAGGAGAATTCACCGGTCAGGCGCAGGTACACGAGCTCCCGCATGGGATCGGGAAGCTTATGGATCGCCTGGTATAGCTCCGTCTTCTCCATGTGGAACAGAGCAGATTGTTCCAAAGACTCCTGACAGGGGACCTGGTCTGTAAGCTCCACCTCTTTTTGCCGGGAGCGCTTACTAAGCCATTGATACCAGAGATGCTTGGCAATCTGGCAGAGCCATACGGACAGCTTGCAGCTTC
>CANTDX010000065.1 GCA_947652615.1 uncultured Dorea sp. | reverse complement strand
TGAAGAAGGGCGAGGTGGCTGGCAGGGTCAGGTATTTCCTTGACGGGGAGGAGATCGCTTCTTATGATGTGGTGACGGAAAAAGGTGTAGAAGAAAGGGATCTGGGCTGGGCGATCCTGTGGATTCTTAAGCTTGCGTCTCTGTAAATGCTTCGCCCGGTAAAATGGAGGGATCAGGCATCCAGTCCTTCGCCTTTAGGGGACTTTTCAATGGGCTGGATGCGTTACAGTCCGCGGACAGTTAGGCCGTGAACTGTGAAAAGAATCGGATTCTTTTCATCTGACAGTTGACGGAAGAGGCGAAGTGTGGTATTTTAAAAACAGTCAGAATAGTCCTTGAGGGGTTGGACAGTTCTATTTATCTAAAGCGGCATATCTTGATTGATTCAAAGTTTTCCTGTTTTTTCCTGAATTAAGTGTTGACATTTTGGGATAAGTATAATAGTATATTAACCATAGAACGAACGTTCGTTCGATGTGCGAGAAGGAGATTTTATTATGGCGAATGAAGATAAGAAGAAGGCATTGGATGCTGCGATAGCGAAGCTTGAGAAGGATTTCGGCAAGGGGACGGTCATGAAGCTTGGAGATCCCAAGGCACAGGTTGTGGTGGAGACGATTCCGACAGGGTCTTTGAGCCTGGACCTTGCGCTGGGCCTTGGAGGTGTTCCGAGAGGACGTATCGTGGAGGTATATGGGCCCGAATCCAGCGGTAAGACGACAGTTGCGTTACATATGATCGCGGAAGTACAGAAGCGGGGAGGGATCGCAGGCTTTATTGATGCGGAGCATGCGCTGGATCCTGTCTACGCGAAGAATATCGGAGTGGATATAGATGAGCTGTATATTTCCCAGCCGGACAGCGGGGACCAGGCGCTTGAGATCACCGAGACGATGGTGCGTTCCGGCGCGATGGACATCATCGTTGTGGACTCTGTGGCTGCGCTGGTGCCGAAGCAGGAGATTGAAGGGGATATGGGCGACAGCCATGTAGGCCTGCAGGCCAGGCTGATGTCCCAGGCGCTCAGGAAGCTGACGCCGGTGATCAGCAAGTCCAACTGTGTGGTCATCTTCATCAATCAGCTTCGCGAGAAGGTCGGTGTGATGTTCGGGAATCCGGAGACGACTACAGGAGGACGGGCGCTTAAGTTCTATGCGTCTATCCGTATGGATGTCAGAAGAGTGGAGACGCTGAAGCAGAGCGGCGATATGGTGGGGAACAGGACCCGTGTGAAGGTTGTGAAGAATAAGATCGCCCCGCCGTTCAAGGAAGCGGAATTCGACATTATGTTCGGCCAGGG
Source organism: uncultured Dorea sp. (assembly GCA_947652615.1). Classification (GTDB taxonomy): domain Bacteria; phylum Bacillota; class Clostridia; order Lachnospirales; family Lachnospiraceae; genus Sporofaciens. Next base: position 18,857 of record CANTDX010000065.1, on the reverse strand, counting down.
GATTTCACGGGAAGGCGATATCCTGGATCTTGCGGTGGATTGTAAGCTGGTGAGCAAGAGCGGGTCATGGTTTGCATATAACGGGGATAAGATCGGCCAGGGACGTGAGAATGCCAAGACGTATCTCAAGGAGCATCCGGAGGTCATGAAGGAATTGGAGGCTAAGATCCGCAGCCATTATAATATAGCTGAGGATGCGCCGTTAGACGACAAGAACTCGAAGCCGATACCAAAGGACGGCAAGAAGGGCGGGGGCAGGAAGTCCCAGGCCTCCAAAGACACGGTGAAGGAAGAACCGGAGCAGGCGGAAGCCGCAGATGAGGCGGCTGCGGATGATACACAAGAGACAGAGGAAGCATAAGATATGACGGTTACGAAGATTGAGCCGGTCACGAAGACCAGATTCCGCGTGTATGTAGACGATCGGTTTGCGTTTGTCCTGTATAAGGGAGAGTTATCGCGGTATCATATTGCGGTGGACGCTGAACTTGACGAGGAAGATTATGATGAGATCTTCCGGGATATCATTGTGAAGCGGGTGAAGGCAAGGGCGCTGCATCTGTTAAGCGATATGGGGCGCACGGAAGCTCAGCTTCGCAGTAAGCTTGAGCAGGGCGGCTATACAGAGGAAGCGGTGGAGGAAGCGGTTCGGTATGTGAAGTCATTTGGTTACCTTAACGACCGGGAGTATGCCAGGAGTTTTATCGAGGGCAGGAAGAACCGGAAGAGCAGGAGAGAATTATATGCGGCGCTGTGCCGGAAGGGGATCTGCCGTGAGGAAGCGGAGGAGGCCCTGGAGGAGTATTATGACGGGGATGCATCCAGGACGGCGATGGAGGCGCTTATCAGGAAGAAGCGGTTCGATGCAGAGACGGCCGATTATGTTCAGACGCAGAAGATGGCGGGATATCTGCTGCGCAAGGGATTCGGCTATGACGAGATCCGGCGGGTCCTTAAGATGAGCGAACAATAACAATTAGGATAACGAAAGTCAAATGTTGTGGGCGGAAAGCTTGACATCTTTGTGAAAACAGTATAAAATCTAAGTGTTGTATTTGTACAATGAAAACTGAATAAGGAGGTGCTCCTGTGCCGAATGGAATATTAATTGCTGTAGGAGTTGTGCTGATCGTAGCGGCAGCAGTCATCAGTCATTTCCTGACAGTTTCCAATCTGAAGCAGAATGCAGAGTCCAAGATTGGGAATGCGGAGACAAAAGCAAGGGAAATCATTGACGACGCAGTGAAGACGGCTGAGGCGAAGAAGAAGGAGTCTCTCTTGGAAATTAAAGAAGAGTCTATTAAGAACAAGAATGAACTTGAGAAAGAGACTAAGGAACGCAGAAACGAGTTACAACGTTATGAGAAGCGTGTACTTTCCAAAGAAGAGGCTTTAGATAAGAAAGCGGATGCGATCGAGAAGCGTGAGGCAGGACATGCAGCAAAAGAAGAACAACTGCGTCAGCGTGAAGCGAAAGTGGAAGAGCTGGGCAGACAGAGAGTGCAGGAACTTGAAAGAATCTCAGGACTTACCTCCGAACAAGCAAAAGAGTATTTATTAAAAACTGTTGAGGATGATGTCAAGCATGACACAGCCAGGATGATCAAGGAATTAGAGACGCAGGCGAAGGAAGAGGCGGACAAGAAGGCGAAGGAATTCGTTGTTACCGCGATCCAGAGATGCGCGGCAGATCATGTTGCAGAGACCACGATTTCGGTCGTACAGCTTCCAAGCGACGAGATGAAGGGAAGGATCATAGGACGTGAGGGGCGCAATATCCGTACGCTGGAGACGATGACGGGTGTTGAGCTGATCATTGATGATACACCGGAAGCGGTTGTATTATCGGGATTTGATCCCATCAGAAGAGAAGTCGCAAGGATTGCCTTAGAGAAGCTGATCGTTGACGGACGTATTCATCCGGCAAGGATTGAGGAGATGGTGGAGAAGGCCCAGAAGGAAGTAGATGCCATGATCCGGGAAGAAGGAGAGGCGGCTGCTCTGGAAGTGGGTGTTCACGGTATCCATCCGGAACTGATCCGGCTTCTTGGACGTATGAAATTCCGGACAAGCTACGGACAGAATGCACTCAAGCATTCTGTTGAGGTTTCACAGCTTGCGGGGCTTCTTGCGGGCGAGATCGGGTTGGATGTCAGGATCGCTAAGCGGGCAGGACTTCTTCATGATGTGGGCAAATCGATCGATCATGATGTAGAAGGTTCACATATCCAGATTGGTGTGGATCTCTGCAGGAAGTACAAGGAATCGGCGACGGTCATCAATGCGGTTGAGGCGCATCACGGCGATGTAGAACCGGAGAGTCTGATTGCCTGTGTCGTTCAGGCGGCGGATACCATTTCGGCTGCACGGCCGGGCGCCAGAAGAGAGACATTAGAAACATATACCAACAGGTTAAAACAGTTAGAAGATATCACCAACCAGTTTAAGGGCGTTGACAAATCTTTTGCTATTCAAGCGGGTAGAGAGATTCGAGTTATGGTAGTTCCAGAGCAGGTATCTGATGCGGATATGGTATTGATGGCCAGGGATATAGCAAAGCAGATAGAGTATGAGTTAGAATACCCTGGACAGATCAAGGTCAATGTAATCCGCGAGTCACGTGTCACGGACTATGCCAAATAAGAGCCTAAGGGTATGAACAGATCAGGGAAGGTCTTGAAATAATAATATTTTGAGACTTTCTCTTTTTTTGTTATTGTATAATTAGAAGCATTAAACTCCCAAAGACCTCGAATATAGAGGACTCCGGGAGTTCTTGCCTGATATGGCTGGTATGTAATCAATAGTCTTGGACGCTAGTCTTGTCTGACATGCTCGGTATGCAGGAGCATGTGAGCCTTATGTGAATTCGGTTTCTCGAAGAATTCTTCATACATTTTAAGAATGTCCGGATTCTCGTGGGAGAAGCGCAGTTCCATATTCTCATCCAGCTCATACAGATTCTTGCCTCTTTCAAACGCCAGCTCCTCGCCGTCGTGGATCGGCTGGCCGCCGCCTCCTACGCAGCCACCGGGACAGGCCATGACCTCTACGAAGTCATAGTGCACTTCCCCAGACTCGATCTTGTTAAGAAGGGCCCTCGTGTTGCCAAGTCCGCTGACTACTGCAGTCCTGACTTTAATGTCGTCGATGGCGAATTCCGCCTCCTGAACGCCGTTATTTTCATTGAATCCGCTGCTTCGTACCGCCTTGAATGCATCAGCCGGAGGATTCTCCTTCTTGATGATATAGTAGGCGCTTCGGAGGGCCGCCTCCATAACGCCGCCCGTAGCGCCGAAGATCACGCCGGCTCCGGTACCGTCATGCATCGGACGGTCGCTCTCGATATCCTCAAGCGTCTCAGGACGGATGTGTGCGGAGCGGATCATCTTAACCAATTCTCTGGTGGTGATGACCACATCGATATCGTGTCCGGCATATTCTTCATAGAACAGTTCCATCTCGCGCTCGGCTTTTTTTGCTACGCAAGGCATTACGGATATGGTAAATATCTTGTCGGGGCTTACTCCAAGCTTCTGTGCAAAATATGTCTTCATCGCCGCTCCGAACATCTGCTGCGGAGATTTGGCTGTGGACAGATATTTCACAAGGTGAGGGAACTGGCTCTTGATGAAACGGATCCATCCAGGACAGCAGGATGTGAACATAGGCCGGTCTTTAAGCTCTCCGTCTGTGAAGCGGGAAACGAATTCGTGCCCTTCCTCCATGATGGTGAGGTCTGCTGAAAATACGGTATCGAATACATAATCGACACCCATCCTCTTGAGTGCGTCCATGATCTTGCCGATGGTAGCTTTTTCCGGTGCAAGGCCGATCTGCTCACCCCATGCGGCGCGGACGGCCGGGGCAACCTGTGCGACAACGATCTTATCCTTATCGGCAAGAGCTTTCCATACTTTGCCGGTGTCGCTTCGCTCATGGAGTGCGCCTACCGGGCAATGGGTGATACACTGTCCGCATAAGGAACAGTCAGACTCTTCGATGGTCTTATGGCCGGCTACATTGACTGTAGTGCGGGAGCCGGTTCCTTCCAGATCCCAGATATTCAACCCCTGTACCTTGTCGCAGACCTGAATACAGCGCATACATTTGATACATTTGGCTGAGTCGCGGATAAGCGGGAAATGTTTGTCCCAAGGCTGATGCTCCAGCTCTCGTTTGAACGGGATCTCCAGAATATCCAGGTCATTGGCAATCTTCTGGAGACTGCAGTTGCCGCTTCTTGGGCAGGTGACGCACAGGCAGTCATGCTGCGACAGGATAAGCTCTACCGTGTTCCGTCGGTGGTTTCTTACCTTCGGACTGTTCGTATAGACGACCATGCCTTCTTCGGCTACATTGTTACATGCGGTGATCAGCCGTTCTTTTCCTTCTAGTTCTACGACACACACACGGCAGGCTGCGATCTCATTGATTCCTTTCAGATAGCAAAGGCTTGGAATCGTGATTCCGTTCTGATCGGCAGCTTCCATGATTGTGGTATTTTCTTTTACTGAAATCTGTTTTCCGTCTATTGTAAGATTTACCATAATTTCTCTCTGCCTCCTTTGAATATTCCATATCCGAAATGATCGCACCGTAAGCAGCGGTTTGCTTCCTGTATTGCTTCTTTCTCTGTCATGCAGTTTTCCACACCTTCAAAGTCGCAGACTCTGATTCCGGCTTCGCGTTCCGTAAGATTGACGCGGCCGCACGGAGTTCTGTCGTCGATATTCGGGATCGGTACTTCAACATCACTGGTGATAATATGATGATAACCAAGATATTCATCAATATTTGCCGCGACCACCTTCGCTCCGGCGATCGCTTTGATCACGGTGGCAGGGCCGCTTGCACTGTCTCCTCCGGCAAATACACCCGGCATGTCCTTAAAGGCTCCGGTGCTGGTGGTGACAATCTTGCCGCGGGCTACCGGAACTCCGGCGTCCTCGAAATGTTTCGTCTCAATATTCTGGCCGATCGCAATGATCAGAACGTCGCATGGGATATAGATATTCTCTTCTCCGGTAGGCCGGATGCTTGCGCGTCCGTCTCGGATCGCGCTTACCATCTGCGGAGTCACATAGATGCCTTTTACATGGTTATTCTCGTCTACGTCAATGGAAGCAGGGGCTTTTAGTGTCTGCATCTCGATACCTTCAGCGATCGCTCCTTCGATCTCATCGTAGAGGGCCGTCATATCTGCAATCCTTCTGCGGTAAACGATGCTGACCTTCTTAGCGCCCAGACGCTTGGCGGTACGCACGGCATCCATGGAAACGTTGCCGCCTCCGATCACGGCGACTTCCTTGCCGGTCAGGTCCATAATCTTGTTCATTCCCACATCTCTTAAGAATTCTACTGCGGGAAGTACGCCAGCGGCATCTTCACCTTCTATTCCCAATTTCTTGTCGGTGCTCGCGCCGACGGCGATGAGTACCGCGTCATACTCCTTCTGGATCTCCTGGATCGTAATGTCTGTTCCGACCTTCACCCCGTATCTGACTTCTACGCCGGTCTTTAAGATGCTGTTGATATCGTCGTCCAGCCGGTCTTTCGGCAGCCGGTAATTAGGGATACCGTAGCGCAGCATTCCCCCAAGCTTCGGAAGCATCTCGTATACGGTGGTCTGATGTCCCATAAGCTGCAGATAATAAGCTGCGCTTAAGCCGCACGGGCCGCCGCCCAGAACCGCCACCTTCTTGCCGGTGCTCGCGGCACATGCCGGAGGTTCGACCTCTCCTGCGAAATCTGCCGCCACGCGCTTAAGGCCGCGGATGTTGATGGCATCGTCTACCATATTTCTGCGGCATCTTGCCTCGCAGGGGTGCTCGCAGATGAAGCCGCAGGTTGTAGGGAACGGATTGTCCTTGCGGATCAGGCGTATAGCATCTGCGTACCTTCCGTCCCTGACCAGCGCGATATAACCCGGGATATCCACACGGGCGGGGCACAAGGATACACAGGGTACCGGCTGGCTGTATGTACAGATACATCGTCCTCTCTCAATATGTTCAATGTAGTCGTCCCGGTATCCGATCAGTCCCTTATACACCATATTGGCAGCCTCATAACCGATCGCGCAGTCTGCGGACTCCATAACGGACACGGCTGTCTTCTCCATAATATCCAGGGTTTCCATGGTTGCTTTCCCGTCAAGGACATCCTTGATCAAGTGGTTAAGCTGGCCAAGCCCGATTCGGCACGGCACACATTTGCCGCAGGTCTGTGCATGACATAACTCCAAAAATGCCCTCGCCATATCTACCGGGCATAATCCCGGCGGACTGGATTCGATCCGACGTTCCAAATCTTTGTAAAGACCTTCTATCACGATGTCAGCCCGGCTTGGAGAGTCAATCTCTAATCTACTCATTTTACGTTCATTCCTCCTTTTTGTATAAAATATTATGAATAATTACAATTATTATAACATTTGTTTGAGGATTTGTAAGTAGTTTTATATTAAAAAGCATTCTCAAAATCAAGAAATATTGGTATAATGTTACATAATTAAAAAGATTCTATTATTACGGAGTTTATAAGCATGGATATGATTTTGGGAGATTAATGGGACGCATCCGAAGAGAAGGAAGAAAAATGCTGGAGCTGCAGCGCGCAGTAAGGCGCATACTCAGCAGGAGCAAAAGCCGCCTGCCGCCAGGAAAATCTCTGGGGCAGGTTCAGACTAAGATATTGGTATATAGTCAGGTGCAGTTAAATTCATAACTGCACCTGATACTTATCAGCCATTAAAAATATTAATTCAACCGCCCGTATCTCTTCGTGACCGTGCGGATCTCTTCCTTCAATTCTTCCGTCAGATCTTCCTTCTTAAGCCGCCATCTCCAGTTATTTCCAACCGTGGAAGGCTTATTCATCCGGCAGCTGTTGTCAAGCCCCATGTAATCCTGAATAGGAATGATACAGGTCTTGGCGTTGCTCCGCATTACCAGGGAGATGAAGGACTTGTATAACTGGTCCTTGGGAGTATAGTGGTCGCACATGTAATCCCTTGCTGCCTTCTGTTCCTCCGGCGTAATGGTATCAAACCATCCAACGATCGTCTCATTGTCATGGGTTCCGGTATATGCGACACTGTTCTCCGGATAATTATGGGGCAGATAGTCGTTGGCAGAGCCGGTATCTCTTGAGTCAAAAGCGAATTCCAGGACTTTCATCCCCGGGAAGCCGGTCTCGCGGACCAGCCAGCGGACGGAATCCGTCACGTAGCCAAGATCCTCGGCGATCACCTCATGACGGCCCAGATGCTGCTCCATGCACTGGAACAGTTCGATGCCGGGACCCTTCTCCCAGTGTCCGTTGGCTGCCGTCTTCTCTCCGTATGGAATAGAGTAATATTCATCGAATCCCCGGAAATGATCGATCCTAAGTACATCATACATCTGGAAGCAGTATGCCAGACGGGAGATCCACCATTCATAATTGGTATCACGGTGATATTCCCAGCGGTAGAGCGGATTGCCCCAGAGCTGACCGTCGGCAGAGAATCCGTCCGGCGGGCAGCCTGCCACTGCGAGAGGTACATTCTGTTCATCTAACTGGAACAGCTCTGGGTGGGCCCAGGTGTCCGCGCTGTCCATCGCCACATAGATGGGGATATCTCCGATCAGGCGGATCCCCTTCTGGTTGGCGTAAGCCTTGAGCGCGCTCCATTGCTCATGGAACTTGAACTGCATATATTGATGGAATTCAACATATGGAAACAATTCGTTATAATACTCTGTCATGGCGTGAGCCTTACGCAGCCGGATATCTTCGGGCCACTGGTCCCAGGAAACGTTATTGTACTGTTCCTTGATCGCCATGAACAGGGCATAATCGGTAAGCCACCATTTGTTCTTCCTCACAAAATGCTGGTAGTCATGGTTCTCGGTGATCCAGCTTCTCTGGTAAGCCTTGTAGAGAAGGGTGTAGCGTGCTTTGTAGAGCTTCTCGTAATCTACGGCGCCGGGTTCGCTGCCAAAATCTGCCGCTTCGCATTCCTCCTTATGCAGTACGCCTTCATCAACCAGCGCTTCCAGGTTGATGAAATAAGGATTGCCAGCGAAGGTAGAAAAAGACTGGTAAGGGGAATCGCCGTAACTGGTAGGGCCAAGGGGAAGGATCTGCCAGTAGGACTGTCCGGCTTCCTTGAGCCAGTCGATGAAGTCATATGCACTCTGAGTAAAACCGCCGATACCGTATTGGGACGGCAGACTGGTGATGGGGAGTAGGATCCCTGCTGTTCGTTTCATATATGTTACCTCCTATATCCTGCAGCGGACGAAATCTGTCTTCTGCATCGAATCTCTCTAGTAATAATTTACCTCTTTTTGGGGAAAAGTGCAATCGGATTTTGATGTTGTTGCAGTAAATGTTTTATGATATAATTTTAATGGATTTGAACACGAAGAATCGTTACGGAGGTGTTATATGATAACGATCAAGGATATGGCTGATATGTTGGGGATCAGCACGACGACAGTGTCGAATGTTATTCATGGGAAGACGAGCGAGGTCTCCCAGAAGACGGTGGAAAAGGTGGAGAAATTACTTAAAGAGTACGACTATGTACCGAACAACAGTGCAAGAAGTCTGACGCAGAAGTGTTCGAAGATCATAGGTGTCTCTCTGAAGGGCAGGAAGGACCAGTATGACAACATCATAGCAGATCCTTTCTTCAGTGTCCTGCTTGGGGCAATCGAATCAGAGATTCGCCGCAGGGGATATTTCATGATGATCTATACTTCAGACGATATCTCAGAGCTGATCAGGAACATTCTGACATGGAATGCAGACGGGTTGATTCTGCTTGGGATCCTGCATGACGATTTTGTCAAGATCAAGAGCAGGTATAAGAACCCGATCGTTCTGATAGACAGCTATGCGCCAAGAGACATTATGAATTATGTGAATGTGGGGCTTGAAGACGAGAAGGGGGCTTATGAGATGACCGTCCACCTTCTCGAACGCGGACACAGAAGGATCGCATTTCTGGCGGATAATATGGAAGGCGTAGATTATATCCGTTATATCGGACACCAGAAGGCTCTGGCCAGGTATGGACTCAAGGCAGATTCCAAAGATCTGCTGATCATCCGTGCCGAGATGATGGAGAGAGAGGCCAGTATGGAGGAGTTGTTCTATCTGTCCAGGAATTATACAGCCTTTATGTGCTGTTCGGATTACTGGGCGGTCTTGCTGATGAGTTATTTCAGCGACCGGGGAGTGAGGATCCCAGAGGATCTGTCATTTACAGGGTTTGACGACGTGCTGCTCTCAAGGATCATTCGGCCTGCGCTCACAACGGTCCGCCAGGATCCTGCGAAGCGGGGACGCCTTGCGGTAGATACTTTGATCAAGATGATACAGGAGGAAGAGATTCCAGAGTGGGATGTGAAGCTGCCTGTTGAGCTTGTAGTGAGGGACAGCGTGAAGACCATCTCGGCGTATGGGAATCCGGAACACAGCATGGAGCCTGAACGCGGCATAGACGACGGTGTAGACGAATAGAAGAGAAAGAACTTACAGGTAGGGACCTGCAGGCGGAGAGGATATAGATCATTTCCGTCTGCAGGTTTTTTGGTTAAGTATACTTTTGCGCATAAGCGAAAGTATTGTGATTTTGCATAATAAACTTAGAAAAAAACTGTATAATATAAATAAAAATATGTCTTTAGACATATTTTTTAAAACTTATGCGCAAAAGATATTGCAATATTATAAAATAAATGCTAATATATGTAATAAGATACCTTATGCGCAAAAGGTTAAAAAATTATAACTGTGGAGGACGAAATGAAAAGGAAAGTTATTGCAGCATTAATGGCAGCAACAATGGTATTAGGTTTGGCGGCATGTGGTTCATCAGGCGGAGATTCCGGTGACGGCGGCTCAGGCGGTTCTTCATCTGGTTCAGACGGGAATACGATCCGTCTGGTTAATGGTAAGATCGAGATAGACGGCACTTTGAAGAAGCTGGCTGAGATGTACAAGGAAGAGACGGGTGTGACGGTAGAGATCGAGTCTATGGGCGGCGGCGTTGATATCCAGGGAACCATCAAGGGTTATTATCAGGCTGGCAATATGCCGGATATTTTTGTCAATGCACTTGGACCTGAGTTCAAGAACTGGTCCGGAATGCTGGTAGATATGAGCGATGAGAAATGGGCTTCTGACACAGATAACGCGTACGTGGACGAAGAAGAAGGAACCATCGGATATCCTTACACTGTAGAGGGAATTGGACTGGCTTATAATAAGGACATCATTGAGAAGGCCGAGATCGACCCTGCAACGCTTACAGATACGGCGAAGCTTGAAGAAGCATTCAAGACTCTTGATTCTAAGAAAGACGAGCTTGGACTTGAGGCAGTGGTAGGATACTGTGCAGAACCTACGAATCTCTATTGGTCAACAGGGCAGCATGTGTTTGCTAATTATCTGGATGCAGGCCTGGAGCGTGATGACACGACTTATATTGATCTTCTGAATGACGGCGGGAAGTTCGATGAAGAGCGTCTTACTGATTTTGCAGAGTATGTAGGCGTCCTGAATGAGTATTCAGATCCGGCGTTACTGGTTTCCGGTACATACGATCAGCAGATCCTGAATTTCGCATCCGGTAAATATGCTTTCGTTACACAGGGTTCCTGGATCGGAGCTACCATGACTACAGATGACAAGGATGCATATGATGCGGCAGGTAATTTCGAGGTTGGAATGATTCCTTATGCGTTCCAGGACGGTATCGATACGATCCTCACAAATTCACCTTCCTGGTGGTCCATCTATTCCGAGGGTAATGTAGATGCGGCAAAGGCATTCTTACAGTGGATGTCGGAGGATACGGCTCAGAAGGTACTGGTTGAGGAAGCCGGTTTCATCAGTCCGTTTAAATCCTGCACCTACGTTGCGTCAGATCCGTTTGCGCAGGCAATGGTAGATTATATTTCAGCAGAGAAGACTTCATCCTGGCATTGGCTTGATATGAAGGAAGGCTATGCAATGAACTACACAGGTCAGGTATTTGCAGACTATGCTTCAGGGGCTCTGGACACAGAAGGCTTTATAAAGACAATCCAGCAGGTTAGTGAGGCTTGCTACGCGAACTAATTTTACGAGGGTGAACCTTGGAATTAGACCACTATTTAAGAGGTGGACGGCAGCGGCGGCTGCCGTCCTTTTTGATAAAAAATGAGAGAGAGGAGCTGTAACAATGGCTGAAAACTCAAATAAAACGAAACTGTTGTCCTATGTTCTTCTTGCTGCCGGAATTGCCGGCCTGGCGTTCGCGCTGGTTTTAGATTTCAGCGGCAGCAGCGCCGGCTTCAGAGGGCCTCTTCTGGTAGCCGGAGCAATCGTATTCCTAGTCGGTCTGTATTTCTTCCCGACCGTAGAACATCACCGCAGTATTATTAATTTTATATTCCTGTTTCCGCTGTTATTTACATTTGCCGTGACGGTATTGATTCCGCTGGCGCTTGGTATTGTATATTCATTCACAGACTGGAATGGAATCCGGCTGACAGGATTTGTGGGATTCAGCAATTACGCGACCATGTTCAAGGATCCTTCTTTTGTATGGTCCGTGCTGCTTACATTTTTATTTGTTATATTTAACATGGTATTGATCAATGTGATTGGTTTCATGCTTGCCCTGCTCTGTACGTCGAAGATGAGAGGGATCAACTTCTTCCGGGCATCTTATTTCCTCCCGAACCTGATCGGCGGTATCGTACTTGGTTATATCTGGCAGTTCGTGTTCAACAATGTGCTGATCCAGATCACATCCAAGTGGGGAATGATGAACTCGATTCTGGCAAATACGAAGACAGCGTTCGCCGCTATCGTAGTCGTATATATCTGGCAGTATGCCGGCTATATCATGCTGATCTATGTGACGGGACTTACGACCGTTCCTAAGGACGTGCTGGAAGCATCACAGATCGACGGGGCAAATGCGCTGACGACGCTGTTCAAGATCAAGATTCCGATGATCGCTTCTACAGTTACGATCTGTACATTCCTGACACTGACATCAGCGTTCAAGCAGTTTGACGTGAATATGGCGCTGACCAACGGTACCGGATCTGTGGCAGATTTCATGGGAAGTTATCTGACCAACGGTACACAGATGCTCGCCCTTAATATCTATAATACGGCGATCACGAAGAACAGTTATGCACTTGGACAGGCGAAAGCCGTTCTGTTCTTCATCATTCTGGCAAGTGTATCGATCATTCAGGTTCGTATATCCAACAGCAAGGAGGTGGAATTGTAATGAAAATGAAGAAATCCAGCAAAATAATCTTTACAATTCTTGGCACGATAGTTGCAGTTTACACACTGTTCCCGTTCTATCTGGTTGTGCTGAATACCTTTAAGAATGCCAACGGCATCGTATCCAATCCGGTAGGCTTTGGCGGGGTAAGCTTTTCACAGTTGATGGCGAATATTTCTGCCGTAGTGAACAACTCCAACTTTAACTTCTGGTATGCATTCGGAACATCAGTGATCATTACGGTGCTGTCTCTGGTATTACTGGCGCTTTTCGGCGGCATGGCAGCGTGGGTGATCTGCCGGAATAAGACCAAATGGTCCACGGCTATCTATATGGTATTCATTGCATCCATGATCATTCCGTTCCAGGTTGTTATGCTTCCTCTGATCTCTACATTCCGTGATGTGAGCCAGTTCATAGGGATCTCTATGCTGCAGTCCATCCCGGGTATTGTGTTCGCATACTGCGGATTCGGAGGAGCTATGACGGTATTCATCCTGACAGGTTTTATCAAGGGTATCCCTTATGAGCTTGAAGAGGCGGCGGCTATCGACGGCTGCTCTCCGGAAGGAACATTTTTCCGAATCATCTTCCCGCTTCTGACACCGGTCATCACGACGGTCACCATATTGAATGGTATGTGGATCTGGAACGACTACCTGCTGCCTTCACTGATGCTTGGACAGAACGGCAAGGTCAAGACTCTTCCGGTTGCAGTGCAGGCTTTCGTGGGTTCCTATGTAAAACAGTGGGATCTGATCCTGACGGCGGCGCTTCTGGCTATTGTTCCGATGATCGTGATCTTCCTGGTTGCACAGAAGCAGATCATGAATGGAATGGTAGAAGGTGCGATCAAGTAAATATTTCATATGGAAGGAGTCTGCGATGAGTTTGTTTGATATGAATGGCCCTTTGATGTACAATTTGGGGAAATTAGCGAATATATTCCTGTGTAATGTGTTGTTCTGCCTGTTTTCCCTGCCGCTTTTTACGATCGGGGCGGCGTTGTCGGCATTATTTGCCTGTATGCAGGCGATTTGGGACGAAGACGAGGACGACATTATCGCGAAGCAGTATTGGAATGCATTTAAGCAGAATTTCAGACAGGGGACGGCGATCTGGATGATCTGTCTGTTGGCGGCCGCTTTCCTTGGAATCTATTACTTTATTGTAACCAGCATGACGGGAACGATGGGAAGAGTATACCGAATCAGCTTCTTCATGATGTGCGTGATCTTCCTGTTCGGATTCCAGTATCTTTTCCCGCTGCAGGCAAGATATAGAAACAGTGTGAGAAATACCTTGAAAAATGCATGGCTTCTAAGTATCGCGGCGCTGCCGTGGACTGTGCTCAGTATCCTGCTTACGGCGGGTGCTGTGTATCTGTCCTTCTTCATGAATCCAAACGGTGTAAGCCTTGCAGTGTTCCTGTGGGGGACATTGGGATTCGGGATCGTAGCATATCTGAACAGTATCTTCTTTAATAAGGCATTTCAGATGATCGATCCGGAGAAGTTAGAGGCGGCCCATGAAGCTCCCAGTGAGGCGCTGTTCATTGACGAGGAGCATGCAGGCTTCTTCTGAATAGAAGACTAAAATAACTTGGAGGAGAATGATTATGGCTTCGATCAGTTTTAAAAATGTAACAAAGACTTATGATGGAGCGGCATCTCCGGTTGTCCCGAATCTGAACCTGGAGATCAAGGATAAGGAATTCATTATCCTGGTAGGCCCGTCGGGATGCGGGAAGTCCACCACTCTGCGTATGATCGCGGGGCTTGAGACCATCACGGAAGGTGAAGTATATATCGGCGACCGGCTTGTGAACAAGGTACCGCCAAAGGACCGCGACATTGCGATGGTGTTCCAGAATTATGCGCTCTATCCGCATATGAATGTGTATAAGAATATTTCTTTCGGTCTGAATCTGCGCAAAGAAGATAAGGCTGAGATTGACCGCCGCGTACACGAGGCGGCGAAGATCCTGGACCTTGAGCATCTTCTGACCCGCAAACCAAAGGAGCTCTCAGGCGGTCAGCGCCAGAGGGTGGCGCTTGGACGTGCAATGGTCCGCAACCCGGCTGTGTTCCTTCTGGATGAGCCGCTGTCCAATCTGGACGCCAAGCTTCGTGCTTCCATGAGAACGGAGATCGCCAAGCTTCATCAGAAGTTAGATATTACCTTCGTGTATGTTACCCATGACCAGACGGAGGCTATGACGATGGGCGACCGGATCGTGGTTATGAAGGAAGGGATCGTCCAGCAGTTTGATACGCCGCAGGTTCTCTATGATACGCCGGACAATCTGTTTGTTGCCGGATTTATCGGAAGCCCGCAGATGAATTTCATGGATGCGCAGATCGTACAGGAGGGAAGTAACCTCTATGCGGTCGTTAAGAATAATAAGCTTCTGGTACCGGATTTCAAGAAGAAGGCTCTTGCGCCTTATGCCGGGAAATCTGTGATCATGGGACTTCGTCTGGAGGATTTTCTTCCGAAGGAGAAGATGACGAAGGATAATACGCTGAATGCGGAGATGAATTTCAGTGAATTGATGGGGGCGGATTACCATCTGCATCTGACGGTAGAGAATATTCCGGTGACCGTGAAGATCCCGTCATCGGAGAAACCGCTTGAGAAAGGGGCTGCTAAGATCGCTGCCAATATGGAGAAAGCACATTTCTTCGATAAGGAGACGGAGAAGGCGATCTGCCATTAGAATGAATGTAAGTGGAAGGGGTATACAAAATGGTTGAATGGTTGAAAAACGCGGTGTTTTATGAGATCTATCCGCAGTCCTTTGCGGACACGAATGCGGACGGGATCGGAGATATTGAAGGGATTATTGAGCATCTGGATTATATCGCTGAACTTGGATGCAATGCGATCTGGCTGAACCCTTGCTTTGAATCTCCGTTCCTGGACGCGGGGTATGACGTGTCTGATTATATGAAGGTGGCTCCGAGATACGGAACCAATGCAGATCTTAAGAGATTGTTCGGGGAGATCCACAAGAGGGATATGCATGTGCTTCTGGACCTGGTTCCGGGGCATACGTCCTGGGAGCATGAGTGGTTCAAAGAGTCCCTGAAGCCGGAGAAGAATCCGTATTCCGGCCGGTATGTATGGACCGACGACGCATGGACCGAATTCGAGGGAGACGAGAATATCCGCGGGTTCCTGCGGGGAATGAGCCAGAGGAACGGCTGTGTGGCGGTGAATTTCTATGCACATCAGCCGTGCCTGAACTATGGATGTTATCAGGTAGAGAATCCGCACTGGCAGCAGCCGATGGATTCCGAGGATGCACTGGCAACCCGCGAGGCCGTCAAGGACGTGATGCGGTTCTGGCTTAAGATGGGCTGTGACGGTTTCCGTGTGGATATGGCGGGCTCTCTTGTGAAGAATGATCCGGACCAGGAAGGAACCATCGCATTGTGGAGCGATTTCCGTGATTTCCTGGATAAGGAATTCCCGGAGGCGGCCATGATCTCCGAGTGGGGACAGCCGGACAGGTCCTTAAGGTCCGGATATCATATGGACTTCATGCTCCACTTCGGACCAAGCCACTATACGGATCTGTACCATGCGGATCACCCGTATTTCTCCCGCGAGGGGAAGGGCAATGCAAAGGCGTTCATCGATTATTATAAGAAATGCTATGAGCCGACCAACGGCAGGGGCATGATCTGTATGCCGTCCGGCAATCATGATATGGAGCGTCTAACCAACTGGCTGGATGCGGAAGAGGTGAAGATCGTATTCGCGTTCATCCTGTCGCTGCCGGGCGCGCCGTTCATCTATTACGGCGACGAACTTGGCATGAAGTATCTCAAGGATGTGGTGTCTGTGGAAGGCGGCTATATCCGTACAGGATCCCGTTCGCCGATGCAGTGGAACGGCGGACTGAATGCCGGATTCTCTGAGGCGAAGGCCGATGAGCTGTATATTCCGATCGATCCGGATGAGAACCGTCCGACGGCCGAGAATCAGATGGCAGATCCCGATTCCGTGTACCATGAGGTGAAGAAGCTGATCGGCATCCGCCAGGCGACGAAGGTACTGCAGAGCGAGGCGAAGGTGGAATTCGTCTACTGCGAGGAGAATGCATATCCGCTGGCGTACAGGAGGTATCATGACGAGGAATCCGTGCTGATCGTCGTGAATCCGTCCGGGAAGGATGCAAGCTTCGCTTACGATGGGAAATTAGGCGAGGTGATCTATCAGAACGGCGGGGATGTTGTGCTTGAAGATGGAGTGCTAACGATTCCGGGGGCGACGGCTGTGTTTGTAAGGGAAGAGAAGTAGGAGTCTGCCAGGAGAAACCTTCGAGGCTTGGGGCTTCTGAACACGTTGAGTGTGTTTGGAAGCCCTTGTTGTGCGTCGGGTCTGTCTCTTCTTCCCGATGTGTTATTATTCCGATCTGTACGATATTTTACAGGTTTTCTTATAACATGCAATTGCATATTTATGAATCGTCTGCATTCCGTTCTGTTTTAAGGCTTCAACATATCCATTATCTTCTATTTGTTTCATTGCTTCGTTGCAAGTCTGGTCGTATTTTGTTTTTATAGATTCACAAAATAATTTCCATCTGGATATGTCGTTTGTGACAGCTACTTTGAACCAGGACTTAATCTTTTTCTCATAGATTCCCTGTACTTCCTGGTTCGGAATTACAAGCTTATGAACAGAATTAATCGGTTTGGCAATATCTGTCAAGTATCCTGTCGCAAAAAGTACGCTCCACAGATAAGTCTGACGAGTCTCAAGATCATCGCTGTCAAGGTCAGTATAAGTCAGCTCAGGAATCAGAACTTTTTCTATAGCATCTCCAGAAATCAGAGATTCGATCTGGCTCTTAGTCGTCTCCGTAGCCGTTGCAAGGATATCCTGAACAATCGCGTTACTGCTGCTGTTTTCCCAATGAGCTTCCATTGGGGCATCTTCCGCTTCCAAAAATTTGTCACATTGATTGAGTACATCCCAAGGACAATACACATCAGTCTGTCCAAAACGATATCCGTCATACCATTTTTTCATTATTTCATACTTTTCATCCAGATTATAATAATGGAGCAAGGCCATGACTTCGTTGGATGTAAATCCAAAATATTCTGCAAACCGTATATCCGATATTGTTCTTACCTTAAAATTATTCAGCCCTGTGAAGATACTTTCTTTTGCAATCCTTAGACAGCCTGTAATAACGGCAAAATATATATAAGGATTCGTCTTGAATACTTGACTGAACATAGAGCGGATCAATCTTACCATCTCCGGATAAAAACCATCCTGGTATGCTTTGTCAAGCGGAACATCATATTCGTCAATTAAAACAATGACAGGAACCCCGTAATGTTTGAAAAGAAGTTCTGTCAGAATCCTCAAGCTTCTATGAAGATTGGAGGCCTTCTCAAATTCTTCTTCCATCAGGCAATTGAGCCGTTTCTTATCGGTCAGTGTTAACCTGTTGCTTTCCAGCAGTCCTTCAAAATGTCGGGCCTCTTCACTGATCACGCTTCCCAGCATATCGTACGCTGTCTGAAATGTCATGCCTTCGACATCTTTCAGGCTGATGGAGATGACAGGATATCTTCCCATATACTGTTCGCAGATCTCAATTTCCTTGGAGATTTCTAATCCTTCAAAGTATGCCGGGTCTGTTCCGATCTCAAAGAAGCTCTTCAGCATATCCATGTTCAGGCTCTTCCCAAAGCGTCTGGGTCTTGTGAACAGATTAATACTTCCTCTTGAGTTCAACAAATCACGGATAAATCCTGTCTTGTCCACATAGTAGAAATCATCTCTCTTGAAATCCTTAAAATATTCAATTCCGATTGGTAGTTTCTTTCTGGTCTCCATGATATCTGCCCCCTTAGTTTGTGGCTTATCAGTTCTATTATTGACAGTATAACAACTTTAGGGAAATGGTTCAATGATAATTATTTGGGATGTGTTTGACATAATTGGCTCGACAAAGAAAATCAGAGTGCAGAGAGATTAAAAAAAATAAAAATGTAATGAATTACACTACTTCATTACATTTTTTTGACATAAAAAGTTGTCAATTTTTTATTCATCTTCGTTATCTTACCATGCAAAATGGGTTTTGTCAATATTTTGGGATGCAGTGAGCATGGTTTCTGATGGCATTTCTGTAAAAATCACCTAAAAAATCACCTAAAAATTGCAAAATATACATTTTTTCATTCTTGTTCCCGGTGAAAAAAGTAAAAATACAAGAGAAATACAATCTATCGCCGTCAAAATTCTAGTCAAAATTTATTCAATCGGTCAATCCCCTGAAAAAGAATCAAAATCGAGGTAAAATGTAACTTTTTGACGATAGATCCTCGATTGACCGCCGTCAAAATTCTAGTCAAACGAATTTTGGACAGCGGAAAATGGGGAAGAATCGGCAAAATGTAATGAAGTAGTGTACTTCATTACATTTTTAGCGGGAATGTGATGAGTCAATGCGATGTTGATGGAAAGGAGCCGAGGATATGAAAGTTGAATTATTTGAACATAATCAGACAGCGTATCAGGCGGCTCTGGATATGCTCAA
>CANTDX010000064.1 GCA_947652615.1 uncultured Dorea sp. | reverse complement strand
TAGGGTTTTCTTTGACCAGACCGTTATAGATTCTTTCGGTACAATTATTCATCTTAACTACCTCCTATTCTTTATTGAAATGCAGCCTGATAATATCCAAGCGCCGCATTGACCGCACCCGTCACAGATCTGGACGTGATGGTCGCACCGCTTAACGCGTCGATGGGTTCCCCGTCTCCGCCGTCCTTGGATACTGCAAACTTCTCTGTCTGTTTCCCTTCATACTGCCCATAGAAAGCGGGTTCCGTGGCCTTCATTCCAAGACCTGCCGTCTCGCTGATGGACAGGATCGATACGCCGTTCACCGTACCGTCGCTGGTGATACCAACCGTCACCTGGATACTGCCGCCGAAGCCGTCCTTATCCGTCGCGGTAACGACATATCCCATATCACCCACGGTACAGGCTTCATCGACGGTCCCGTTGACCCCCATATCGGCAATCGCCGCATCGGCGGCTGCCTGGTCGATCTCTACCTGTTCAAAATCATTGATATCCGCTTCCGGGAATACCTTCTGCCAAGCTTCCTTCTTGGCCGTCTCCTGAGCCTGGGCGATCGGCGCCTTTGTGATCTCATACACAAGGCCAAGCCCAAGGCCGGCAACCAATGTGATCGCCGTCAGGATCAATGTGTTTTTCAGAATCTTATTCATTATTTCTCTCCTCCTTTACCAAATGGTTTTGGAAGAGTAACTCTCTCGATCAACGGTACTAAGAGGTTACTGATGATGATCGCATAAGATACACCTTCCGCAGAACCGCCGAAGAGACGGAACAGACCGGTCAGGATACCAAGAAGCATACCGTAGACGATCTGCCCCTTCTTCGTGATCGGTGAGGTTACATAATCAGTTGCCATGAACCATGCACCCAGCATCAGACCGCCTCCGCACAGGTGCGCGGTGATATACTGCGGATCGAAGAATCCGATGTTCGGATTCGCAAAATGTCCGAAGATCCCCACAAATACCGCGAAAGTCACAATATAAGTCCCCGGGATCCTAAGATCGATCACTCCCATAAGGATCAGGAAGATCGCACCGATAATGATCGCAATCACGGACGTCTCGCCGATGGTTCCCGGAATCCGGCCAAGCAGCATACTCATGCTGTCCACTGCCTCGCCGCTCTTAAGCTGTGCCAACGGTGTAGGTCCGGTCACCCCGTCATAGATGAATGTCGTCATCTGGCTTGTAAATGATATCAGCAGGAAACACCTTGCACCGAGAGCCGGGTTCATGAAGTTCTGCCCCAATCCTCCAAAGAGCTGCTTCACGATCAGGATCGCGAAGATACCGCCCAGCACGCCCATCCACCAGGGCGCGGATGCCGGCATATTAAGTCCCAGCAGCAATCCGGTAACCACCGCGCTCAGATCATTCACGGTGATCTTCTTATGCATTAATTTCTCATATATGTATTCTGTCAGAACAGATGACGCCGTCGTACAGATCAGCATCACAAGCGCTGACAATCCAAAGTTCCATACACCAAAGGCAGAAGCCGGCAGCAGTGCGATCGTCACATACAGCATGATATTGGCCGAAGTAACTTTGGAACGTATGTGTGGTGAAGATGACATTTTTAACTTGTTCTCACTCACGTTAGTTCACCTCTTCCTCTTCTATTAGATTCTTTATTTCTTCTTGCGGTTCGCAAGCGCAATCTTCCTCATGGAACCGATCGCCTGTTTCAAAGGTCTCTTCGCCGGACACACGAAACTGCAGGACCCGCATTCCATACATTCCAATCCTTCATGCTTCGTGAATGTCTCCTCGTCCTGATGCTCCGCATAATCCGCAAGCCTTGACGGAATCAGACGGCTCGGACAGGCATCCACACAGCGGCCGCAGTTGATACATGCCGTCGGTTCAAACTTCGCGACCTCATCCTTCGTAAGACACAGAATCGATGAAGAAGTCTTCGTGATCGGAACATCCAGCGTGAACATAGAGAATCCCATCATCGGCCCGCCTGAGATCACTTTCTCAGGTTCGCTCTTATATCCGCCGGCCGCATCGATAAGCTCTGCCTGATTGAGTCCGAACGGAACCCTGAAGTTCCCCGGTTCGTTCACGGCGTCGCCGCTTACTGTGGTCACGCGCTCCATGGACGGACGGCCTTCCGCTACGGCCTCATAGATACTGATGATCGTCGCTACGTTATCAACCACGCATCCCGCGTCTGCCGGAAGCATCGCGGAATTGATCGCCCTTCCTGTCGTCGCGTAGATAAGCTGACGCTCACCGCCCTGCGGATACTTCGTCTTAAGCGCAAGCACTTCGATCCGCGGTTCATCCTTCGTAAGCTCCCTGAGCTTCTCAATACAATCCGGCTTATTATCCTCTACCCCAAATATACCCTTCGCGTTGTCAAAGAGCTTAAGGATAATCTTCATACCGCCCACCAGCTTCTCCGGTATCTCCAGCATGCATCTGTAGTCAGCCGTGATATACGGCTCACATTCCGCGCAGTTCGCAATAATATAATCAATCTTATCCGGTTCCTTAGGCGAGAGCTTAACCCTGGTCGGGAATCCCGCACCGCCCATACCTACAATTCCTGCATTGCCGATCGTATTCAAGATCTCTTCCTTCGTCATCTCGTCCAACGGTTTGACAGCCGGATATTCCACCTCTTCATACTCACCGTCATTCTCAATGACAATACTGTTCACTGTCCCGCCTGTCGGATTCAGATGCGGCGCGATCGCCTTAACCTTACCGGATACAGACGCATAGATCGGCGCGGAGACGAAGCCTCCGGCTTCCGCTATCATCTGCCCCTTAAGGACACGGTCGCCTACCGCCACTACCGGACTGGCCGGAGCGCCGATATGCTGGGATACCGGATATACCAGATCCCCTTTGGGTTTTACTTCGACAATGGCCTTCTCTTTTGCCAGGCTCTTGCCGTCATCCGGATGAATACCACCCTTAAAAGTTAACAATGCCATCCCTTTTTTCCTTCCTTCCTTTTTACTCTTTATTACTATACATCAAAATTCCCCAATTATCCAGTAAATACGAGGATTTCTTTGTATATTTCCGTGAACAACTTGTTGATTTTTTAACGCATAAAAGATAGAGGCCGACAGGCCTCTATCCAATAATCATGTAGTATTCCGTTGCCGTTGCCTTAACCTTATACCTCTTCTGCAGCTTCATTCTCGCCTTCTGCCTTCTCCGGTGCATCAGATGCCGACTCCAAAGCCTTCATGCTAAGGCTGATCTTCTTCTCTGCCACATTCAGGTCTACTACCTTGGCAGTGATCTCCTGACCTACGGACAATACATCTGACGGCTTGTCTACATGTGCCCTTGAAATCTGTGAAACGTGGAGTAATGCATCCACTCCGGGTGCAAGTTCAACAAACGCGCCAAAATCTGTCATTCTGGCAACTCTGCCGTCCAATACGGTTCCTACTGCATAGCTGTCGGCAGCATTCGCCCATGGATTGCTCTCCGGGAACTTAAGGCTCAGAGCAATCTTGGTATCGTGAATCTCCTTGATCATCACTTCTACTGTCTCACCGACCTTGAACACCTTCTTCGGATTCTCGACACGTCCCCATGACATCTCTGAGATATGAAGAAGTCCGTCAACTCCTCCCAAGTCAATAAATGCACCGAAATCCGTTACATTCTTAACAACACCTTCCATCCGGTCTCCCGCCTGGATCTTCGCAAACAGTTCCTTCTGCTTCTCTGCACGCTCCGCAACAAGAAGCTGCCTTCTATCGCCGATCACACGGTTCCTTCTTGGATTGAACTCGCTGATCACGAACTCGATCTCCTGATCCTGATACTTGCTCAGATCCTTCTCATAGGTATCAGATACAAGGCTTGCCGGGATAAATACCCTTGCCTCTTCGATTACAACGCTCAACCCGCCTCCAAGAATCTGTGCTACCGGAGCCTTCAGCACTTCATGATTCTCATATGCTTCTCTAAGCCTCTCATTACCCTTCTCGGCAGCAAGACGCTTATATGTTAATAACACCTGACCTTCGCCATCATTAACCTTCAAGACCTTCGCAGTCATAGTATCCCCCACTGATACCATCGTAGTCAGATCTGCGTTCGTCTCATTCGTGTACTCGTTTCTTGTGATGATACCGTCTGCCTTGTATCCTATATTCAAGATGATTTCATCAGGCTTAACGTCGATGACAGTACCATCTACAACCTCTCCATTTCTTATTGTCTTGAAAGACTCCTCCAACATTTGTTCAAAAGTTAATTCTGACATAATTTTGAACCTCCTCAATTATAATATTGGGCGTGGATGCCCCTGCTGTAATACCTACTGTTTCCACGGACCTTAATTGATTCATATCCAAATCGTCAAGTGTCTGTATATAGTACGTATTCAAACATTCGTTCTTACATATTTCAAATAACTTCTGAGTATTCGAACTATGCTCGTCCCCTATAACCACCATAGCGTCGACTCTCCCCGCAATCCGGCGCGCCTCCTCCTGTCTCTCCTTCGTCGCATTGCAGATCGTATTTAAAACAATTATATCATAACCCTTTTCTTCGATAATTTCAACTAAATCTTTGAATTTATTGTAATTAAATGTCGTCTGAGAAACGATGCACAGCTTTTGGCTCTTATTTTCGTGCACGAATTGCCTTGCTTCCTCATGCGTCTGTATGACGTCCGCCCGGTCTCCAGCCCATCCTCTGGTCCCTTCTACTTCGGGGTGTGCGCCGTCTCCGATAATTACAATATGTGACCCTTTCTCACTTTCTTTTGCCACAATGTCATGAATCTTCTTTACAAACGGACAAGTTGCGTCAACACAGATGATCCCTTTTTCTTCCATGCGGTCATAGACGCTCTTTGCCACGCCGTGAGAACGGATGACCACAACGCCTTCCTTGATCTGCGCAAGCTCCTCTTCCGAATGGATCACCTTCACGCCCTGCTTCGCAAGATCCTTGATCACTTCCTCATTATGGATGATCGGGCCGTATGTATAGATCTTCTGTCCCTCATAACGCCGGACCTGCTCATAGACCATATCTACCGCGCGCTTCACTCCAAAGCAGAAGCCGGCGGTCCTCGCTAATTCAACCTTCACATTCCGTTCCTTCTCTTTCTTCGTAATATCCAGGCCCATGCAGGCGATATCGCAGCAGTTCGGACAAGCCGCTTTGTTACATACAAAGCCCCGCGATCTCCTTCACGACCTCTTCGATCGTCATATCCGAACTATCCACCAGCACCGCATCCTCAGCCTGCCTTAAGGGCGCCGTCTCCCGGTTCATATCCCGCTCGTCGCGCTCCTTGATATCCCTTGCGATCTCATCGAGATCACAGGCCTCCCCTTTTGCCGTCAATTCATCATAACGCCGCTTCGCGCGCGTCTCCACGCTCGCCGTCAGATAGACCTTCACATCGGCGTCAGGCAGCACGCAGGTGCCGATATCCCTTCCGTCCATGATCACATCCTGAGTCCTTGCAAGATCTCTTTGAAGGTCCAGAAGCTTCGCGCGGACCTCCGGGATCACAGAACACTTGGAAGTCATCTGTCCTACCGCCTCATCCCTTAGCCGCCCCGTAATATTAGTACCATTCAGGAACACCTGCTGAACTCCGTCCTCATACCGGATCTTCACATCCGCATCCTTACACGCCTCGATGACCTTATCCGTCTCCTCCGCCTGTATCCCTCTGTCAAGGAAATGGATCGCAAGCCCTCTGTACATGGCTCCCGTATCCACGTAGATAAATCCCTTCTCCTCTGCAACCAGCTTCGCGATCGTGCTCTTCCCCGCTCCTGCCGGTCCGTCAATTGCCACATTATATCCCATTATTCTTCTCCTTTACACTTTTCATTGCACACCATTGCCGGCGGCATATCCCGTAGACCAGGCAATCTGCAGGTTAAATCCTCCGGTCAGCGCATCCAGATCCAGCACCTCTCCGGCAAAATGAAGTCCCCCGACATATCTCGACTCCATAGTTCCCGGATCGATCTCCTTCGTCTTCACACCGCCGCGGGTGATGATCGCCTCATCATAACCCCGAAGCCCGGTAAGCGTCATCTCCATATTCTTCGTCAGGTGTACCAGCCTTTGTCTCTCCTCCCTGGATATGACATTTACCTTCTTCTCCGGATCGACCCCGCTTAATTCTACCATAACTGGAACCAATTTGGACGGGAACAATTTTCCAATTGCATTCTTATACTGCCGGTTCAGATTCTCTTCAAAGTCTCTCAAGACTCTCCGGTCCAACTGCTCCTCACTGAGGGCAGGCTTCAAGTCTATGGCAAGCTTCAGGTTTTGTTCCCTCAGTATACCGCCCACCTGGCTGCTCGCACTGATGATCAGCGGTCCGCTGACCCCATAATGCGTAAAAAGCATTTCCCCGAATTCGCGGTATAACAGCTTCTTATCCGAAGAGACAGAAACCGTTACATTGCGAAGAGAGAGTCCCATAAGGCGGCCCGCCCACGGCTCACTCACTTCCATAGGCACAAGCGACGGCATACACGCTGTGATCTCATGCCCGCACTCCCGTGCAAACCTGTAACCGTCCCCGGTAGAACCTGTGGATGGATAAGAGAGCCCTCCGGTGGCAATAATACAGGAATCCCCGTACACTCTCTTTCCATTCGCCAGCTCGACACAGGAAAATCTTCCGTCTTCCGCCTTCACACGAGAAACCCCTGTACTTAGATGCACGTCGATATGAAGCCGCCGCATCTCCTTCTCCATCGCACCGATCACATCCGAAGAATGGTCTGACGCCGGAAATACCCTGTCTCCCCGTTCTACCTTCGTCCGCACTCCAAGCCCTTCAAAGAACTGTATCACATCTCCGTTGGTACATCCGTAAAAACTGCTGTACAGGAACTTCGAATTGCTTGTCACCGACGAAAATAATGTCTCCATATCACAGGCATTTGTGATATTGCATCTTCCCTTTCCTGTGATAAAAAGCTTCTTTCCTAATTTTTCATTCTTCTCAAACAGACATACCTCATGCCCGTTCCTTGCAGCCGTGATCGACGCAAACATACCTGCCGCTCCGCCGCCAACGATCAGAACTTTACTCATATTCTCTTTCCCCTGACCAATTCATATTCTCGGATGCTCCTGACAGTTCCATCTTCTCTCCGACCATGTTCAGTTCATCCTTATTGTACACCTGATATTCATCCCAGATCCCTTCCAGTGTTGTAAGCGTCGTGATCACTTCATTCTGCTTCTTCATGCACAGCGCGACCACCAGCGCGTTCACCACGCTGAGCGGCGCCACCAGAGAATCCACGATCGACGCCATATCGCTTCTTGCGATCAGATTACAGGAGGAATACAGCGTCATCGGCGAGTGTACGCTGTCCGTCAGTGTGATGACCTTCGCCTTGCGGTTACTGGCATACTCAAGCGCCTTCAGGGTACGCATGGAATATCTGGGAAAGCTGATGCCGATAATCACATCCTCTTCCCCGATCCTGAGCATCTGTTCAAAAATCTCACTGGGGCTGCTGGTATTCACTGCCGTCACATCATCACACACAAGGTTCAGATAGAAGCATAAGAAACTGGCAAGAGGCGCACAGCTCCTAATCCCCACCACGTAGATCTTCCTGGCCTTTAAAATGGTATCCACCGCCATCTCAAAAGCACCATGGTCGATGGTCTCCATCGTCAGCTTGATCTTCTCGATATCCGACTGCAGCACCGAAGCCAGGATCTCTCCCTGGCTGATCCTGCCGTAGGTCACCTCCATACGCTGGATAGAATTGAGCTTCGTGCGCACCAGTTCGCCAAGCGCCTTCTGGAATCCCGGGTATCCGTCATATCCAAGAGCCATGGCAAACCGGACCACCGTTGACTCGCTGACTCCAACCTCTTCTCCCATCTTCGCAGCCGTCAGAAACGCCGCCTTGTCATAATCCTCCCGGATGAATTCAGCAAGCTTCTTCTGACCCTTGCTGAATCTGGGATATCCTTCATTAATCTTCTGCAATAATTCATTATTATTTTGCATATTGCCTGTCTCTTTTCCACATTCTCTTCTCTCATTGCCGGCTTTGGAGCGTCAGACGGCCGCAGTTGACTTCTCATCATAAAAGATGTCGGAAATCAATGATTTCCAACATCTTTATAAACACTGCTAGACAGGATAACTTCCGTTCTCCGTATCGGCAACCGTCTGGTCAACCTTCGTCTGCTGCGCCTCTCTATACTTGAAGAAGTCCGTGGCAACCTGCGGGAACAATGCATAGGACAGCACATCTTCATCCTGCTGGCTCCACTGTTCACACTCTTTGCGAAGAGTATCCAGCTCATCCGGGATCAGATCTGCCGGACGGCAGGTGATCACTTCCGCATTCTCGCCGAGAACCTTCTTCGTCACCTCTTCGTCAAACGGCTTCACCGTCGCGCCGTACTTACCGCTTAAGATATCCTTGGTCTCCTTGGTCGCCATCTTATAGCGCTCACCCATCAGCACGTTAAATACTGCCTGCGTACCAACGATCTGGGAGGAAGGTGTAACAAGCGGCGGCTCTCCAAGGTCTTTTCGCACTCTTGGAACCTCTTCCAGAACGTCGTAATATTTGTCTTCTGCATTCTGCTCCTTGAGCTGGGATGTCAGGTTGGACAGCATACCGCCCGGAACCTGATACAGGAGGGTCTTGATATTGACGCCCATATTCTTCGGATTCAGAAGCCCGCTCTCCAGCGCCTCGTCACGGATCGGACGGAAGTAATCAGCGATCTCCGCAAGAAGATTCTGGTCAAATCCGGTATCATACGGCGTACCCTTGAAGGTCTCCACCATAACCTCCGTCGCCGGCTGTGAAGTGCCAAGGGCAAACGGCGACATCGCAGTATCGATTACATCCACCCCGGCTTCTACTGCCTTCAGATAGGTCATAGACGCCACGCCGGACGTATAGTGCGTGTGTAACTGGATCGGAAGGCTCGTCGCGTCTTTCAGCGCCTCGATCATCTCCGTCGCCTTATAAGGAACCAGAAGTCCCGCCATATCCTTAAGGCAGATAGATGTAGCTCCCATATCCTCAATCCTCTTGGCTATGTCGATCCAGTATTCCATCGTATAAGCGTCTCCCAGGGTATAAGACAGCGCAACCTGGGCGTCCGCCTTCTCCTTCACCGCCGCGCTCACCGCCGTCTGAAGATTACGGAGATCGTTCAGACAGTCGAAAATACGGATCACGTCGATACCGTTGGACACTGACTTCTGTACGAAATACTCTACCACATCATCCGCATATGGACGATACCCCAGGATATTCTGTCCGCGGAACAACATCTGAAGCTTGGTATTCTTGAATCCGTCGCGGAACTTACGAAGCCTCTCCCACGGATCTTCCTTCAGGAAACGAAGGGACGCATCGAAGGTGGCTCCGCCCCAGCACTCTACGGAGTGGTATCCAACCTTGTCCATCTTCTCCACGATCGGAAGCATCTGTTCCGTCGTCATACGTGTGGCGATCAGAGACTGGTGCGCGTCACGCAGAATGGTTTCTGTTATTTTAATTGGTTTTTTCTCAGCCATTTTCTATCCTCCATTAAAATGATTCTTATAATTCTACATTACCCCAAAAATCGCCATAAATGTTCCCGCAGCAACTGCCGTACCGATAACGCCCGCTACGTTCGGACCCATGGCATGCATCAGCAGGAAGTTGGTCGGGTCTGCCTCCGCGCCCACCTTCTGAGATACACGGGCCGCCATCGGAACCGCAGACACACCGGCAGAACCGATCAGAGGATTCACCTTGCCGCCTGTAGCGACGCACATGATCTTACCGAACAGCACGCCTGCCGCCGTACCGAACATGAAGGCGATCAGACCAAGCGCAACGATCTTAAGGGTATCCGCATTCAGGAACGCCTCCGCACTCGTGGTCGCCCCCACGGAAGTACCCAGAAGGATAACTACGATATACATCAAAGCGTTGCTCGCCGTATCTGTAAGCTGGCGTACCACTCCTGACTCACGGAACAGATTACCCAGCATCAGCATACCTACCAGCGGCGCCGTCGTAGGAAGGATCACGCAGACTACAATCGTTACGATAATCGGGAAGAGGATCCTCTCAAGCTTCGTAACCGGCCTTAACTGCTCCATCTTGATCTTACGCTCTTTCTCCGTCGTCATCAGCTTCATGATCGGAGGCTGGATGATCGGCACCAGAGACATATAAGAATATGCCGCCACCGCGATCGGTCCCATGATCGCCGTCTGAGACAGCTTGCCTGCAAGAAAGATAGAAGTAGGTCCGTCCGCACCGCCGATGATCGAGATTGCCGCCGCCGCCTTATCTGAGAAGCCCATAGCCATGGCTCCGAGATATGCTGCGAAGATACCGAACTGCGCCGCCGCACCCAGAAGGAAGCTCTTAGGATTGGCAATCAACGGTCCGAAGTCTGTCATTGCTCCTACTCCAAGGAAGATCAGGGACGGAAGGATCGACCACTCATCCAGCATATAGAAGTAATAGAGCAGTCCGCCTGTCCCGTTCGCCGCATCCTCCGCATGCAGCATAATATCCGGGAAGATATTAACGAGCAGCATACCAAATGCGATCGGTACCAGGAGCAGAGGTTCAAACTCATGTCTGATTGCTAAATATAGGAAAAAACATGCAACTGCAATCATGATCAGATTGCCGCCTGTAAGACTGAAAAATGCCGTCTGCTGCACGAGGTTTCCCAATGTCGTTGTTATATATTCCATTTTTTAACCTCCAGTCGTGTCATATAATCACAGCGATTATATCTTAATTCAATGTCGCAAGAACAGCACCTGCTTCAACCGCATCTCCTACTGCTGCATTGATACTTGCCACAGTTCCGTCTTCCGGCGCCACAACCGGGATCTCCATCTTCATCGCCTCAATAATAACAACTGCGTCGCCTTTCTTCACACTCTGGCCTACATTCGCCTCAATCTTAAATACCTTGCCTGCCGCGCCTGCCTTCACTTCGATCGACCCTGCTCCCGCTGCCGGCGCTGCCTTTGGCGCCGCCGGAGCCGCCTTCGGCGCTGCTACTCTTGGTGCTGCCGCCTGAGGCGCTCCTGAAGTATTCTCCTCTACCGTAACATCGTATACATTTCCATTAACTGTAATCGTATAATTTTTCATCTTAAATAATCCTCCTAGTATTATGAATTCCATTTATTTGATGGACGGCGTCTGATACTTCTCACATAGAATCCGCCCGCAGCCGCTTCTTCCATGCCAGCCTCTTCTCTGGCCGCCGCGATTGCCGCTGCAATAACCGCTATCAATTCCGTATCGTCTTCTTCTGTCTCTGGGGCTGCAGGAACCATTACCGGCGCCGGGGCTGCCGCAGCAGTGCTTGTCTTCTCTTCCTTCTTCTTATTCGCACCCGTAAGCGCCGGGATAAACTTAAACAGAGAGATCAGGAACGAGATAAAGATCAGTACGGCGAATACCGTTCCCATTCCAAGCACCGTATTAAGCCCTGCCTTCTCTAAGATCTCACCCAATGAATACTCCCCGTCTACAGTCATGCTCTCCATATAGGACTTCTCGTCAAACACGAAACTGATGGTCGCATCCCTGTCCGCGAACTGTGCCGCTGCAGACACCTTAAGCCCTTCATTCGTCTCCTCCGATGTGAAATCGCCATGGCTTACATAGGCTCCGCACTCATCAATCGCCGCTTCCCACGCGTCAAGCGCGCCAAGGAAACTCTCCGGCGTCACAGGAATCCCTGCCTGCGTCAGTTGGAGTTCCATGGTAAATTCTCTCATGCTCCTCCATTGCTCAAGCATGGCCGCGTCGGCATTCGCACAATAGTTGATCATGAATTCTGTGGTCTGGTCAATGGCTGCCGTGTTATACTCAACCGCTTCCTCGCTGCTCTTGCACGCGGTAAAGCAGAGCATTACAGCGACAGCACAGAGTAATAAACTAATTTTTTTCCTCACTTTGCCTCACCTCTCTAAACCGATCCATGCTTTTTCATCGGACGGTCTTCTCTTTTTGTGAATAACATCTCGAATGCGCCGATCACATATTTTCTCGTCTGATCCGGCTCAATGATGGTATCCACATAGCCTCTTCTTGCAGCAGATAACGGGCTTGACTGCAGTTGTCTGTACTGGGCAGTTTTCTCTCTCAGTGTATCGGCATCCGCGCCTGCGTACATGATCTTCGCCGCAAGGTCCGCTTCCATCATGCCGATCTCAGCCGTCGGCCATGCATACACCATATCCGCGCCGACAGACTTGCTGTTCATCATGACATAAGCGCTTCCGAATGCCTTGCCGATCACCAC
Source organism: uncultured Dorea sp. (assembly GCA_947652615.1). Lineage (GTDB taxonomy): Bacteria > Bacillota > Clostridia > Lachnospirales > Lachnospiraceae > Sporofaciens. Next base: position 8,033 of record CANTDX010000064.1, on the reverse strand, counting down.
GTTCACCTTCGGAACGGTGGCATTGGCAAATGCGTACGTAAGCTTTGCCGTCTCTCCTGCAAGATTCTTCTCGTCATACTCACATGCCTTGAACCCGGTTACATTGGTCAGCGTAAGAACCGGGATATTGAAGGCATCGCAGAAGTTCACGAACCCGGCGGCCTTCTTCGCTCCGTCGGAAGACAGAGAGCCGTCAAACTGTGCCGTAACCTCAGACTTCTCATTATATATCTTGGAACGGTTCGCAACCGCTCCCACCGTCATACCGTTCAGACGGATGAAGCCGGTCACCATATCCTTCGCATAATCCTTCTTCGTCTCAAAGAATACACCGCTGTCAGAGATGATAGACAGCGCGATAGCTGTATCTTCCGCCGCATTCTCGATCCCGTCGCACAGACGGTTCAGGCTGTCCGTACACTCGTCATAGGAAGCATTCTCCTCGTTATTGCCCGGCAGCATGCAGACCAGAGTACGGATATCCGTCAGTATCTCGTCTTCTGTCCCGATCCCGTCTACAAGACCTGCGTTCTCGCTCTGGTACTTCGCAGAGGAAGTATCAAGCTTCGTAATATTATTGCCTGGAAGGGCATTGGGTGAATTCACAAATAACTTAGCCTTGGATGCTTCCATAAATGTGAAATCCGTCAAAGCAGGCACAACGGAAAGTCCGCCGCCGCATGTCCCAAATATTGCCGTGATCTGAGGGATCACTCCTGAAGCCATCGTCTGCTTCAGATAAAGATTCCCAAACGCGTTCAGCGCGTCCGTCGCCTCCTGAAGCCTGATCCCGGCACAATCTATAAGTCCGATTACCGGTGCTCCCATCTTCATCGCCATATCATAGATATTCGCGATCTTCTTCGCATGCATCTCACCAACTGCTCCATTCAAAACCGATGCATCCTGACTGTACACGTACACCAAATTCCCGTCAATCACTCCGTAGCCGGTGATTACACCGTCAGCCGGAGTCTCTTTTTCCTGCATGTTGAAATCTGTGCTCCTGGCAGTTACCGCCCCGCCGATCTCAACAAAGCTTCCTGCATCAAGTAACGTCGCAATCCTGATACTTGCTGCACTCTCTGTTGCCATGTTGCCCATAGTCAAGCCCTCCATCTTCTTATATATTACAAAACCAAATTTTTGCCAATTATATTATATCCCTTTTGATGTTTTACTGCAATACTTTTTTTCACCTCACGGACTCCCCGAAGCCAGGATAAAACTAGACTGCATTCCAGTTATATCCAATTTATAAAATTACTTAATATTTTCTTAACATAACAGTTGTACTTTGGTCGGTTTTATGATATATTTACAATAGCTTTTCACTGAATATTACATATTTTTCCATATGTAATACAGGTGGAAAAATACATCTATATGGAGGGTAAAATATATGGAAACAGCAAAAAAGCGCAGACCATTTGGCTTTTATGTGTGTGCGATGGGATTTACCTTTGAGCGTCTCGCATTTTACACCGTAAAATACTTACTTGCCATCTGGCTTGCAACGGAAGTTACTTCCGGCGGTCTGGGATTATCAGATGCAGAAGGTGCAGCCATGTCCGCTTCTTTCGTGGCATGGACCTACATCACACCGATCTTCGGCGGTTACATTGCCGACTACTGGTTAAGCCCGAGACTCTGCGTGGCTCTGGGTATGATCCTGATGGGCGCGGGATACTTGTGTACCTGGCAGGCTCACTCTATGGGGATGGTGTGGGCAATGGTTATCCTGGTATCCGTTGGTACCGGATTGTTCAAGGGGAATCTGTCCGGTGTGAACGGACTGTTATTCCACGACGAAGAAGAACTGAACTCAGCGTTCTCTATTCAGTATTCTTTTGTTAACATCGGTTCCTTCATCGGTACGACCTTTATTGCCATGCTGGCAACCACAGGTCTGTTCGGGATCAAGTGCAGTTTCAACACCGTATTTCTGATCTGTGCGATCTTCTTATTCATTGACGCCGCATGGTTCATCCTGAACGGCAAGGCGCTCGGCGATGCCGGCAAGAAGCCTTTCAAGAACGACCAGCGAGAGTTCGTATCCGCTGAGAAGAAAGCTGCAGCCGAGTCTGCTCCGCTTACCGCAAGCGACAAGAAGAAGATCGTTGCGATCATCCTTGTAACCATCTTCTCCGCAATCTTCTGGATGGTATGGTATATGGCATACATGCCGGCTTACTATTACTTCGGATGGGGCGACGGCGCAGATTTCCTGAACCATGCGAACTGGTACATTGGAAGCTTCCAGATCCCTACATCCTGGTTCGACTCTGTGAACGCTCTGACCTGTATCATCCTGGGACCTGTTCTTGCCGGTGTATGGGCTAAGATGGCGTTAAGACCGAAGGGTGACATGAGCATGTTCAAGAAGACGGCTCTTGGTACCATGCTGGTAGGTGTATCTTATCTCGTTATGGTTCTCGCCGACATGATCAGAGGCGACGGACAGTGCTCCGTATTCTGGCTTGCACTTGTATGTCTGTTGATGTCTGTAGGTGAGATGGTATTCTCCCCGCTTGGCAACTCCTTCGTATCTAAGCTGGCTCCAGCTAAGGTTCTGGGTCTGTTATTGGGCTTCTGGCCAATCGCGGTATTCCTGGCACAGCAGATTTACCCGAAGGTATACTCCTGGCTTGCAACCCTGCCGTTCATCGCATACGGCGTGGTTGGCGCGGTCGTAATCGTATTCGGCCTGATCCTCTGGGCATGCAGCGGCAAGCTGGACGCTCTGGAGAAAGAAGACTAACCAAAATATCCGGGCTGTCAGGTATATGATCCTGACAGCCCGTTTGTAATCTTATCTGAATCGTTTCTACTCTACTCCTCTTCCATCTCCTCCATCTCCCGTAAGATCTCCTTATAGAATTCGGACGTATCCTCATCCTTCTTCTCAAGAATCTTCACGATCACGCCGTCATCGATAAAGAATATCTTATTGCTGCACCGTGCAATCTTGGGGTCATGGGTCACAAGAATGATATTCTTCCCCATCTCCTTGTTGATATTGTCGAAGGTATCCATAAGCCTTCTGCTTGACTTCGCATCCAGGTTGCCTGTAGGCTCATCCGCCATGATAATACCCGGATCATTGATCAGCGCCCTGCATATGGCAATTCTCTGCTTCTCTCCGCCGGACAATTCCCTTGGAGACTTGCTGATCAGCCTCTCCACACCGAATCTTGCCGCCAGGCTCAGCATCTTCTGCTTCATCTCTTCTGCCGGTGCTTTGTCAAGGATCATGGGAACCATGATATTCTCCCCCACAGACAGACTGTCCATCAGATAGAAATCCTGGAATACAAATCCGATCTCCCGCCTTCGAATATCCGCAAGCTCATCTTTCCAAAGCTCTGACGCATCCTTCCCCTTGAAATAAAGCTTCCCTTCTGTTAAAGGCTCCATCATTCCCAGGATCTTAAGCAGCGTAGTCTTGCCGCCTCCCGAGCTTCCCATGACAGCGACATATTCCCCCTCTTCTATAGTAAGGTCAAGGCCTTTCAGCACCTCTATCTTCGCATCAGGATTCTTCTTCTCCTGATTCCTGTAATAGTTCTTCACGAGTTTCTCTGTTCTTATAATCTCCGCCATCACATTACTCCATCGTATCAAAGATTTTGCCTGTCAGGACCTTCTTCAACGCCTGATAAACCGCCCCCTGTGCCAGCCAGTAGATTCCCCATACCGGAAGCACATACCGGATATAGCCAAGGATCTCCGCACCGTTATACATCCTGACTCTGAACATGAGCAGTGTAAATACAACCGCCGACAAGCCGCCCACTGTCAGCGGGATCAGGAAAAAGGGCAGCATCTCCTGACGAAGCGCTTTCATAATGGTCTTCTCATGCATCCCCATACAATCAAGGAAACGGTATCTTGCCACGATCTCATCCATCTCAAAACAGAACTTAATAAGTATCAGATAGATCCCGCATACGCCTGCCATGATCATCATAAACAGCCATACTACCTGCTTCAGATAACGCTCCGTCGCCGTATCCTGCATCATCACTTTGCTGCTGTAATAACGGATTCCCCCATCCTGCTTCGACAGCGCGAAGAGACTGTCCTCCACATACTCATAATCTCCGCCTGCCGCACAGAACAGATACAACTGCTCCCCCTGATAGATCTCCTCAAAGTATTCGTCAGAGAATACCACCAGATTCTGCTCCTTCCCTCCTTTATATATCCCCGTCAATACCGCCCGTTCTTCTCTTACGACCTTCCTTGGCGTATAGGCCCGGTAACTCCAAAGCTCTGCCCCCGGCCCCGCTGTCTGCAGGTTCAGCGTATCCGCCGCCCCCGACCAGTCCAGAAGATGAGCTCTCGCCGACACATCTTCCTGATAAATGACCGCGATTTCCTCCCCGGACAAGCCAATCGCTTCCCCCTCATCTCCAGATCTTGCTCTCTTAAGCTCAAGATAGGCAGACTCCGGGATACCGATCTGAACCGGCGGTTCTGCCATAACCTGCCTTCCGCCTGCAACAGATTTATAATCCAACGCGAAGATATCCTTCACGGAGTTGACCAGTGATATGTTCTCCGGCATCAACGAATATACAGTCGTCATCGGATACCATTCTGCCTTAAGTCCTGGCTGCCCGCTTAATTCCTGCAGCTTTTCATCCGCAGTCTTCCCCGCCGTACAGACAAAGTCATAAGGGAACTGCCCCTCAAGCGCCTGAGCCAACACGTTTCCCCCATAAGCGGAAGACAGCGTATACATAACAAGGAATACAGTCACTGTCAGCAGGTAGACCTTCTTCATATTCTGCCCAAATCCGGTGAGAAATGGAAATTTGTCGAATATGTTCTGATAATACCTGCCGTCTTCTCCCTTGATCCTTCTGATCTGCGCCGAGCGCACACACAGAAGCACCAGAATCAGTCCCAGCAGATAGACGGCCTGCGCATCTTCGCTCTCTCCTCCGCTTCTTCCCGTCATCTGTGCCAGAGACCACGCCATGCATATGACGCCCAGGACACCGCATATCCAGCCTGATACCCCTGGTATATGGTTCTTCTTCGGCGCGATAAGCCCCGACGCAGACCAGCGCATATGGTCATACACATGGGAATTCACCATCGCCGCAATCAGCGCAGCCGCGGTAAATATCCCGCAGACCATAAGATATGTCCCGGCCGGCATTCCCTGCACTGACACCGGAAGCTCCCGTGCGATCACCCGCATGATGATCCCAAAGACCAGATTCCCAAGGATGATCCCGATAATTCCGGAGCATACCAGACATCCTGCATATTCCATCAGCATCATAGAGCGCAGAGATCTGCTTCGAATCCCAAGCACTGCCAGTATATTTTCCTCCCGCATCTTACTGCGGATATAATAAGAGAAGGAAAGCCCCATCAGCACCGCATTCAGGAGAAGTCCCATCCATACCGCGTTCAGAAGGACCTTCTGCGTCCCTCCTCCCGTGACCGCCTCCGCACTGTGGATTCCCAGGAACGCGGACCTGAGCGCAAATACCAGGAACAAAAAAAGCATCAAAAATACACTGCTCGCGATCAGCATCACATAATTCCGAATATGATACTTTACATTCTTCCATATCATCCTGTAATACGAAGAACTGTATCTTCCCGGAAAATACAGTCTCCGCTTCCGCTCTTCCCTCTCAAGCCTGTCGCGTTCCTCACGCACTCTTGCGTCTTTTCGGATCTCATCACGCTGCTCCACGTACTGCTTCAGCACGAATTCCGCCAAGCACATTATAGGAAGCAGGTAAGTCCACCCCATAGGAACCAAGGGGAAGAATATGACTGCCGCTGCCGTATACAGGAACTCACACCACTGCACCATTCGATAGACAAGCCTTACCTTCTTCCCCGCAAGAGTGCCGATCACATAGATCAGGGCAAGGACGGCGCTAAGAATCGACAGAAAAAACATATAATAGGACGCTACCAGCTCCGGATCCCCGCCCGTCATCGCCACGATGCCCCCGTTCTTCCCGGCCTCTGAGATATAGCCGGGCAGATGATAAGTCTGCCCGGCATAAGCGATCCACGGAAGCCAGATAGCCGCAGCGATAAATATATAAATCAGGACAGATATGATCTGATATATTTTGCCTGATCTCTTCATAGTCTTCCTCCGCTGCCTGTACTGCATTGCTAAATCGGCCGTGTATACTCCTTAAGCCATTCCCGCTCCTCTTCGGTCAGACGCGGCCCGATCTTCTCATATACCTGTTCATGATAATGGTTCAGCCACTCGCGCTCATCCCGGCTCATCTCCTCCGGGTCGGTCCCGTCTAAGTCGATCGGCGCGAACGTGATCGTCTCGAAATACATAAACTGCCCGTACTTATTCTGTACGCCCTTTCTCACCACGAACTCATTCTCAATACGGATACCAAACTGTCCGTCCTCATAGATCCCCGGTTCGTCGGTGATGACCATGCCCTCCTCAAGCTTATGATGCTCGTTCTTACTTGGAACCACATACCAGCGGAATCCGGTCGGCGGTTCATGGACATTGGCAAGATACCCTACGCCGTGCCCGGTACCGCACTGATAATCCATATCCAGATCCCAGATCGGCCCTCTCGCCAACACATCCAGATTATATCCATAGCATCCATAGAGAAAACGTGCGCGGGACAGCCGCATCATCGCCCTCACAACAGCAGTAAAATACCTCTTCATCTGTGCCTCCACAGAACCAAGAACGAAAGTTCTGGTGATATCGGTGGAACCTTCGTAATAACCGCCGCCAGTATCATTCAAGAAGAATGCGCCTGAACTTAACGGCACATCCGTCTCTGCGCTCGGCGAATAGTGCATCATCGCCGCATGGTCCGCAAATGCACACAGAGGCTCGAAGCTGTCACGGATATATCCTTCCTGTGCAGCGCGTAATTCCGTCAGCTTTGCGGCAGAACTAAGCTCCGTGATCGTCTCCTTGTCATAGCGTGTCTTGATCCAGTGCATGAACTTGGTGACAGCAACGCCGTCCTTGATGTGGGCTTCCCTGATATTCGCAAGCTCCACCTCATTCTTCATCGCTTTCATAAGGATGGTTGGATTCGCCGCCTCCACGATCCTGCATGGAATATTCTTATACAGCGCATAGTTCATCTTCATCGGATCGATCAGCACCGTCTCGGAACCACTCAGTCCCTTCACGTCATCATAGATTGCATTATAAGGATGGATGGTCACCTGATTCTTAGCCAGCTCTACCTGGATACGGTCGTCAAGCTTGGAATCATCCACATATAATTCTACTCCGTCCTTCTTCACGATCGCGTAGGACAGAAGCAGCGGGAAGAAATCAATATCGTCCCCCCGGATATTCAAAAGCCAGCATACATCGTCCAGGGACGCAATGATATGGGCGGTCGCCCCATGCTCCTCCATCACTTCCCGCACACGCTTAAGCTTGGACGCCGTGCTCTCACCGGAATACTTCTCTTCCAGGAAGAACGCCGGCTTGTCCGAAAGCGGCGGACGGTCTTCCCAGATATCCCCTACCAGGTCGACGGAATAGTGGATCCGGATCTGTCTCGTCGCCAGCACTTCCTCAAACTCCCGGCCCTCTCCCATGGAAAGTACCCGTCCGTCAAACGCAACCGTTCCGCCTCTTGGAACACGATTAGTCAGATACTCCGTGATTGACGGCGTATCTCCCACAAACATCTTCATCAGACGGATGCCGCTGCCGGCAAGCTCATTCTCTGCCTGGAAGAAATACCTTCCATCCGTCCAGAGCCCCCCATCATCTCTGGTTATGACGACCGTCCCGTAAGATCCGCTGAAACCGGAAATATATTTCCTCGCTTTAAAATGTTCCCCTACATATTCACTCTGGTGAAAATCAGCGGTGGGAACTATATACGCGTCGATCCCCTTAGACGCCATGCGAGTACGAAGTTCGGAAATCCTTTCTGCTATGTTCATAAAAATAAACCTCCTAAAATTATACTATATCTATAATGTACCATAAACCCGTCCAAAGTACAATTTTTTACCGAATTTTTGTCTCGTTT
>CANTDX010000063.1 GCA_947652615.1 uncultured Dorea sp. | reverse complement strand
CCGGAGTAGTCCTTACATGCATGCATTCTCTTTCTGGAGGTACCGCCGCCGTGGGTGGTTACCATACGTCCGTCCGCATCCTTGTCGAACATGACGCCCAGCTCATTGAGCCACTTGATCGCATCCGGAGCCTCCATTACGAGACGCTTTACCAGCTCCGGCCTTGCAGCAAAATGCCCGCCGCCAAAGCAGTCCAGATAATGCTGAACCGGAGAATCATTCTCCTTATCTGCAGCCTGGATACCGCCTTCCGCCATCATGGTATTGGCGTCGCCGATACGAAGCTTGGTCACGATCATCACGTTAGCGCCTGCGTTGTGAGCCTCGATGGCACAGGAAGAACCTGCGCCGCCGCCGCCGATCACAAGTACGTCTACGTCATAATCAATCTTCGTGATATCTACCTTGTCATTTACCAGACGGCTTGTGGAGTGAAGCATCTCGGCCAGTTCAAGCGGGGCTTTCTGTCCCTTGTTCGGACCTACTTTGATCTCTGCAAATGCGTCTGGGTTGTAATCCGGATGGAATTCCCTGAGGAGAGCATCTTTTTCATCAGCGGTCAGACGTCTTGGCTCTTCGGACATACGTTTTTCTCTTGTAGCCTCTACCTTTTTGATGGATTCCATCATATTCTCTGGATATGGTGTATACATATTCTGACCTCCCTTATTTCTCAATCTCTCTTGTATTATAAAGCTCCTGCATCTCTGTGATCGGCTTCTGCATGATCTGCTCGATCAGCTCGTCATACTCTCCTTTGTTCACCTCGTCTACACGGTTGGCAAGATGCTCTGTCTTGGGCGCGATATATTTCCCTGTAAGTCTCCTTGCCAGGACGCCTACGTGCGGATGGGAGATTCCTGCGGGACATCTTACGGTACAGCATCCGCATCCGATACAGTCGAAGGATTCTTCCGCACATTTCTCGAATTCCCCGCGCTGTGCATATGCGATATACTGCATCACGTTCAAATCCTGCGTACAGGCCTTCGTGCAGGCGTTGCATCCGATACAGCTATAGATCTCCGGGTAGAGTTCCATCATGATCTGCTGGGTCGGCTTGATATCCTCGATCTCATAGGTCCTCTTATCTGTCGGGAAGAACGGGATGCTTGCCACATACATGCCCTCTTCTACCTGAGTCTGGCAGGCAAGGCAGGTCTTTAATTCATTTTTCCCTTTGATACGGTATACGGTCGCACAGGCTCCGCAGAAACCATGACGGCAGCCGCACCCTCTTTTCCATGTATAGCCGGCATATTCCATGGCGGTCATGATCGTGAGGTCTGCCGGAACACTGTAACGCTTACCGCTAAAATATACATTTACCATATTTTCCATGTTATTCGTATCCTTTCTTTTAATATTCATTCGGAAGTTCGTCGATCTCGTCATATCGGAATACCGGGCCGTCCTTGCACACATACTTGGAACCGATGTTGCAGCGTCCGCATTTGCCCACGCCGCACTTCATACGAAGCTCCAGCGTCGTATATACCTGCTCCGTGGTGAATCCAAGCTCCTTAAGCCCCGCAAGCACGAACTTGATCATAATCGGAGGCCCGCAGATCAGAGCCGTCTTGTCCGTATCGAAATTAAGCTCCTTCACATAGTTCGGAACGAAACCTACATGGCCGTCCCAGCCTTCCTGCTCCCGGTCGATGGTCAGATACACATTCACGCCCTCTGCCTTCATCCACACTTCCTGGATCTCCTTAAGCTGAACTAAGTCCTCCGCGGAACGGGACCCGTAGACGATATCTACCGTACCGTAATTCGCGCGGTTATCCAGCACGTAGTTGATGACGGAACGAAGCGGCGCTAATCCGATACCGCCCGCGATGAACAGAAGGTTCTTCCCCTTAAGCTCCGTCTCCACCGGAAATGAGTTGCCGTATGGTCCGCGGACCGTGATCTCATCTCCCACCTCCAGGCTGTGGAGGTAATCGGTCAGGATACCGCACTGCTTGATGCTGAATTCCTGATATTCCTTGTTGGTCGGCGAAGAAGTAATGGAAAACATACCCTCGCTGATCCCCGGCGCACAGACCATGGCGCACTGCCCCGGCATATGCTCGAAGAGCTTGCCGCCCTCCGGCGCGTTCACCCGGAACGTCTTCACATCCGGAGTCTCCTGGCGGATATCCGTGATCACGCCGATCTGAGGAATCAGCGTGTCTAATGTATAATTCTTATGACATGTACATTCGCCCATTATTTTTCACCTCCCTGATTCTGAAATGCTTTCACAACCTTCACGATATTAAGCGCCTGCGGGCATTTCTCCACGCAGCGGCCGCAGCCCACACAGGAATACATTCCGTCGTTGTTCGCCGGATAATACACCAGCTTGTGCATGAATCTCTGACGGAATCTCTGCATCTGGCTGGTACGGTTGTTGCCGTGAGCCATCATCGTAAAGTCTGAATACATGCAGGAATCCCAGCATCTATAACGGGATACGCTGTTTCCTGCGGTATAGTCCTTGATATCATAACACTGGCAGGTCGGGCACACGAAGGTACAGGTACCGCATGCCAGACACGGTTTGTATAATTCTTCCCAGATCGGGGAGTCGAATTTCTCGCTGAGCGCGTCTCCGTTCCATCCTTCCAGGGACAGGTTCATATATGGGAGCTTCTCCACGATCTTATGGATATTCTCTTTCTCTGCCTCTACGGCCGCCTCGCCTGCACCGTCTTCTGTGAGCAGTTCCTTCACCGCTTCCGTAAGGGTCTCGCCCTTTTCTGTCAGAGCCTTCCAATAGAGGTCTTCTCCAACCGTCCATACCGCCACATCAGAAGCCGGCTCGGCCGCGTCCACGCCGAACACCTTACAGAAGCAGGTCTCCTCCGGCTCGTGACAGGCCATAGCCACCACTGTTCCATGATCTCTCCTTGCCGCATAGAAGGTGTCGATGGGGTCGGATAAGAATACCTTGTCCAGAACCACTAAGCCCTTCACGTCGCACGCCTTCATGCCAAATACCACGAAGTCCAGCTCTTTCAGGCTCTCAGGCTCGATTGCCATCTTCTTTCCTTCTTTTTTCACGGTATAGAGGCTCTCGCTCTGCGGGAAAAATGCATCTTTTGCTGATTTAACGGTCTTCAAGGTATCAAGATCTACCTCGGCATCCGCATTCCAGGCAGCGAAATTCGTCTGTCCGGCAGTCCTTACCGGAAGATACAGTTCCCGGTTTTCCGCGATTAACTGGAATAATGCGGAAAGATTCTCTTTGGCTATCTTATACATACATTATCCCCTCTTTCCTACAATACTTGGTTCCGCGTCCTCAAACGTATAGTCGGTAAGCGGTGCTGTTGAATCGGTATCTGCCCCTGCCTGGTATTCCCCGTACAATTCGTCAATATCCTTGATGAACTTGCGGTTGAACAGGTGAAGCGGGATTCCCTGCGGGCATACACGGCTGCATTCGCCGCAGTCCGTACATCTTCCTGCCACATGGAACGCACGGATGATGTGGAACATCTTCTCCTCGAAAGAATCCACGTTGGCCTTCTGGGAACTGTCGAACTTGTTGCTGTCGAATACGCATTTGCGGCAGCTGCACGCCGGGCAGGCATTCCTGCAGGCATTGCAACGGATACATTTGCTAAGCTCGCTTCGGAAATACGCGAACTTCTCCTCCGGGCTCATGGCCTCGATCCGCTCTACTTCCACGAAACGCTCCGCGTCCTTCGTCTCCTTGGACTCACCGATCTGCTCGTCGAAGATCATATGATCCTTGCCCTTGCAGACATGGCATCTCTCTAACATGGCGTCCGCATAAGGAATCGTCTTCTCCCCGTAAATGGTCTGGATTTTAAGTGTCTCGGCGTCATCTGTGATCTCGGCGCCTTCGATCCTCTCGATTCCCTTGACGCCCTGTTTCCTGATCCTCTCGATATCCAGCTTCCCTTTGCATCCAACGCCGACGATATAGGCCTTCTCCCTGTCTACCCGGTGCTCCTTGATCAGTTGGTTAAAGCTGTATGTATCGCATGGTTTTAAGCAGACCATGGTCTTTCCTTCCAGCTTGGAAGCTTCGATCATGTATTTGCTTAAGTTGGCTCCGCAGAACCCGTTATATACAAAATCCTTCAAATCTTCTTCTGTCTCGAAGTAAGCCGGTTCCGGATTATAAGGCAAGTCTCCGGCCTTCCAGCCGAGAACCCGTGCCACAGTTCCGTCTGCCAGCAGTTCTTTTGCACGGTTAATTAACTCTTGCATCTTAGATCCCCCAATCTTACATTTTCACCGAGAGAATAGATCTTCTCTACGAAACTGTTCATCGTCTCAGAGAACTTCACGCCCTCTGCTGCAGATACCCATTCTACACGGGTACGTCCGTTTTCCACGCCGATGTAGTCAAGCATGGAGAATAACAGCGTCATACGCCTTCTCGCATAGTAGTTTCCGGTGCTGTAATGGCAGTCTCCCGGGTGGCATCCGCACATAATCACTCCGTCTGCCCCCTTCTCGAATGCTCTTAAGATGAACATGGGATTCACACGGCAGGAACATGGCACGCGGATGATCTTCACATCGGCAGGATAGGTAAGACGGCTGCTTCCTGCCAGGTCGGCTCCCGCGTAACTGCACCAGTTACAGCAGAATGCCACAATCTTCGGTTTGAATTCTTTATTTTCTAACGGCATATTGCATCCACCTCCGCTAAGATCTGTCTATTGGAGAAGCCCTGCAGATCCATGGCTCCTGACGGACATGCAACGGTACAAGCGCCGCAGCCCTGGCAGAGTGCGTTATTTACCACTGCCACACGGCGTGTCTCGCGGATTCCATGGTCGTTGACCTCTTTGTCTTCATAAGTGATCGCACCGTACGGACATACATTCTCACAGGTAGAACATCCGTTACACAGCAGGATGTCTGACTGTGCGGTACATGGGTTGGTCATCAGTTTATCCTTCGCAAGAAGCCCGATCGCTTTTACAGCGGCGGCTCCCGCCTGGGCAACCGTCTCCGGGATATCCTTTGGTCCCTGGCATACGCCGGATAAGAAGATACCGGCTGTCGGCGACTCTACCGGACGGAGCTTCGCATGAGCTTCTGTCAGGAAATTATTCGTGTCAATGCTTGCAGTCAGCATGGTCGCGATCTTACGCACGTCCGGATTCGGCTCGATCGCCGTGGCAAGGACTACCATATCCGCTTCTTTTAAGATCTGACGGTTATCAAGAAGGTCTGATCCCTGTACCAGAAGCTTTCCGTCCGGCTGCGGGATTACCTTTCCGACCTGTCCTTTGATGTAGTTCACTCCGTACTGCTCTACCGCTCTTCTGTAGAACTCGTCGAAGTTCTTACCTGGCGTACGCACGTCGATATAGAATACGGTCACGTTCACATCCGGGTATTTGTCACGGATCAGCATGGCGTGCTTCGCCGTATACATACAACAGATCTTGGAACAGTACGGCTTGCCTCTGTCGTCGGAACAGCGGCTTCCCACACACTGGATAAATACGATCTCCTTCGGAGCTTTTCCGTCGGAGAGACGCTCCAAGTGTCCGTGAGTCGGTCCTGCGGCGTTCATTACACGCTCCAACTCTAAGGACGTGATGACATCCTTGCTCTGGCTGTATGCGTATTCGTCATATTTGTCCAGGTTGATGGTGTCAAACCCTGTCGCGACAACGATCGCACCGTACTTCTCTGAGATGATCTCATCCTTCTGCTCGTAGTCGACGGCGCCTGCCTGGCAGACCTTGGAACAGATTCCGCACTTCCCGGTCTTGAACTTGATACACGCCTCACGGTCGATCACCGGCACATTCGGGATCGCCTGTGCGAACGGGGTGTAGATGGCGCTTCTGGTATTCAGGCCTCTGTTAAACTCGCTCGGAGCCTTCTTGGACGGACATTTCTCCTGGCAGACTCCGCAGCCGGTACACTTGTTCATATCCACGCTTCTTGCTTTCTTGCGGATATCCACGGTGAAGTCTCCTACGAACCCGCTTACCTTCTCTACTTCGCTGTATGTATAGATGGTGATCTTCTCATGGGCTGACGCTTCCACCATCTTCGGCGTCAGGATACACGCGGAACAGTCAAGAGTCGGGAACGTCTTGTCAAGCTGCGACATCCTTCCTCCGATACTCGGCGTCTTCTCCACGATATCAACCTCATAGCCTGCGTCCGCAATATCAAGGGCTGTCTGGATACCTGCGATTCCGCCTCCGATCACCAGCGCCCTCTTGGTCACACGGCTCTCTCCCGCCTGAAGCGGAGCGTTTAAGTTCACCTTCGCAACCGCCGCCCTCATGAGGATCACTGCTTTCTTGGTCGCCTCTTCCATATCCTTATGGATCCAGGAACAATGCTCGCGGATGTTGGCGATCTCTACCATGTACGGATTCAGTCCCGCACGCTCCGCCGCCTTTCTGAATGTAGCCTCATGCATACGCGGGGAACAGGAACATACGACGATTCCTGTCAAATTCTTCTCCTTGATCGCTGCGGCGATCTTAGCCTGGCCTGCTTCGGAACACATATACTGGTAGTCTTCGGCATGGACAACGCCCGGCTCCATGAGAGACATCTCTGCTACTTTGCTTACGTCCACCGTAGCGGCAATATTACTTCCGCAATGGCAGACAAATACTCCTATCCTCTGCACTTAGACTCACCTCCTATATCTTCTGAATGCACTGACTAATAACTGCTGCGGGAGCTCTGGATCCAAAAGCTCTGGGATCTCATCTGCCAACAGGTAATTCTGATCCTTCTGGCGCACTACCACCTGTCTTGCAGCGTCGATAAGCTTGCCTGGTTTCACATCGCGCGGACATCTCTCCACACATGCAAAACAAGAGAGACACTTCCATAATGACTTGGAATTCACCAAGCTCTCGATATCTTCATTGATCACATAGGATACAAACTGATGCGGTTTGATATCCATCTCGTTATAGGATGGGCAGGTTGCAGAACATTTGCCGCACTTCATGCATTTGAGCGGATTCACGCCGCTGATCTCCTTGATCAGCTCCGCCTGTTTCTTCTCGGAACTCATTACTTCTGCACCTCCTCTTTCACTTCTTCTTTTACGCCCAACGCTTCTGCCAGAAGCTCTGTAAAGTAGACGACCGGAAGTTTTGCTCCCGTACTCTTATTCAGATTATACAGGCAGAGCGGGCATGCCGTCGTGAGCATCTCGGCTCCGAAGCCTTCGGCGCTTGCCATGATCTTCTCGCACATTCCCTTGGACAGATCCTTCTCCTTTAAGGAAATGTAGCCGCCACAGCACTCGTTGCGGTATGGATATACTACCGGCTCCGCTCCGATGGCGCGTATGAAATCTTCAATGATCGCCGGATTCTCCGGATCGTCAAAGCTTAAGAGCTTGCTTGGGCGAAGGAGCAGGCAGCCGTAATATGCACCGATCTTCTTACCCGTCAGCGGATTCTTAACCTTCTTCTTCAATTCGTCAAATCCTACTCTGTCACGAAGGACTTCCAGGAAATGAAGAACCTCCGTCTCACCTGCGTAAGGCTCCTCAAGTTCCATGTAATTGTTCGCTCTGGTACGGATGTCCTCCACATTCTTCATATCATCATTGACACGTTTGATCACATGATGACATGCGGAACACATCGTTACGAGATCCTGTTCCTTCTCCTTCGCCGCATTCAGCGCACGAACGGAAGACAGCTTCGTCGCGATCTCGTCCGAACCAAGCGGATAGACCCCGCCGCAGCACTGCCAGTCTTCGATCTCTTCTAACTCGATTCCAAGCGCCGCTGCTGAAGCCCTCGCATAGACATCCAGATCCTTTGCCTTTGTTCTCAAAGTGCATCCCGGATAATAACTGTACTTCATAGTTCTCGCTGTCCTTTCTATAAATAATAATTTAAATTATAAACTTATAACTCGATCTGAGCAATAACTTCCTTCAGTGCATCCGCACTTGCCTTAAGCTTCTCTACCTCATCATCGGTCAGCGCCATCGGGATCTTGCCCTGGATACCGTTCGGCCCTACCAGCGCCAGCGTGCTTAAACACACATCCTCGATACCGTATTCTCCGTGCATCATAGAAGATACTGTGGATACAGACTCGGAGGCAGACATCAGGATGCTGCATAATCTGCATACGCCTCTGGTTACCGCATAGAAGGTCGCACCCTTATTCGCAATGATCTTGCCGCCGGACTTCTGTACATAAGTAAGCATCGCATCCTTATCAAGCTCCTTGGCTTCCTTGCCAAGCTGCGGCATCATCTTCAGATAGTCGTCTACCGTAACGCCTGCAATACGTGCCGCCGACCATGGAATGAAGGAAGTATCCCCATGCTCGCCGAATACATATGCATGGATATTTCTCTGTGCTACTTTGAAATGTTCGGAAAGTCCGCAGCGAAGTCTTGCGGAATCTAAGACGGTTCCGGAACCGATAATCTGATTCTCCGGAATTCCTGAAATCTTCGTGAATACATAGGTCATGATATCAACCGGGTTGCTTACAATGATATAAAGCGCCTTCGGTGCCGCCTTTACAATCTCCGGTGTGATCTGCTTCAAGATATTAACATTGGTCTGTGTCAGTTCAATTCTTGTCTGGCCTGGCTTACGTGCGATTCCTGATGTGATGATTACAATATCAGAATCCTTCGCATCATCATAATCGCCCGCAATGATTGCTACAGGATCTCTGAAACAGGTTCCCTGCTCGATATCCATAACCTCGCCTTCTACCTTCTCCTTGTTGATGTCGATCATGACGATCTCGGACGCCATGTCCTCACCGGACAATGTGTACGCAATTGTGGCGCCTACGCTCCCGGCACCAATGATTGTGACTTTGCAGCTCATGTTTTCTTCTCCTTCTTTATGCATTTTACTGATTCTAGTATACTGTTCAACTCGTCCAAATATTCCAGTATACATGGCTTACAGAAATCCTGATATTCTGTCGTTTTCTGCCGCCGTCTTTATGTATCATAACACATTGATAATTAATTAACAAGCCTTTGTTTAGAGAAATTTGTACAATATTTTTTTAATCTTTTATTCATTTTGCCGAAAAAACACCGGCAGAAAAAGAGCCGCTTCCCCGTATTCAAAATACCGGAAAACAGCTCTCCTCTTGATCTCTGCTAATCTCTTACCTTATCGTTGTTGTTGTCCCTGTTAACATCATTATCCTCGCCGTCCAGAGCATCTCCCATATCATCCACGCCGTCGCGGATATCGTCGCCGATCTCGTCGGCTATATTGTCATTACCGTTGCGGTCCGTACCGTCGGTCGCACCGTTCGTATCGCTGCCGTTATTGGTACCGTTATTGGCTGCGTTGCCGTTGTTATCCGTCGCCGCATTGTTATTGGCAGCATTATCATCTGCATCATTGCTTCCGCAGGCCGTCATGCCAAGCATGGTGCCTGTGCACATAAGGATCAATACCATTCTTTTTAACTGTTTCATGTCTCTTCTCCCTTTCATGTATATTATCAATAATCAAGTAATACTTGTTGCTAGTAATATCTGCAAAAAGCAGGATAATATACTTGAAAAGTATTTTTGTCCATGGCATTTTTTTACAATAAAAATTATACCCTCTCTGCGATCTGCCCGCTGCGGTAAGCGGCAAGCAACACCTCCAGGTCTGCGATCTGTTCCCTGAGATCACGCCCTACGTCCGTATCTCCCACCAGCTTCCTCTCCAGCACGCGGTTTACGATCACACTGTCCGAATGAATATCGCTCTCCCTCTCTATCGCCGCTTCCGTCGACTCGAAGGGCTCATGCGCAACAAGGATCAGCCCGTAGGAATTCGAGATCAGAGTATAGCCCGCGATCCCCGTCTCCTTCTGATATGCCCGGGAGAATCCTCCGTCGATGACCATAACCTTGCCGTTACACTTGACCGGGCTCTCTCCGTTCTTGCTCTTGACAGGCACATGCCCGTTGATGATATGCGTCCCTTCCGCCGGAAGCCCGAATTCCTTAAGGATCCTGTTCACCACCTTCTCCTCCTCGAGAAGGCTGTAATATGGATTCTTCTTCTCCTTGTGCGTCTCCTTCTCTGCAAGGAAATACCGCTCAAACGTCGCCATCTTATCCTTGCCGAAAAGCGGCGACCCTTCGCTGAGCCAGATATACCACATCATATCCCTGCCGCGCTCCCTCTCCTTTGGGTCCAGCGCATGGAAACCCTTCCTTACATAGCTCTCCAGGATCTCATACAGACTCTTTCCCTTATAAGAATGCCCGTAGATGCGCACGGACTTAAGGCTTCCGTCCGCATTAAGCGGCACACAGCCATGGTACAGGAGATTATTGTTATAGACCTTATATAACGCCCCCTTATTCAACAGGAAACGCATATGCTTCTGAAGCTTCTCACAGTTCAGGAACGCCTGTTCCAGACGCTTCATGATATCTTCCTCTTCCCGCGTCAGGGCATACGGACGCTTCGGATCAATAGTCGGGAAATTCATATCCAGCATATCATAGGTCTTACCGTCAAGCTCTATGGTTCCCTTCTCATAATCAATGTGATGGAGCAGATTCCGATCATCCATCTTAAAGCCCGGATTCTTCTTGATGATCTGCCCTTCCACCTTGAACTGGATCACCGAGATTGCCTTGTGCATCTTGATATCAATCAGCATCTCGTTCTTGCCGTGTCCGGAATCCCCCTTCAATTGGAAACAACTGCACGGATCGTCCCTGTATGTATTCAAGGCAAAGGTTGCAAGGGGAAGCAGGTTGATTCCATAGCCTTCCTCCAGAATATCCAGATTGCCGTATCTTGCGCAGATGCGGATCACATTGGCGATACAACCTCTCTGGCCTGCCGCCGCTCCCATCCACAGCACATCATGATTGCCCCACTGGATGTCCACGGAATGATGTGCGATCAGCTTGTCCATGATAATATGCGGTCCCGGACCCCGGTCGTAGATATCCCCCACGATGTGCAGATGATCCACCGTAAGCCGCTGAATCAGCTCGCTTAAGGCAATAATGAATTCCTCCGCCCTTCCTATCTGGATGATCGTACTCACGATAGAATTGTAATAGGAATTCTTATCCGTCACATCCGCTTTCTCCGTGATCAGTTCTTCGATCACATAGGCAAAATCTTCCGGCAGAGACTTCCTCACCTTGGAACGGGTGTATTTGCTCGCCGCGCGCTTGCTGATCTTGATCAGCCGGTACAAGGTGATCTTGTACCAATCCTCCATGTTATCCTCTTCTTTCTTGATCCGCTCCATCTTCTCCTTCGGATAATAAATAAGAGTAGCAAGAGCCTGTTTGTTCTTGCTACTCATAGTATTCCCGAAGACATCATCGACTTTGCGGCGCACTGCACCCGAACCGTTCTTAAGCACATGGGAAAATGCCTCATATTCCCCGTGGATATCCGTAAGGAAATGCTCCGTTCCCTTGGGTAGGTTCAGAATCGCCTGGAGATTGATAATCTCCGTCGATGCCTTTGCGATGGTCGGATAAAGCTCTGAAAGTCTCTCCAGATAACGTACCTCAAGTTCTTTCATAGTTATCCTCCCTTGTATAGTATAAATATCTTCTTCTGCAAATTCATGCTCTGTGTTAAAACCGGATTAAAACCGAATCACATCCGACATATCGTACATCCCTGCCGGCTTCCCCGCCAGAAACTTCGCCGCCTCCACGGCGCCCTTGCCAAAGACTGCCTTAGAATACGCCGTATGCTTGAATTCTATGACCTCGTCCGCCCCTGCGAAGATCACCTCGTGCTCTCCCACGATGGTCCCTCCCCGAACTGCCGAGATCCCCATCTCCTTCTTATCGCGTTTCCTGCGCACCTGGCTCCTGTCATAGATATACTCATATCCATGATCCATCGCCTCATTAATGGAATCCGCCAACGCCAGTGCCGTCCCGCTCGGCGCGTCCACCTTCTGGTTATGGTGCCGCTCCACCAGCTCAATATCGAATCCCGCCGTGCCAAGCACCTTCGCCGCATCCTTCAAAATCTTCATCAGAAGATTGATCCCCAGGGACATATTGGCAGACTTAAGAACCGCCGTCTTCTGCGACGTATCCTCTGCTATCCTGATCTGCTCCTCCGAAAGTCCTGTCGTACACAGCACGACAGGCACCTGTCTGTCAGCGCAATATTCAAGCAGTCCGTCTATCGCTCCCGCATTAGAGAAATCAATGATGACATCCGCCTCTACATCGCACTGGTCTATACATTCAAACACTGGGTAATCATTCTTGATCCCCGTATATGTGTCAATTCCCGCTACTAATTCTATCCCCTCATCGGCTCTGATAAGGCCTGTGATCACCTGCCCCATCCTGCCGTTACATCCATGCATGACCGCACGTACCATCTTTTGTCCTCCTTAACTAAGGTAACGCCCCACCGGTTATACCAGCTTCAGCCCAAAGTCCTTCATTGCCCTGGCCAGAGACTCCTCGTGAACCTTGGTAAGCTCCGTAAGCGGCATGCGCAATCCTCCGCAATCCATACCGATCAACTGCATCGCCTTCTTCACCGGAATCGGATTCACCTCACAGAACAACTGATCCACCAACGGAAGTGCCCTAAGCTGTAATTCGGCGCTTCCCTTGACATCTCCCTCGAAGAACTTCTCACACATATCATGGGTCTCCCTGGGCGCAATATTCGATAATACCGAGATCACTCCCTTACCGCCCAGTGACAGAAGCGGAACGATCTGATCATCGTTGCCTGAATACAGGTCAATGTTACCGTCTGTGAGCGCCATGATCCTCGCCACCTGTCCGATGTTGCCGGAGGCTTCCTTGATCCCTACGATATTCTCTACATTATTGACCAAAGCCGCCACTGTTGCCGGTTCAATATTACATCCGGTACGGCTCGCCACGCTGTACATGATGATCGGCGTCTTCACTTCCTTCGCAACCGCGGTATAGTGTGCGATCAGTCCTGCCTGAGTCGCCTTATTATAATACGGAGTCACAAGCAATAGTCCGTCCGCGCCGTAGGATTCCGCTTCCCTGGACATCTCGACCGCCGTCCTTGTGCAGTTCGAACCTGTCCCCGCGATCACCGGTATCCGCCCCTTCGTCCGCTCGATCGTAAACTTCACGCACTCTAAATGCTCCTCTTCCGTCATCGTCGCAGACTCTCCGGTCGTTCCGCATATGATAATACTGTCCGTCCCGTTCTCACAGTGAAAATTGATCAACTCATCCAGTCTATCATAATCAATACTTTCATCTTCTTTGAATGGTGTGACAATCGCCACGCCGGCTCCTTTAAAAATAGCCATTCGTAATCCTCCTGACATTCATAATGATTTGATTCTAACATCAATCAAATATGATGTCAATGCAAGTTATTAATTCTCCAGACATTCCAGCTTGCTTACGGACACCTCATAGGCAACTCTTTTTTCTGTCTCAGTCTCTGTTAACTTCTTAATATATTCCCTGCTCTGAATCCTCCCAATGATCTGCACATGCTCGCCAACTTCAAAGCCCGACGCAAATCTGGCATTTCTTCCCCAGCAAATACACGGTATGTAGTCTGATTTCCCGTAAGGCCTGTTCACGGCAAGCAAAAGGTCTGCAATCTCCCTGCCAAGCGGCGTCTTCCGGTAGACAGGCAGCTTGCATATGTATCCGTCCAGGAATATATTATTCGTCTTCGCCCCGTCAAGCTCTTCCTCAATGAATTCCACTTCTCTCACAAACACAGACAGCACCAGCCGGTTCTTCTGTTCGTCATGCCGGTTGTAAGAGCGGAACTGCCCGCTCACCATAATGAACTCTCCGGTATAATCCTGCGATACATCGATCAGCCGCTCCGAGATCATCAACGGAATATTGTCCTCTGAATTACTTAGGCGCTTTACATGTACATCCACCATATAGAATCCCTCTCCGTATACTTCATGGCTGAAAATAAACGGGGACGCGATCTCTCCCATGATAGTCACCTGGTTGTTTTCAATAATCTTATCTGACATAATCTTATAATCTCCCTTCCTCTGAATCGTATTTTAAGTTGTCAGGCATTCCTGCTCTTTTTTGCAGGGTCAATACATAGTTTATGAGGCAAGTTCCCATTTTAGAACCAAAATACTTGTAAATTTTATAAAATATGGTAAACTAACGGATGAATAAAAATGGATGATAAGAGAAAAGGATGATGATATTAATATGAAGACGACACGTGAGGATGTAAGAAACATTGCGATCATTGCGCATGTAGACCATGGGAAGACGACCCTGGTGGATGAATTGTTAAAACAAAGCGGAGTGTTCCGGGAGAATCAGGCGGTAGAGGAGCGGGTCATGGACTCCAACGATATCGAGCGCGAGCGCGGCATCACGATTCTCTCTAAGAACACCGCTGTCTATTATAACGGAACGAAGATCAACATTATCGACACCCCCGGCCATGCGGACTTCGGCGGCGAGGTCGAGCGTGTCCTTAAGATGGTAAACGGTGTAGTACTTGTGGTGGACGCCTTCGAGGGTGCCATGCCGCAGACGAAATTCGTTTTGAGAAAGGCGCTGGAACTAAGCTTGCCCGTTATCGTATGCATCAACAAGATCGACCGTCCTGAGGCAAGACCCGACGAAGTGATCGACGAAGTGCTGGAGCTGTTCATGGATCTGGACGCCTCGGACGATCAGTTAGACTGCCCCTTCGTCTATGCGTCCGCCAAGGCCGGCGTTGCCGTACTGGACCTTACAGATGAAGAACGGGATATGAAGCCGCTCTTTGAGACGATCCTTGAATATATCCCCGCACCGGAGGGCGACCCGGATGCGGATACCCAGGTATTGATCAGCACCATAGACTATAATGAATATGTGGGACGGATCGGCATCGGCAAGGTGGATAACGGCACGATCCGTGTCGGCATGGATGCGGTCGTCGTCAATGATCACGATCCGGACCGCCAGGAGAAGGTACGCATAAGCAAGCTGTATGAATTCGACGGACTGAACAAGGTTGATGTAAAAGAAGCCTCCATCGGTTCCATCGTAGCGATCTCAGGTATCTCTGATATCTCCATCGGCGATACTATTTGCTCGCCGGAGAATCCCAGAGCAATACCGTTCCAGAAGATCTCTGAACCTACTATAGCTATGCAGTTTATCGTCAACGACAGCCCGTTTGCCGGACTGGAAGGCAAATACGTCACCTCCCGCCATCTGCGCGACCGTCTGTTCCGGGAACTGAATACGGACGTAAGCCTCCGTGTGGAAGAGTCTGACAGCACAGACAGCTTCAAGGTATCCGGACGCGGGGAACTGCATCTGTCCGTACTGATCGAGAATATGCGCCGGGAAGGCTATGAATTCGCGGTCAGCAAGGCCGAAGTCCTGTATAAGAAGGATGAGAACGGCAAATTACTGGAACCCATGGAGACCGCCTACATCGATGTCCCCGATGAATTCACCGGAACCGTGATCGACAAACTAAGCCAGCGCAAAGGCGAATTACAGAACATGGGCGCGTCCAACGGCGGTTATACCCGTCTGGAATTCCTGATTCCTGCCAGAGGTCTGATCGGATACCGGGGTGAATTCTTGACCGATACCAAAGGAAACGGTATCATGAATACCGCCTTCGAGGGCTATGCCCCATATAAGGGTGATATCCAGTACCGCAAGAGCGGCTCCCTAATCGCATTCGAGACCGGAGAATCTGTCACTTACGGGCTTTTCAGCGCCCAGGAGCGCGGGATCCTCTTTATCGGACCCGGAGAGAAGGTGTATTCCGGCATGGTGATCGGTCAGAATGCCAAGACAGACGACATTGAAGTCAATATCTGTAAGACCAAGCATCTGACCAACACCCGTTCATCAAGCGCGGACGAAGCGCTGCGTCTGACGCCGCCTAAGGTCTTAAGCCTTGAGGAGGCGCTGGATTTTATCGATACAGACGAACTCTTAGAAGTTACTCCTAAGACTCTTAGGATCCGCAAGAAGATCTTAGACCCTAAGATGCGGAAGCGAGGAAATAGATCATGACATTCTTATGGCTGTTAGCGGGGCTTCGCACCCCCTTTTTAGACAAACTGATGCAGTTCATCACCTATTTTGGTCAGGAACTTATTATCATAGCGGTTATCTGCGCCCTCTACTGGTGCGCGGATAAGCGCTTTGCTTACCTTCTGGGATTCACGTATTTTACGGCCGGACTGTGCGTCCAATCCCTTAAGATCACTTTCAGGATCCCCCGTCCCTGGATTCTGGACCCTGAATTCAAGGCCGTTAAGAGCGCGCTTCCAGGCGCCACCGGCTATTCCTTCCCAAGCGGACATACGCAGGGCGCTACCTGCCTGTTCTTCCCCCTAGCCCTCCACACCTCCCGGATCTGGGCGAAGATCCTATGCGTGCTTGCGTTCTTAAGCATCGGATTTTCCAGGATGTATCTGGGCTGCCACACGCCGAAGGACGTACTGGTATCTATGGCCTTATCCCTTCTGGTCGCCTGCGTCATCCGGCGGTTTCAAACTGTATTGCTGGATGACAGACGCTATCTGAAGGCGACCGCTGCGGCGCTTGTCTGTCTGTCTCTTGCCACTGCCGCTTACTCCCTCCTGCTGCTTAAGAACGGCACCATAGAAACTAAGTACGCCGTAGACTGCTGCAAAGCCGCCGGCGCCGGCTTCGGCTTCGCTGTCGGATGGTACGCCGAACGCACGAAGATCAATTTTGATACCCGCGCGGGCAGCCTTCTGACCCAGGCCGTCAAGCTTCTCGCCGGACTTGCCGCCGCCCTCCTGATCAAAGAAAGTTTTTCTCTCATCTTTGGAAGTTCTATCTTGGCAAAAATGTCAGAATACTTTATACTGGTGTTATGGGTGCTTGTCATCTATCCATGTATTTTCAGCAGATTACTCTCTCGAAATAAGCCGTTATAGAAGGAGGTTTCTATGCAGCAGGTCATAGCCAACATATTAAAAAAGATTACTGAGTTCCTTGAATTTGTCATCTCCGTCATGCTTGCGCTCGGAATCATATTGCTCTGCTTTCGGATCGCCGTATCTTTGATCCATATCCCCAATCTCGAGGTCTGGCCCAACTACGACGACCTTCTGGAGAATTGCTTCAATCTGATCATCGGAGTGGAGCTGATCCGCATGATGTATTACCATACGCCCGATACGGTGTTCGAGGTGCTGCTGTTTGCCATCGCCCGTCAGATCATCACCGATCACTCCTCCATCTGGGGCAGCTTGGTCGGCGTATGCGCTATCGCGGTATTATTTGCCACAAGGAAATATCTCTTCTGTGAATTTGACATTTCCGATGCGATCATCTTCCGTGCCAGCGCCAGAGTGAAGTCCATCAATACTCTGCTTGGGATCAACATCCCATATGAGAATAACGACAGGCTTATGGACGTGCTGATCCGCTCCCTCGAAGCCGAGAATCAGGTTCCCCGCGTAGGCGCCTGCGCTTACTTCACAGATGTTGGCCTCCGTGTCGCCAAACTCCATAATGAAAAAATTTCCAGAATTGAAGTAATTCGTTCTATACATTAGTAATCAAACGTGATATACTACATATATCAGATAGATTGCTAGTTTGACTAATAATTGTCAGACTAATCTTTTGAAATTGTTTCGAAAAGGAGTTGGACAGCATGAAGTTTATCATTATTGGAAAGAACATCGAAGTAACATCCGGACTAAGAGAAGCGGTGGAAAACAAATTGGGGAAGTTGGAGAGATATTTCACTCCGGATACAGAGATTCATGTTACCTTGAGTGTACAGAAGGAACGCCAGAAGATTGAGGTAACCATTCCTGTGAAGGGCGATATCATCCGCTCAGAGCAGGAGAGCAATGATATGTATGTCTCCATCGACCTGGTAGAAGAGGTAATCGAACGCCAGCTTCGTAAGTATAAGAACAAACTGATCGCAAGGCATCAGGAGGGCGGCAACTTCAAGCATGAATTCTATGAAGGCGAAGACGTTGCCGAGGATGAGGGCGAGATCAGGATCGTCCGCACGAAAAAGTTCGGTTTCAAGCCTATGTATCCAGAAGATGCCTGCATACAGATGGATCTTCTCGGACATGACTTCTATGTATTCTGCAATGCGGAGACGGATGAGGTGAATGTGGTATACCGCAGGAAGAACGGAGCGTTTGGATTGATCGAGCCGGAATTTTCATAGAGATCGAAAAGTGAATAGTTGAGATGGGTTTTCAAAGGGGACTGCCGGGAGGGCGGTCCCCTTTCTGTCTGTTCGTTGGAAATGGTTCTTCTCAACCGTTCATGTGCAATTCTAATTTGAATATCAGTAAATTATGACCTCTCAACAGAGGTTACAGTGTTTTAATAAATTCCTCCAAAAGCCTTGAAAATAAAGGATTTATCGCAATGTGTTCGCCTTATCTCTTTATACGGTTACATACAAGTTTACTCTTTCCCTCCTTACTCATAAGGGCAAATACAAGGGCAAGAAAATCTCATAATGAAAAAGAACAGCCTATCGGTTTGTGGGGACAACGGCACTTGCAGTATCTGAAAGAACATCGCAGAAATACATACACAACGCTACTTATAAGCGGCAGACTGAACGCTTACCTTGCCAATATAGATAAATAAGCACAGAAATGTATGGAAAGGTCACAGCGCAGATGAAACGGGCGCAGGGTATCACAGAGCAGTTAAAGACGGAAAACGCTTTGGAATGGATACAAAAAATCCAAACTTAGGAGAAATCCAAACTTTCTTATGCAAATCCTTTATTTAAGACGTTTTCTGATAGAAACGTTTGGATTTTGTTTTGGCTTTCTCTTGTCAAAAATGGAAATAAATTGGTTGGAAAAGAGATAAATAACAGTGTTTTTCTCATTTTGTCATAATTGGAGCATTGCATTTAATGAAATGAAATCCAAACTTTTTTCTGTAAGAATCCCCTATTATCAAGCCATTTTCAGAAAAGTTTGGATTTCACAGAGAATGAATAACATCCGAGCGTATGCAAAAGAGATTGTAAATCGAAGAGTTGATCTATACTTAAAAACAAAGGCGGAGACATCTTTTAGATAACTCCGCCTTTGCCCTTTAATTATTTCAATATTTTTTAGCTATTTTATATGTGTAATAAATGTCAATAGGAAGAGAAAGTACCAAAATGCCTATCGACCACAAGTAGCAAGCAAAGCCTTTTGTGAAACAGGAAATCAATATGATAAGGAGTCCGACTACCATGAAAGAACTTCCTCCAAATCGCTGGCTTTTCTTCCAAGTTATCTCGTTTTTCATGCTCCACTTAGTTCGCAAACCCATAGCGGAGTTCATTCGGATTTTCGGCATTATATTCCCGAAAACAATCATGAATATACCGAGCAGAATAAAAATAAGCTGACTTAAATCAACTGGAACAGTAGACAGATTCTCCACTTTGTTAAAATCAGTATACAAAAAATAACCAGTCATGACATTGAAGATCAAAAGAGAGAATATGCCTGCTACAATACAGATCTTTTCATTATTTTTTCCATTTTTTTCCTGATCTGAAGAAAATTTTAAAATCCCCAGCATAAACAAGCCAAAAATAATTGTAACAACTGGGAAAAGAAGTGTTTCGTATTTGCTTCCCCACCGAGTTACCTGATTGTCTGAGCCATAGTGGGCAGGGATTTGATCTGGCAAAAACACTAATGAAATAAGCGTTACGGGTAAAGGTAAAAACATAAGAATATAGAAAATAGTTTTTTGAATTTTCATGGTTGACCTCCTCTTAAATCACTCATCCAAAGAATTGCTTCATCCAAAACAGAAAGATTCAATTCATAATAAATAAAGTTTTTGTATCTTGTTTCGTAAATTAAATCCGCTTTTTTTAGCTTAGACAGATGATATGATAGAGCTTGTGGTGTCATATTCAACGCCAGAGCCAAATCTCCCGAATTAATTTTGCCTTCTTTTAATTTCAAAAGAATTTTTCTACGGGTTTCATCTGCCAAAGCAGATAAAACTTCGTGCAATGCCAAACTATCACGCTCCAATTATTTCAAATTATTTTTAAATAGATTATACTGTCTATGTTGTAAAAAGTCAATGACTATTTCAAAATTATTTTAAATTATCACAACAACATATAGTATTATATGCGTTTTTGTTTCTGTATTTAGTGTCATATGCGCGCTTTACAACACCTGAGCAACCTTGGTAATAATGGGTTTTCCGATTTGTCCTTATTATACCGTAAGGGCACACCTACACAAGCAATCTGCTTTCCGGCGGCGCAAAGTCGAAAGATGTGCAGGAACTTCTCGGACACTCCGATGGCAGTACCACAATGAACATCTACGCTCACTCCACAAGGGAAGCGAAGCGTACTTCCGCAAGGCTTCTGGATAAAATGGTCGACGTGGAATAAAAAGTTACCCTTGTTTCGGCTCGTAAGGGCAAAAACAAAGGCAAACAGATAGGGTTTGAACGAAAAATAGGCGTAAAGCCTTGAAAAATCACAATGTCATTAACTTAAGGAATCTTTTACATTTAAAGTTGTAGA
>CANTDX010000062.1 GCA_947652615.1 uncultured Dorea sp. | reverse complement strand
GACTTCAAAAATCTATCACTCAAAATGATAATCGAATAATCTGTCTTCCGTATTATTTTCATGATTTCTTTTATACTTTTAGTATAATCTAAATCTTTTAATTCACTATATATTTTATAAACATAATCATATAATTTTTTTTCAAGCTCATATACAAACTTTCCATCATCCGATGAATAAGAAATATATATAGAAATATTTTTATTTTTAAATTTAGTATTGTTATCTTTCATTGTCTTAACCTTCTGATTTTGTTCTAACATCTTCCATAATATATCTAAAATCATCTGACTATAGGAATCTAACTTATTAAAATTCTCTTTTATTGTATTAAACTCTTCTTTCATTTCTGATCTAGTATCATCAATGGCATTACTTATCTGTACTGAAATATCTTGTATAAAATCTTCACTTTCACGCAACAATTTAATTAGTGTTTCTGAAACAGAGAGCAAAGACTTTTTAATATCACTCTCGCATTCTAAATAACCAGCTCTATTTTCACTATATTCATTCCACAAAAAATCTCTCAGTTTCAAACTGTTATATTTACATTGTCTGAATATCCCATCCGTAATTTCAATTTCAGAAAGCAAATCTTTTATTTCAGCAACTATATAGGCAATATTATCTTCTGGAATATCCATAGACTTCATCTTTTCTTCTGAAAGAATATTTTCAACTTTAGATTTCCCATTATCAATAAAATCATTTATCTTGCTAAGCCCTTTTTCCGATACACTATCTACTGAAATTCCAATCAATTCATTAACTAACTCATTTTCCACATTACTTTTGAATACTGATTTTAATACTGCTGATATGATACTAACTGCAACACTCATTTTTATCTTCCTCTTACGCTATATCTTACATCATTTGAGAATATAATAAATATTAGCACATATTTATCTGTATTTCCATAATTTTGAAGAAATATTAGCAACCTACTAATTTGACTGAAAAAAATCAACCAAGATATTTTCATTTTTGCTAAATCTTCTAATATCCTGATTCTGTTATATCAAAGGCGGGGCATGTTTCCATTTATAATATTATATATCTCCATAATAGAGATACCCTCAAAAATAACATAAAAAATAAAGCATACCAGACTTTCACATCCAATATGCCCCTTCTCCAAAATCAAATAACCTATTTTTAATACGGTTTTACTTCAACCTTTAGCAATGCATCATAAATATAATCTAGAATCAACTCCTTGTATTTTGCTGCCATCATTAATATATCTGCCTGTTTCATAAGCTTATATTCTTCAAACGCTTCCTCTGCCGTATCCCATTCCGATAGTTTTATCACTTTCTGCGTTCTGCTAAAGCTAATCTCACCAAAGTATTTACCAGTACCTCGGCTATACTGCACACCTAAAGGCAACACCTTATCTTGTTGTGTACATCCTATAAAGTAATGTTTTTTACTATTGGCAAGAAGAATATTCAATCCTTCTGGCAATATACAACAAAAATCAGGATGGTACATACCAGATCCGTTACCAAATAAGTCTTTATCCACCTGCATAGATTCATCACCGCATTCATAATAATGATCCAGATACCATTTTACAAATGACTTCGGATTATCACCCCAACCTTGCCACATAGTAGTTTTATCATAACAGCTTCGGATTCTGGCATCATCTTTCGTATCTCCGCATCTTGTTTTAATACCGTCATATACTTGATAAGCATGTAAACTGGCTTTATTTTCGTACTCTATATATTCTTGTACCAGATTCAACTCCTGCCACATCACTTTGCCTTTCTTCAAGCTCTTATAATCTTTTTCTGAGACTAATGATAGATTCTTATACCAATTGTTTGATTCGTCTCCATCCTTATGCCAGATTTTATACCTACCACAATGCTTTACAAGGAATGTTTCTGCAACTAATTCCTCTGGCGAAGTTTCCTTCTTATATTTTGTTTCTTTTATTGCATATATACGATTTTCATCTACCTTTTGTCTTTCCTCCAAAATGCGATTACACTCTTCTGCCGACATATTGGAATGAAAACATTGCTCAAATTTTTCTTTATTTTTATCTGCTTTTTTTGTTTTACATTTGGGTTTAAGTGGATAGCTTACTAATTGTCTTTCAAATTCAAACATTGTATAATGACATTTTCCCTGTTTGTGCTCATAAAATTTATCTTTGTTCTTTCGATTCAAATTATTCACACATCTTCCATAATTACTGATCCAGTAATTCTCTGTCCCCTCTACACGTACAAAAACTTCATAGGCATTTTTCAGTTTATACTTAATCGGAAATTCTACTGCCTTACATTTATCTTTTGATATTTCTTGCAACTCACCATTTTCATCTAATATAAATTGTATTCTTGAATTTGCATTTTCTATGTTATTCTCTCTACTCATTTTTCTTTGATATTTTCTTTCGATATGATAATAGACAGCATTCGTTTACAAACGAACGCAAAAAGAGAACCTAGAATCGGACTCTCTGATATGATCTTTTTATTCAATTGTAAGTTTTATCATTAGGACGATTTCACATTTTTATGTAATCGTGGAATTTTGAACAATTTTGTCCAATCATACTGAACCACTGTACCTAAAGGTACACACCAATACCTTGCTTGAGACCATCATCCTACGGGATTACAACACACGGCACAATACCGTCTACTTAAATATTTCATACTGGTAATAAAGTCGTGTCATAGTATCACAATCAATCCAATTTTAACTTCGCTGTCCCAGACGAACAACACTTTCCATATTTACGGAATCTGTTTGAACCGAAATCGTTCTTTTGGCTGTAATGAATTGACATCTAACTTATTTCCTCTAATTAGACTAATATTCTTTAAAGGATACGCTTATAAGGGGTAGCATTTTGATACCCCTTACTTACTTCTACTGTATTCCTCTATTTATTTCTTTTCCGTTTTAATAATCTGATCTACATCTTTTGCTATGTAATACTTGATAACTCTTCTCCCTGGAAAATACATCTTCTTTTTGCGGTACTGGTCATAACCAATTCTACCTTTACGAATATTTGACACAAACTTACCAAATCCCCTTATATTGATATCTTCCGCATCAATCATACATTGCGACATCTCTTTCAGGAATGTGTTAATAATTATCTCAATATCCTCTTTTTTCAATCTTTCCTTATATCCTTGCTTTCCTACATTTACCTTTTTCCATACTCTGTCAATCAATTCTGGTTTGAAAATCATCCTATTTATCCTCCTTTGATTCTAAGATTTCTATTACCTGCTGTGCTGTCAGGTCAAATCTTTTGCCGTATACAGCCTTCTTATCCTTTTGATTCTTGAAGATTGCATAACCACTAACCTTTAATGGGTGATTCCTTGTACTGCATTTTTTCACATAATATCCTTTCCTGCCTGCCAGCTTCTTAATATATGATGGCATAGGATGACAATCTGCAATATCGTGTCTTTTTTCTTAATCTCGTCTTTTGTCATAGTACGTCTTATCTCTCTAATCCACGGAAGAATCTCTTGAAATCTTTCATCTGACTTTCCAGTAAAATCATTGCCAAACCATTTCTGCCACAGTTCCCACAAATATGTTTCTGTAAACTGTGCTTTCCGACTTGTCTTGAACCAATACGCCATAATCCATTTCTTTTCTCTGAAAAAATGAATCTTCTTTCTATTTGTTACCTTATTTTCTGTTTTGTCTGCCATGCTGCCGACCTCCTTCTTTAATTTGTTTATCCTGATTTCTCTGCCAGGTCATTCTTTACATCTTTGAAACTGGTATTTTAACTCATGCTTCGGTTATTGGTATAGACTTGTAACGCCGTATACGGCTCATACAAGCATTACTTTACATCTACCTGATAGTTTATACCTGATATATTCAGGCACTAAAATAAGTCGCACAATTAATCATTACAATTAATTGTGCGACTTATTTTAAAGTCCGAATCTCTTCAATTGTCATACGTGCAAGAATCTCCTTCCTATACATTATTTGTTATAACTGTAACTTTGATTACCAGGTAATCAAAAGTAATCAAATCAAAATCGCTGAACCCCTTGATTTTACTGGCTTTGTGGCATTTTCTCTACGGGTTCAAGTCCCGTATGCTCCACTTCCAAGATAACTATACAAGGTGTAAAGTCCATGATTTACCGGGCTTTACACCTTTCTTTTATCATTTCCCCGACACAGCACTGTACGGCGTCTATTCCGCCCGCAGTGCTGTATCGCCAGAATATCTAATTCACACTTCTCTTCACATAGCTGGTATGCAGCGTCTCATGCGCCTTATGGCTGCCCGGCTTCTCCAGATACTCGTCATAGAGCTTCTTGATCTCCGGATTCTCGTGAGACTTCCGGATCGCCTTCGCCTCATCGTTGCGGTACAGTACGCCTGCACGGATTCCGCGGACATCCGTAAAATTACGCACATCTCCGGATACCTGAGGCTGTCCGCCGCCGTTGACACATCCGCCCGGACATCCCATGATCTCGATGAAGTGATAGTCTGCTTCGCCGGCTTTCACCTTGTTCAGCAGCTCTCTTGCATTGCCAAGGCCGGAAGCAACCGCAACCTTCACATCCATGCCTGCCACATTGTAGGAAGCCTCCTTGATCCCCTTCGTTCCGCGCACATCCGTGAATTCCAGGTTCGCAAGCTCTTCTCCCGTCAGCACTTCCACCGCGGTACGAAGGGCCGCCTCCATAACGCCTCCGGTCGCGCCAAAGATGACTCCGGCGCCTGTGGATTCGCCCATCGGATTGTCGAATTCTTCGTCCGGAAGCTCTGTGAACTCGATACCGCAGCGCTTGATCAGTCTCGCAAGCTCCCTTGTTGTGATCGCAATGTCCACATCCGGAACACCCGCGGCGCTCTGGTCGTCTCTTCCGATCTCGAACTTCTTCGCCGTACAAGGCATTACGCTGACAGACACGATCTTCTTCGGATCAATGCCCTCTTTCTCAGCGAAATACGTCTTGAGCATCGCGCCGAACATCTGCTGCGGAGACTTGCAGGTTGACAGATTCTCCGTCATATCCGGGAAGTAATGCTCACAGTATTTGATCCATCCCGGTGAACAGGAGGTGATCATCGGCAGTACGCCGCCGTTCTTGATGCGGTCCAAAAGCTCTGTCGCCTCTTCCATAATGGTAAGGTCCGCCGCCCAGTCGGTATCGAATACCTTGTCGAATCCCAGCCTTCTAAGCGCTGCTGCCATCTTGCCTTCCACATCCGTCCCCATCGGGTAGCCGAATTCCTCGCCCAATCCTGCACGGACAGACGGAGCGGTCTGAACCACCACGTATTTCTCCGGGTCTGCGATCGCGTCAATGATCTGCCTGGTGTAATCCTTCTCATACAGCGCTCCTGTCGGACAGACAGCGATACACTGACCGCAGGATACACAGCTTGTCTCGCCAAGCCCCATCTCGAACGCAGAGCCGATCATCGTCGCGAATCCGCGGTTGTTCGGGCCGATCACGCCGATGCCCTGGGTCTTCTCGCAGACAGCGACACAGCGGCGGCATAAGATACATTTGTTATTGTCACGGATCATATGGGCTGCGGACTCATCCAACTCATAGTGATTCACCGCACCCTCATAGAAGTTCTCGTCATCCACGCCGTACTCACGGCACAACTGCTGCAGCTCGCAATTGCCGCTCCTTACACATGACAGACACTTCTTGTCATGATTGGACAGGAGAAGCTGCAGCGTCTTCTTCCTGGATTCGATCAGCTTCGGAGTATGCGTGTAGACCTCCATCCCTTCATTGATCGGATGTACACAGGCAGCCACCAGATTCCTGGCTCCCTTCACCTCGACCACACACATACGGCATGCGCCGATCTCATTGATTTCCTTCAGATAACACAAAGTCGGTATCTTGATTCCTGCAAGGTGCGCTGCTTCAAGGATCGTAGAGCCTGCAGGAGCGGATACATCAAGACCATTGATTTTAAGATTAATATTTTCCATATTCTCCATCCTCCATTACTCTTTGTAGATTGCACCAAAACGGCATTTTTCCATACAAGCGCCACATTTGACGCACTTATCCTGATTGATCACATGCGGTTCTCTTACGGAGCCTGAGATCGCGTCATTCGGACAAGTCCTTGCACATAAGGTACATCCCTTACACTTATCTGCATCGATCTTGTAGGAAAGAAGGGCCTTACATACGCCTGCCGGACATTTCTTGTCAACGATATGTGCTATGTATTCATCCTTAAAGTAACGCAAGGTGGAGAGAACCGGATTCGGAGCCGTCTGTCCCAGCGCGCACAGAGAATTGGACTTCAAATGCGCAGCCAGATCCTCAAGCTTATCCAGATCTTCCATGGTTCCCTGTCCGTTGGTGATCTTCTCTAAGATCTCCAGCATACGGCGGGTTCCGATACGGCACGGCGTACACTTGCCGCAGGATTCGTCTACCGTGAATTCCAGGAAGAACTTCGCGATATCGACCATACAGGTATCTTCATCCATAACGATCAAACCACCGGACCCCATCATAGATCCGATCGCGATCAGGTTGTCATAGTCGATCGGCACATCGAAATGCTCCGCCGGGATACAGCCGCCGGACGGACCGCCGGTCTGCGCCGCCTTGAACTTCTTCCCATTGGGGATGCCGCCGCCGATCTCTTCTACGATCTCGCGGAGCGTCGTTCCCATCGGAATCTCCACAAGTCCTGTATTCTTAACCTTGCCGCCAAGGGCGAATACCTTCGTTCCCTTCGACTTCTCGGTTCCCATGGACGCGAACCAGTCTGCGCCGTTCAAGATGATCTGCGGAATATTCGCCAATGTCTCAACATTGTTCAGGATGGTCGGTTTCTGGAACAGTCCCTTAAGCGCCGGGAACGGCGGACGCGGACGCGGCTCGCCTCTGTTGCCCTCGATCGACGTCATAAGGGCCGTCTCCTCGCCGCAGACGAAGGCACCCGCACCCAGACGAAGCTCGATATCAAAATCAAATCCCGAATCAAATATATTCTTGCCAAGCAAGCCGTACTCCCTTGCCTGCCCGATCGCTATGTTCAGTCTCTCTACCGCGATCGGATACTCTGCGCGGACATAGATGTACCCCTGCGACGCTCCGATGGCATAGCCTGCGATCGCCATAGCTTCTAATACAACATGCGGATCGCCCTCCAACACGGAACGGTCCATGAACGCGCCCGGATCGCCCTCGTCCGCGTTACAGCAGACATACTTCTGATCGGCCTGATTCGCCGCCGCGAACTTCCACTTAAGCCCTGTTGGGAAGCCTGCTCCCCCGCGCCCGCGAAGCCCGCTGTCTAAGATGATCTGTATCACCTCTTCCGGCTTCTTCGACGTCAGCACCGTACCAAGCGCTTCATAGCCGCGTGTTCCGATATATTCCTCGATATCCTCAGGATTGATCACGCCGCAGTTACGCAGGGCAACCCTGTGCTGCTTCTTATAGAACTGAGTCTCCTGCAGAGGCAGAATCTCGTCATTGCTCTTTACTGTCTCATCATACAGAAGACGCTTCACCACTCTTCCTTTTAACAGATGTTCGGATACGATCTCCGGTATATCCTCTTCCTTCACCATCGCATAGAAAGAGCCTTCCGGATATACGATCATAATCGGACCTAACGCACACAAACCAAAACAGCCGGTCTTAACGACACCGACTTCATTCTCCAGTCCGTTTCTCTTAATCTCTTCTTCTAATCTTTCCCTGATCTTCTGGCTGCCAGAGGAAGTACATCCTGTTCCACCGCATACCAAGACGTGCGAACGATACATAAGTCTTTGTTCCTCCTTTGTCTATAATTGCTGAGCCGCCAGCGTATACTTGGCAACTACCTGCCCCTGCTTCAGATGATGCTCGAACACTTCCATCGCCTTCTCAGGGTCCATCTTAATATAGGTTACCTTCTCTTTGCCCGGTTCCATTACCTCTACGATCGGCTCATACTGGCATAACCCGATACACCCCGTTGGGGTCACACTGATCTTCTCCGCCAGGGACTCCTTCTGTACCGCGTCTGAAAGAGCCGTAAGCACCGGTCTTGCACCGCTTGCGATCCCGCAGGTCGCCATGCCTACCACGACTCTCGTCTGTGTCTCGTTCTCGGAACGCACGCCGACTTTGCCCTGATTTCTTTCTCTAATCGCTTTTAATTCTTCCAGAGATTTCATTCTATCTTAATTCCTCCTTTTCGATCATTATATTACATTCCCGGCATTCACCTCTGCCTGATTCGTGTTCAGATATTCTCTGATAAATTCCGACACTTCTGCATCACGAAACGGCAGACCGCCCAATATCTGCTTCATTTCCCTTGTATCCAGCACAAATTCTCTGTCATCATATGCATATCTATAGTGAAAATCAATTGCTTCATTGAATACTACCAACGTATAGATTGTTGAATTCACGTCACCCAAAGGCATCCTGTCTATATGTGACAGGCCAAATACCGCTTTCACACTTGTTCCTTCCCCTTCTGTGGAAACAATCTCAAAACTTCCTCCCGTCCCTTCGGCCGCCTGCTTAAAAAACGGAATCCCAAGCCCTACCTTCCGGGTTGTCCTCGTTGTATAAAACGGATCTGTGACTCTCTGCACCTGCTTTGCATTCATCCCGCATCCATTATCTCTTATCTCAATCTCCAACGTATCTCTTCTGGTATCCGCCCTAACGTCAATCTCTATGTAACTGGCCCTGGCACGTACAGAATTCTCTGCCACGTCCAGAATATTCAATGCGATCTCCGTCATCATATCTATTCATACTTGGCCAGAATGTCGTCAATATCATCCACCGTAAGACGGCCGTATACCTCGTCATTGATCATCATGACCGGAGCAAGGCCGCAGGCGCCTACGCAGCGGCAGGCATCCAGGGAAAACTTGCCGTCCGGAGTACATTCTCCCCCGACGATCCCAAGCTTCTCCATCAGCTTGTTATAGATATCTCCGGAACCCTTCACATAGCATGCCGTTCCAAGACAGACAGATATGCGGTAACGTCCCTTCGGATTCAAATTAAACTGGGAATAGAATGTGGCAACCCCGTAGATCTTCTCAAGCGGAATCCCCGTCTCATCAGAAATGATCTTCTGAACCTCATAAGGCAGATACCCATAGATATCCTGCGCCCTCTGCATGATCGGCATCAGCGCGCCCTTCTCATCCTTCAATTCATGGATCATCTCTAACAGTTCTTTCTCCTGAGCCTCTGTTCCATTGAACTGAACTGTAGATTTGTTAGAAAGCATTAGTATTTTACCTCCCTTGGTTATTTTTTGGTAACGTTTTATGTACATCCCATTGTTCTTCATTCTAGCATACAAATTTTCAAAAATCTACAACAAAATCCGCAAAATTGCGTTAATTTTCCAACAATTTTGTTTGTTAATTCACTATCTATTATGTTAAATTTTATACAAATATTATCTTCAATTTTTGTTCATCTTGTACAAATTTGGGTTGAATTTCATATTTTTCAATGCTATACTAAGAAAGATGTTGGGATTCAAAATACAGCTCTTCATGGAGGTATATATGACAATCGAAATGATCAAATCCTTACTTCATGCAGATATTTTGTACGGCAGCAAATATCTGGAGCATGAAGTCAATTACGCATTTTCTTCAGATATGATGAGCGACGTGCTTGCGTTTGCCACCGACCACTCTGCGCTGATCACCGGACTGTGCAATCCGCAGGTCGTCCGGACCGCCGAGATGCTCGATATCGTCTGCATTATATTTGTCAGAAATAAGATTCCGGACCAGAACATCCTGACCCTGGCAGAAGAGAAAGAGATCGTCATCCTCTGTACGGGCCACGGCATGTTTACCGCTTGCGGCATACTATACAGCAATGGATTACTTGGAGGTGCATAACTCATGGAGGAACAACTGATATTCAACTACACGATCCCCGGGGACGATTTCACCCGCGCCGGGGAAGCCAGCAGCAGCGTGAAGAACAAGCTTAAGAAGATGGGGCTTGACAGCGGCACCATCCGCAAGGTATCGATCGCCATGTACGAAGGTGAGATCAATATGGTTATTCACGCCGACGGAGGCGCGATCACCGTCGAGATCTCTCCTGAGAAGATCCGGATGATCCTTGCCGATACCGGGCCTGGGATCGCCGATATTGACAAGGCGATGGAGAACGGATATTCCACCGCGCCGGAGGAAGTGCGGTCGCTGGGATTCGGCGCCGGGATGGGCCTTCCCAATATGAAGAAATACACTGATTACATGAACATAGATTCTACAGTCGGAGTCGGCACCACCGTCACCATGGACGTCTATCTCTGATCTGATCACTTAAGGGGGGAGAAGCTTGAACAAATTCATTCATTCCGTACAGCTCGATGAGGAAGCCTGTACCGGATGTATCAACTGCATCAAATACTGTCCGACACAAGCCATACGCGTACATAACGGGAAAGCAAGTATTACCCCGGAGTTCTGCATTGACTGCGGCCGATGCTTAAGGTACTGCCCGCATCATGCGCAGACCGTGACCTATGATTCCATCCGTGATATCCGCAATTACCGGTATACGGTTGCGCTTCCGGCTCCTTCCCTGTATGCGCAGTTCAATAATCTGAAGAATATAGACATCGTGCTCAACGCACTGCTCTCTATCGGATTCAACGATGTATTCGAGGTCAGTGCCGCCGCAGAACTGGTCTCTGAGGCTTCCCGCTCTTATATCCGGGAACATATGGAGGATGCCCCTTTCATCAGCACCTCCTGCCCTGCGGTCATAAGGCTGATCCGTGTGAAATTCCCGACTCTGATCCCCCGGCTTCTTCCGATCAAGCCGCCCGTCGAGATCGCGGCGGAGATCGCAAGGAAACGAGCCGTCAAGAAGACCGGATACGCTCCGGAGGAGATCGGCATCTTCTTTATCTCGCCCTGTCCGTCCAAGGTCGCCTATGTGAAGTCTCCGCTGGGTATTAAGAAGAGCTCCGTGGACAAGGTGCTGGCAATCAAGGACGTCTATCCCGCTCTTCTGGATCATATGACAGACGACGAATCCCGGTTGAAGCCCCTTGCTTCATCCGGACGCATCGGTATCGGCTGGAACAATGCCGGCGGAGAAGCGGCAGGGCTGATTACGGACAATTACCTGGCATGCGACGGAATCATGAGCACACTGAGAGTATTGAGTGATCTGGAAGACGAGAAATTCCATGGATTGAAATTCGTAGAGCTGAACGCCTGCAACGGCGGGTGTGTGGGAGGTCCGTTGAATGTGGAGAATCCCTATATCGCCATCGCCAAGACGAAGAAACTGAACCGGACTCTGCCTGTTGCAAGAACTCATTCCGATGACATGGAAGATCTGAGGGATATCGACTACCGCTGGAGTGAATGCATCGAATATGAGCCTGTCTTCCGGCTTGGAGAATCCTTCCGCGAGAGCCTGGAGATGATGGGGCTGGTGGAAGAACTGACGGAACAGCTTCCGGGGCTGGACTGCGGCTCCTGCGGAGCGCCGACCTGCCGCGCACTGGCAGAAGACATCGTCCGGGGCGAAGCCACAAGAAACGACTGCATATACATCTTCCATGAATATATCGGTTCCTTGTCGAAGGAGATCTCATTTCTGACGCGTTCTCTGAACTTAAGCTGCAGCAACAACGATGATTCGATACACCTTCTGGAAGATTATATCCAGAAGCTTACCACTGAACTAAGCAAGAAGGAGCGATGATTATGATAACCACACAGACATTGATCGATGCCGGCATTTTCACACTGAAGACCCAGGGAGATCCCGCAAAGAGTATCAAGAAGGTATTCTGCTGCGACCTTCTGAGCATTGCCATGGGCAAAGCGCCCGCCGAGAGCGCATGGGTTACCGTGATGGGCAACCGGAACACCCTGGCAGTTGCGTCCCTGGCGGATATCTCCTGTATCGTCCTTGCAGAGGGCACAGCATTCCAGGACGCGGAGATAGAATGCGCCTCGCAGGAAGGCATCGCCGTATTTGCCACAGAGCTTCCAATCTTTGACGCCGCGCTCAAGATACAGGAGTTGTTATCATGATACCTCTGTACTATGATCTGCATATCCATTCCTGTCTCTCCCCCTGCGGGGATGACGATATGACCCCTGCCAATATCGCAGGTATGGCCGCCGTCAAGGGACTGGATGTGATCGCTCTGACCGACCATAATTCCTGCAAGAACTGCCCCGCTGCCCTAAAGCATGGAGAGGAATACGGCATCACCGTCATTCCGGGAATGGAGCTGACGACCGCCGAAGAGGTTCATGTTATCTGCCTCTTTCCTGCCCTTGACGACGCAATGGCCTTTGACGAATATGTGTATGAACATATTCTTCCTGTTAAGAACAGGGAAGATATCTTCGGGAAACAACAGATCATGAATGAGGACGATCAGGTGACCGGGAATGTAGAACGCCTGCTGATTGGCGCCACAGATATCTCCTTCGACCGGGTATTCGACCTGGCCAACTCCTACCGCGGCATCGCGTATCCCGCCCACATTGACAAATCTACCACAAGCCTTCTGTCAAACTTAGGGTTCGTGCCTCCGGACAGCCGTTTTACCTGCGCGGAGATCAGCAGATTTG
Organism: uncultured Dorea sp.; assembly: GCA_947652615.1. Taxonomy (GTDB): domain Bacteria; phylum Bacillota; class Clostridia; order Lachnospirales; family Lachnospiraceae; genus Sporofaciens. The sequence continues at coordinate 8,585 of CANTDX010000062.1, read as the reverse complement.
CGCACCTGCATCAGATACAGCGGGAGCATCCTTATTTTCTGCAATGTAAGATGATCAGCAGTTCGGATGCACATTATCTGGAGGATATCCGTGAGCCGGATTATCAGATCTATGCGAAGTCGCGGGAAGCGAAGGATATCATTGAAGGATTGCGCTAGTCTGTTCTAGTTCTTTAGGATGGCTTCCAGCCTCTCCCTTGCTTCTCGAACTTCCTGGTGATTCTGTCCGCCGGAGCTAATACCGATGGTTATGTCTCCTTGCCTGATAATTCCCGGGAAGTAGAAGTCGCACAGTTCTTTCTTGTGGGAGGTATTGGCTGGAATGGAACGTGTTCGGCAGTCTTCCATGATCTGTTCGTTGCATATCATATCGTCTGTGGCTGCGAGGACCAGGTCTGCCCCTTCCAACTGTTCCGCATGATAGACGTCCTGTATCCATCGGATGCGTCCTTCTTCGTGTAACTGCCTGATCCGCTTGGAAGCCCTGGGGGCTATGACCCGGATATCTTCTGCGAATTCCAGCAATGTCTCCACCCTTCGCAGTGCGATCTTTCCTGCGCCGATGATAAGAATTTTCTTCTGTGATATGTCTATGAATAATGGGAAGTATGATTTTTTCATATTATATCTCGCCTCTCTTGATTCTTACAGCATACTTGAAAAATGATTCAGCCGCTTCCTCCGCTCCCTGTAATCTGGGAGCACTTCTTCCACAATTCTCCAGAAGTCTTTGGAATGATTCATCTCTCTTCTGTGCGCCAACTCATGTACGACCACATAATCTAAGAGATCCATAGGCATAAGCACCAGTTTCCAGTTGAAGTTCAGGTTCCCCTTGCTGCTACAGCTTCCCCATCTCGTCTTCTGCTCCCGGATAGTGATCCTGCCATAGGAAATCCCCATCAGACGGGCATAATGCTCCGCCCGCTCCGGGAACACCTGCAGCGCCCTTTCGACCCCTTCACGGCGGATCTCCTCTGTGATGACCATCTTATTCTCCAGTGTCTTGTGAAGCTGTCTTTGATTCTTGATGATCCAGTCTTGCTTCTCCCTTAAGAAATCTTCCACCTGTTCTCTGGATACAGAATAGGGGGTGCGCACGACCACCTTCCCGTCTTGCTTGATCTGGATCGCGATCGTTCTGCGGCGGGAACGTACCCATTCATATGTAATCTGTTCCATCTGGATGTACTCCTTAATTAAACTCTTGCATGCTATGTATTTTTATAGCATTGTGAAGTTGCACAAACTTATCCAAATAATTAGCATGCTATATGTTTTCGCATATTTCTATCACTATGCCGCCATCGCGTTTGTATTGATCGTATCGATCACTTTACGGATTCCAAACCAAACCTGCATGTCTGTAAAGATATCCACAATACTTCCCTGTTCTGTAAAAGGCGGTTCCTGCAATACGGACAGATCCTTCATCAATCCATTATGGACGATATACTCCACGATCTGATTCACAAAATAAATCTGCCTGCCATCCAGCCCTGCTCCGTCCAGATATTCAGAGAACGCTTCCTTCGCAGCATTCATATCCAATCCTACTATCTCACGGACAAATTCTCCAAGAGGCTTCTTGCCATATTCGGCCTCATATTCTTCTCTGGTTCCCAGTTCACTCCAGAGAATCTCCTCCAACGCATCCACATCCTCCTGGGTCAGCGGCTTATTATTCTTAAGCTTCGCTATCACAAGATCATCCTGATGCTGCCGGATATAGTATTCTGCCTTTGCCTTATAATTCGCCAGATCGTCATTATCAAGCTCTGACTCCTTCCAGTCAATGGACAAAATATCGTCTTCAAAATCCGTGTCATATCGCATCTTTGCCTTCGGGATATATTTCATCAGATTGCGAAGATTCTCTCGTATCTGTTCAAATTCATCAATTCCGGCATGATTCAGATAATCCGTATGAAGAATCTGATCCATCAGCTCGCCCTGCACCATAATCTCAGGAATATTCGCTACTCCTGCAACCGCACTGACCTTCTTAAGCAGATCACTTCTGGACCGTCCATACTTCTTCCCCGCCAAGTGCGCCAGTTCTATGCCATACATCAACGCGTCAAACCGCATCGCGCTTGCCTCATCCTCATCAGGAGTGATCAACGGTGCAAGCTCCTCACGTACAATCAACGTATCCTCATATGTGAGCGTCTGATAATTCTCTATGTCCGAATATCTCTCCACATATTTCAAATGCTGCCGGACTGCAAAATTATCCTTGTTCAGTTCCGTCACTTTACTGTGCATATGATGTACCAATGCATCCCGATATGCCTTAAGACGATCCGTCTGATACTCTAAATCCTGCAATTTATAAGAGATCTGGAACTCCAGATTGAAGATCGCTCCCTGGAGCGCCAGCATATTGGCGCTCGCTTTCCCTTTGTTCATCCTGAAAAACTCAAAATTGCCGCAAAAATCGAAAATATAAAACTTCTCTTTATCTTTCCCGTCAAGCAGCGATTTACACAGGCGCGTACCGCGTCCGATCATCTGCCAGAACTTGGCCTTGCTCATGACCTTTTTGAAAAATACCAGATTCAGCACCTCCGGTATATCAATACCTGTATCCAGCATATCCACAGAGACCGCAATCTGCGGCAATTTCTTCGGATCAGAGAATTCGTCGATCGCGCTCTGCGCATAGGTCGTATAATTATCAATGACTTTCGCATACCCCGGAAGATGCGGATATTCCCTCCCGAACACTTCAAGAATCTTCTCCGCATGATCGTGATTTTTCGCGAAAATGATCGTCTTCCCCAGCGTCTCGCCATAGTGGATCCGAATCCCTTCTGTCATCAGAATGTGCAACACCTGCTTGATTGTATCCTCGTTAAATACCCATGAATTCAGAGCTGATGAGCTGATACTCTCCGGCAGCATTCCGTTTTCCTGTTTAAAAGTATCCTCATAGATCTCTTTCTCCTCCTTGGACAGATCATCATATACGATTCCCTGTTCAATGAATTTCAATGTTGTCTCAACCGAAAGATAATCAACAAGATAGCCATCCTTAACAGCCTGCGCCAGATCATATCCGTAAGTCGGCACACCATTTTCCAGTTCAAATATATTGTAAGTATTCTTGTCGATCTCATCCTTTGGCGTGGCTGTAAGTCCCACTAACGGTGCGTCAAAATAAGTAAAAATATCTTTATACTTATTATAAATAGACCGATGCGCCTCATCGCAGATAACCAGATCAAAATGACCGCAGGTGAAGACCTTCCCCTCTTCATTCTTAACTTCATCAATACAGTTCATCAACGTCTGATAAGTCGAAAATACACAGCCTGCATTATAATGATCCTTCTCCTCACAGAGGTTCGTCACCGACAGCTCGTTCTTCATCAGATTCACAAAACTTCTCTTCGCCTGCGTCACAAGCGAATTACGGTCTGCCAGAAACAAGATATTCTTGACCCACATATGTTCAAGCAGTACCTTCACCAATGCAATAATCGTCCTTGTCTTGCCAGAACCAGTTGCCATTACAAGCAGCGCCTTACGCCTGTTTTTCTCCCCAAAACTATCACACACAGCCTTAACTGCGGCCTCCTGGTAATATCTATCTGCGATCTCCTTATCTACCTGCACATACCGAAGATCCGTCTTCATGGCTTGAAGATTAAACCACCTCTCCAGATCCCGCCTAGAATAAATCGAGGATACCACACGCTCTGGATACTGCCCGTCATCAATTCTGGTCTCAAATCCTTTGGTAAGAAATATAACCGGTCTGCGGCCATATTGCCTCTCCAACCGTTCCGCATATAATTGAGCCTGCTGCCGCCCCTTCGCCAGATCTTCGCAAGTACGCTTTGCTTCAATCACCGCCAACGGCTTATGCGCGTCATCATAAAGGACATAATCGGCGTAACCCGCTCCCGATTGATTGGGCATACCTGCAATCTTCACTTCATTGAACCAATTCTTCCCCTCTATCCATCCGGCGTCTCTTAGCATTGTATCAATGTAGATTTTCCTGGTCGAATATTCTGACATATCAATCGGCTTAGGAACATAAGTCCGCTGCTGCTTCTCACGCCTGGCAGTCAGTTCTTCCTTAAGAGCTTTGTTCTCGTCAATCAGAGCTTGCAGATCTATTTCCCCATTGTCCGCTTCTGCCGTACATGATCCCTGATCCTGCATCTTTAGAAGGCTCTCCTCATAACTGCCTGCTTCATAATGATCCGCATAGCAATAGGCTATAAAATCCATAAAATAATAAAGATTCCTAAGACAATGCCTCGCCTCGTCCATTACAATCTTTTTCCCGCCATGAGCCGCCTGATTCCCTAACCTGCGAATAAGATCCATTCTCTTCCATAGGTCTGCATCTATGCTATTGCGGAATTCCTCAGCATTCATCAGACTCGATAAGGTGTCCCGATAAGGCATTGTCAGCGAATCATCCACGGAATACATCCATTTGACAGCAAACTCCATCGCACGTCGGCAATTGAGAACACTTGCATCCACATCAATATTGATAATCTTCTCCGCAGAAATTGCGGCATCAGCAAATCTTGCAAACTTGGGTTCCCTCTTCAAAAAATCAAAATTCGTCATAGGATCACCTCACTAAACTCTCATTAAATATATATCTAGTGCTCCTGGACTCGCCCTTTTTACATAGGATTCTTTCATCTGTCATTTTTCTAAGAATGACCTGCGCTCTTCTTTTCTTGACACCCAACAATGTCATTAACTGTAAAGAAGTAATCGCCTCATTATGCACTATATAACCTACAATCATTCTCTCTTGTGCGCTCAATTCACGATTAAGCGCACTTTCAGCGCACTCAATGCGCTCAATTTCACTTTCACGCACTGTTTTTGCTTTTTTAGCGCACTCAATGTACCTACTTCTACTTTCACGCACTGTTTTTACATTTTCCCTGTACACTCCTCCATCAGCCTGCGCCCGATACAGATTGATCCGTAATGCAATCTCCATATCAATAAACTCCGGTTCCGCTAGTCCATATTCTTTCATCTCCCGCAGAAGCCTCGGAATTCCAGTACCCCAGCCTTCGATCAAATTCATATAGGAAAATGCATGTGCCAACGCACGATTCCGAATCTGAGAATATCCTTCCTTCATCCGACCGATCGTCACTCCCGGCATCAGTCCGCCAGGAGAAGTAATCTCCAAACGATCATCATAGACCGCCACCTGGATGTGAGAAGATTGCAAATAACTACAATTCATTACCGAATTAATGAGCAGCTCACGTATGCTGTCCGGCGGCAGCTCATAGATATCCTTACGATAGATACCTTCGAATTTCGCACCCAGATGAATATTCCTGAGTACAAACTGAAACGCATCCTCTATCTGTTTCCACAACGGGCCATCATAATCACGCTTGTCAACAAAGACCGCCCTTGTCGTTCCCTTGAACATCCCACATTGGATCTTAGAAAGGAACGCATCCTGCCCGTTTAAAAACACCCATGCATTAGTCGGATGCAGCATACCCGCTTCATCCTCCGCCAGAATCCCCCAACTCAACAGGTGATTCTTCGTAATGTCTTTCACCGCCTGCCGCTGTGCATCATTCTTACAATTAGCAATAGCCACTTCTTTCAGTCTGGCACAAAACTCCTCTATTTCCATATCCGAAACCGAAAGCTCTCTCCGTATCACAGTATCATAGGACCGCCCTTCCGATTCGTAATACATTTCCTGCGTCATTGCCCGGTCTGCTTTCCTGGAGGTGCCGGATACCCGCATATAGACGCCGTCTGTGATGCCATCCGCCTTGATATAATAAGGCTTCTGCTTCCCGGCGCTGATCTCCGCGATAACGATAGTCTTGCCGTCTATTGTCTGTGGATACACATCCGGGACAATAACCGGCTCACAACTGTCTGAAATAGCATTCGTAATCGCATCTATCTCATGAAAAACATTTTCCTCCGGAATGCCCACAATTAACCGTGTATGATCGTCCACACCAAAAATGATCCGTCCACCTTTTCCATTGGCAAAGGCGATAACTGATTTCATATATTTTATGCTTTTCTCCGGACGGCTCACCTTGAATTCTACATTCTTAGATTCTCCGGTCAAGATTTCTTCTATCGTCATACTGTCACCTCCCCTAAATATTACTCTTGATTCAGACCAAATGTAATCTCACGTCGCGCTTCATATCCATTGAGAATCACTCTTTTGTACTCCTATTGGCGACCGCTTCATAATGACAACTTTTAATTTGTACTTCTCTCTATGCAATATATTTTCGATGCGAAGCCTTCACATTACTTTGATTGACCATTGCATATTTCATCGTCGTATCTATCTGTTGATGTCCTATAGCTTTTGAACCAGCTCTATCGGCATTCCCTTATCAATTGCCCTTGTCGCCATTGTGCGCCGAAATTTATGCGGATGAATTTTCTCAAGATTCAGACTTCGCCCCAACTCCCTAACTCTTATCTCAACTCCACTAATTTGTAATCTTTCATATGGAGCATTAAGCGAGACAAACAAAGCTGGATTTTCATCATTTCTTAAATCAAGATAATTTTTCAGATGTATTTTTGTTCTTGCGTCAAAATATACTTTTCGTTCCTTATCTCCTTTTCCAAATACCACACATTCTCGTTCTTCAAAGTTAATGTCCTCAATATCGAGGTTCACTAACTCTCCTACGCGCATTCCCGTTGATGCCAATAAGTCAATGATCGCCAAGTCTCTTGGCTCATCACAATTATCTCTAAGTTCTTCCATTCCCTCATCTGTATGCGAGTCATATTCTGATGGTCATAAGAATCCAGTAATTCCAACGCTTCACTATATTTTTCTATAACAGTAAGCACTTGGCAGCCATCCAATTCATTTTCTGTACGCTTCATAATCCGTATCACCTCACCAAGCTGATTGATACGATTATTATTTACAGCATATCCTTGTAAAATGTATTGCTTTAAAATTGAATTCACCCATTTACGAAATTCTACACCACGTTTTGATTTAACACGATATCCAACAGATATAATCATATCCAGATTATAATATTCAACATTCCTCTCTACATCTCTATTACCTTCCCGTTGAACTATCGCAAATTTTGCGACAGTTGAATAATCCACTTCTTCTTTTAATGCATTATTAATATGTTTACCAATTGTCTTAACATCCCTTTCAAACAACTCAGACATTTGGTTACGATTTAGCCATACGGTCTCATTTTCTACTTGTACAGATAATGTTATCTTTTTATCATTTGTTTCAAATAATACAACGTTATCTCTACTCATTCATTCTCCTTTCTCAATTAGTACCGTCCTCTTTCTGCATCATTGATATTTTTCTCAATCTACACATTCAATTCTCATCCAAAATATTCCTGCATTAAACTATCAAATAGAAGTTGTGTTTGACTTAACGAATTTTGTATTACAACTTTTAATTTGTCGATTTCCTGCCAAAATGAAACAAAATCTTTTTGAACATTTATATCAGGAACTTCTATCTTCAACTTCTTCAATTTGACACCTGGAAGATGTGCAATAGTAGCTTTTCCACCAACAATATCTTCAAAACCATTAAAATCACTGTGAAACTTAAACCACCATGCCAAATACTCTGGAAGAATAATATTTTTATCGCATCTTACCCGATGGAGAGCCTTTTGAAAGTAGCAATCTGAAATTTCCTTATGCCATATAGCGCATCTACCAACTTCGCCACCTTCTGTAATCAGCAAATCACCGTCTTTTAAAGAAAATTCTTCACGATCAACATCATTGAAGTCCATTTCATGTAATTCAGATAAATCAAATTCAAACCACTGAACATTAAAATTTGCCAAATACGGAAATGAATTTTTTCCAGTATTCCGTTTTGCATCAAGCATTTTTCCGAGTCGCGATGAGCTTATGGCATCTAACGTATATATTGGCCATCCTTTGCTATTACATAAGATGTCCCCAAACAGTTCCACAAACCGCGATTTGATTAATTCATCAAGTAAATCTATCTGTTTAGTTTTATTCTTCAAAATTCTATTTACTTTTTTCAAACATTCTACTATAGCCTTTTGTTTTTTTATATCGTATAATTCTATTCTTGCATCTGTAAGATTGCTTAACTTTATATATTTAATAACCCCTCCTATCGCTTGCAGACGTAAAACATTAACATATCCCTCAAGAAAATAATATAAATATGGCATAAAAAGCTTTCCATTACTATTATCTTCTATTATATATGTTCTTTGATATGCATCAAACTTTCCATTATAGTATTTTACATTTAGATCACCATTACCCGCAACTAAAACACACTCACAATCATAACTATATTTATCTATCTTGAGTGGTCGCTTAGAACATGTAAAAAAAGGGTATATACCATCTTCTGTTGAAGCATTTGCATCCAATTTCCCAGTTCTAATTCTTGTAATATCGCCAATTTTTATTTTCATCTGTGAACAGCAAAAAATTCAGATTCTCTAAATCAAATCTCTGTTAGAATACATATAGTGTACCAGTGCTAACCATTGAAAGTCTCATTGCAGTTATAAGCTTATGCATTAGCTGTTTTGG
>CANTDX010000061.1 GCA_947652615.1 uncultured Dorea sp. | reverse complement strand
CTTCCTTCCTTTTCCTTAAGCTGTTCTTTGATCTCCTTAGAGATCACCGCCTGGAAATCGCGGACGATGGTCGGAAATGGATGGGGGCCCATGACCGAGCCCAGGCAGTAATGGGTGTCGCTGATCCGGGAGGTCCACTCACGCATGGCCTCAGAGACAGCGTCCTTGAGGGTCGCCGTGCCGGTCGTAACCGGGACGACCTTAGCGCCGAGAAGCCGCATGCGGTACACATTGAGCGCCTGGCGGATGGTATCCTCCTCTCCCATGAAGACCACACATTCCATCCCCATCAGAGCAGCGGCGGTCGCAGTCGCCACGCCGTGCTGGCCGGCTCCCGTCTCGGCAATCAGGCGGGTCTTGCCCATCTTCCTGGCAAGCAGCGCCTGCCCAAGCACATTGTTGATCTTGTGCGCGCCTGTGTGATTGAGGTCCTCCCGTTTGAGATAGATCTTTGCGCCGCCTAAGTCTTCTGTCATCTTCCCGGCATAGTAGAGCCGGGAAGGCCTTCCGGCGTATTCGTTGAATAAGTCCGTAAGCTCCCTGTTAAATTCAGCATCATTCTTATAATAATTATACGCTTCTTCCAGTTCGATCACCGCGTTCATCAGCGTTTCAGGAATATACTGCCCGCCGTGAACGCCGAAGCGTCCGTTGGGATTCGTCATGATCTCTCTTCCTTTCTGACAGCGGCCGCAAACGCCGCCATTTTGATTTTATCTTTTCTTCCATTGGTCTCGATACCGGAGCTTACATCCACGGCATAGGGATGCAGGTATGTTACCGCATCCTCTACATTGTCAGGGGAAAGCCCTCCCGCAAGGAAATATGGCCTCCCGATATCCCGTATCAGCCTCCAGTCAAATACCCTTCCCGTGCCTGCTCCGGAATCCAGTAGGATATAGTCTGCCGTGCTCTGCTTCGCAGCTTCAAGATCTTCCGCCGTTCTGATACGGTAAGCCTTGATGAGCGGTCGATCGGTAAAGCTCCGAAGCGTCTCTATATAATCTTCATCTTCCCTGCCGTGGAGCTGGGCAATATCAATCACGCCGTTATCTAAGAGTTCCGCGATTCTTTCAGGAGCCTCGTCTGTGAATACGCCGACCGCCCTGATACCTGGCGCAAGCATCTCTTTTAGTTCTGCTGCCTGTTCGTATGAGACATAACGGCTGCTTTTCGGCGCGAACACGAATCCGATATATTCCGGCTTTATCTCATTTGCAGCCCTGATATCACAGGCACGGGAAAGCCCGCATAATTTTATCTTTGTCATATTACACTCCATCTCATATCCTCTGCCGCCGCTGACCCGGCGTACAATTCCATCAGTATTATGTTATCCCCGCAGTTCCTGCAATTTCGCTTTCTTATCCGCCGCTCTCATCAGCGTCTCACCGACCAGTACCGCATCAGCGCCGATCCTGCTTAACGCCTCCACATCATCCGCATCACGGATACCGCTTTCGGAGACGAACAATACATCCCTTGGAATCAGCTCCCGAAGTCTTCTGCTGTTATCGGTATCCACGGTAAAGTCTCTAAGATTCCGGTTATTGACCCCGATCATCCGGGCGCCTGCCCGAAGAGCTGACCTAACCTCAACCTCGTCATGCGCCTCTACAAGGGCGGATAAGCCCAGTTCGTCACAGATGCCGATATACTCCTTCATCTGCTCTTCATCCAGAATCGCACAGATCAGGAGCACCGCCGACGCGCCGAGCACCTTCGCCTCATAGATCATATACGCATCCACCGTAAAGTCTTTGCGAAGGCAGGGAATCTTCACGGTATCTGTAATTTCACGAAGATACCGATCGCTTCCAAGAAACCATTTCGGCTCGGTAAGGACGGAGATGCACTCTGCCCCTGCCTCTTCGTATTCCCTTGCAATCTGCATATACGGAAAATCAGGAGCGATCAGCCCTTTGGAGGGGGACGCCTTTTTACACTCGCAGATAAAGGATATTCCGGGTTTTTTCAGTGCATTTTCAAATGCAAAGTTTTCTTCTGCCGAGGCTGTCAGTGACACGGCCTGTTTCTTAAGTTCTTCAAGGGGCAGCTCCTTCCCGGCCCTGGCCACTCGCTCTTCGGCATACCCGGCAAGCTGGTCTAAGATTGTCATAACCGCACCTCCGGCTGATTAGGGGAAGATGTTTCCGGATAATTGATCGGACGGTTACTGACTTCGATGAGCCGGCGGAGTGTAGCAAGCGCCTTTCCCGAATCGATGATCTCTGCCGCAAGGGTGATGCCGTCCTTCATACTGGCCGCCTTCCCGCCGATATAGAGGGCGGCGCCGGCATTCATCAGCACGGCATTTCTCTTAGGACCCCTCTCTCCGTTTAAAACCGCAAGGGTGATCTTCGCATTCTCTCCCGGCGTACCGCCTCTTAACTCTTCTTTTGCACAGCGGGTAAAGCCGAAATCCTCCGGCGTGATCACGGAGGATTTATACCATCCGTCACGAATCTCACAAACGGTAGTCGGTGCGCTCATAGAGATCTCATCTAGCTTATCCTGCCCATACACCACCATGCCCCGCTTGATCCCCAAATTGATTAGCACCTGCGCAAGCGGCTCCACAAGATAGTCGTCATATACCCCGAGAAGCTGCATAGACGGCGTGCCGGGATTGGTCAGGGGACCCAGGATATTGAACACGGTGCGGAAGCCAAGCTCCTTACGGATGGCACCCACGTACTTCATGGAGGTATGGTACTTCTGGGCAAAGAAGAAACACATGCCGGCTTCTCTAAGAAGCTCGATACATTTAGCGGGACTCTGCAGGATATTTACCCCAAGGGCTTCTAAGCAGTCCGCCGTTCCGCAATTAGACGATGCGGCGCGGTTGCCGTGTTTGGCTACCTTCATGCCGCCTGCCGCCGCAACAAGCGCGGAGGTCGTGGAGATATTGAAGCTGTGCGCATTGTCACCGCCGGTGCCCACGATCTCGAACAGCTCCATATCCGTCTCCACTTTCGTAGCATGTGCCCGCATTGCAGCGGCACAGCCCGCAATCTCATCCGTCGTCTCGGCTCTGGCGCTCTTGGTGGAGAGAGCCGCAAGAAAAGCAGCGTTCTGTGTAGGCGTCGTCTCACCGTTCATGATCTCATTCATGACGGTATAGGCCTCGTTGTAAGTCAGGTCTTCTTTGTTTACGATTTTTACGATAGCTTCTTTGATCATCTGTCTGCCTCCTTAAAAAATAAAAAACTCTTCTGACTTAATTTCTGTCAAAGGAGTTCGGAGAACGGGATTTCCTGTATCACACAAAAAAGTCCTTGACAGAAATATAGAATCTGTCAAGGACGAATATACAACACTATCCGCGGTGCCACCTTGATTCACGGCATGACCCGTGCGCTTAGCAGGATACCAACATATCCCCGGCATATGACGTCTGCCTGCAACGTCGCAGAATACTCTGGGAAAACCCATTTGGCTGCGCCCTCAGCGGTCCATTTGACAACTTGTTTCTCATCCGGTTCTCAGCATCCCGGACTCTCTGTAAAGGCATCATTGCCGTTATCTCCGCTTCAACGGTTTGAAGTATTAAATTCTTAAATCGTTTCTGATTGTAGCACAATATATACGGAAAGTCAACAGGTAAGTTAAGATTTCCTACTAGGCAGCCGTCGGCTTTCCGATTTGCACAATCAGCCGGCCAGCAAATACTTTGTCTAAAGCCGTTCCAGAATCCGGCGTTTATATTCTAAAAACTCTTCCGTCAGATTAAACTCTTTTTTTCTGGGTTTCGGCTCTTTTATTATAATTTCCTCTGTCACCCGGCCCGGTTTCCCGGTCAGAAGATATATCCGGTCTGACAGAAGAATCGCTTCGTCAATATCATGGGTAATAAAGAGGGTGGACAGATGGATCTTATCCATGACGTCCAGATACCATCTGTGCATCTCGCTCTTTGTAAGGGTGTCAAGAGCGCTGAACGGCTCGTCCAGCAAAGCTACATCCCTGGAGAACATATAGGTTCGAAGCAGCGCCGCCCTTTGCCGCATACCTCCGGACAGCTGGCACGGATATTTCTTCTGCGTTCCTTCCAGTCCGAATTCTTCAAAATAAAGCGACACCTTCTCTCTGGCCTTTCGCTTCTTCTCTCCCTTAAGCACAAGCGGCAGGCTCACATTGTCCTCTATGGTCCGGTAAGGCAGTAGCAGATCCTTCTGCATCATATAACTGATCTGGCCGGGGCAGCCTGTGATGTCCTTCCCGTTTAATACCACCTTTCCCTGCTGCGGCTTATGAAGCCCGGAGATGATATGGAACAGCGTCGTCTTCCCGCACCCGCTGGCACCGAGAATACTCACCAGTTCATGCTCATGGAGTTCTATATTCACGTTCTCAAGGATAGGTGCCTCTTCATATGCAAAAGTGATTCCTGATACTTTTAGTTCCGCCATCATTCCTACTCCAAATATTCATTCGTGAATCCGGTGCCCTCCGGTATCTCTTCTTCCGATAATCCCTTCTCACTGATCCAGTTGTAGAATGCATTCCATCTCTCCGGATCAATGTATCCCCATTGGTCTGCCTCTGCCTGATACTGAGAGGCCAAATATTCCTGGCTTGCCAGTACCATCTCCTTATCCAGCTCCGGCGCCGCCTGGCATAAGATGTCCGCGGCTTCGTCCGCATGATCTATGGCAAATTCATATCCTTTCTTCACTGCCCCAAGGAATGCTTTGGCAGTCTCCGCATTTTCCTTAAGCCAGTTCTGATTCCCAATGATCACAGGCGTATAGTAGTCGAACACAGGGTCAATATCCCGGAATGCGAAATAATCTGTCTCAAGACCGGCAACCTCCGTTGCGATTCCTGCCCATCCATAGAAGATCCAGATTGCGTCCACCGATTTACTCTTCAGCGCCGACACCTCGTCCGTCACTGTGCTTGGGATTAATTCTACCTTGCTGAAATCCCCTCCGTCTTTCTCCACCACCTGCTTAAGCGTCGCCTTCTCAATGTCCAGATCCCAGGTGGCATATTTCTTCCCTTCCAGTCCCTTGGGCGTATCGATCCCATCTCCTTTGCGTGACACGATCCCGGAGGTATTATGCTGGAGAACGGCTGCGACGGCTTCGATGGGAAGCGCGTCCGCCCCTGTCACCGCCGGCATCATGCTATCCTGAAAAGAGATGCCGAACTGGGCTTTCCCCGAAGCTACCAGTGCCTCTGCGCCGTCTTCCGGAGGCTGGACGATCTCTACCTCAAGACCTGCCTCCTGGAAATATCCCTCTGCCTTGGCCACATACAGCCCGGTATGATTCGTATTCGGCGTCCAGTCGAGGACCACCGTGATCTTCTTCGAATCCTCTGCCCCGTTCTCATTGAGCGGCTGATTCCCGGCGTCTCCCTGCCCTGTTTTCGCTTCCTTATTCGCCGCACATCCTGCCAGGGTTCCCGCAAGAGCCGCCGCCAATAACACTGCCAGTAGTTTCTGTTTCATCTGTTTTCCTCCTCCCACGGCATACTTACCTTCTGGAGCACATTTACGCTCCACATCAAAAGCAGACTGATCGCAGAAATCAGAAAGATCACTGCAAACATCTTATCGAAGGAAAATGCCTTCTTCACTCTTGTCATATATACTCCTAATCCGTTAAATCCACCCAGCCACTCTGAAATCACGGCTCCCACAACCGCGTAGGACACCGAGATCCGCAGACTTGCGAAAAAAGCCCCAAGTGCTCCCGGAAACTTCACATACCGGAAGATCTGCGCCTTCGAAGCCCCCATGGAGCGCAGCAGGCTGATGGTATCCTTGTCTGCTGCACGGAATCCGTCCAGAAGACTCACCGTAATCGGAAAAAACGTAACGATTACGATCAGAATTACTTTTGGGAGCATCTCATATCCAAACCATAATACCAAAAGGGGGGCTATGGCTACCGTAGGTACTGTCTGCGTCAGCACGATCAGCGGGTAGACGGCCCTGTACAACCACTCGAAGCAGTCCATCAGCACTGCCGTCACAAACCCGATCAGGATCCCCGCCGCCAGTCCGATAAAAGCCTCCAGAAGCGTCACGCGCGCATTCTCCATAAGTAACGGGAAATCCTCTGCAAAGGCCATCGCCACCTCAAGCGGAGATGGCAGCAAAAACCCGGGAATCACCCCTGCCGAGCTGGCTGCCTGCCAAATCGCCAGAAGCAAGAAAACGGCCGTAACCGGCAGCAGCTTACTGGTGATGTTTGGTGACTTTCTTTTCAATGGTCAGCACGTCTCCTTCCGGTCTGTAGGTAACCTTGACGTAAGCCGCAACCGAAGGCGCCCCTGCCCTGACGGCAATGTGCTGGCATTCCTTTACAATATCCATCAATTCATCATAATCTCCTTCAATTGCCGTCTCAAAGGGGCCTACATAATAATTCAGGCCTGTACTCTTGATATAATCGATCACCTCGTCTACGATCCTGATCAATTCCTCATCGTTTGCTGCCTCTGGCAATGACTGAATAGCTACACTTGCGTTCATTTTTCTTTCCTCCTGTTATCATAATATTCGAGAAAACTAAAGTCCTGTATCTTTGGAATCTATGCATATCAGAACGGTGCTAATCGCAAGAAAAGCCCTGCCGGAACTCCGACAAGGCTTTTATTCCACTATGCATAAGGCATAAGCTATCTGTAAGTTCCTACGCTGGCATTATCCAGATCAGGTATAAGAGTCAAAGAAACACTCCATTCTTTATCTCAGCCGGCTTGCCGCCAGCCCCTCTCTTCTTCATTCAGTTTTCAAGGCTTTCATACAGATCTCTCTGTACATGTTTAAGTCTACACGCCATGGATGAAAATGTCAAGCATGAATTGGATTGATTGTTGATTGTTCTATAATTCTCCTGCCTGTGCCAGAACGATCTGTTCTACTCCTTCATCGACGTAAAAGCCGTTTTTTCTCATCTCTGATAATAACGGGCGTACTTCTTCTATGATTTTTTGATGCTTTGCTTTCACCAATACACCCTCCACTTCTCCGGCATGCAGCTTTGCTTTATACATTTTCTTTTCACTGCAATCTTGAATCTCTTTTACATGAATCCATTCTCCGGCAGACTGAATCTGTACACAAGCCGAGTCGTTTTTTGAATTGACAATTACTCTACGCATTCGCTAATTCCTCCAAAAATTCTTACAGACTGTCATAATGAAAAATTGATATATGATTCTGACCTAAATATTTAATGAATTCTTCTTCTGTCATTCCTGCAATTTGTGAACAGTATCCAATGGATACACCGCTTTGGGTATAATATCCAAGTGCTACTGCCTGTCTAGCAAATTGCTTCGCCTGCTCATAGTTCATTTTCGTTTCAAAAAGGACTTCATCTGGTATACTAAATGCTATCTGACACATATTCATTCCTCCCGGACTGCTTCCTACTTTAATACGTTTCTACTCTTATAGTTTACCATAATTTTCACCATTTAACCATATTATACATCGGACAAAATATGGTTCTTACAAACAGTTATCGCAAGCATCCGCTCTTATTGCGTAAATGAATGCAACGGCTTGATTATCCCCTCAGATCAATCTTGCTTCCCAGAGTTGATACTGGTACCGTTTCCGCATTCCATTCCTCTGGGAACGCACTGTTTACAATATCTATTCTCACTTCATCTTGGTTCTTCTCAGAAGTCTGCCCTGATTCCCCGGCTGCCGCTTCCGTTGTTTCTTGAGATTCCGTCTCCTCGCTCTTCTCTACAGCTTTCTCTTGCAGCCTTTCTTTCAGCTCAGCTTTTTCTTTTTGCCTTGCCGCGTCCTG
The DNA here is from genome assembly GCA_947652615.1 of uncultured Dorea sp. Classification (GTDB taxonomy): domain Bacteria; phylum Bacillota; class Clostridia; order Lachnospirales; family Lachnospiraceae; genus Sporofaciens. The sequence goes on along the minus strand of CANTDX010000061.1, from coordinate 14,124 downwards.
TGCCTCCTTCAATTCTTCTCTCGCTTTGACCAGAGCCTCCTCAGCCTTACTCAGCTCGTTTCCGCCATATTTCCCGGCACGCTCTATCAGTTCAAAGTCCGGATTCTGTTTTCTAAGTTCCCTTGATACCATATTCATTGGTTTTACCGCAGATCTTGCACTGGAATCCGCAGACATCAACGCATAACTTAAGCCTCCTGATATTAAGTTTGTCACTTTCATTACCTCCCTACATCATTTTATAAATCATTGTTGAAATATATTGATCACTGTTTTGATATGGAACTTGCAATACCTCCTCCTGCCCGTCATAATCTACATAAATAAGATTACCTTTTCCTCCGAATCCCGGCAGTTTCTCATATCCGCCAAAGAGAATTGAAAAGTCTGTTCCTTCTATTCCATATTTCTTCAAAATAAGATCCATCTCTTCTCGGTGAATAAAAATGTTCTCTTCATCTGCTGAAATTGCTTTTCTCAGGATCTTACTGTCTTTCAGAATCGTTGTCTTTCCCATATCATCCATCAGAACCATGTCACGAAGTTCCCTGTAACGCGGAAAAGAGTTTACCCTGATCGCCAAAAGCGTTCCTGCTAATAATACCAGACAGCACATATATAAGACGCAAATCTTCCATTTTTTGTATGAGTTATGATTGGCAATCTTCATCATTCGATATTTCGTATTTTTATAATCCTCATCCCTTGTAAAGGTTACTACGGCTTTCACCCTTCCAGCCCGCAGAAGTTTCATGGATTTCAATAATATATTTCCATATTCATAAGCGTCTCTTCCGCTCTGCTGTATCGTAACTTTATCGCAGATGTCTTCTATATCAACTTTCAATTCTTTCGTGCAGATAACCAGAAATAAATTGGGCCATAGAAGAATCCGCATTACGTCCCAAAAGAAATACCACCATAAATGTCCTAATCTGATATGTGTTCTTTCATGAAGTATGACCGTCTCCAATTCCTCTGTCTTGAAATGTTCCAGCATAATCTTTGGAATCACGGTCTTAGCATGGATCAATCCTGTAGAAAAAGGCGTGGATTGATCAGAATTTCATAATCGCATATACGGCCTTTCTCCATATATTGCACTGTTCTTCGAATCTCTCTGTACCTGTAGATCATATATCCTCCATAGACTAACACGCACAGCATATATCCGTATCCAACCGGGCGGTAGATCATACAAATATCATTCCACCATATGGATAGGCTATAAATCAGCCTGTGATCATAAAACAGATTGAGTTTCCCCATGAACGGGACGATCAACAACATTCCCCAAATCATTCCTTTTAAAAAAATGGTTCTTTGCAAGAGGGTTCTTCGCAGTATGACCACCAAAACCGATATAGGAAGTGAAAGCATGGCACAACGGCCTAACAATATCGCAAAATAAGTATTAAAATCCTCTAATAGAATTACTGCTGCTGTAACCCGCCACCACATCTGCTGAATCATTTCCTCTGGTTTCCTTTCCTTCGTTCAAGAATATTCTCCAATTCATTGATCTGTTCATCCGTTAAGTCAACACTCTGTATCAGCGACGCCAGGGCCATGTTCTGATTGCCTGAGAAATAACTGTCAACAAATCTTTGGCTCTTACTCTTTAAACATTCCTCTTTGGGTTTTAATACGGAATAATGATATACTCTGGCGTCTTTTTCGTCACGGGTGTACCCCAAAATGCCCTTTTGGCACAAACGGTTCATCAGAACACGAACCATCTTGGGTGTCATTTCTAATCTCCCTTTAAGCCTCTGGATTACTTCTGCGGATGTCAATGCTTCACCGCTTTCCCAGAATATTTCCATAATTATCCATTCGCTTTCGCTTGGCACCATATTACTGTCACCCACTTCTCTCACCTCTCTTCTTCGCCTAAAAGTCTTCGTACATTACATATATCGGATAACATTTGTTAATAGATAACACTTATTATCTATTTTGAATAAAAATTTAGAAGAATAGCCATTCTTGACAATCCGATAAATCAAAGATATAATGAACAACGTTCACATTGGGGTAATTGAATGAATACTGTTATAACATCGGAATTTGAGATTTTGAAAGCAAGCCGGGAACTGATACAGCAGCGGGGTATCCGTGGGGTCTATCTATAACTATTTTGAGTCCAAGGCGGCACTGGTGGAAGCTGAACGGATGGAATACGGCAGCAAGCAGTATCCCGGATGCAAGAAAAGGAGGAATAAGATTGAAACGTTACATAAACACGGCTCTGCTATACGCCATTCTTGCAATGGGCGGCGGCGTATTTTACCGGGAGTTTACCAAATTCAATGATTTTACAGCCCAAACAACCCTCAAAGCAGTACATACCCACTACTTTCTGCTGGGCATGGTGTTTTTCCTGCTGTTACTCTTGTTGGAAAGGAATTTCTCTTTCACCAGCGAAAAGACTCTGCGGGTATTGGCTGCCTATCATATTGGCCTGAATCTGACAGCCATAATGCTCGTGGTGCGGGGTGTGACCCAGGTACTTGGGACCACGCTGTCTTCCGGCATAAGCGCGGCAATCTCTGGCGTTGCCGGAATCGGGCATATTGTGCTGGGCATCAGTCTGGTGCTCCTACTGCTGCAGATCAAGCATGGTGTATCAGCGATGAAGGTCTGAACTTTTGCCCATAACTTTTTTAAATAGTATTGATTTTTTCTTCAAAATCGCATATACTATGGATACAGATAGTGATATCTGCACAGCGGTTAGATTGTCCAGGTAAAACAATCGTTTAAAAGCGGTTAGATCGTCCAATTAAAACGATCGTTTAAAAGCGGTTAGATTGTCCAATTAAAACAATCTTTTATCGGCTGTGGTTGACAATCACCCACTTTTTTACTTTATGGAGGTTTTATGAATTGGTATGTAGTAGATAAAGATTACATTCGTTACCTTATTCAGTTTGATTCTCGTGTAGGATATGTTGAGTATGGAGAAAAATTAAAATTACATGTTGGAGTGTTATTAACCGTAAAAGAATATCATTACTATGTTCCTATTTCCTCAGCCAAACCCAAGCATAGACATATGTCAAATAGTTTAGATTTTCAAAAAATACAGGATAACGATAATGGTTATTTGTATGCAGTGTTAAACTTGAATAATATGATTCCAGTTCCAGATTCTCACATTACGCAATTAAAGTATAATCAAATAGAGCAATTTCGTTCTTTTAGCAATGAAAAAGAAAAGAATGATTACATATATCTGCTCCAAAAAGAGATGGCTATTATAGATAACCTTCAATCGATTTTGCAACGTAAGGCTGAAAAACTGTATGAAAAATGTCTTCGTATTCCGAATTCTTCTCTTGCTTCCAGATGTTGCAATTTTAAATTACTTGAAGAAAAAAGCAAGGCTTTTATAAGATAAAATATAGGATGTATTCTTTTCGGGAATACATCCTATATTAATCTCTATAATCTCTTATGATTTACGGAATCTCTTCCAACGCCTTCCTGCAATTGAACACTTCGATATGATGCCGCACATTCTCATAGGTTCCCAGCACCATAGCCTCGTTCAGCTTGAAGTAATTATGCGCTCCTTCCGTCTGGAAATACTCTTCCGCTCTCTTCGTCAACTGGTTGAAGCTGGCTGTTGCAATGTTGATCTTCACGATTCCAAGGGAAACCGCACGCCTGAAATCTGCGTCCGTAATCCCGCTTCCGCCGTGGAGGACCAGCGGAACCTCCGTCCTCTTATCGATCTCTTCCAATACGTCAAACGCAAGTTTCGGCGCTGCCGGATAATTCCCGTGGGCGTTCCCGATGGCAACTGCCAATGCGTCGATCCCGGTGCGCTCACAGAATACCTTCGCATCCTCCGGGTCCGTACAGCGGATTCCGTGGTCTTCACTTCCGTCCTCGCTCCCGCCGACCAGTCCAAGCTCTGCTTCCACTGTAGCGCCGTATCCCTTCGCAAGCTCCACTACTTCCTTCGTGCGCTCGATATTCTCCTCGAAAGAATAGTTTGAGCTGTCGAACATGACGGAGGTGAAACCAAGTTCCAACGCCCTTTTCACCGTCTCGATGGTAAGCCCGTGATCCAGGTGGACCGCTACATCCACCTTCGCTTCCTTTGCAGCCTGGACCATCATAGGCCCCATCAGCGCAAGGGGCGAATGAGGAAGCCGCACCTCTGCGATCTGCAGGATGATCGGCGTGTGAAGCTCTTCTGCCGCCTTTATGGCGCCCTTTACCATCTCCATGTTCCCAACGCTGAACGCCCCGATTCCTCGGTTCTCTTTGCTTGCCTGCGTAAGCAGTGATTTCATTGTCACTAATGCCATTCTCTTCGTCTCCTAGATTGTTCCGTCCCATGTAGATACTTCGATGGTCTTCTTCTCTTCCTCGTCGAACCAGTGTGTTGTCACTGTCTTTGACTCGGTATAGAAACGGTACGCATCCTTGCCCAGGCAGTGGAGATCGCCGAAGAAGGAATCCTTATGGCCTGAGAATGGGAAGAATCCGATCGGTACCGGAACGCCTACATTCACGCCGACCATACCGCCGTCTGTGTATCTGGTGAACTGACGTGCAAAATATCCGCTCTGTGTATAGATAACGGAACCATTCGCATATGGATTCTCGTTCATCATCGCAAGACCCTCTTCGAAGTCTTTGCAGCGTTTTACAGTAAGCACAGGAGCGAAGATCTCCTCACGTCCGATACTCATATCCTGTGTTACATGGTCGAAGATGGTAGGAGCCACGAAGTATCCGTTCTTCATATCCTCCGGAACCTCAGGGTTACGTCCGTCAAGAACCAGCTTCGCGCCCTCGTCGATACCCTTCTGGATATCACGGAGAACTTCCTGATAATGCTTCTCGTAGGTGATCGGCCCAATCGTCTTGACACCCTTCGCGTGGGATCTGTCATAAGCCTTGGTAGGAATCACCTGTTTCGCCTGCCGTACCAGCTCATCTACGAATTTGTCGGCGATCGCTTCCTCAACAACGATACAGCTAAGAGCCATACATCTCTGGCCCGCACATCCAAATGCAGAGTTGATTACGCCCGCAACGGTTCTCTCAAGAGCACAGTCTGCCATAACCAACGCATGGTTCTTCGCCTGGCAGAGAGCCTGTACCCGCTTGCCATTCGCTGCTCCCCTCTGGTATACGGACTTGCCGACCGGAGTAGAACCAACGAAGGAGATACCTCTGATATCCGGGTGGTTCAACAGCAGGTCTACTTCATTCCTGGAGCAGGTAATCACATTGATTACACCGTCCGGTACGCCTGCTTCTTTGTAGATCGCGGCAAGCTTAAGCGCCGTCCTTGGAGTCAGGGAAGCGGCTTTTAACACCATGGTATTCCCGGTTGCGATACAGGGTGGAGCCATCCATCCAAAGGGAATCATAGCCGGGAAATTCACCGGTGCGATCCCTGCAAATACACCAAGCGGCTCGCGGTATTTTACCGTATCATATCCGCGGGAAGCATCCATCATGGACTCGCCCATCATCAGAGACGTAACCTGTGTTGCAAGCTCTGTTCCTTCCTTTGCCTTCGCAACATCGCCGTCGGCCTCACCCCAGGTCTTACCGTTCTCTTCTGCTACCGTATGGGTCAGCTCTTCATAATCACGGATGATCAGCTCACGGATCTTGTACATGATCTGTGCCCTCTTGATTGCCGGAGTGCCGCTCCATCCCGGGAATGCAGCCTTCGCAGCCTGAACAGCAGCCTCTACCTCCTCGGTCGTACAGCAGGGCGCCTGTCCTGTGATCTCTCCGGTAGAAGGATTGTGGAGGTCGTACCATACGTCTGTCTTGGATTCTACAAATTCACCATTGATAAATACTTTTAATTTTTCCATGCTTTTTCTCCTTTTATTTTATTTATTGCCTGCATTTAGAAATTCGCGTAATGCATCCATGTATACCGCTCATCCTCGCAGCGGTCTGTCTGCAGCCATGGATTCCCGTCAATGTGGCGGATCATCCAGCAGGTATACATCTGGAATCCCGGCGCGACTGCCTGGGGATGAAGCTCTCCGCCCGGTATTGCGGAGAAGCTGTTGTTCACGCTCTTGAATACCTGATCGCCTACGAAGCTTGCACCAAATCCCTCCGGACGGTCGAACTTGAACAGGTATGTCTCCGGCTGCGGGTGTCTGTGCGGAAGATATCCGGACCAGTTACCTCTGTCATTCAACACCTCTCCAAGCACCATGTTAGACTCCGGGGAAATGTCATGGTCAAAGATGGTATTCACACGGCGCTTTGCCACGTTGCCGAACTTCCCTACGCTTGAGTAACCCCACGGCGCATCCTCCGGTGTATACAGGCGGCTTGCAAATGCCTTGTCATTATGGGTGCACTGCACCAGAATCTCTGTCTCGTCATTGGCTGCCGCCTCCACTTCCACGCCGGAGCTTACATGCACACACCACGGACCTTCTGTAAATACATCCTTTCTGGTAACGGTCTCTTTCTTCTCTTCCCATGCAAGAGTAAGATTCCCGGACAGGAGAAGGACCGCCGTCTCTTCCCCGTCTCTTCTGAACTTCCTTACCTCGCCTGCTTTCATCCGATATACACGGATATCCATCATCATTGCCTTATATTCATTCTCATAAGTGGTGAGAATCATCTCGCCCTTATCGTCAAATTCCGGATAGCCAAATACTTTGCTCATCTAATTTTACGCCTCCCTATTGCAACTTTAATAATCCCTTGCCGCGTCTCTTCCTGCCTTGACGCCCGTCCATGCATCCCTGACAGACTCCTTCTCAGACACATCCGCAAGACCTACGTTCCACCAGGACTCATAACCGTCCGTCATGGTCTTAGGAATGACTTTAAGGTCAAAGAGACATGCAATCTCCTGCTTCTTCGCATCCTCAAGAGCCGCCTCTAATTCAGCGATGGTCTTGCAGGTATAGGACTTCAGTCCGTAACCTTCCGCAACCTTGGCATAGTCGACCGGGATCAAATCGCCGCATGGCTTCTTGCCGTCCGTATAACGGAACTCTGTCGCAAGGCTTCCGATTCCGTGATTCATCTCCAGGTTGTTGATGCAGCCGAATCCGCAGTTATCGAATACCAGGATATTGACCTTCTTCCTCTCCTGCATGATGGTCATGATCTCGCTGTGGAGCATCTGGAAGCTGGAATCTCCGACTACACAGTATACTTCGTTGTCCGGCTCTGCGAATTTCACACCAAGCGTCGCAGCCACCTCATATCCCATACAGGAATATCCATACTCTGCGTGATAGCCGCCCCGCTTGTCTGTGGTCCATACCCTCTGCATACAGCTTGGAAGAGAACCGCCTGCGGTGATGATGGTCGCATCCTCGTCGATCACTCTGCGGATCGCCGCAAGGGCTGCCGTCTGTGTGATCTTACCGTCCGTAAGCTTCACGAACTCCGGAATGGTTCTTGGATCTCTTGCCTTGATCATCGGCTCGAAATCCTCTCCCGTATACTCGATGGCGCCAAGCCTTGCCATCTCCTTATCCCATACACCCTTGGCTTCCTTGATCTCGCCTGCGTAGGCAGATACATAGCCTCTGGCGCGAAGCTTCTCTGCCAGTGCCGCTACCGTCACCTTCGCGTCGCCAACCGCCTTCACGGCATCCATCTTGTATGCGTGGTATCTGGAATTGTTGATGGTCACAAACTTCACATTCTCATTCTTGAACAGCCATTTGGAGCTGGTCGTAAAGTCAGACAGCCTGGAGCCGACAGCGATCACCACATCCGCGTCTCTTGCGATCACATTGGATGCGTAGGTACCCGTCACGCCGATTCCGCCAAGGCAGTACGGATGGCTTGACTTACACGCGCTCTTTCCTCCCTGGCTCTCGCCGAACGGAATCTTGAATTCCTCACAGAACTGCTCTACCACTTCTCCGGCCTCTGAGAAACGCACTCCGCCTCCCACGATCACCAGCGGCTTCTTCGCGCCTGCGATGATCTCGGCGATATCCTCAAGCTCTTCTTCCACTGCCACTGGCCTTGTGATCCTGTGCACTCTCTTCTCAAAGAAATACTCCGGGAAATCATAGGACTCGCCTTCTACGTCCTGGCAAAGTCCGATGCAGCATGCTCCTGTCTCCGCCGGGTCGGTCAGCACACGCATGGCATTGATGAGCGCCGTCATGATCATCTCCGGTCTTGTGATCCGATCCCAGTATTTGCAGACCGGCTTGAACGCATCGTTGGTGGTCGTTGCAAGACTGCTGCTCTGCTCCAACTGCTGGAGCACCGGGTCTGGCTGGCGTGATGCGAACGTATCCGCCGGGAACACCAGAAGCGGGATGTTATTCACCGTTGCGGTGGCGCATGCCGTTACCATATTGGCCGCGCCGGGTCCTACAGAAGACGCGCACGGGATGATCCGCCTGCGGTTGCTCTGCTTCGCAAATGCAGTCGCCACATGGCACATCCCCTGTTCATTCCTTCCCTGGAGAACTCTTAAGCTTCCCGGATTCGTATCCAGCGCCTCTCCTAACCCCACTGCGATCCCGTGTCCGAATATGGTGAAAAATCCTTCTACGAACTTCGTCTCCTTGCCGTCCATGGAAACATACTGGTTATCCAGGAACTTCACAATTGCCTGTGCTACAGTCATTCTTACTGTCTTAGCCATATCTTTGTCTCTCCTTCCATTATCTTCTACACGCGTGCGATCATCTCGCCGAACTGCTCTTTCTCTTCTTTGATAAATGCGTGCACCGCGTCCGGTCCCGGAAGGGAATCCGAACAGTTATTGCTCCTTACCATCATAGAGGCTTCCGCGGAACCGAATTCCAGACAGTCAATGATCTCCCATCCCTGATACAATCCATATAAGAAACCGGAGCCATATCCGTCGCCGCCGCCGAATCCCTTCCTTGCCGTTACCGGGAATGGCTTGATGCTGAACTTCTGACCGTCGCAGGTATAAGCCGTCGAACCCTTCATACCGTGCTTGATCACCACGATCTTCGCATTGTAGCCCTGCCACAGTGCCGCGCTCTCCTCGTCCGTCATACCGGGCCTTATGAGCTTCTCTGTCAGGTCAAACTCTTCTCTGGATCCCATGATGATGTCTGCTTCCTTCGCTACGATGGAATAATAGATGGAGATCTCATCACTGTTCTTCCAGTTGTATTCCCTGTAGTCGATATCGAAGATGACTTTCGTGCCGTTCTTCTTCGCCAGCATCACCGCCTTGATCGCTGCCTCCCTTGACGGGCTCTCAGAAAGAGCCGTACCGGAGATCAGAATCGCCTTCGCATTCTTGATATATTCCTCATCGATATCATCCACATGAAGCTGCAAGTCCGCAATGCAGTTGCGGTACATCAGGATGCTGCTCTCCTTTGGAGAAAGCATCTCGGTAAATGTAAGCCCTAACTTCTCACCGTTGGTGCATCTGGTGATATGAGAGGTGTCGATCCCCTGCTCATCGAAATAATCCACCACATAGTCACCGAACTGATCCGCAGATACCTTGCCGAGGAAACCTGCCTTCATACCATGGCGGGTCACGCCTACTGCAATGTTCGCCGGTGAACCTCCCACGAACTTCTCAAACATATGTACTTTCTTGAGCGGCTTAAACTCTTCCTTCACCTGATCGTTATAGGCCGGGTTAAAATCAATAGCCACTCTTCCCAGCAGTACCAGATCCATCGGTCTGGATGAGTCGAACTCTACATAATTCATTTTCGTTTCCTCCATTTCTCAGCGTGCTGTTTCTATTTGCGTGCTTTATTGCGTGTTCATTTATTGATTGTATAATAGCACGCATATCAAAAAAATTCAAGTGTTATTTACAAGTTTTTGATTTTCCTATATTCTGTACAAATATTGTGGTTTGTATTTGTATATTTCCCACAATTACACACGATATACCGCACGCGCATAGCACGCAAAATCCACACAACCGGGAGAAAACAAAAAATAGGCAGGACTCCCTGCCTAATACAATCTTAAGAGATTATTCTATTTTGCTTTCCCGTCACTGCCGCAGACACGTATTTTGTCCATCACATACCGTTTCACTTCTTCTCTGCCCGCCGCTCCGTATTTCTTTGGGTCGAAAACGTCCGGATTCTCCTTCAGATATGCCTTCACTCCCCTGGAGAATGCGATCCTTAAGTCCGTCGCATAGTTCACCTTGCAGATGCCTCTGCGGATACATTCTCTCACCGCATCATCCGGCACACCGGATGTTCCGTGGAGGACCAGCGGAATCGTTACCACTTCCCGGATCTCACTTAGGCGCTCAACATCAAGCCTGGGGATTCCTTTGTAGACGCCGTGCGCCGTGCCGATCGCAACTGCCAGCGAATCAACCCCTGTCTCTTCCGCAAATATCCCGGCCTCCTTAGGATCCGTATATGGATTCCCTTCTCCGCCTTCCAAGTCGTCCTCTTTACCGCCCACCTTGCCAAGCTCTGCCTCTACCGGCACGCCGGAAGGATGGCAGGCATCCGCCACAGCCTTGCTTACCGCGATATTTTCTTCAAAAGTTCCGTGGGAACCGTCGATCATGATGGAGGTATAGCCGGTGCGCAGCGCCCGCATGGCAAGCGCAAAGCTGTTGCCGTGGTCTAAATGAATCACCACAGGAACCGATACCTGCTCTGCCGCCGCCTTCGCATTTGCATAGAAATACGCAAGATCCGCATATTTGACCGTTGACGGTGTGGTCTGCATGATCACAGGCGCCTGTAATTCCTCCGCTGCCGCCGCGACTGCCTGCACCATCTCCATGTTCTCCACATTGAAGGCTCCTACCGCATATCCTTCCTTCTGTGCGTCTGATAATAATTGCCTTGATGTTACGAATGCCATCTTCTTTCTCTCCCTTCTGATATCTGTATGCTATAACTGCTCTACCGTTGCCCGCGCGGACAAGCTCTCTATACTCTTTGGATCGAAGTCGCCGGTATTGGGTGACATGGCATTCGCCGAAGCGACCGACACCGCATACCGCAAAGCCTCCTTTGCCTCATACCTTCTCTCCAGAGCTGCGGCGAATGCACCGACCATGGAGTCTCCGCACCCAACCGTATTTACCGCTTCTACTTCCGGCGGCCTGCCGCGGAAGATACCGTCCTCGCTGACAAGCAGCGCTCCGTCCTTCCCCAATGAGATCACCACATAGGGGATTCCCATATCCCAGAGTTTTCCGGCATACCGGATCACATCCTGCATATGATGTATTTTGACGCCAAAGAGCTGTTCGATCTCATCCTGATTTGGCTTCACCATGGTAGGATGAGACTTAATCCCCTGCTTCAACGGCTCGCCGCTGGTATCCAGGATCACGGCTTTCCCCATATCTCTCGCAATGGCGGTCATCCTGCCGTAGATATCCTTCCTCATTCCCTGGGGAAGACTTCCCGATATGGTGACCACATCGCTGTCCCGGATGATCTGGGGATACCTCTGCATAAATTGCTGTTCTTCATCGGCCAAGACCTCGCACCCCGGCTCCAGATATTCCGTGGAGCCATACTCCTGATCCAGGATATTGATGCAACATCTGGTCTCTCCCGCTATATGGACAAATTGATGGGCGATCCCGTCCTTATCAAGCAAGGCTTCCAATTGCTGTCCGTTAAAACCGCCTGTAAGGCCCGTCGCCTGCACCTTCGCACCGCAGAGCGCGACTGCCCTTGCTACGTTGACTCCCTTCCCGCCGGCAGAAGTCCGGCAGGAATCAAGCCGCATTACCGTGCCGTTTACGATCCGCGATTTCATAAAATACGCCTTGTCCAGAGACGCGTTCATGGTTACTGTTGTGATCATCCGCCTGGCCTCCTTATGCTTCGCTGTCGATCAGGATCTTCCCCTTCACAGCCCCGGGGGGCTTATACATCTCGAATGCGTCTGCGATCCGGCTTAAGGGTATCTTCTGAAATACGAAGGATTCATCGAATTTTAAATCTCCCGTCCGGAAATAATGTGCTGTCAATTCCCATTCTTTGCCCGGGAACGGAGCGCTGTATGACATCCAGGAGCCTGTAAGGTTGAATTCTCTGCGGTTTAAGTTCTCCCACTCCTCCACCGAGAAGCAAAGCTCCTTCGTTGGAGTTCCTACGAAGCATACGTTTGCCTTATTCGCCGCCAGCGCAAATGCAAGCTTCATCGTAACCGTATTGCCGGCGGTCTCGAACACGTAATCATATCCCCGGCCGCAAGTAACCGCCATCGCCTTCTTAAGGAACCCGTCTTCCAGCGTATTGATTCCCGCCGTAGCGCCAAGCCGTCTTCCAAGCTTTAGCCTCTCATCCGCAATGTCAAATACGGCGATTTCTCTTGCCCCGAAAATCCTAGCCCACTGTGCCACAAACATACCGATGGTTCCGCCGCCTAAGACGGCCACGGTTTTCCCGCCCTCATAGGGCACGCGCATCAACCCGTGCAGCGCGACAGTCGCCGGCTCAAAGAGGGCGCCCTGCTCGAAGGATACGCTGTCTTCAAACTTCACCGCATTTCTCTCCGGTACTGCCACATACTCCGCAAAGCTTCCGAATTCTCTGGAACCGATGAAGCTGTAATGCTTACACAGAGAATAATTCCCCTTCTGGCAATCCTCACACTGCATGCAGGGGACTAACGGAACGCCTGCCACCCGGTCGCCCGGTTTCAAGCTTTCCACGCCTTCTCCGATCTCTTCCACGACGCCTGAGAACTCGTGTCCCAGAACATTGGGGAAATAATGGCAGGCGTCTCCATTTACCCGGGGCACATCAGAACCGCAGATGCCCGTGTATTTCACCTTGATCAACACCTGCCCTGCCGATGGAACCGGCTCCTCAATCTCCTCGTAACGAATATCTCCCCTTGCATGCACAACTCCTGCTTTCATCATAAATTACCTGTTCCTTTCATCAATTCTTTTAAATCTTCATATAAAGAAATGTATGTATCATAATTCTTCTGGTATATCTGCTTATTCTCTGCGCATGGTTCATACCGTCTCGTGATCTGGACCGTCTGAGCGGCCGCGTCTTCAAAGCTATCATACATCCCAATGCCGACTCCTGCCAGGAGAGCTGCCCCAAGGGTCGTCGCCATATCAGAGAACGGCACTGCCAAAGGCTTGCCGGTAATATCACTCTTGATCTGCATCCATAATGCGGAGTTCGCAGAACCCCCTACAGCCAGAAGTTCCCTGACCGGCGCTCCCGCGCTCTCGGCAATATCCAGATTATGCTTTAACGCATAGGCCACTCCCTCCATACAGGAACGGATCATGTGCCCCTTGGTCTTCCCGAAATCAAGGCCGAAGAATACGCCTTTCGCATTGGCGTCCCAGATGGGAGAACGCTCTCCTGCCATATAGGGAAGGAATACCAGACCATCGCTTCCCGGCGGTATCTGCCCGGCTTCTTCGTTGTACTGCTCCAGGGCGGTCCTGCCCTTCTGCGCCGACACACTTCGTTCATAGTCTCCGAATTCACGCTCAAGCCACCGCATGACGCCGCCGCCCCCGGTGGTTCCGCCCTGCAGAAGCCACTTGCCCGGCACTACATGGAAGCCAAGGATCAGACGCGGATCAGACGCATATTCTTCGATACAGATGCTCATGCCTCCGGCCTGGCCGCCCTGCTCCTGGGTCTCCCCTGTCTGGACCACACCAGCGCCCAAGGTACCGCAGGCGGCATCCAGCCCTCCTGCCGCAACCGGGGTTCCTTCTGCTAGTCCTGTCTGCCCGGCTGCTTCCTTCGTCACGGTTCCGATGATCTGGTGGCATGGAACGATCTTGGGCAGGAAGCTTACCGGAATCCCCATGGCCTTACACATCTTCTCATCCCATTGCCCGGTCCTCATGTTGAAGCAGTGCAACCCGTAGCCCTGGCTTATATCCTGTGAGGTCTTTCCCGTCAGGCGGTAGGCGATAAAGCTGTTCGACTGCAGGATCTTGTAGGTCCTCTCATAAATTCCCGGCAGATGCTCCTTATACCAGAGGATCTTGGGCGTGGTATAGGACGGCCGCAGCATATTGCCGCACAGCCCGAAGATCTTATCCGCACCGATCTCTTCATTGATTCTGTCGCAGACGGACTGCGCCCTTGTATCCATCCAGATGGGTGTGTTGGCAAGAACCTCTCCGCCCTTATCTACCGCGACCGCCGC
>CANTDX010000060.1 GCA_947652615.1 uncultured Dorea sp. | reverse complement strand
TAGATGGAACTGTCTCCGTGGGGATGGTATTTACCCATGGTATCGCCGACGATACGGGCGCACTTCCTGTGCGGCTTGTCCGGACCGTTATTCAGCTCTATCATGGAGTAAAGAATCCTACGCTGTACAGGCTTCAGGCCGTCTCTTACATCTGGCAGCGCCCGGGAAGCGATCACGCTCATGGCGTAATCAATATAGGAGTTCTCCATCGTCTTCTTCAAATCCACCTCATGGACTTTGTCAAATATATTGTCTTCCATAAAATACTCCCTCTCTCTATACGTCCAGATTCTTTACATATTTTGCATTTTCTTCTATGAATTCACGCCTTGGCTCCACCTTATCCCCCATCAGAGTGGTAAATGTAAGGTCAAGCTCAGACGTAGTCTCCTCATCCATCGTCACGCGGAGCAGGATCCTGTGCTCCGGATCCATAGTCGTCTCCCAGAGCTGGTCTGCATCCATCTCTCCCAACCCCTTATAACGCTGGATCTTATTGCTGCCGTCGCGTCCGACATCCTGCAGAATACTGTCTAATTCTTCGTCACTATACGCGTACCATACCTTCTTGTTCTTCTCCAGCTTATAGAGAGGCGGCTGTGCCAGATACACATAGCCTTCCTTGATAAGGTCCGGCATAAACCGATAGAGGAATGTCAGCAGCAGCGTACTGATATGCGCCCCGTCCACATCGGCATCCGTCATGATAATGATCTTGTGATAACGAAGCTTGGATATATCGAATTCATCATGGATCCCTGTGCCGAACGCCGTGATCATCGCCTTGATCTCCGCATTCCCGTAGATCTTATCAAGTCTCGCCTTCTCCACGTTCAATATCTTGCCGCGCAGAGGCAGGATCGCCTGAGTAGAACGGTCTCTCGCAGTCTTCGCAGAACCGCCGGCGGAATCTCCCTCAACGATATAGATCTCGCAATTACTCGGATCCTTATCCGAACAATCCGCTAATTTGCCCGGAAGTGACATGCCGTCAAGCGCTGATTTCCTTCTGGTAAGATCCCTTGCTTTCCTCGCCGCTTCCCTCGCTCTCTGGGCCATCACCGACTTCTCAACCGTCATCTTCGCAACAGCCGGATTCTGCTCTAAGTAGATCTCAAGCTGCCTGCTCACCACGCTGTCCACAGCTCCTCTGGCCTCACTGTTGCCAAGCTTCTGCTTGGTCTGCCCCTCAAACTGAGGATCCTCGATCTTCACGCTGATGATAGCGGTAAGCCCCTCCCGGATATCCTCGCCGGACAGATTCGGCTCGCTGTCTTTCAACAGCTTATTCTTCCTCGCATAGTCGTTGAAGGTCTTCGTCAGCGCATTCCGGAAGCCCACCACATGAGTTCCGCCTTCCGGCGTAGTGATATTATTGACAAATCCATAAGTATTGTCACTGTAGGAATCATTATGCTGCATCGCAACCTCCACGGCTACGTTATTCACAATCCCCTCGCAATAGATGATATCCTCATATAACGCCGTCTTGCTGCGGTTCAGATACTTGACGAATTCCTTGATTCCTCCCTCGTAATGAAAACTCTTCTCAACCGGCCCTTCCTCCGGTCTCTCATCCCGGAGCACGATCTTAAGCCCCTTGGTAAGGAATGCCATCTCACGGAAACGCTGCTTCAGTACGTCATAATCGAACACGGTATCCTCGAATATAGTATCATCCGGCAGAAATACCACCTTCGTTCCGGTCCTGTCCGCATCACAATCCCCAATGATATGCAGTTTTTCCACTACTTTTCCCCGCTCGTAGCGCTGCTTGTAGATATGTCCTTCCTGAGAGATCTCAACCTCAAGCCAGTTCGACAGAGCATTGACAACAGAAGCGCCTACCCCGTGAAGACCTCCGGATACCTTATATCCCCCGCCTCCGAACTTGCCGCCGGCATGAAGTATGGTGAATACGACCTCCACCGCCGGAAGTCCTGCCTTGTGATTGATCCCCACGGGAATCCCCCGGCCGTTATCCACAACCGTTACAGAATTATCCTTATTGACCGTTACAAATATGGTATCGCAAAAACCAGCCAGGGCTTCATCTACAGAGTTATCCACAATCTCGTACACAAGATGATGAAGTCCGCGTGATGAGGTACTTCCAATATACATCCCCGGACGCTTTCTGACAGCCTCAAGCCCTTCTAATATCTGAATCTCGTCTGCACCATATTCATGCTGTACCTTTTCCGTACTCATTCTTATCCTCCTAGTTTTCATCCGTTACCTGCCCGCCATGGACATGAAATACTTTGTTGATAGAGAAACGATGATTTACAAAATCTTCAACACCCGTACAGGTGATAAGCGTCTGTATATCATTTATACTGTCTAATAGATAGTTTTGCCTATGTTTATCGAGTTCAGACAACACATCATCAAGTAATAAAACAGGCGTATCCTTTGCCGCCTGTTTTACTAACTCAATCTCAGACAACTTCAAAGAAAGCGCGGCAGTTCTCTGCTGTCCCTGTGACCCGTAACGTCTGATATCCAGACCTCCCACCATAAAACAGATATCGTCTCTGTGCGGACCGGCCGACGTACTTTTAATGCGTATATCTCTTTCTCTGTTCTTCTGTAATGCCTGTTCCAATGTAAGATTGCCATTGCTGGGCTCATAGATAACCTGGATCTCTTCTCTGCCTCCGGTCAACTTTTTGTGTATAGAAGAAATGATTTCGTTTACCTTATCAAGGAACTCCTTCCTTCTCTCTATGATCCTATCCCCATACTGGATCAACTGCATATCCCACACTTCCAATGTATCCTTAAGTTCCCCTCCCATCCCCATGCTCTTAAGGAGATGGTTCCGCTGATTCACGATCCTGTTGTAATTCGTCAGATTGCTCAGATACACCCTGTCCAGCTGCGACAGCTCCATATCAATGAACCTTCTTCTCTCTGACGGGCCGTTCTTGATGATATTCAGATCCTCAGGAGAGAAAAATACGAAATTCACGATGCCGAACAATTCGCTCGCCTTGCGGATCGGCATCTTATTGATCGCGATTCCTTTGGGACTGTTCTTCTTGAGATGCATATCGAGCTGGTAGTCTATGCCATTTTTTTCCACAACCGCCTCGATATGCGATTCATCCTGTCCAAACCTTATCAGCTCCCTGTCTTTGGCGCCTCTGTGAGATTTGGTCGTTCCGGATATATATACTGCCTCCAGAATATTCGTCTTGCCCTGCGCGTTATCCCCATAGAATATATTGGCCGCACCGTCGAAATCTAGTTTTAAAAGATCATAATTCCTGTAATTCTTAAGCTTTAGAGATCTAATCTTCAATTGATTATCTTCACTTCTTCCCCGTTGAAATTGATGATATCTCCCGCGTATAATTTGCGTCCTCTCCTGGTATCCGCTTCTCCGTTCACACAGACCATCCCCTCTGTGATCACTTCCTTCGCTTCCGCCCCGGACTCAACAAGACCAGACGCTTTCAAGGCCTGCCCAAGCTTAATATATTCATCTCTCAATCTAATAACATCCAACCTAATCTACCTCTCTGAACTGTTATATCTAAACTACTGCGTTAAAATTAACCGGAAGAATCAGATAGATATAGCTCTCCTCATCATCCTTGATAAAACAAGGCGCCTTCGCATTCATCAGGTACAGCACAACTTCTTCGTTGTCGATCACCCTAAGCGCGTCGATCAGGAACTTCGGATTGAACCCGATCAGCAGATCCTTGCCCTCTTTGTTGATATAGATCTCTTCATCCATGGAACCGATCTGTGACTTGATCTTAAGCTCCATCACTTCGTCGCCGATATTGATGATGATCGGCTTCTTGTCCCCCTCTTTCACCAGAAGAGTCGCACGGTCGATGGAGTTGAGCAGCTCCTTCTTGTTGATCCTGACCTTCGTCTCATAATCGTTGGATAACATCTGGTCGACCTTAAAATACTCTCCTTCGATCAGCCTTGATACAACCACCGTATTGTCGAATTCGAATACAATGTGATTGCTGGTATAAGAGATATTCACCATACTCTCGGCCTCGCCCGACAATATCTTGCTGACCTCAATGAGCGTCTTGCCCGGTACGATCAGCTTCTTATCGCTGACCTCGTCCTTAAGCTCCATCCTACGGATAGAGATACGGTGTCCGTCCAGAGAGATCACTCTCAGAACATTATTCCTGATCTCGAATAACTCTCCCGTCATCAGCTTATTACTCTCGGTATCCGCAATTGAGAATATGGTCTGTCTGATCATTTCTTTCAAAGTAAACTGTGATATTTCTATAGATTCATCCTTCTCAATGATCGGAAGATAGGAGAATTCCTCTCCCGGCTTGCCTGACAGGTCGAATTTGGCTTTCTCACAGGTGATCGTCGTCTGCAGATTCTCCTTTGTCTCGATGATCACCTCATTGTCCGGAAGCTTCCGGACGATCTCTGAGAATATCCTGGCATCGATCGCGATCATCCCTCTGTCAATGATCTCTCCTTCAACGTCCGTCTGTATGCCCAGTTCCATATCATTAGCCGTCAGTCTGATAATGTCATTCGTAGCGTCGACAAGAATACATTCTAAGATCGGCATCGTCGTCTTAGAGGGAACAGCCTTGTATACGGTACTGACTCCCTTCGCAAGATTGGATTTGTTACAGATTATCTTCATATGTGAAAAACTCCTTTCAGCGGGCAGCGGATAGATAAATATATTAAATAGTTCCGCCTTCTTCTTATTAGGGGCTGTGGAAAAGTGGAAAACCACTTCCACGCCGGTAAACATCAGTGTTTCCAACATTAAAAACTATGTGGATTGGAACAAGATAAGCTGTGGACGATGTGGTGAAAACTTTTCTTTGCAAACTTTTTTATTTCTTAAAAAAGGATGTTCGGAAGGTTATACACAGGTTATCTATAAGTTGTCCACAATGTTATTCACATTAAGCAGGATTGATCTTCTTCATAATAATGCTGATGGTATTGTGAAGTGTCTCATCCTTGGCTATCTCTTTCTCGATCTTCTCCACTCCGTACTTGATGGTGGAGTGGTCCTTACCGCCGAGTATGATGCCGATTGCCTGCAGAGGGGTCTCGGTAAGAGTCCTCATCAGATACATGGCGATCTGCCGCGGAACAGAGATGTTGGCGCTCCTCTTGTTGCCCTTAAGGTCGGCGATCGTGATATTGAAATGATCAGATACAATATCAAGGATCAGTTCAGGAGTCACTTCTCTGTTATTATAAGAAGATATGATATCCTTCAATGCCTCGGCGGCAAGCGAGATATCAATCGTCTCGGTATTATTATCAAGCTTGTACAGCGCGATCAGTTTGTTGAGAGAACCTTCCAGTTCACGGATGTTGGACTTGATGTTCTCTGCGATATATTTCAATACATCTGTAGGAATGTTGTATTTCTCCAGATGGTCCAATTCGATCTTCTTGCGGAGGATCGCCATACGCGTCTCGTAATCCGGGGCGGAGATATCCGCAATCAGTCCCCACTCGAATCTGGTCCGAAGTCTCGCCTCCAGCGTCTCGATATCCTTGGGAGGCTTATCGCTGGAGATGATGATCTGCTTGCCGGACGTATGAAGATGGTTGAACGTATGGAAGAATTCCTCCTGCGTACTCTCCTTACCGATGATAAACTGGATATCATCGATGAGAAGCACGTCATTGTTACGGTATTTGTCACGGAACTCAGCCATGGCAGATTCGTTCTTGGCAGTCTTGCCGTTCTTCAGCGCTTCGATCAGTTCATTGGTAAATGTCTCGCTTGTGACGTAAAGCACTTTCTTCTTAGAGTTCTTATTCAGTATAAAATGTGCGATAGAATGCATCAGATGTGTCTTCCCCAGTCCGACGTCTCCGTACAGGAACAAGGGATTGTATACTTCTCCCGGAGATTCGGCTACGGCAAGGGAAGCGGCATGGGCGAAATTATTATTGCCCCCGACTACGAAGGTATCGAAGGTGTACTTCGGATTCAGCCCTGCCTTCTCGCTGGCAGTCTTGCTCCGCTTCTTATGAGTCGCCTCAATCGACATGTTCCGGATCTCGCTGATCCTGGAATCATCCTCAGAGACGAATACCACTTCGTAGTCTGTGCCTGTAATCTCGGAAATGCAGACCTTCAGAGGAAGAAGATACTTCTTCTCGATATATTCCACGCTTGCATTCATATTCACTAGTATAAATACTGTATTGTCTATTACCTCATATACTTTTAACGGTTGGATCCAGGTGGTAAATGAGACGTTGGATAATTCATGTTCTACTCTCAGATGCTCTATAATCTCCGGCCATTTTTCATTCACAATATCCATACTACGCAGACTCCTACTCTCTAAAATATATACTTCTCATCTGTCAGAGGGGTAAAAAAAGACAGCATGACCCCATATCCCCAGTTTCGTTCTTACTATTTTACATCAAAATATAAAATTAAGCAATCTCTAAATCAGTGTGGAAAACTCATTTCACAGTGGAAAAATGCATTTTTTCAATAAAAAATAAGGCTAAAATATTTATTTCCACAGCTTTTCCACATAAAATAGAGATATTATCCACAATTTGTGGATAAATAAATTCAAAAATATGTAGGAATTGCTTGACTCAGAGCTATTTTTTCTATATAATCAAGGCTGATGTCTTAGGAAAATTTGTGGGAGTATTCCCTTATATATAAGGAGGTGGATATCGATGAAGATGACGTTCCAGCCAAAGAAGAGACAGAGATCTAAGGTTCATGGATTCAGAGCCAGAATGAGCACCAAAGGTGGAAGAAGAGTGCTTGCAAGCAGAAGAGCGAAAGGAAGAAAAGTATTATCAGCGTAGGCCGCATATATGTGGCCTTTTCTTCTATAAAAAATAGTTGAACAGGTGAATCAGGCAATGAAATATTCCGAGTCATTGAAGAAAAACAGGGATTTTCAGCATGTATATAGAAATGGGACATCCTATGCGAACAAATATCTGGTCATGTATGTACTTAAGAACCAGACCTTGAAAAACCGATTAGGAATATCTGTAAGTAAGAAAGTAGGCAACAGTATAGTCAGACACAGATTGACAAGATTGATCAGAGAAGGCTATAGACTGCAAGAAGATAGATTCCGATGTGGATTGGATATAGTAGTGATAGCAAGAACAGGCGCAAAAGACAAGAGTTACCGTGATATTGAAAGCGCAATGCTCCATCTGGGTCATCTTCATGATATTATAGATTAGGGGTAACGTAGTATGAAGAGAATTCTGTTGGGCTGTATCAGATTCTACCAGAAATATCTGTCCTCTCTGAAGGGATATTCGTCATGTATCTATTATCCTACATGTTCTCAGTATGCGGTGGAAGCAATCGAAAAGTATGGGGCTTTGAAAGGCGGTGCTTTGGCGGCATGGAGGATACTGCGTTGTAATCCATTTGCCAAAGGAGGTTATGACCCCGTTCCGTAGCATAAGAGATAATGGAGGAGATGAATATGGTATTTAGTTTACTATCAGCGGCAAACTGGCCGATCGTAGGTCAGCTCTGCTGGTTATTAGGTAAGGTCATGAACTTTATCTATACAATATTAGACAGTGCGCTGCCGGGCGACAACGGCCTGGTGGGCTTATCGATCATCTTGTATACGATATTCGTGTATACGCTGATGATACCGCTCACCATCAAGCAGCAGAGATCGCAGAAGATGACTTCTGTAATGAATCCGGAGCTTCAGGCGATCCAGAAGAAGTACCGCAATAAGAAGGACCAGGCGTCCATGATGAAGCAGCAGGAAGAGATGCAGCAGGTGTATGATAAGTACGGTACTTCCATGATGGGCGGATGTCTTCCGCTTCTGGTGCAGATGCCGCTTCTGTTGGCTCTCTATCCGGTTATCTATGACATCCAGGGTTATGTTCCGGCGATCAAGGATGCACCGGCAACTGTCAACCGGTTCCTTACGATCCCGGATCTGACGATCGCTCCGATCACCATGATCAAGAACAGCGGGGATTATGGAATTGCACCTGCCCTTGTTATTATAACGGCAATTCTGCTTCCGGTGTTATCAGGAGCTACGCAGTATTTGAGCGTCAAGATCTCACAGGCTATCTCAGGACAGGAGCTTGACAAGGATAATCCGATGGCAGGTACGATGAATACAATGAATGTAACGATGCCGTTGTTCTCTGTATTCATGGTATTCACGCTTCCGACCGGTATCGGTCTGTACTGGGTGGTGAGTGCGGTTGTAAGGATCATCCAGCAGGTGATCATCAACAAGCATCTGGCTAAGATATCTGTGGAGAAGCTGATCGAGCGCAATAAGGAGAAGGCAGAGAAGAAGAGACAGAAACGCGGGGAGAAGGCCGAGAGGATCAATGCGATGGCACAGGCCAACACACGCAGCATTAAGGATTCTGCGAACCGCAGCGTGTCAGGAATGAGTGAAAAAGAGAAAGAGAAGAAGGTAGAACAGGCGAGAACAAGTGCTGAGAATGCTAAGCCAGGAAGTTTAGCGGCAAAGGCAAACATGGTTAAAAAATACAATGAAAGTAATTAGGGGGCGTTAATCATGGAATATATTACTGTATCGGCAAAGACATTGGACGACGCGATCACGGAAGCATTGATTCAATTAGGAGTGACCAGCGATCAGTTAGATTATCAGGTAATTGAGAAGGGAAGCGCCGGATTCTTGGGAATCGGGATGAAGCAGGCTGTGATCAAAGCGCGGAGAAAAGAAGAGATCAAGGAAGAAGAGCCTGAGATAGAGCTTCCGAAGGTGGATGTTTCTCTGGTGAAAGAGCCATTGAAGAAGGAATCCAGGAAAGATACAGTGAAGCATGAGAAGGAAACTGTCAAGAAAGAGCCGGAGAAGAAGGAGCAGGTGAAGAAGGAACCTGCCAAGAAAGAATCCCCAAAGAAGGAATCCAGGAAGAAGCCGGAGAAGAAGGAGAAGAAAGAGACTGTAAAGGAACAGCCGGAGACAAATGCCCCGGCTAAGAAGGAAGCGGAACTTGCGAAGGTAGAGAGCCAGACGATAGAAGCATGTGAGAAATTCATCAGTGATGTACTGAAGGCGATGGGTATGGATGATGTCAAGGTGACATCTTCGATTGATGAAGAAGGAGCCCTCTCTATTGATATGGAAGGCAGCAATATGGGCATCATGATCGGCAAGCGCGGACAGACCTTGGATTCTCTGCAATATCTGACCAACAGAGTAGCCAACAAGATGCAGGACGGATATGTGCGTGTGAAGCTTGATACGGAGGACTACCGCAGAAGAAGGAAAGAGACGCTTGAGAATCTTGCTAAGAATATCGCAAGTAAGGTAAAGAGAAGCAGGAGGACCGTATCGCTTGAGCCGATGAATCCATATGAGCGAAGGATTATTCATTCGGCGCTGCAGGCGGACCCTGCGGTTTCTACACATAGCGAAGGTGAAGAACCTTATAGGAGAGTAGTCGTTACTCTGGTACGTAATAGGTAAGATGACAGGAGATAGGGGTGAATATTGCCCCTATTTTCTTATATTGATATCTTTTTGTTCAGCGGAAAGGGGAGGTGGAAAATGTGCAGAATTATGAGGCTACGATCGCAGCGATCTCTACTGCTGTAAGCAACGCAGGGATCGGAATCGTGAGGATGAGCGGGCCGGAAGCATTTGCCATTGCAGACAGTGTATATAAGGGGAAGAAGGAGAAGAGGCTTAGCGGCCAGAAGTCTCATACGATTCATTATGGATATATTGTGGATGGAGAATATATGATCGATGAGGTTCTTGTGATGCTTATGCGGGGACCTCACAGCTATACGGGCGAGGATACGGTAGAGATCAACTGTCACGGAGGAGTATATGTTGTAAAGCGCATATTAGAGCTATTGATCTCCAGAGGG
Organism: uncultured Dorea sp.; assembly: GCA_947652615.1. Taxonomy (GTDB): domain Bacteria; phylum Bacillota; class Clostridia; order Lachnospirales; family Lachnospiraceae; genus Sporofaciens. The sequence goes on along the minus strand of CANTDX010000060.1, from coordinate 12,803 downwards.
GCAAGACCCGCGGAACCCGGAGAATTCACGAAGAGGGCTTTCCTGAATGGGAGGCTTGATCTGTCGCAGGCGGAGGCGGTAGGGGACCTGATCGTCTCGCAGAATCAGTATGCACTTCGGAATTCTGTCAGTCAGTTAAGAGGGAATATCAGGGAGAAGATAGGCGGGATCAGAGAACAGATCATCTACCACACTGCATTTATAGAGACTGCCCTTGATGACCCTGAGCATATCAGTGTGGACGGATATGGGGATAAGTTAAGGGGAATTGTGGAAAATCTGCTGAAAGAGCTTCAGAAGCTTATGGATACCTATGACAGCGGAAGAATTATGAAGGAAGGAATACAGACTGTGATCCTGGGCAGGCCCAATGCCGGCAAATCGTCTCTCATGAACGTACTTCTGGGGGAAGACAGGGCGATCGTGACGGATATCGCGGGGACGACCCGTGATATTCTGGAAGAACATATCAATCTTAGAGGGATATCCTTGAATATCGTAGATACTGCGGGAATCAGGCAGACACAGGATATTGTAGAGCAGATTGGTGTGGAGCGTGCCAGGAGTTATGCGGACCAGGCAGATCTGATTATATATGTCATAGACGCGTCTATGCCGTTGGATGAGAACGATCATGAGATCCTGCGGTTGATAGAAGGGAAGACTTCTATCATTCTGCTGAACAAATCTGACCTGGATACGGTGGTGACAGAGGCAGATGTTGAACAAGCATATTTTGCAAGTAATCCTTCAATATCAGATTCAAAAGAAATAAATAAGTTTACAATCCCTGTTATTCCGATCTCTGCAACGGAGAAAAACGGCATTGATCAGTTGGAAGAAACTTTAAAGTTAATGTTTTTTGAAGGGAATCTTGCATTCAATGATGAGATCTATATTACAAATGTACGTCAGAAGACCGCTCTTTGGGATGCTTCTTCATCCTTGGAGAAGGTTATAGACAGTATCGAGGCAGGTATGCCGGAGGATTTTTATTCGATCGATCTGATGGATGCTTATGAGGCACTTGGAAGAATTACTGGTGAGACGATGGGAGAGGATTTGGTCAATGAGATATTCAGCAAATTCTGTATGGGTAAATGAGGATGGATATGATGTAGCTGTGATCGGAGCGGGGCATGCAGGCTGTGAGGCGGCGCTTGCTTCTGCAAGGCTTGGTTTCCGTACGATTGTATTTACAGTCAGTGTGGACAGTATTGCGCTGATGCCCTGTAATCCGAATATAGGAGGAAGTTCTAAGGGACATCTGGTGAGAGAGGTGGACGCCCTTGGGGGAGAGATGGGGAAGGTGATCGACCGTACCTTCATCCAGTCGAAGATGTTGAACAAGTCAAAGGGACCGGCGGTCCACTCGCTTCGGGCGCAGGCGGATAAGGCGCAGTATAGCCGTGCCATGCGCCAGGTGTTGGAGGGTCAGGAGAATCTGGAGATCAGACAGATGGAAGTGGTGAAGATCCTGGCAGAAGAGGGGAAGGTTACAGGTGTGCAGACATACTCAGGGACTGTCTATCCCTGCCGGGCGGTGATCCTGTGTACGGGGACATATCTGAAGGCCCGCTGCATCTATGGTGAAGTGAGCAGCAATACAGGGCCAAACGGACTTCAGGCTGCGAATCATCTGACGGACTCTCTGAAAGAATTGGGAATTCGGATGTATCGTTTTAAGACGGGAACCCCGGCGAGGATTGATAAGAATTCGGTTGATTTCAGTAAGATGGAAGAACAGTTTGGAGATGAGAGAGTTGTTCCGTTCTCATTTACAACGAATCCAGAAGATGTACAGATTGACCAGGTATCGTGCTGGTTGACTTATACGAATCAGAAGACACATGATATTATAAGAAAGAATCTGGATCGTTCTCCGCTGTTCTCCGGGATGATAGAGGGAACGGGGCCAAGATATTGTCCGTCGATCGAAGATAAGGTGGTCAAGTTCGCAGATAAGGACAGGCACCAGGTATTCATTGAGCCGGAAGGGATAGAGACGAACGAGATGTATATCGGCGGGATGTCCAGTTCTCTGCCGGAGGATGTACAGTATGCAATGTACAGAACGGTACCCGGACTTGAGAATGTGAAGATCGTAAGAAATGCTTATGCCATAGAGTATGATTGCATCGACGCGAGACAGTTGAAGCCGTCTCTGGAATTCCGTAATATTGATGGATTATTCAGCGGCGGTCAGTTCAACGGGAGTTCCGGTTATGAGGAAGCGGCGGCGCAGGGGTTGGTCGCGGGGATCAATGCGGCAAGAAAATTACAGGGGAAGGAGCCGGTTGTACTGGATCGGTCGGAGGCTTATATCGGAGTGCTGATTGATGATCTTGTGACCAAGGAGAGCCATGAGCCTTACAGGATGATGACGTCCCGGGCAGAATACCGATTGCTTCTCAGACAGGATAATGCAGATCAGAGATTGACGAAGCTGGGATATGAGATCGGTTTGATCCCACGGGAGAGATACGAAAGACTTCTTAAGAAAGAAGAATTGATCAGAACAGAGGTAGAGCGTCTTAATCTTACAAATGTAGGAAATACAGATAAGGTTCAGAACTTGTTAGAAGCCTGCAAGAGTACCCCTCTTGCGTCAGGAGCTTCTCTTGCCGAGTTGATCCGCCGTCCGGAATTGTCTTACCGTATGCTGGAAGAAATAGATGAAGATCGTCCGAGATTCCCGGAGGAATTAAGCGATGAAGTGATCGATCAGGTGGAAATATCAATTAAGTATGACGGTTATATCAGCAGGCAGAAGAAACAGGTAGAGCAGTTCAAGAAGCTGGAGAATAAGAAGATTCCGGAAGATATAGATTATGACAAGGTTAAGAGTCTTCGGATAGAGGCGGTACAGAAGTTGAAGGAATACCGTCCGGTTTCAATCGGGCAGGCTTCCCGTATATCAGGAGTGTCTCCGGCGGATATATCGGTGCTGATGGTGTATATCAATTGTTAAGATAGTTGTGTAGAGCAGATGTGATCAGAAAGTCATAGGAGAGATCGTGGATAGTATATTAGATAAGAAATTAAGAGATATTGGTATTGAATTGAACAGCAGACAGTTGGAGAAGTTCGATAAGTATTATGAGTTGTTGATTGAATGGAATAAGGTAATGAATCTCACGGGAATTACGGAATATGAAGAAGTGATCGAGAAGCATTTTGTCGACAGCCTTGCACTCGTCAAAGTATGTGAACTGAATGATATCCATACATTGATTGATGTAGGAACAGGGGCAGGTTTTCCAGGAATCCCATTGAAGATTGCATTTCCTCATATCAGGGTTACGTTATTGGATTCTCTCAATAAGAGAATCAAGTTTCTGAATCATGTGACCAATGAGCTTGAATTGAAAGATGTCTGTACGATTCATGGAAGGGCGGAAGATTATGCCCGTCAGGAAGAGTATAGAGAGTCTTATGATCTGGGTGTATCGAGGGCGGTTGCTAATCTGGCGACATTGTCGGAATACTGTCTGCCGTATGTCAGAACAGGAGGTTTATTCATCTCATATAAGTCTGGAGATATTGATGAAGAGATAAAAGATTCAGAGAAGGCGGTTCAGGTCTTGAGCGGAAGAGTAGAAGATGTAGTGAAGTTCCAGCTTCCCGGAACAGATATACACAGGTCTTTTGTCAAGATAAATAAAGTGAAAAAATGCAGTATGAAATATCCAAGGAAAGCAGGACTTCCCGGTAAAGAACCAATAAAATAAAATGTTTCACGTGAAACAAAAAGAGGCTGTTGAAATAAATTCAAACAGCCTCTTTTTATTAACATTCATCATCCAGAAAGATTTCAATTTGTTTCATGAATTCTTGCGGCTTTTCTAACTGCGGAAGCAGTTTTGTTTTCTCTATTGTCTCCACTTCTATAGAAGGAAGAATCTTCTGATAGGTTCCAGCAATTTCAATATTTTCATCCTTTTCTTTTCCTATTATAATATAGATACTATTCGTCAATGATTTCAGACAGTGATTCAGATTCATGGTAGTGTAGTGACCATTCAAACTGGAAAAAAGATATCGTGGAGAACCGTCTCCCATATGTGCCGCTTCATAGTAGGTTTGTACCAATTCGTCTTCTATATTATTCTTATCATAGAAGTAGCTCTCTTCAAAAAGATCTTCAATCATTGTTCTTCGTGTCAATATATTATATAAGAAAGTTCCGATTATCGGAACGCTGATCAGATTCGTAGAGATCTTATTACGCTTCGTAGGTATTCTTGATAATTCTTTTATATCAGGCGGATTGATTAATATGATTTTCTTGATAATAGAATCATCATTATTGCATGCTGAGATAACAAACGAACCCGATTCACCGGTTGCAATTACATTCGTCTTCTGTCCGATCACGTGCTTAATAAAATCACTGATCAGTTGAGCGTATAAATAATTAGTATATGTAAGATTAGGTTTGTCAGAGCGTCCGCATCCAAGCAAGTCAATCCGATAAACAGTATTCGTCTTGGATAACTGCTTTAAAACCTTATTCCACTCATGGCCTGAACTGAAAGTGTTTAGATCATGGATCAAAAGAAGAGGATAACCATTCCCGGTCTTCTTATAATATATCTTTCCAAATTTCCAGTCATAGTAAGTGCCGGAAGGGTTGTCCAGCAAATTATCCAGTGATGCAGAATAATAAATGAATTTGTTGATAATATGAATAATAAGTGCAGATGTACTTGATAATGTGATTCCAGTTATAATTTTCTTTTTCAGACTCATGTATATCTTTCCTTTCATGAAGAATAATGGACTGTTGCTTATAATTATTATACTATAGAATAAAATCAATGTAAATGTTTCACGTGAAACATTATTCGTCAAAAAAATTGTGTATTATAGTTCACTTCTATATTAGCGGACGCAGTTTGGATGAGCAGGATACCTCTACTCAGACGGGGCAATATTCCGATGAACTAACTGCTAACGGAATCTAAGACGTTCAGCAAGGGCTTCACGCCTAAGATTCTGTAAGCAGTGGATTTCATCTCCATAAAAGGCGCCCCTGAATTGTCTGAGTAGAGGTATCCTGCTCATTCAAACCGCTGTTTACTGGTATAGGTCTGAATTGTAATACAAGCCAAGAGAATATATTTGTATATATTTATCGATTAACACAAAGTGTGTTATGTTTTGAACTGTTAGTATAGGGGCGGCAGTGATCGAAGCAGAATGTAAATGTTTTATTGTTTTATAGTGTTATAAGTTTGATGCTTTGATATTTGCCATGGGGTGTTGATTCTTAAAAAATCTTCAACTAAAAACTAAATGTTTCACGTGAAACATTTATGTAAAACAGAAAAAATTGTATTAAGTAAAACATTTGCTAGCTTACTGGATTGAAAAGTGATATACTTAACCCATGAGAAAAGAGAGGTGATAAATAGATGGGAAGAATTATAGCAATTGCCAACCAGAAGGGCGGAGTTGGAAAGACGACAACGGCAATTAATTTATCGGCTTGCCTTGCCGAAAAGGGACAAAAAGTTCTTGCTATCGACATGGATCCACAGGGGAATATGTCCAGTGGACTTGGGTTAGATAAGGATTCTATAGATAAAACAATTTACGATATGATAATTGGAGAAAGTGATGTTGAGGAAGTAATTAACCATGGAACTATCGATAATTTGGACATCCTTCCTTCTAATGTTGATCTGTCTGCAGTTGAGATTGAACTGATTGACGTGGATAATAAAGAATTTGTCGTCAGAGATGCCATTCAGAAGATCAGAGATAATTATGATTATATTATTATAGATTGTCCGCCGTCATTAAGCTTACTAACAATCAATGCAATGACTACGGCCGATTCTGTATTGGTTCCGATTCAATGTGAGTATTATGCGTTGGAAGGATTAAGCCAATTGATACATACGGTTGAACTGGTGAAGGAAAGATTGAATTCGACTCTTGAGATAGAAGGGGTTGTATTCACAATGTATGATGCAAGGACGAATCTTTCCTTACAGGTTGTGGAGAATGTTAAGGATAATCTGCAGCAGAATATCTATAAGACAATTATTCCAAGAAATATCCGTCTTGCAGAGGCGCCGAGTTATGGAACTCCGATCAATCAATATGATCCGAAATCGGCAGGAGCGGAGAGTTATATGAGGCTTGCGGAGGAAGTAATAGTTAAGAAATCATAGAGGGAGGATATAATGGCGGTAAAAAAGAAAGGATTGGGGAAAGGGCTGGACAGTCTGATTCCTGATAATAGGGGGGCAAAGACAGCAGAACCAGAATTACAATCAGAAAAAGCACCAGAAGAAGAACGGAAATCTGGTGAACAGATGATGAAGATCAATATGGTAGAACCGAACCGCGATCAGCCGCGTAAGAACTTCGAAGAAGATGCTTTGCTGGAGCTGGCGGATTCTATCAAGCAATTTGGAATAATCCAGCCATTGATAGTCGGGAAGAGAAAAGACTATTATGAGATCATCGCAGGTGAGAGAAGATGGCGTGCCGCCAAGATAGCCGGTGTTAAAGAAGTACCGGTAATCATCAAAGAATACTCAGAACAGGAGATTATAGAGATCGGCCTGATCGAGAATATTCAGCGGGAGAATCTGAATCCAATAGAAGAAGCTATGGCATTCAAGAGACTTCTGGAAGAGTTCAATCTGAGACAGGATGATGTGGCGGAACGGGTATCAAAGAGCAGAACGGCTGTAACGAACTCTATGAGACTGTTGAAGCTGGATGAGAGAGTCCAGCAGATGATCATAGATAAGATGTTAAGTACAGGTCATGCAAGGACGCTTCTGGCAATTGATGACAAGGAACAGCAATATGCATTAGCTAATAAGATCTTTGACGAGAATCTGAGTGTGAGGGAGACAGAAAAACTGATCAAAGATCTTAAAAATCCGAAGAAGCCGAAAGAGAAGAAAGTAATAGAGAATAATTTCTTCTATAAAGAATTCGAAGATAGAATGAAGGAAATAATGGGGACGAAAGTCAGTGTTGCTTCTAAAGGAAAAGGAAAAGGGAAGATAGAGATAGAATTTTATTCTGACAGAGACTTAGAACGAGTGTTCGAGATGATAATGAGTATACGAAGGGAAGACTGATATATGGAAAGTAAGATACTGGTTACATTAGGAATAGACCCGGCATACATACTTTTGTTCCTGTTAATTCTGATCGTTGTGCTTTTTGTTCTGTATGTGAATCTTACTGTGAAATACAATAAGCTGCAAAGTAGTTATAATACGTTTATGAAGGGAAGAAATGGGAAAACTCTTGAAGACAGCTTGAAAGAAAAATTCGGCGAAGTAGATTCCATTCTTAAGGTTACGAAGCAGAACCGCGCAGATATCAAGGAATTAATCAAGAGGGAAGATAAGAATTTCCAGAAGACAGGTATTGTAAAATATGATGCATTTAACGAGATGGGCGGCAAACTGAGCTTCGCAGTTGCATTGCTGGACAGCCACAATAACGGATGGATCCTCAATGCGATGCACAGCCGGGAAGGATGTTATACTTATATTAAGGAGATTGTCAAGGGAGAGAGTTATGTCGAGTTAGCCGAGGAAGAAGCAGAGGCATTGGACAAGGCAATCTTCGAAGATGAATAAAGGAGGAGCAGACATGCTAGATATCAAATTTGTAAGAATGAATCCGGATGCAGTAAAGGAAAATATTAAGAAAAAATACCAGGATGAGAAATTACCTCTGGTGGACGAAGTATTAGAATTAGATCAGCGGAATAGAGATATAAAGCAGGAGGTAGAGGGACTCCGTGCAGAACGCAATAAGATCTCCAAGCAGATCGGTGCGTGTATGGCGCAGGGCAAGAAGGAAGAAGCAGAAGAATTGAAGAAAAAGGTTCAGGAGAATGCTGACAGAGTAGAATCCTTATCTGCGGAAGAGAAGAAAGTAGAAGCAAATATCAAGAAGATCATGATGACGATCCCGAACATCATCGATCCTTCCGTACCGATCGGAAAAGACGACAGCGAGAATGTAGAGATACAGAAATACGGAGAGCCGGTTGTTCCTGATTACGAAATTCCTTATCATATGGATATTATGGAGAAGTTCAACGGGATCGATCTTGAGAGCGCCGGGAAGGTAGCAGGAAATGGATTCTATTATCTGATGGGTGATATTGCCAGACTCCATTCGGCGGTACTGTCCTATGCCCGTGACTTCATGATCGGACGCGGATTCACTTATTGCATCCCTCCGTTCATGATCCGGAGCAATGTGGTGACAGGTGTTATGAGCTTTGCGGAAATGGACGCCATGATGTATAAGATCGAAGGGGAAGATCTGTACCTGATCGGAACCAGCGAACATTCTATGATCGGAAAATTCATTGATACGATGTTGAATGAAGATCAGCTTCCGCAGACATTGACCAGCTATTCTCCTTGCTTCCGTAAGGAAAAAGGCTCGCACGGCATAGAGGAGAGAGGCGTGTACAGAATCCACCAGTTCGAGAAACAGGAGATGATCGTGGTATGTAAGCCGGAAGAGAGTATGAAATGGTATGATAACCTGTGGCAGAATACGGTAGATCTGTTCCGTTCCATGGATATTCCGGTGCGCACCCTAGAATGCTGTTCCGGAGATCTTGCCGATCTGAAGGTGAAGTCCTGTGATGTAGAAGCATGGTCTCCAAGACAGAAGAAGTATTTCGAAGTAGGAAGCTGTTCGAATCTTGGGGACGCCCAGGCAAGAAGACTTGGTATCCGTGTCAGAGGAACAGATGGAAAATACTTTGCCCACACATTGAATAATACGGTTGCGGCTCCTCCGAGAATGCTGATCGCATTCCTCGAAAATAATCTTCAGGAAGACGGATCAGTCAGAGTGCCGGAAGTTCTGCGGCCATACATGGGCGGATTAGAGAAACTTACACCTAAAAAATAGCATTTATAAGGAAAATATAATATGCATCAATATCTGAAAGCCATCGGATTTGGCAATATAAGCAGCAAGAAAGAACTAAGAGAGATTCTGACAGATGTAAGGGATTCATTTACACAGCATGACCTGATCGCACAGGATACGGAGATGGATTTCTGCGAGTACCAGAAAGAGTATGGGGCAGGGATGGGTATCACGATATGCGGCGATATGAGTATCCATGAGGAGTTCGAGAAGAATTATTATTATCCTTATTTCTACGGAACGGGTATTACCAGTCATGCGGATGTGTATGTGGAACGGCGCATGGACAAAGAAGCCTATGCCGGAATCTGCGAAGATGTCAAGGTGGGGATCAATCTGATCTTCCACCTTCAGAATACAGTAGAATTTATCAAAGAACGTCAGAGAGCAAGAAGTACAGTAAAATATAAGTCTGTCACTCTATCCGGATTGTGCAATGGGGGAACGATCCTTCTCCCGGTCCTGAAGGATAAGAGACAGAAAGAAAGGCAGAAAGAAGAAGTTCAAAATCGTATGATGCTTGTGAGCGCAGCCAGAATGGGCGATCCGGAAGCGATTGAAAGCCTGACTATGGATGATATTGATACATATTCCAAGGTATCACAGAGATTGGTCAGTGAAGATGTATTCAGTATCGTGGAGACGTATATCATGCCATACGGCATAGAGTGCGACCATTATTCCATTATGGGAGAGATTCTGGAGCTGCAGAGGATTACGAATGAATATTCCAAAGAAGAGATCTATGTGATGAAGCTGGATGTCAATGAACTGACCTTCGACATCTGTGTGCCTGTGAGGAATATAGTGGGGGATCCTGCTGTGGGAAGAAGGTTCAAAGGAAATATGTGGCTTCAGGGCAGGATTAATTTCTGATCATATTGTAAGAAAGGGTTCAGTACATGGGAAAGATATGTACTGGACCTTTTTCTATGTAGAAATGTGTCATAAAGTGTTCCACTTTATGTAAAACTCACACGTCGACCAGAAGAAAAAGACGAGGGAGGATAGCATGGACATTTCGGATTATAGAAAATTACATCCCAATACGATGATACTCCGTTTTGATTCCTATCGAGACAGGATCGCAAAAGGAGAGATGCAGGCATTGGATTGCCAGGGGCCGGTACATTTCGAAAGTATGGACCACCTGGTCCTGGTCATGGATCAATCTATGGATGATTCGGAGAATCTGTTAGAGCAATATGGTGAAGAAGTGCCGGATGCCGGTACGTCTCCGTCTCCGGAGTTCCGCGGTCAGTTCACTGTTATGGTGAGAGGACGAGAGTATTCCGGTATGCAGGGGACACTGCTTCATGGAGGAGAGCGGAAGAATTTCCGAAGTACCCTGGAACTGATGCGGCTGCTGCATGAATACCTGAGAAGACATTTTCAGAGGATATCAGCAGGTAAAGCTATATAACAGGTTACGATGGAGGTTGAGAGAATGGCAGAACCGAATACATTATATGTGCAGATGTTTGGTAATTTCCGGATGAAGTACGGAGAGAAGCCATTGACAGGGGAAAAGATAAGGGATACATATTTTACAAGCCTGATGCAGATTCTTCTTCATAATGTGCCGGGCGGAGTGAGCAGGGATTATCTGGAGGATGTGCTTTTCAAAGAGAGGGATATGGAGAACCGCCATCAGGCGCTCCAGACTATCATATATAAGACGAAGAAGAAGCTTCAGAAGATGGGAATCCCGGGGAATGATCCTATTATCCTGAAGAAGGGAATCTATTATTGGAATCCTCGGATTCCCGTTCATGAAGATGCGGCAGAGTTCGATATGATCTATGAAGAAGCTGTATCCGCACAGGACGAAGAAGAGAAGCTTCGGTTATATCTTGAAGCCTGTTACCTGTACAAAGGAGAATTCTTGTCGACCTATACGGGAGTTCTGTGGGCAAGCGCCGAGGCGAGACGTTACAGGGAGATGTTCTGTGTATGTGCAGAAGGCGCCGGCGAGATCCTGTATCACAGGCAGGACTGGCTGCGCATGGAAGAATTAGGAAGATATGCCGCCAAGATCGCTCCTTTCTCCGATTGGGAGTGTATTACCATGGAAGCGCTGGTGGGAAGCGGAAGATATGAGGATGCAAGAAAGCTGTATGCCGACACTGCCGATTATTATCTCAGAGAACAGGGAATCTCACCTTCACCGCGTATTATGGAGATCATGGAACGGCTGGGGAATCAGATGAAGCATTCCTACCAGGTGATCGATAAGATCCAGAAAAACCTGACGGAAGATTACCAGAATATACAGGGCGGATATCAATGCTCTTATCCGGTGTTCCAGGGCATATACCAGATCATCAGCCGTATGATGGAGCGCGGTGGACAGAGTGTCTATCTCATGTTATGTACTCTGGTTGACAGCAAGGGGAATCCTATGCGGGAAGGAGAGCGTATGGAGGAAATGTCCGAACGTCTGGGCGAGGCGATTCGGATGTCTGTAAGGCACGGGGATATCATCAATCAATACGGACACGGACAATATCTGGTCCTGCTGGTGAATACCACAAGGGAGAACTGTGATGTGATAGAGATGAGGATCAACAGGAACTTTATCATAGGGAGACAGCGCACGGGGGTAGAGTACCATGTGAATAGTGTGGTGTGTGAGCCGGTCAGATAAAATAAAAGGCCAGATTTTTGCGAAAAATATTTATCTGATTAGCCAGAAACAGGCCGGGAATCAAAACTATAATGGTTCCCGGCCTGCTATTTTATTTATTTTCCGGCACACCTAAGAACTCAAAGACCTAAGGGTCTCAATTAGTTCCGTGTTAATGTGTGTAGCTTTCAGGCTCTACTCTATGGCACAGTCAGCGCAGTGAATGCGCAGACTTGTCTGACCTGTTACATTATTATACATTCTGTAAATATGTTTTTCTCATTTTCCTTGCCTTTGATATAATAGCCTTATTCTTTTCTATACTTTTCTCTAATTCTTTTTCATCAACTTTATAATTTGGATCAGGAACAAAAATTTCCAATGGCTTAAAATCATATTCTATATCATTCAAAACATAACTTTCCATATTATGGACCTCCTAACGATAATATATTCCTACTTCACTACTCTTTGCCAAAAAAGACAATGATGCGAGATAAATCTCTGTTAGCGGAGAATTCTTTTTTAAGTTTTCCACGCATTCATTAAATAAATTTATTGCATTTTTCAAATCATAGTGTTCTTCTCGTTTTAAGTAATGAACGGTTCCCTGATTTGACCATTGGAATCAAATCCTTTCATAAATCATTTTTTTATATTATAACAGAAAATAATCGAAATTACACTTCTTAATGTGCTTTTTACAGGGTAAAATGTGTTATTATTTACATAGGACTCTGTCGATTCCTCAAGAATAATGAAATCCAGTCTCTTGGTATATAGTATAACATAAGTAAGAAATTCTTACTTGAAAGGAGTATGAGCAAATGTGTACACAGATATTAACGGTTTCTTCCAAAGGCCAGATTTCCTTACCAGTCAGTATTCGTAAACTATTGTCGGTTGATACTGGCGATAAATTGGTGGCATATACTTCCAGAGATGTTATCATGCTTAAAACTCATGGATACACTACACAAATAGCCATGTGCTTGTAAAACCGGGAGGTTTATGGTAATATGGAGATACGAAAACAGAAGGAAAAGCAGGTGGGAAGATTGACAGTGACGGAACAGATAGACCAGAAACATCAGGAAGATTTACAGAGGCTAAGAGGCTTTCGCTTGCTTGATGATGATTTTAATGCATGACTTCTCCTGCACAGACGCAGCGGATATGTACTATGGGACACTGGCAGACAGGGTGAGATTTTTCAAAGAGAGCAAGGAGGGAATCG
>CANTDX010000059.1 GCA_947652615.1 uncultured Dorea sp. | reverse complement strand
TTCCCATAAGTCTGTCAATACTGCATATGGGAAGATGGACGTTTCCGTCCCCAGGTTGCAGGAAAGACGGGCTGCGAGTTAGTAAAAGAAGTCATCCGCCAAAGCGGACTTAATCTGCCGGATCTGCCGGAAGAGATGTATCTGGACAGATCCCCGGAATATTGGGCGGGGTTCGCGCTTGCATTCTATCAATGGTACACAGGGAAGACATTTCAGCGGATCTATAATGCAGTAAAGATCTGTGATATTATGAAGATGTATCCGGCGTATCACGAGATGGATCTGATGCAGTTCGTGGATGCGATGGATGAAAAGCTGGCTCAATTCTATACGGAGACGAATCTTAAGAGACTGAGGCAGTATGCCGGATTGTCACAAAGTGATCTTGCCGGCCTGTCAAAGGTTCCGGTCAGGCAGATACAGCTTTTCGAGCAGCGCCAGAGAGACATTAATCACACGAAAGCAGTCACGGTGCTGATGCTTGCACGTGCATTGGGGTGCAGATGCGAAGATCTGTTAGAGGTATAGAGAGAAGATGCGGGTAGAATTATTTTCAGACGAATATAATGTCAGATTACTTACCGATGCAGATATTGGCGATGTATACTGTCTGCTCAGTAAGAATGCTTTATATTATGAATATTGTCCGCCTTTTGTCACGAGGCAGTCCATTCGAGAGGATATGGAGATATTGCCGCCTGGAAAGGAGAAGAAGGACAAATATTATGTGGGCTTTTATCAGGGAGACAAACTGATTGCAGTGATGGATTTGATTGATGGATATCCCAAAGTGGGGATTGTGTATATTGGATTTTTTATGACAGATACATCGGTACAGGGCAGGGGTGTCGGAACCGCGATCATAGAGTATTTGTGCAGGTATCTTTCAGAACAGGGATATGAGTCGGTTCGTTTAGCTTGGGTAAAGGGGAATCCGCAGTCAGAATATTTCTGGCTTAAGAATGGATTCGTGCGGCTAAGAGAGACGACGAGTAATGCGGCAGATGAAGTGATATTGGCTGAGAGGATTTTGTGAGGAGCTGGAGAATAGGGATTATGTCTATAAAGGGAGGAGAAGAATGAAGAATTTTTAGGGAAGAATCGGACTGATAAGAAAAGTATCTGATGAGCGTGCGTTGGAATAGAAAAGACGGGTGACATGTAATGAAATTAACAGAAAAACTAAAGAATATATTATATGACTGCGGCGCGGATTTGGTTGGGATCGGTGATATAAGTAAGGTTGAAAACAGTGATTTTAACGTTGGAATAGCGGTTGCGGTTGCTTTGCCTGAAAGGGTGATCATGGATCTTCGGACTGCTCCAACGAAAGAATATTATGATCTGTATTATTCGTTGAACAGGAAATTAAACGATATTGTCACAGCCGGAGAGAATTACCTGATCAATATGGGATATGAAGCGTATGCACAGACAACAGACCGTGTTAAGATAGATCAGGACAGGGCTTCGGAGATTCCCCATAAGACGGTTGCTACCAGGGCAGGACTTGGATGGATCGGCAAGAATTGTTTACTGGTAACTCCGCAGTATGGCCCGGCAATAAGGATTTCCTCTCTGTTGACAAATGCCCTTTTAGAATGCAATGAAGCGGTCGATGTGTCCCGTTGCGGGGAGTGCAGTGTTTGTGTGGAGCATTGTCCGGCGCAGGCGTTGAAAGGAACCTTATGGAATGTTGATGTGCAAAGAGAAGAAATTGTAAATGTTGAAAAATGCTACAAAAAGCAGAATGAAATCATGTATGAAAACACAGGGATTGAGATGGATCTGTGCGGGAAATGTTTTGCTATGTGTGTATATGCTCAGAAATATTGCGCATATTATACAGGCTCCTCAGTCTTTATTCCATAAGAAATCATCATCCCTTTCAGATACGTATAACTGGCTGCAGGGTTATTTGAAAAATATTCTGTAATTTTGTTATTTCGGTCACAGTAATCTTCGGCTTCTTTGCGGGATAATCCATGAGTCATCAAATGAAGAATTAATTGTTCTTTTTCATTTTTATCAATGCGGGAAGCCCAACTGTTATATTCGATGAAGTTATGTTTTCTTTCTTTATAATCAGTAGATTGCGTAGTGAGAAATTCCACATTATCGTTCATCCTCACATCAACGTCAATGAGCCCTAACTGCTGCATAATATGTGCGGCTCTGACGGCAATGGCGTAGTCTCTGCCCTGCATTGCAAGTTCGGTCTGCCACTTTTTTTCTAAACCTTCATGGCTGCATAGTTCCTGATAGTCCATACCGTCGATATATAGACCGCAGCATTCGATCTCCCTGTTAGTCTCAATAGCGACAACATATCCGCCTGATTTCGCAAAAGTAATCATCTTCTGTATAAAAGAAGCCGGATGGTCAAGATGCCTTAGAACTGCCTGGCAGACTACGAAATCATATCGGTTTTCGGCAGAATAGTCAAAAATATTCTTGCAGATAAATTCCGCTTTTATGGACTGTCTGGAGAAAAGATCCCGGCCTTCATTTATTAAGTCTTCTGCAAAATCAATTCCGGTGTATGTGCTGCCTGATGGAAGATATGGAAGCAACAACAGTCCTAAAAATCCATATCCGCATCCACAGTCCAGTATAGAAACAGGTTTGTCGATTTTCCAGACCTGTGAAATGAGAAAGCGGATATAATCGTTATTCCAAAGGTTCCTGCGTGTCCGCATAAGATAGTCTGATTTATGGTTCCAGTAATCTGTTGCAGCCGTTTCTTCGGGAATATATATTTCGCCGTCAAGCGGTTTGAGTCCTAATAATTGGTCTGTGGTCACCTGAAAATAGTCCGCTAATGAAGGAAGAACGGTAATATCCGGCATGCTGCTCCCTGTTTCCCATTTGCTGATCGTCTGGGAGGATACTCCTACATGATCAGCTAATTCTTGTTGTGTTATTCGTTTCTGTTTTCGTAAATCAACAATTCGTAAAGATATTTTATCCATGTGCAAATCTCCCGATATGAATCATAATGTTGAGTTATATTCGCATTATATCAGAAATTCTTGAGAATGTATTCATAGAAGGCAGAGAATATTTTCTCTTTTCAAGAGAATTGAGTTCACCATTTTCCGGATATTCTGTGATATAATATCCTATATGTCAGCGGCGGGATTATATTCTGACAGTAGGAGGGGTAGATAATATGGCAATGTGGAATCCGTGGCGGGGCTGCCACAAGCACAGCGAAGGGTGTAGATATTGTTATATCCATAAGGGGGATCGGCGGCGCGGTGTCGACACGAATGAGATCGTGAAAACGGATGGATTCTATGCTCCCGTTGTAAAAAATAAATCGGGCATATACAAGATCCGATCCGGACAGACGGTGTATCTTTGCTTTTCCACGGACTTTCTAATCGAGGATGCCGACAATTGGCGGGCAGAATGCTGGCAGATGATGAGGGAGCGTTCTGACTTGCATTTTCTCTTTTTGACGAAACGTATCGACCGTTTTATGGAATGCATTCCGGAAGATTGGGGAGAAGGTTATGATAATGTGACGGTTGGGTGCACGGTAGAAAATCAAGACAGGGCAGATTACCGTCTTGCGATATTCAGGGAGCTTCCGATCAGGCATAAAAATATTATCTGTCAGCCTTTGATAGAACGGATCGATCTTGAGCCTTATCTTGAGAATGTGGAGTTAGTTGTAGTCGGCGGAGAGTCGGACCGGAATGCCAGACCCCTTGACTATGAGTGGGTGCTTTCCATACGGGATCAATGTATCTCTTATAATGTACATTTCGAGTTTCGGCAATGCGGAACACATTTTATCAAGGATGGGAAGAGCTATACGTTAGCGGCCCGTGATTTGTGCAGTCAGGCAAGGAAGGCGAATATTAATATCATTTAATATAATAGCACTTGAATTCTTACAAATGAAATGGTATAGTTTTATTTAAGGGAAATAAAATTCGATATTTATAAAATAAAGTTCATTCGGGGATGGAGATATGTCATTTCAGGAAGAGAAGCGAGAGAGTATTAAGCGTTACATGCTGGAAGAGATAAGAAAGGACGATACGGAATTTATTCGGAAGTCGATGGAGAATTTCGCTATTTCGGTTACCACTGTCAAGAGATATATCAAGGACTGTATAGAGGATGGTATTCTGGAAGAAGCGGCAGATAGAGAGTCAGGATATAAGTTGGTCTCATTTAGCAAGGACTTCACTTATCAGTGCAAAGAACAGCTACTTGAAGATAGAATATTTTATACAGATATCCTTCCTTGTTTGAAGGATGTTTCTGATGAAGCAAGACAGATCTGGGGATATGTGTATACGGAGATCATGAATAATGCGATTGAGCATGCGAAAGGGGAGACGATCTGCTGTCATGTTAAGCAGGATTTTTTGTATACGGAGATCTCGGTGACAGATGATGGAGTCGGAATATTTCATAATATAATGAATAGCTTAAAGGAACGGACCGGACAAGATGCAGTGAAGGAGGATGCGATCCTGGAGCTTTATAAGGGGAAGTTTACCAGCGACCGATCCTGCCATTCCGGTGAGGGAATATTCTTTTCCTCAAAAATGATGAGAGAATTTGCTATTTGGTCGGATAATGCCATATATTCTTATGGATGTTATGAAAAAGAGCGTTTGATCCAATCACATTTGCTTGCATATTATACGAAGCTTTTAAATATCGGAACGATGGTGGTCATGAAGCTTGAGAATCAGACAAACCGCAAATTAAAGGAGGTGTTTGATATGTATGCTCCGATAGAGGAAGGATTCATACACACGGTAATACCTGTCAAGGAGGTGTGCCCGTATGGGGAACCGATCGCCAGGTCTCAGGCCCGGAGGATATTATACCGTCTGGAAGAATTTCGGAAGGTAGAACTGGACTTTGGCGGGGTTGATTTTATGGGACAGGGATTCGCGGATGAGGTGTTTCGGGTATTTCAGAATAAGCATCCGGATATTGAGCTGATTCCGGTGAATGCGAATGAGTCGGTACTTGGCATGGTTCATCATGTGACGGCGGGAATGAGGTGATGTACGGTGGATGTGAATGAATATATATGCCAGGATTTTGAGAAAGATAGAATCGTTGAGAATTATTCTTTCGAAGTATTTTGGAAGGATGATATTACTGCGAGTGTAAATGTACACGGGGATAAGGTTAGGGTTACGCGGTATGTAAGACATCCTCTCAAACAGCTTTTTGCAGAAGATGTTATGACGAGATATCAGTTGAACCGTATTCTGGAGATGCGCTGCTGGGATAGAAGAAGAGAAGATATTGATGAGATCTTGGTGCATCTGGGGCTTAAGGAGTATAATCCCTATGAGATTGTTAGGAAGACACATGGAGTGTCGTGGAATGACTATATTTGGTTCCGATTTCCAGGCGAGAAGCTGACTAGTCGGGACGTGTTGGTGAGGGATTAGGAATGTTTCGGGAGACAATTGAAAATGAGTATATTGTAATACAGGAGGGGACGAGTGAAGGAACTCAGATGAAATACCGAAAAGGAGATTATTGGTATAAGAAAGACTGCCGTGGTAAGGAAGGACTTGTGGAATATTTGGTTTCTGAGATGCTTAAATATTCGACTTTGGATTTAGCAGAATATGTAGTATATGAGTATGGGTACATTAATGAAGCGAGAGGGTGCCGCAGTAAGAATTTTTTAGAGGCAGGAGAAGAACTGATAACTTTTTACCGTCTGTATTATAATGAATTTGGAAAAGATTTATCTCAGGTATTGGCACTTATGGAGACAATGGAGGAACGGATAGAATACGTTATAAAATTTGTCTGGCAGAGCTGTGGATTAGATATAACAGAATATTTAAAAAAAGTATTTACGTTGGATATGCTTATTCTTAATGAAGACCGGCATTTGAATAATCTGGCAGTTGTACTTCGGGGGAATCGGTTTGTATCGGCGCCAATATTCGATAATGGAATGTCCTTGTTGACGGCGAATCAGAGTGTTAATTGGCATTTCCCTGTAGAAGAGAATGTAAAAAGGGTAGTTGCAAGACCGTTTTGCGGATCACATGAGAAGATGTTTCACTATTTTGGACAGGGTTTTTGTGTGGATTTTGCTGCGGTACAGCAATGGATTGAAGAGGAAGAAGATACAAATGAAAAAAAGGTCTTGAAGTATCAGCTGCAGAGATATCCTTTTTTGGCAACGGAATCAGTATAATATCTTAGAAGGGAGAGTATTCATGGATCACACGGAGAAGTGGCTTGACTGGGCAATCGAGCTGCAGAGTCTTGCCCAGGGCGGGTTATTCTATGCGAAGGACGAATTCGACAAGGAGAGATACGGGCGTATCCGGGAGATCGCGGCGGAGATGATCAGTTTCAAGTCCGGGATCACGAAGGAGAAGGTTGAGGATCTGTTCTGCTGCGAGATCGGTTATCAGACTCCTAAGCTTGACAGCCGCGCAGCGATATTTAAGGATGATAAGATCCTCCTGGTCAGGGAGAGTAACGGCACGTGGTCGCTGCCGGGCGGATGGGTAGACGTCAATGTATCGGTCGGGGAGAATACGGTCAAGGAAGTCAAAGAAGAAGCGGGCCTGGATGTATCGGTGGATCGGGTGATAGCGGTGCAGGACAGAGAGAAGCATAATCTGCCGGTCTATGCGTACAAGGTCTGTAAGATATTCCTGCTGTGTTCGGTGCTTGGAGGATGTTTTGAGAAGAATATAGAGACAACGGAGAGCCGGTATTTTGGAGTGGACGAGCTGCCGGCGCTCGCAGAAGAGAAGAACAACGAGGAACAGATCAGGATGTGTTTTGAGGCGTATCATGCAAAGCATTGGATCACACTATTTGATTGAGGTGACAAAGTTTGAGGATTGTGAATCTGATAGAGAATACACAGGGAGTTCCGGGATGCGGCTATGAGCATGGCCTGAGCTTCTACATAGAGACAAGGAAGCACAGGCTTCTGGTAGACAGCGGTGCAACGGATCAATTTCTGCACAATGCAGGGATACTTGGTATTGATCTTAGGGCGGTTGATACTATGATCTTAAGTCATGGACATTATGACCATGCAGGCGGGATCCTGGCGTTTTCAGGGATGAATCCGGATGCAGAGATCTATCTGCGGTCTTCTGCCGGCGGGGAGTATTATCATCTGAAGGCGGATGGGGAGAAATATATCGGCATTGACAAGGAGATTCTGAAGCTTGAGCAGTGTGTGTTTGTACAGGGGGATCTGGAGATTGATGATGAATTGTTCCTGTATACGGACGTGCAGGGAACGAGATATCCTGCGAAGGGGAACCGGCTGCTTGTGCGGAGGGAAGAAGGAGAATTCGTTCAGGATACTTTTGACCATGAACAGTGTTTGGTGATCTCACAGGACGGGAAGAGAATCTTATTGTCGGGGTGTGCACACGCTGGAATATTGAATATACTGGATCGGTACCGGGAGATATTTCACTCGGAACCGGATATGGTGATCAGCGGGTTTCATCTGATGAAGGAGGGAGCGTATACGCAGGAGGAGATCTTGAATATCCGGAATATTGCCCACGAGCTGGCAGAGTTGGACACGGTGTTCTATACCGGGCATTGTACGGGAGAAGAGGCCTGCAGTATTATGAAGGAGATCATGGGAGAGAAGCTTAGGGTACTGCACAGCGGTATGACAATTCTGTAACAGGATTGTGTGGATTTTCTGATTGACAAATCCTGCATTTTCGCATATGATATACCATACATGGGAAAGGCAAAGAACGGAAAGAGTAGCAGGCCGGTAGGCCGTAAGAGAGAGGCTGTCATTGGCTGAGAGCAGCTTTGGGAGGAGGATCTGTGAAGTGCGTCCGGGAGCCGATTCGGTGAAAGGCATCAGGCTTAGTAGCCGGGTACGGGATTACACACGTTACGTGTATCAGAGTGGAGGGCATTCTATATAATTGGAGATAAGTCTTCTATCAGAGTGGAACCGCGGAGTGATGCTTCGTCTCTTGATGTTTTGGAAGAGACGGAGTTTTTTTTATCTTAATCTGTATCGAATAAGGAGTGGTCCTATATGGGAATATTATCATACATCAAGCAGGAGATCCGGGTGGTTCGGGAACGTGACCCGGCGATCAAGTCGAATATGGAGGTTTTCTTATACCCAAGTTTCAAGGTGATCCTGCATTATCGTGTGGCGCATAAGCTGTATCGTAAGAAGCATTATTTCCTTGCCAGATGGGTGTCCCAGCGGGCGGCCAGGAAGACGGGGATAGAGATCCATCCCGGAGCGAAGATCGGGAAGGGGTTGTTCATCGACCATGGAAGCGGCGTGATCATCGGTGAGACCGCAGAGCTTGGCGATAATGTGACGCTGTATCAGGGCGTTACCCTTGGCGGCACCGGCAAGGAGAAGGGCAAGCGTCATCCGACCCTTGGAGATAATGTTATGGTGAGTGCGGGGGCGAAGGTCTTAGGTTCCTTCAAGATCGGGGAGAATTCCAAGATCGGAGCCGGAAGCGTGGTGCTTAAGGAGGTGCCGCCGAACTGTACGGTGGTCGGAGTGCCGGGGCGAATTGTGAAGATGGGCGATCAGAAGATTCCGCGGATGGATCTGGATCAGGTACATTTGCCCGATCCCATCAGCAACGATATCCGGGAACTCCAGGCAGATAATATTCGTCTGCACAGACGGATTCGGGAGATGGAGAAGCGTATGCGATGTATGCAGTCGCAGGAGATTGAGATATTGGATAAGTAGAAAAGGGAAAAGGAGAAGAAACGAATCATGAAACTGTACAACACATTATCAAAAAGAAAAGAAGAATTCATCCCGTTGGAGGAAGGGAAGGTCAGAATGTATGTATGCGGACCTACCGTGTATAATTACATCCATATCGGGAATGCAAGGCCGATGATCGTATTCGATACGGTGAGAAGGTATTTCGAGTACAAGGGCTATGATGTGAATTATGTGTCGAATTTCACGGATGTGGATGACAAGATCATCAAGAAGGCTATTGAGGAAGGAGTTACCTCAGACGAGATCTCCAAGCGGTATATCGCGGAGTGCAAGAAGGATATGGAAGGGATGAATGTGAAGCCTGCCACCACGCATCCTCTTGCCACGGAGGAGATCGGCGGGATGATCGAGATGATCGGCACCCTGATCGAGAAGGGCTATGCCTATGAGAAGAACGGCACAGTGTATTTCCGTACCCGTAAGTTCCCGGATTATGGGAAATTGTCTCACAAGAACTTGGATGACCTGCGTTCCGGCGAGCGCTCTCTTCTGGTGACAGGGGAGGATGAGAAGGAGGACCCGCTGGACTTTGTACTGTGGAAGCCAAAGAAGGAGGGGGAGCCGTCCTGGGAGTCTCCGTGGAGCGACGGGCGTCCGGGCTGGCATATCGAGTGCTCCGAGATGTCGAAGAAGTATCTGGGTGAGCAGATCGACATCCATGCCGGCGGCGAGGATCTGGTGTTCCCGCATCATGAGAATGAGATCGCCCAGAGCGAGGCGGCGAACGGCAAGGAATTTGCAAAATACTGGATGCACAATGCATTTCTGAATATTGATAACCGTAAGATGAGCAAGTCTCTCGGCAACTTCCGGACTGTCCGTGAGATCAGCGAGCAGTTTGACCTGCAGGTGCTCCGTTTCTTCATGCTGAGCGCACATTACAGAAGCCCGCTGAATTTCAGCGCGGATCTGATGGAGGCTTCTAAGAGCGGGTTGGAGCGTATCGTCAATGCGGCGGATCACCTTAGATTTTTGATGGGAAATGCAAAGGCGGAGAAGATGAAGGATGAAGAGGCGGCTGCATATGCGAAGACGGAAGAGTATGTGAAGGCGTTTGAGACTGCCATGGAGGATGATTTTAATACGGCGGATGCCGTTGCGGCTGTATTTGACCTGGTAAAATACAGCAATACCACGGCAAATGAAGACAGCTCTAAGGAATACCTGGAGAAGTTATTGGCTCTTCTTACCAAGCTTACGGATGTCCTTGGACTGACGGTAGAGCGCAAGGAAGAGATGCTGGATGCCGAGATCGAGAAGTTGATCGAAGAGCGTCAGGCGGCGCGTAAGGCGAAGGATTTCGCCAGGGCAGACGCGATCCGTGACGAATTGCTTGAGAAGGGGATCGTTCTCAAGGATACGAGAGAAGGGGTGCAATGGAAGAGAGCGTAAGCATGGAGGAGATATTCAAGATGCGGCAGGTGGATATCAAGGAGTATTCACCTCTTACTCTGGCGTATATCGGAGATGCCGTCTATGATCTGATCATCCGTACCCTGGTGGTGAATAAAGGGAACCAGCAGGTGCAGAAACTTCATAAGGAGACGATCACCATGGTACAGGCTTCTGCACAGGCACGTATGATTACGGCTCTGAACGGCCAATTGTCGGAAGAAGAGCATGCGGTGTACAAGCGGGGAAGGAACGCGAAGAGCGCATCTCCGGCCAAGAACCAGTCGATTTCCGATTATCATAAGGCGACCGGATTCGAAGCATTATTGGGATATCTGTATCTGAAAAAGGATTGGAAGAGGATGATGGAACTGATCAAGACGGGGCTGGAAGCGTTATAAGCTGCAGCTTCGGTCGATGTTTGTTAGAGAAAATGGAGAGAAACAGAATGCAGGATAAAGAGCGGGAAAGAAATGAAAATCTCATAGAAGGGCGGAATGCGGTGTTAGAGGCATTCCGCGCCGGAAAAACGATTGATAAATTGCTGGTGCTGGACGGATGTCAGGATGGACCTGTCAGGAGTATTGTGCGGGAAGCAAAGAAGCAGGATACCCTGATACAATTTGTGGCGAAGGAGCGTTTGTCACAGATTTCCGAGACAGGAAAGCATCAGGGGGTGATCGCCTATGCGGCGGCGTATGCCTATGCCGAGGTGGAGGATATGCTCCAGGCCGCCGGCGCTAAGGGGGAGGATCCGTTCCTGATCCTTCTGGATAATATCGAAGATCCGCATAATCTGGGAGCGATCATCCGTACTGCCAACCTGGCGGGCGCCCACGGTGTGATCATCCCCAAGAGACGGGCGGCAGGGCTTACGGCGACGGTGGCGAAGGCATCCGCCGGAGCGATTAACTATACGCCGGTGGCGAAGGTGACGAACCTTACCAAGACCATGGAAGAACTTAAGAAGAAGGGAATGTGGTTCGTGTGCGCCGATATGGACGGAGAGCAGATGTACTGCCTGAATCTGACCGGGCCGATGGGATTGGTCATTGGCAGTGAAGGCGAAGGCGTGAGCCGTCTGGTGAAGGAGAACTGTGACTTTATAGCCGGTATACCGATGAGGGGAGACATAGACTCCCTGAATGCGTCGGTGGCGGCGGGAGTGCTGGCATATGAGATCGTGAGACAGAGATTGTCGAAATGAGCAGGCAGGAGCAATATATGGCGGATTATGAGCAGATGACGGACGAGCAGTTGATCGGGAAGCTGCGTCAGGGTGATAAGAATATCATTGATTACATCATGGAAAAATATAAGAATCTGGTGCGCAAAGAGGCCAATGCCATGTATCTGCTTGGAGGGGAGAATGACGACCTGATCCAGGAGGGTATGATCGGCCTTTTTAAGGCAGTCCAGGATTATGATGTGCGGCAGGAGACGTCCTTTTACAGTTTTGCGAGACTCTGCATTACAAGGCAGATGTATTCAGCCATCGAGGCGTCCAAAAGGAAGAAGCACAGTCCGTTGAATTTCTATATATCGCTCTATGAGACGAGTGAAGAGCAGGAGCCGCTTATGGAGACGATGGCGGCAGGGCATGAGAGCAATCCGGAGGAACTGCTGGTCAGCCGGGAATATGCAGAATTGCTGGAGATCAAGCTTGGGGAGAGCCTGAGCGATCTGGAGAACAGGGTCCTCTATCTGCATCTTCTGGGGACGGATTATAAGACGATCGCCCGTCTGCTGGATAAGAGTCCAAAGACGATTGACAATGCACTGCAGCGCATTAAAGGGAAGACGGAGAAGATCTTGAGGGCGGAGAAGTAAGAAGTTGGATCAATTTGGCTTGATGCGGGGATGTTTTATGACAGATGTCAAAAAACATCCCCGTTTTCGTTAAGAACAGTTTTTTGCCTTACTGGATTTGAAACAATTTGATGATAATGTATAAAATAATTGACAGAATAATAAATAATGTTTACTATTATATATTATTGGGAGGTAAGATGGATGGGAAAAAGAACGGCAGTTATATTGCCAAAAACGCAGGATATCCTTGAACAGATGGGTGAACAGATTAAATTGGCCAGACTCCGTAGAAAATTATCCACAGAATTGGTTGCAGAACGTGCAGGAATCAGCCGGGCAACATTATGGTCAATCGAGAAAGGTTCCCCTACTGTGGCAATCGGAATGTATGCGGCAGTATTGCATGCGTTAAATAATATGGATCAAGATCTGCTGTTGATTGCAAAGGATGATGAATTGGGGAGAAAATTGCAGGATTTAGAATTAATAACCAGGAAACGTGCGCCAAAGGAAAGAAGAAGGTCGTAATGGAAGAAAAAGTAATCTATGTATATGAGAATTGGAGTACTGACGTACCAGTGCTACTTGGTAGATTATATGTCTCACATATTAGAGGAAAAGAACAGTTCTCATTCGAGTATGATACTCAATGGTTAACCGCTGAGACATCTAAATTTTTTCTTGATCCAGATTTGGATTTATATAGCGGGAGACATTTTGTGCCTATGGATAAAAGAATGTTTGGTATCTTTGCAGATTCTTGCCCAGATAGATGGGGGAGACTTTTGATGAGAAGAAGGGAAGCTGTACTGGCGAAAAGGGAAGAGCGAAAACCGAGAAAGCTAGGAGAAAGCGACTATTTGTTAGGCGTGTACGACAAAGCTCGTATGGGAGCATTAAGGTTTAAAACCGAAAGAAATGGCTTGTATTTGTCAGATGATCAGGAATTAGCAACACCTCCGTGGACAACTTTGCGAACATTGGAATCTGCCTGCTGGGGATTTGAACATGATGAGAGCGGTACGGAAACAAAGTGGCTGAGGCAGATTCTGGCACCAGGATCCTCTCTGGGCGGTGCCAGACCAAAAGCGACTGTACAGGATGAGAAAGGGAATCTTTGGATTGCAAAATTTCCGTCAAAGTACGATGAATATAATTCGGGAGCATGGGAAAAGGTAGTACATGATCTGGCAAAATTGTGTGAATTGGATGTACCGGAATCAAGGCTAGAAACCTTTTCAAAAAACGGTTCTACTTTTTTGGTGAAAAGATTCGATAGAGATGGTGAAAGGAGAATTCATTTTTCATCAGCGATGACTTTGCTTGGGAAAACAGATGGAGCATCAGGGGAGGATGGTTCCAGTTATTTGGATTTAGTTTCATTTATCAAGTCTAGTGGAGCGGAGCCAGAGAAAGATTTAAAGGAGTTATGGAGAAGAATTGTATTTGGTATGTCAGTATCGAATACGGATGATCATTTAAGAAACCACGGATTCATTTTAACAGAAAAAGGGTGGAAATTATCACCCATTTATGATGTGAATCCGGTTCCATACGGAGAGTCATTATCACTGAATGTAGATTTGGATGATAATAGAATTTCTATAGATCTTGTAAGAAGTGTGGCACAATATTTTGGCATAAATACAGAAGAGGCAGAAAAAGAAAGTAGGAAGATAATGGAGATAGTGAGTAAAAATTGGGAACGGATTGCAGAAAAAAATAGATTATCACGAAACGCCTGTAGATACATGGAGACCGCATTCGAAATGGCAATCAAGGGTTGCTGCAAAAAATGAGTTTATGCTGTTGTATAATTTGACTTGATGCGGGGAGGTATTATGACAAGTGTCATAATACCTCCCCGTTTTCGATAAGAATGGTCTTTTTCCCTGCTGGGTCCGTACCGATCAATGTAAGGCTGTCACCCAATGTATGAAATAGCTTATGTGTGCATAGGTGACAGGCATTAAGTTTCTGTTCTGATATCTCCAAGATGATCTAGTCCGCCATATCAGGGGCAGTATTTGAGTAAGAGATAAAACCGCTTTCTGCCATGACAGCGTCCGTGCGGACGGGAAAGCAGCCTTTCAGGCTGCCGGGATAAATGTGAAGCTGCAGGCGGCGCGCATTTATATCTGATTTGGTTAAGTCCTTCCATGTGGATCCGGGAAGACAATGGATGAGGTAAGGGAAGAGATCAAGAAAAGAAGTTCTGGGAATCAGGAATAATTACTGCCGTGCGGTCAGATATCTGTTATACTTATGGAAGAAAGGGGAAGGAGTAGAAAGAATTATGGAACAGAAGCAATTTACATTTCCCGGGATGGAATATAGAAGACCGGATTTTGAGAAGATCAGCGGACAGGCAGAGGAGCTTACAGACCGGGTGAAGACAGCCAGGTCCTATGAAGCGGTGAAAGCTTGTCTTATGGAGATGGAAGAGATCACGAAGCACATGGAGACGGCGATTACTATCGTATCGATCAGGCATACCATAGATACGAGGGATGAGTTCTATGAGAAGGAAGATGCGTTCCTGAGGGCGAAGATGCCGGAAGTGACGCCGGGGCTTCTTGCGCTTAAGGAGTCATTCATGAATTCGGCGTTTCGGGCAGAGCTTGAAGAGGAATACGGCAGTCAGATGTTTGTGTCCATGGAGCTTGAGAAGAAGACATTTTGCGAAGAGAATATTCCGTTGATGCAGAAAGAAGCTCTTCTTACCAGTGAGTATGAGAAGATCATGGCGGCGGCGGAGATTCCCTTTGAGGGAGAAACAAGGAATCTGTATGGGATTCAGAAGTTCTTTGAGCATGAGGACAGAGAAGTGCGTTCGGCTGCTTACAGGGAATATGCTGCATTCTATCACAGCCATGAGGAACGTCTGGAAGAGATCTGGGATGAGCTGATCAAGATCCGCACGCAGATGGCGAAGAATCTGGGATACGAGAACTTTATCCCGGTAGGCTACATGCAGCAGGGGCGAACAGATTACGGACAGGAGGAAGTGGCATATTTCCGCAGGCAGGTGCGGGAATATGCGGTGCCTTTGTGTGCGAAGCTGTATGAGATGCAGCGGAATCGTCTGGGAGTGGATACCCTGATGGCATATGATGAGAAGCGTGTCTTCCCTGACGGCAATGCGGTTCCGGCGGGGGATGAGGACTTCATGATATCCCAGGCGCAGAAGATGTATCATGATATCAGTCCGGAGACAGGGGAGTTCGTGGATTTCATGATCGGGCATGAGTTGCTGGATCTTAAGAACAAGCCGGGAAAGGCATCTACCGGATATATGACGATTCTGCCGGATTATCTGGCTCCTTTTGTGTTCGCGTGTCTGAATCATACGACCTTTGACGCACAGGTTCTGACACATGAGATGGGCCATGCGTTTGCAGGATATATGGCGATGCGGGAACAGCCGTTTTCTGCTTATTATTTTTCTGCCACTGATATCTCTGAGATCCACTCCATGAGTATGGAACAGTTTGCATATAAATATGCGGAGATGTTCTTTGGGGAGCAGGCGGATAAGTATCGGTTCGCACATCTGCAGGATGCGCTGATGCTGGTACCTTTTGGGACGGCGGTAGACGAATTCCAGCATATCTGTTATGGGAATCCGGAGCTCACGCCAAGAGAGAGGACATTGGAGTGGAAGAAGCTTGAGGAAATATACATGCCGTGGCGCAAGTATGATGCCGATGATTTCTTTGACCGGGGCGGATTCTGGTATCATAAGCTGCATATATTCTTGTATCCGTTCTATTATATTAACTATATCCTCACGACGGTGGGGGCGATGGAGTTCGCAGCGAAGAATGCCAAAGACCATGAGAAGGCATGGGAGGATTATCTGAAATTGTGTAAATGCGGCGGCAGTATGAGCTATCTGGAAACATTGAAGTATGCGGGCCTGTCGGTTCCTTTCGAGGATGGAAGTGTGAGACGGGCGGTGGAATATATAGAAGGAGTATTGCTTCCGGGAGAGAAACGTTAACTTTTGTCATAAAAAATGGAAAAAGTTATTGACAAGACTGGCCAAGTTATTGTATAGTATCAATGTTGCATATCGTATGTGCGCTGCCTTGGCTCAGTCGGTAGAGCGTCGCCTTGGTAAGGCGGAGGTCGGCGGTTCGATTCCGCTAGGCAGCTTATAAGGGACTATCAGATAGGAGATAGCCCCTTTTTTTGAACCTTGAAATGTTAGTACAGCAATGCTGTACTAGTCCTTTGTGGACGAGAAACAGGAACGTGAAGGCGTTTTATGTCAGAGAGGAGGAACTGTATGAAGGCATACAGCAGCAAGCTGCCGAAGGATTATCCGATAGCCATTAAACCAATGGGAGAGATCGCAGGATACCCGGTTCGGCCGGGAATGTTCGATATCAATGGGGTGACAGTGCTTCCAAGAGGGGTGAATTTCACAATTCACACACATTATGGGAATTATTGTGAGCTTCTCCTGTTTCACAGAGGAGAGGCGGAGCCGTATGCAGTGCTTCCGTTTCCGGATGAGTACAAGATTGGGGATGTGTACTCGATGATCGTATTCGGTCTGGATATCCATGAATTCGAGTATGCATACCGGATCGACGGGCCTTATCAGCCGGAGAAGGGGTTGCTGTTCAAGCGGGAGAATGTGATCCTGGATCCTTACGCGAGGGCGATCGCGGGATGGCGCGGATGGGGCGACCGGAAGGTGGGCGCTTACCATGCGAGAGTGGTAGAGGATAAGTTCGACTGGGGAGATATGCCGCAGTCCAACAGGGAGATGTGCGACCTGGTCATCTACGAACTGCATGTCAGGGGATTTACCAGGCATCCGACCTCAGGCGTGGAGCACCGGGGGACATTTGCAGGGTTGATGGAGAAGATACCGTATTTGAAAGAGCTGGGGGTCAATGCGGTGGAACTGATGCCGATCTTTGAATTCGACGAGATGCGGGATGTGCGTGAGGTGGACGGACAGAGGCTTCTGGATTACTGGGGTTATAATCCGGTCGGGTTCTTCGCGCCCAACACCAGTTATGCGGCGACGGAGGAATACAATCACGAAGGAAGAGAGTTGAAAGAGCTGATCAAAGCGCTTCATGACAATGGGATCGAGGTGATCCTGGATGTGGTCTTCAACCATACGGCGGAAGGCAATGAGAACGGACCGTCATTCTGTTTTAAGGGCTTGGATAACAAGGTATACTATATGCTGACGCCGGACGGCAATTATTATAATTTCAGCGGATGCGGGAATACGCTGAACTGCAATCATCCCATTGTGAAACTGTTGATCCTGGAATGCTTAAGATACTGGACGGTCAGCTACCGGGTGGATGGATTCCGGTTCGATCTTGCGAGCATCCTGGGGAGAAATGAGGACGGTTCGCCGATGAACAATCCGCCCCTTCTTCGAAGCCTCTCTTATGATCCGGTATTAAGCAATGTCAAACTGATTGCCGAGGCGTGGGATGCGGGCGGTATGTACCAGGTGGGCAGCTTCCCGGCAAGCAGGCGTTGGGCGGAATGGAACGGAAGATACAGAGATTCGGTCAGAGGGTTTCTGAAAGGGGAGAATTGGGAAGCCTGGAATGCGGCGTGGAGCATAGCCGGTTCAGGAGATATCTACGGCAAAGAATTTTCCGATGATTCGAAGAGTTATGCAGGATATAATTCCTGTGTGAATTTCCTGACCTGTCATGACGGATTTACCTTGTATGACCTATATTCCTACAATGTAAAGCATAATGAGAAGAATGGATGGAACAACAAAGACGGGTCGGATGACAACAGGAGTTGGAACTGCGGTGCGGAGGGAGAGACAGACAACCCGGAGGTGCTTAAGCTTCGTTACCGTATGATCCGCAATGCATGTGCCGTGCTTATGTGCAGCAGGGGGACGCCCATGTTTTTTGCCGGGGATGAATTCGGGAATACGCAGTATGGCAACAATAACTGTTATTGTCAGGACAATGAGGTGTCCTGGCTTGATTGGGGATATCTTGAGAAGAACCGGGAATTGTTCGAATTCTTCAGATTCATGATTGATTATCGAAAGAAACATCCGATCATCCGCCGGAAACTACCGGATGCAGTCTGCGGAATGGGACCGATCCATGCTCATAGTGCTTTGGCAGATGTGTTGAACGTGCCCAGAGATGCACGGACTTTTTCTATCGGTTTTGCGGGATATGACAAGGAAAAAGGGAAGGACGATTTAGTGTATGTATCCGTGAATACCCACTGGGAGGATGTGAAGATTACACTGCCGCATCTTGAGAATATGGCTGCATGGCATCTAAGCGTCAACACGTATGGAGATTGGGAAGGCCGGTACTGCTATGAAGAAGGCAGCGAGGTGCGCATTGACGGTGAATTTGTCATGCGTCCCCGGTCTGTGGCTGTATTTACCGGACGGGCATTTTGAGGATAAAGCGCCCGGAAGCTTAAAACTGCCTTGTTTCACGGTATTATTTGTGATAAAATGGCACTGGTTAATATATTTAGGAAAGGAGAGGCTGCCTGACAGATTCGTTTGCCGACAGGAGTGATGCGGGCAGCAGGAGTATAATGGGAGAAGAGATTGTTTCTAAGAATTTTATAGAACAGGAGATAGATAAGGATCTTGCAGAAGGAGTATATTCTGAGGTGTGTACCAGGTTCCCGCCAGAGCCCAACGGGTATCTTCATATCGGACACGCCAAGTCGATCCTTCTGAATTCCGGGCTGGCGAAGAAATATAACGGAACCTTCCATCTGAGGTTCGACGACACCAATCCGACCAAGGAGGATATGGAATTTGTAGAGTCGATCAAGGAGGATGTGAAGTGGCTTGGCGCCGACTGGAAGGAACACCTGTATTTTGCATCGGATTATTTTGAAGTGATGTATGAGTGTGCGGTCAAATTGATCAAGAAGGGGAAGGCGTTCGTCTGTGACCTGACTGCCGACGAGATCCGTGAATACCGGGGCACGCTTAAGGAACCAGGGAAGAACAGTCCGTACCGCGACCGTCCTGTGGAGGAGAATCTTCGGCTCTTTGAAGAGATGAAGGACGGGAAATACAAGGACGGAGAGAAGGTATTGCGCGCCAAGATCGATATGGCATCTCCGAACATCAACATGCGTGATCCGGTGATCTACCGTGTGGCGCATATGGCGCACCACAATACGGGAGACAGATGGTGCATTTACCCGATGTATGATTTCGCACATCCGATTGAGGATGCGGTGGAGAAGATCACTCATTCCATCTGTACCTTGGAATTCGAGGATCACAGACCGCTCTACGACTGGGTGGTGAAGGAATGTGAATTCGACCCGGCGCCGCGTCAGATCGAGTTCGCCAAGCTGTATCTGACCAATGTGGTGACTGGAAAGAGATATATCAAGAAGCTGGTAACGGACGGTATCGTGGACGGATGGGACGACCCAAGGCTTGTCTCTATCGCAGCGCTCAGAAGAAGAGGCTTCACGCCGGAGTCTCTGCAGATGTTTATCGAGATGTGCGGGGTATCGAAGAGCCAGAGTTCCGTGGATTATGCCATGCTTGAGTATTGCATCAGAGAGGATCTGAAGTTAAAGCGTCCCCGCATGATGGCGGTCTTAGACCCGATCAGGCTGGTGATCGACAATTATCCGGAAGGCGCGACAGAGTATCTGGAGGTGGAGAATAATCTGGAGAATCCGGAGCTTGGAATGCGTAAGATTCCGTTTGGCCGGGAATTGTACATTGAGCGGGAGGATTTCATGATCGAGCCGCCGAAGAAGTATTTCCGTCTGTTCCCGGGCAACGAAGTGCGCCTGATGCACGCTTACTTCGTCAAATGTGTAAGCTATGAGACGGATGAGAACGGCAATGTGACGGTGGTACATGCAACCTATGACCCGGAGACGAAGTGCGGGACAGGCTTCACCGGACGGAAGGTCAAGGGAACGATCCATTGGGTGGCGGCGCCTTACGCGAAGCAGGCAGAGGTGCGGCTGTATGAGAATCTGGTGGACGAGGAGAAGGGCGTCTATAATAAGGAAGACGGGTCCCTGAACCTGAATCCGAATTCTCTGACCGTCCGTAAGGATTGCTACGTGGAGGACAGCTTTGCGGATGCGAAGGGTCATGACAGCTTCCAGTTTGTGCGGAATGGGTATTTCTGCATTGATTCTAAGGATTCTGTGCCGGAGGCGCTGGTATTCAACCGAATCGTGTCGCTTAAGAGTTCTTTCAAGCTGCCGAAGTAGAAGTTTGATGTGGCTGCCGCAGATCAGATATGTTCCATTTCATTCTGCGGCAGCCTTTTTCGTGGAGGAGAATTGCGGTGAATGAGTTGACGATGAGTCTTAAGAGCCGTTCCAGGCTGCCTCTCTATGAACAGATTTACAGCTATATTAAGACGGATATCCAACAAGGACGGATCGCTTATGGTGAGAAGCTGCCGTCCACACGGGCATTGTCGAAGCATCTGGAAGTCAGCAGGAGTACGGTGGAGCTTGCCTATGAGCAGCTTCTGTCGGAAGGTTACATTGAGTCGGAGCCGTATAAGGGGTTCTTCGTAGCGCAGACGGAGGAATTGTACCATCTGGTGAGGGAGCGCAAGCAGGCTTCTGCCGTTAAGCGGGAAGAGAAGAAGTACCGGTATGATTTCTCACCCAATGGAGTCGATCTTCGAAGCTTCCCCTACAATGCCTGGAGGAAGCTGTCCAAAGACATCCTGGTCGATGACAGGACAGAGCTGTTCCGTTCCGGTGATTCCAAGGGCGAGTATGGATTCCGTAATGCGATCTGCAGCTATCTCCATCAGGCCAGGGGGGTGAACTGTTCCCCGGAGCAGATAATTGTCGGTGCAGGGAGCGATTATATCCTGATGCTCCTGAGTATGGTATTAGGGCGGGAGCACCGGATCGCATTCGAGAATCCGGCGTATAAGCAGGCGTATCGCATGGCAAATGCGCTGGATTACGAGACGGTGCCGGTGTCCCTTGACAGGAATGGAATGAAGGTGTCGGAGTTGGAGGAGACGGGGGTGGATATTGCATACGTGACCCCGTCTCACCAGTATCCCACCGGGATCGTGATGCCCATCAACCGGAGAATGGAGCTGCTTCGGTGGGCGGCGAAGGAGGAAGGGCGGTATATCGTGGAGGATGATTATGACAGCGAGTACCGCTATAAAGGGAAGCCGATTCCCGCGCTTAAGGGGTATGATGCCCATGAGAAGGTGATCTATCTGGGTACATTTTCCAAATCGATCGCCCCGGCGATCCGCTTAAGCTATATGGTGCTGCCGGGACCGCTTCTGGAGGAATACGAGAGAAGGAATGATTTCGTACACTCTACCGTCTCCAAGGTGGACCAGATGATCGTGCAGAGGTTTATCGAAGAGGGGTATTACGAACGGCATCTCAACAAGACGAGAGCGCTGTATAAGAGCCGGCACGATGTGCTGATCGAAGGGCTTAAGAGTATGTCGGACATCCTGACCATATCCGGGGAGCACGCGGGAGTCCATCTGCTGCTGACATTTCGCAATGGGATGACGGAGGAAGAGCTGATCCAAAGAGCTAAGGCGGAGGATATCCGGGTGTATGGGATGTCGGATTACTGGATCGGGAAGAGAGAGGAAACGGAAGCGACCATTCTGCTTGGTTATGCGAATCTTACAGAGGAGCAGATCAGGGAAGCGGCGGAGATATTGAATCGATGTTTTCGTTGAGTTTGCCCCTAAAAAGTACCGTTTGCCACAAAAAACAGATTCTATGCAGTAAAAACTTTATAATAATTGAGAAAGTTTGGACTGCAGAACGCTGCGTTCAATCTGTATATTTAAGAGGCGATACGGAGGAAAGGATATGGGAGCAGCAAAGAAGAGAACGAAGGTAGAATTAGTGTTGATGATATTGGTGACGGCATCGATCGTGCGTCAATTCTTCCTGGGGAACTATCACAATATGTTCCTGGGGGTACTGACGCTGATCCTTTTTATGGTGCCGAAGCTTATCGAGAAGAAGCTTGGGGTGAGTATTCCGGCGGGATTGCAGGCGGTGATCCTGATCTTCATATTTTCCGCGGAGATCTTAGGGGAGATCCATGCGTTCTATGTGAAGATATCCATCTGGGATACTATGTTACATACGACCAACGGATTCTTGATGGCGGCGATCGGGTTTGCCATGATCGATATATTTAACCGGAGCGAACGGTTTTCAATTAAGATGTCGCCGTATTTCGTGGCGTTTGTGGCATTTTGCTTCTCCATGACGGTAGGGGTGCTGTGGGAGTTCTTCGAATTCGGGATGGACTGGTTCTTCCAGACAGATATGCAGAAGGATTGGATCCTGCCTGCGATCAGTTCAGTCAAGCTGAATCCGGACGGCGCGAATGTGCCGGTGAAGGTGGCCGTTGAATCCCTGGTGGTCAACGGGCAGGAGTGGAATCTCGGCGGTTATCTGGATGTGGGGATCGTGGATACGATGAAGGACCTGATGGTGAACTTTATCGGAGCGGTGGTGTTCTCTGTCGTGGGGGTGCTGTATCTGAAGCAGAGAGGGAGAGGGAAGCTGGCGGCTTCGCTGATTCCGCAGGTGAGGGAGGAAGAAGAGTAGGTATGTACATCTGGCAACTGATGCAAGGCATTTGACTTTAACTAAAAAGGGGCTGTCGGGAAATAGATAGTCCAATGTAATGGAGGTGGCGATACATATAGATCGTCACCTCCATTACAAATTGTGCGCCCGGCGGGCGCATGTTCTAATGGGTGAAAGTCCCTAATCCGCCCAGTAGTGGGAAGGATACAGCCAATGGCAAGGGTGTCGCGGGTGACTGCGAATCTGAAGCCGGAGGCAAAACTCTGGTCTGACGAACAGAAATCATATCAGGCTGTAAATGAGGGTAAAACTGCAATTCAAGCCAAAGCCCAATAACTACACGGAATCATTTGCAGTAAATATGGCGGACATAAGAGGGAAAGAACGTGTGAGTACCCGGGGAGGTCTCACGGACGTGGGGAATTCCTTTTACGAACCACGGTTGAAACAAGATTTATCGTGAGAAGTCAGCATCAGCCGTATTACAATACCCGGCCAGTCGACGGGCTGGGAAAGGGCTGAACCTTAGGAGGTGAGAGTCAATGAATGTTACCAAAACCGAGAGGAAAGAAAGCACAAAACATTGTTGTGGCAATGGCTGCCGCCGGAGGGATAGTGCGGAACACAAAGAGGAAGGCGGAGCGCTTAACGGTCAGAGGATAACTGAAAACAACGTCACCAACGCCGACAGAAATGTAAATAGCCTCCTAGAAAGCCTCGGTACGGAGGGTAGAAATACCCAAAGAAAACGGGAAGAAAAGAATGCTGGGGATACTAACAGCAGTAGACCGAGTCATCCAGCAGGTCATTGCGCAGGTGCTTACACCGATATATGAACCGAAGTTTGTGGAAACAAGCTATGGATTCAGACTGGGGAAAAGTGCACATGACGCAATCCGAAAATGCCAGGAGTATCTGAATAAGGGATATGTATGGGTGGTAGATATGGATTTAGAGAAGCTTTTCGATACGGTAAACCAGAGCAAACTTATAGAAATTCTATCAAGGAAGATAAAAGATGGAAGGGTGGTATCGCTCATCCATAAATATCTTCGTGCAGGAGCAGTATACTGCGGAGAGTTTGAGGAAACAACAATCGGCGTGCCACAGGGGGGCATCTAAGCCCATTATGTGCGAATATCATGCTGAACGAATTGGACCATGAATTAAAGAAGCGAGGCCACTGCCACGTACGATACGCTGACTATACCGAAGTTGAAACTATGAGCAACAGAAAATTAACTTTAATTTCTTCGATTTGAGTTTACCCGATGACGATTCAGTCTACACCCTTAAAAAGTTTTGGAGGATTTAGATTTTTCAAGCTTATTTGCTTGTTATTCATCTAAGGGAAGAAGCGGGTACAACCCAATTATGATGTATTCTT
>CANTDX010000058.1 GCA_947652615.1 uncultured Dorea sp. | reverse complement strand
GGTTACACCATTGGTCGAAATAGCAATTCACATAAAAAATAACCGCCTCCAGCCTAGACAACTGAGCGGTTATTTTTTAACTAAACAATATCTGGGCTAACCGTCTATCGGTAGCACTATTACATTAGTATAATAACATTCCGCTCTGTCCCTGTCAAGAACACCCACTCTATAATCACAAGATTTTTGATATATACCGCATTCTCTATATCCCCTACGGCATCCACTCACCCACAAATCCGAATTTGTTTTTCCTTTCCTAATCTTTAAATCCTTTTCCCCTACTTAACTAACCATTCCCCTTGACAACTCCTTTTTACAGCATCTTCCTCAACTTCTGCATCTCTCTCGCAATCTCTGCATCCAGTTCCATGATCTTATCCATGATCTCTTCCGTCGGCGGATACTCCACCGGTATATATTCCACTTCTTTATACTTATTGATCGAAAGATCATACCCATTCTCTACAATCTCTTTCTTCTCCACGAAAAAGCTCTGTTCCGTGCGTTTTCGCTCTGTTTCTCCCTCAAGGTTCCGAAATCTGCGAATAATATCCGGAATATCATCTTCCTTCATTTTCGTCCGTTTATCATCAAGACTATATCCATCTGCCCTCATATCATAGAACCACACCCGATCTGTTCCGCCATGCCCGGTCTTGGTAAATATCAGGATAGCAGTAGAGACTCCGGCGTACGGTTTGAATACTCCTGACGGCATCGAGATCACCGCTTCTAACCTCTGCTCTTCAACGATTTCTTTTCGGATATCTTTGTGGGCCTTTGAAGAACCGAACAACACACCGTCCGGTACGATACATGCACATCTTCCGCCGATTTTCAGCATTCTCTCGAACAGAGCCAAGAACAGAAGCTCTGTCTTCTTCGTCTTGCATATTTTTAACAAATCTGCTGATACCGTGTCATAATCAAGGCTCCCTTTGAAAGGCGGATTTGCCAGGATCAGGCTGTATTTTTCACTATCGGGATTCTGGTCCGACAAGCTGTCCCGATACTCGATAAACGGATTGTCTACGCCATGTGTCATCATATTCATAGCGCCGATACGGAGCATGGTGCGGTCCATATCATAGCCATGGAACATGTGGTTCATATAATGGTCCTTGTTCTTATTGTTAAATAATACTTCCGTCTTTTTATTTTCTTTTAGATATTCACTTGCAGCCACTAAGAATCCGGATGTGCCGCACGCCGGATCACAGATCACATCATCCGCTTTCGGGTCCATCATCTCAACCATCATCCTGATAATGTGCCTTGGAGTACGGAACTGTCCGTTTACCCCGGCGGTCGCAAGCTTTGAGAGCAGATACTCATACACATCTCCGCGGGTGTCTGCATCGGCGATCTGTGCCATCTGTTCGTAGATCTCATCCAACGAAACCACAATCTTGTCAAGCATAAGCGGAGTTGGAATTTTAAATATTGCATCCCCCATATATTTCGCATAGGCGCTGGTTTTATCTCCATGAATATTCTTAATAAATGGAAATACCCATTCCTGCATAACAGAATACATCTTCGCCGCCGGAAAATCGTGGAATACACTCCACTTCATCAGTCTCCCGTCAATAGTACGCTCGCCAACCTCTACTTCTCCCGAGAATATACTCTGATACGGAAGACCCAGCATGGCGCTTTCCTTCACATGAATATTGTCTGCATCATCTAAGTCTCGGATAAACATCAGATAGGTCATCTGCTCAATCACATCCAAAGGATTCGTCAAACCGCCCGTCCAGAATATTTCCCACAAACTGTCAATTTTATTTTTCAATTCTCCTGTAACCATCTCAACCTGCTCCTTCTTACTCTATTCCTGCAAATCCTTAGCCCACTCATACTTCGTATAACGTCCGCCGCCGATTTTCACTACTTTCCCTGACGCAACCAGATCTGCCAGTGTTCGCTGCACCGTAATCTGGCTGATATCCGGACATTTTCTCAGAATCTCTGCTTTTGTGATCATTCCTGGTGTATCCTGAATCAAGCTCCTTACTCTGTCTGTTTTGGACTTATCATTCATAATCATCCAATTTATCTTGGATGAACATTCCTCGTACGCCGACAGCACAATCATTATCACATATTTCACAAAAGGCTTATAATCATTATCATTCTCATACCATCTCAAAGAGCTTGCGCGAAGGCTTGCGTCATAAGCTTGTTCCGTTGACTCCATCAACTTCTCAATACTGACATATCTTCCGACCGTGTAGCCAGATCGATACAATAGAAGCAACATAAGCAAACGACCCATTCTTTCATTTCCATTCTCAAAAGGATGCATGCATAAGAAATCCAGAACAAAC
The DNA here is from genome assembly GCA_947652615.1 of uncultured Dorea sp. GTDB lineage: Bacteria > Bacillota > Clostridia > Lachnospirales > Lachnospiraceae > Sporofaciens. Next base: position 22,127 of record CANTDX010000058.1, on the reverse strand, counting down.
ATCGGAATTAAAACCAGCGGATCAACCACTTCTGTTCCCAGTGTTTCCTGAAATGTCCGGCACAGTGTTTCTACAGATCTTGAGCAGTCTTCATCTTTGAAACTGCCGCCGATATTACAGCCTTCAAACTTGTATAAATCGCTGTGAATCTGCAGAATGATCGCTGCTTTCGGCGGAATATGCTCATAATTATCACGAATCATATTCCACATATCCCGATACCCCGCTATCTTTTCTTCATTTTTCGTCCGCGGCACCGTTTTATCCTTTACCAACTTCCTCAATCGTTCAGCCGTGTCCACACAGATCCCTTCCATTCGGTTCGATGCTTCCACGCTCTGAATCCTGACGATATCTGCAAATGATAACAAATCATTCTCTTTTACCCTCAAAAATAAATTCTGCTCTCCTTTATATTCATGAATCTGCGTAAGCATCATTACAATATCAGGGGTCAATAAGCCTTTCCATTTTTCTCTGTAATCATATTCGTGCATCAAAAACGTCCCCGCTCATTTAATTTCATCATAATCAAGAAAATGATATAATTAATTTTATCATAATACAATCGGATCGTCAATAAAAAAAGCACCCTGATGTGACATAAAAGGATGCTTCTTACCCATATTATTTTTCTGCCATTCCATCTCCCAACTCATCATAAAAAGTATAACCGCATCTGCCGTTTTCTTTAGTATGATACAGCGCAGTATCCGTCTGATGGAACAATTCATCATGAAATCCCTGTTCGGAGAATGCGACGCCGACACTGACCGAATACTTGGGGAAATCGCCCTGCGGATGCTGAAGGACCTCATTCACCGCGTCAATCTTATCCCGGATGATCTGTTTCTTATCGGCAGTTATCTTCTCCATAATAACTGCGAATTCATCACCGCCGATCCTGAGTACATAATCTGCTTTTCTGAAATTATCTTCCAGAAGATTCGCAACCTTAATAAGCGCCTGATCACCTGTATCGTGTCCATAATTATCGTTAATGGCCTTGAACACATCCACATCAACCAACAAGAAAGCAAGCTTTTTGCTCGGATTGCGAAGGCTCTCTTTTAGCTGTTCAAATGACTGCCGGTTCAAAAGACCTGTCAGCGCATCCCGCTCCGCCTTCTGCCTGAGCATATTCTGCTGCTCCATAGTCATCTCATATACATTATTATAGGTGGCCGCAAGATATTTGAACTCATAAGCCCCTGTAATTTCCAGGAAATTATTATTCTTAATACAATTCACATAGAGCCGGATCGGCCGCAGGATTAAGACCGCGATCATGATGTAGGAAAAGATCACCAGCACCACGATCAGAACAGTATAGATACTCTGATGGATGAGTGCAGTTTTCATCTCATTCTCACTTTCTGCCTGTTCCTTTTCACAGATTGTGATGACTCTCTCTGTGACAAATGATATCTTTTCTTCTATCTGCCGCTTCATATCCCTGTATTCCTCACTGAATACCAGACCGACAGCAGCATCCGACTTCTCTTCATTTGTACAGGACAGTTCTTCCTCCGTCAGCGGATAATCCCCGATCTCCAATGGGAGCCTACTTACGGCTTCATCTACAGATAATGCCGCAAGCTTCATCGCATGCATCTCCATCTCCATAAGCTCATTGGATAATTCCAGCGCTTCCCGGGACGCGGTCAGAATCTCGGCATCCTTCCCGTCCATGTGCTCCTCAAGCGTCTCAAGCGCCTTATCCCTTCTCTTCGTCTCCTCAACCTCTGTAAAATATTCCTCTACATAACCAAGGTCTTTTGTAACGGCATAGAGACGCACCCGGTCAGTCAGGAAGTCTGAACCAATCAGCAGATTCTCTGCCTCCTCTTGGACATATATGTATTCCTCCGTTATATCTGCCAGCTTATTGTGATCACGCATCACATGAACGATCCCTTCTCCGATCAGTACGGAGACTACGATCGTGACTGCAACCATCCATAAGCTGAGTGTCTGTATCTTCAACCCTTTCAGAGTACCTGCATTCTCTTCTTCCGTTATCTGTATACTCAATTTCCCGTCACCTGGTCCTTTCATGTTTGATTCTTATTTTGCTGTATCTTAGTTTATCACAGCAAGGACCATTCTACAATAACAGATCATTCTTCTGCATCAATATTTACAGTTCACGTCCGATATTTCCCATGAATGCATTGATGAATTCATCCGTAAGATGAAGCTTCCATCCTCCGTCTTCCATATATGCTGTGACAGTAACTTCCCCTGTCCAGGTATTCTCTGTCTCTTCAATAAACTGCTTCAGATCATCGTCGCACCCATTCAACACGTCCGCCACATTCCAGAGCAATGCTGCTGCGCTTTTTTCTGCGCCATTGCTCATATCTTCTATGATCCATTCTTCAAACCGATCCAGCGCCTCTGAGATATCACGGTTCGTAACCTTCATCTCAATCCGCGCCTTATCGCTGCCAACCTCTTCTACCCTTCCGATCTCCCAAGTCAGTTTCTCTACCATCGTTTCCGTAAACGCAAGCTTCTCCCGATAGCGTTTTCCTTTGATAAAATGCGGCTGCAACAGTTCATTGAAAACCTTATACTCCTTCTCCACCAGAAACCCGATAAAATTCCAACAGGCACCCTCATAATTATCCGTGCACGCATTAAAAGTCTCAAGATCCAGCACCTTGACCGCCTCCATCGTCCGCTGCGCCGCTTCCTGTGGGGTATCTGTGCTCTGATCCTTCCGCTTCCCTGCGCAGGCTGTAAGAAGGACAAGGAATATCAGTAACACAGGCATCCCCTTTCCCTTTATCTGTCTTTTTGCTGTCCGATTTTTCACTTTACTATCTTTCATCTCATTCAAACCTCCGTTTCTTTGCAGATCCTATATCTATGCTTACATCTTATTCCTTCGTCTTGGACATAGCAATCTGCAAGGCATGAACCAACGGTCGGACAGCAAAAAAAGACGCCGGATACCCCAGATACTATATAATCCGAAGGTTACCGGCACATTATCCCTCCTGATGCAGCACAGCAGAAAAACAGAACCATCCATCCTCACATCTAAGGACACTTGTACCATGATTTTTCTCGATTACTGAATTAATATTAAGCAATCCAATTCCATGCTCATCCTTCTTGTCTTTTGTTGTATAGATTCTCTTGCCTTTCATCACAACCGGCTCTTTCACCGGATTACGCACAGAGACAGTTAATTCTCCCTCTTCCAACATCATCTTAAACTGTATGATCCTGCGGTCCTCAAGCTTCTCGCAAGCCTCAATGGCATTATCTAACAGATTCACAAGCAACGTGACAATATCCTCCTTGCTCATGGACAGATCCGACAGATCATTTACCGACATCACCATCGTAATCCCCTTCTCTCTGGCATACTGATATTTCTGATTCAGCACTGTATTAATTACCAGATGATTCGTATCGACACAATCTTCCCCCTTTCGGATACCGCAATTCAGTCCTTCTATATAGGCAAGAGCCTCTTTCACCTCCCCCGCCTCAAGCATACCGTGTATGCATCCCAATTGATTCTTATAATCATGCAGATATCTCCGGTAGCGCGTCTCACTCTCCTGCGTATTCCGGTACAATTCCATCTGATTCTCAAGTTTCTCCTGCATCAGACGGGCTCTCTGCACCTGGGCCTCCTTCTCCAGAATATCTCCGATAAAATAAAAGACAAGCACGTTGATCACACAATATCCGACTATGACCACCAACAATCCGCCGCCGTACGCACGCATAGAATCCGTATACCAGATATACACAGACAGTAATGTTGTCGTCAGGATACTCAGCACCGGAAGCCATCCGAAACGGCTCCATCCCGTTCTGCCGAAACTATCAGACCAATCCCTGCATCTATAATGAAAAACCAGTGTCAGGCATAAGAGCAGGATGTCGCACAGCCAATCTGACAGACCAGGAATCCTATCATAGGGCCATGGCAGCACATAGACCACCGACACTGCCAGCAGATTCACTACCCAGTAAAGCGCGCACCAGAACATGGTAAGAAGAATGGTTTTCCCGATCTTCGCCCTATAGAAAATCTGTATGATGATACTCAAGAGCACGACCACACGGACAGGCTGAAGCAGATGCCCCGGAGCTTCCATCACAGCAATCATGAAGAATCCCGCCGTAAACGCCAAAGAAGGCAGATGTTCCATCCGCCCTCTGTGAGGTAACAACGTACCAAAAAAGATGCTGCAGCCAATCCCTGTAAACAGGCTGCCTGCCAGACTTCTTGCGATTGTCTCCATCTACATCGCCCCCTTATATGCGACAAATGCTTCCTTCACCTTATGAAACCGGAGCCTTGGCACCGGAAGCTCCTCCCCCGAATCCAGTGTCACCAGATAATTACTGACTTTCCTGACATGTTTCATGTTTACAAGGAAACTTTTATGTGTCCTTAGAAACCCATATCCTGACAACATCTCTTCAATCTTATCCAACTTCTCATAGATCTGACAGGTCGTCATCTCCTTCTCCAGATATAGAAAGATACACTTATGCCCCTGACTCTCTATATAGATGATATTGTCAGTATACAGTGTCCTCTCACCCTCAACAAAGGAAAATGTAACCTGACGAATCTGCATCTTCTTCAAGACCGCATCCATGCACTCTGTCATCTGCACCTCAAGAGCATCCTTCATGATATAACGAACCGCCCCCACCTTATACCCTTCCAGCGCATAATTCAGGAATGCAGTCACCAGTACGATACAGGTCTCTGACTGAAACTTACGCATCTCCATCGCCGTCTGAATTCCGTCTATGTCCTCCATGTTGATGTCCAGGAACACGATATCATATCTCACAAGGTTCTCCCTGTCTGCAAGGAATTCCTTCCCGGAAGCGAAGAGATCTACAGAGGCATCCAGGCCGCGAGCCTTAAGATACAGAAGAAGCTGAGCGTGTATCTGATCTCTATAGTATTTCTCATCATCACAGACTGCAACCTTAATCATGTCTAATCCTTCTTGAGCCTTCCCTTCTCAAGATTGGGACTGATGAAGTTCTCATAGGCATACTCCCACAATTCTTCCGATCCATCCCCCGTGCTTTGATTCCGCTTAAGTACCTGGCTTAACCGCACTCCGTGTTCGATCCAGCTCTTTCCCTCTGTCGCCGCATTCAGCATCAAGGGCTGAACATGATCCATGGCATGGGCGAATTTCGCCTCTGCCGTCTCCCTGGCTTCAAATTCATCCCACAGCGCGCGGAACTTCTTCCCCTGATCCTCAGGAAGCAGCCCGAATATCCTCTCTGCCGCAGCCAATTCCCGTACTTCCTTGGTCTTCTTGGCCTCTTCGTCATATGCATAGGTATCGCCTGCATCGATCTCAACCAGGTCATGGATCAGGAGCATGGTCACGGTCTTCAGTACATCGATCGGCTCATTGGAATACTCGCTTAGGAGAATCGTCATGACCGCCATATGCCACGCATGTTCTGCGTCATTCTCCTTCCTCCTGGCATCCGAAAGGTACGTCTGCCGACCGATAAACTTCTCCTTGTCAATCTCGCGTATAAAATCAAACTGTTTTTCTATTCTGTCCTTTTCAGCCATATCATCTACCTCCTATTTGCAATGTCGTCCCCTTCTTCGGCACAAAAATACCGACATATCTACCCCTTCCAAAGCAAGCAGCCGTTTCCTTTGACAGTATATCTCCAAAATATTTCTGTCCGTCAAACCAAAGTCCCGTAATACCTCCAAGCGGCGAATCATCATGATTCATATACGTTATAACAGTACCCTCACAATCCCAATCACCAGCAGATGCACCGGATAGAACCAATAGAAGAACCATTTCGAGAACGTTCTCCCCTTCTCCATCCGCCTGCCGTTATAGAAATACAGGATCACAATCCCCGACAATCCGACTCCAAGCATGCCAAACACTGCATACATCAGATTCATGGCAATCGGGGTCCTTCCCATTCCTCCCAGAAACGTCATCCCGCCGAACAATCCCATCGCCGTAAGAAACGCGATCCCCTTCTTCCTCTCGGAATCCTTCGCCCACACAAAGAGCATGGTAAATGCCGGCGCAAGCACAGACCAGTCGCAGAACACGCATACCAGGAAGATCACGATGATTCCCAGGGCCCTCATCGCCCGCACCTTCTCCTGTTCCAGAATACAGATGAGCAGGAAACACAAGAACAGCGTAAATATCATATTGAACCCTGAAAACTCAAACCAACCATCCTCTGCAAAGGCCATCCCATACGGAATCTGTGATATTCCCGCAAACACCAGCAGCCTGCGCGCATATTTCCTCTTAGAATGCGTATATCCATACCCCTCCACCAGAAAATAACACATGGTAACTGCCGTAAAATAACCGATATTGAGGCAGAATTCATACAACAGCGTTCCTGGTTCCAGGAAAACATTGGCAATGTGGTTCAGCAGCATAGTAAGCATCGCAAAATACTTGATCACATCTCGGTTCCATATCTTCATGCCTGACCCCATCCCCATATCTCATATGCCGTGTACGGACGGTCAAACCAATAACCCAGGCTCTCAGCAAGTGCCTTCGACCACGGATTCTGCGCATCCCAGCTTGGATATAAGCCCCTCTTAAGGCACTCCAATATCAGCTTCGCCCCGCAGACACGGGCAAGCCCTCTCCTCCGATGATCCGGTCTGGTATCGATCTCAATCTCAATTCCTTCCCGATAAGAGGAATAAGACGAAGCGCCCGATACCGGCTCCCCGTCTCTCACCGCTACAACACCTAATCCGCATCTTCGGTACATCTCATAATCCGCATACTGCGATACCCAGTCCCGGCACCACTCCCGTTCCTTCGTTTCCTGACCCTCCTGACACCAATGAAACATATCCTCATCCAGCATCCGAAGCGTATATCCAGCCGGAAGAGCCGAGACCATCTCCTCAAGCTTCCCTCGGCAAAATGCATCCGGCTCCTTGTGAAATGCATACCGGATAACCTTCTTCGCCTTATCCTTATAACACCTTTCTATCATCTGTGCCCACCGTTCATCCCGTGGTATCATAATGACGAATTCCTGGCCGCATCCTTCCGGCCGAAACCGGGTAAGCTCCTCGCTTGGAACTCCTGCCAGGAAACAGAAGTCCCCAAGCAGGGCCATCGCGGATGAAGGATTCACCGCACGGTCTGTATAGATCTCACCCATCACACCCTGAAGGCAGGACCAAATCAGGGTTTCCTGCCATTCGGCAAATATCTCTTCTGCTGCCGCTGTACTCTCTGGCTTTCCTATCATCTTCTTCTCCTGTTCTCCCGGCTGTTCTCCACCGCGCAGGAGATCGCCTCATTATAAGTCGGATGCGCCCGCATCGCATACATGAGCTGCGAAGAAGTCAGGCCGTTGGCGATCGCCGTGGCAAGCTCCCCGATCATATCCGTCGCACGGGGACACATGAGCTGCGCTCCTAAGATCACATCACTGTCCGCCGCGAATAATATCTTAATGAATCCCTGCTCTTCCTTGGAAATGATAGACTGTCCGTTCACATCCATCACATATCTGCCGCACCGGATCGGCACACCCTTCCTCCGTGCCTCTTCTTCCGTGATCCCGACAGACGCGATCTCCGGATCCGTATACAGGCAGCTCGGCACGATAGAGATAGGGACAAACAGGCAGCTTGGCACCATCTCAACAATAACCGACGGCGGCACATCATTCATGCGCTCTACCACATAAGTCGCCTGCGCGGAAGCCACATGGGCAAGCTGGATTCCTCCCACAACATCTCCTACCGCATAGATCCCCGGTATATTCGTCGCAAAGAAATCATCCACCACGATCCGCCCGTTCTCCATCTTGATCGGCACATCCGGGTCAAACAGCCCTTCTGTATTCGCCGTCCTTCCCACGGACACCAGCACTGCATCCACTTCCGTCTCCCGGTTCTTCCCCTGGTGCACGTAGCGGCACTTAAGCCCCTCTTCTGCCTTTGAGACCTCCTCCAGAATACTTTCCTTACAGATCCGTATCCCGCGCTTCGTTAAGATCTCTTCCAGTGTATCTGAGAATTCCTTATCCATATTCGGCAGAAGGCGGTCTGATACCTCCACAATCGTCACCTTCCCGCCAAGAGCATTGAACACCGTAGCCAGCTCGATTCCGATCACGCCGCCTCCAAGGATCAAGAGCCTTGGATACCTGCTCTCATTTGACAACAGCAATTCCTCGCTCGTCATCACTCCCGGAAGGTTCATCCCCGGGATATCGATCATCCGCGCTTTCGCCCCTGTCGCGATCAGAATATATCTCCCTGTGTAATACTCTGTCGTTCCATCCTCCAGCGCAACTCTCACTCTTCTGTCACTCTGGATCGTCGCCATACCCCTGACGGAAATGACGCCAAGCCCGGCAAATTCCCGCTCCAGATCCTTCCTCATGGTTTCCGCGGACAGGCTCTTGTATTCATAGATCTTCTGCAGATCGAAGCCTACCTCCCTGGCATACAGTCCAAACTTCTCACAATCAACCATATCCCGGTACAGCGTTGCCGAATGAATCAGCGCCTTTGTCGGAATACATCCGCGGTTGACACAGGTGCCGCCCACATCCCCTTTATCAATAATTACGACGGACATCCCCAATTTTGCCGCCTTCTTCGCCGCCACATAGCCTCCCGGCCCGGCGCCGATAATAACCAGATCATACTGCTTCCCCATCCTATTGCCTCCCTTACTCAATCTGCCAGTCCACCGGCGCGACTCCGTGCTCTTCAAGAAATGCGTTGGTCTGACTGAACGGCCTGCTCCCGAAGAATCCCCTGTAAGCCGACAGCGGACTTGGATGCGGCGCCTTCAGTATCAGATGGTTCGGATTCGTCAGCATCTTCTCCTTGCGCTGCGCCGGCGACCCCCACAGGATGAATACGATCGGCCGGTCCTGCCCGTTAAGCGCCCGGATCGCCGCATCGGTGAATTCCTCCCAGCCGATCCCGCGGTGGGAATTGGCCTGATGCGCCCGTACCGTAAGCACCGTATTGAGCATCAGCACGCCCTGTTCGGCCCATTTCGTAAGGCATCCATGCTCCGGAATCCGGCATCCAAGATCGTCATGCAGCTCTTGATAAATATTTACCAGAGACGGAGGCACTTCCACCCCCTTCTTCACGGAAAAGCACAGCCCATGGGCCTGCCCGTGATTGTGATACGGGTCCTGCCCCAGTATCACGACCTTCACATTATGCAGAGGTGTCAGATGAAACGCATTAAAGATATCATCTGCCGGCGGAAATATAAGCTTCGTCTTATATTCCTGGTTCACAGTTTCAAATAATTGCTTATAATATGGCTTACGGAATTCATCCTTCAACGCTTCCAGCCAGTCGTTATTAATCGCTGCCATAAATTATCTCCCTCATCTTCTGTATCCTACATGCCCAAACTCTCCTATGCCCAGACGGCGCTCCGCAGGCACCTCACTGCTCTACAGGCGCACCGGCACATCTCTCCCGCGCAGATACTCCTTCACTTCCCTGATCTCCAGCTCCTTATAGTGGAACAAAGACGCCGCCAGCGTAGCATCCGCCCTGCCGTCCGTAAGTGCCTCATGGAAATGCCGAAGCTCTCCGGCGCCTCCTGACGCAATGACCGGTATCGACACCGCATCCGCAACCGCCCTGGTAAGCTTAAGGTCATAGCCCGCTTTGGTCCCGTCGCAATCCATACTGGTAAGAAGGATCTCTCCGGCGCCTAACTTCTCAACCCTCATCGCCCACTCAAGCGCGTCAATACCCACATCAATGCGGCCGCCGTTCTTGTAGATATTCCAGCCGCTTCCGTCTGCCCTCTTCTTCGCGTCGATCGCCACCACCACGCACTGGCTGCCGAACTTATCCGCAGCGTCGCTGATCAGCTCCGGTGTATTGATCGCCGATGAATTGATTGATATCTTATCCGCGCCCTCTCTTAGAAGCGCCTTGAAGTCATCCACCGTCCGGATACCGCCGCCCACAGTAAACGGGATAAACACCGTCTCCGCCACCTTGCGGACCATATCTACCACCGTCCCCCTCGCGTCAGAGGATGCCGTGATATCTAAGAATACCAGTTCATCCGCACCTGCCTTATCGTATGCCTGTCCAATCTCCACCGGATCTCCCGCATCCTTAAGGTCCACGAAGTTCACACCCTTCACCACCCGTCCGCGGTTCACATCCAGACATGGAATAATTCTCTTCGTATGCATATTAACCCCCGTCCAATCACTCTATCGCCACAAAATTCTTAAGTATCTGAATCCCTACATCACTGCTCTTCTCCGGATGGAACTGACAGGCGAATACATTGCCCTGTTCTACGGATGCATGGATCTGTGTGCCGTATTCCGTAACCGCCGTCACAATCTTCTCGTCCGCTGCTCTCAGATAATAAGAATGAACAAAATACACATAAGACTCTTCCGGAAGATCCTCAAATAATCTTCCGTTATTCCTGAAATCCAGTGAATTCCATCCCATATGCGGGATCTTAAGCCCCGGCGTCTCCGGTATCCGTAAGATCTCGCCCTTCAATATCCCAAGCCCTTCCACTCCCGGGGACTCCTCGCTTCGTTCGAATAAGAGCTGCAAGCCCAGGCAGATTCCAAGAAACGGCGTTCCCTGCTCTGTCACCTCATGGATCACCTCATAGAGTCCATACTGTCTGATCTTCTCCATCGCATCTCCGAATGCGCCGACACCTGGAAGTATGACCTTATCCGCATTCAGAATCTCTCTCCTGTCTCTTGTAATGGTTACTTCCTGTCCCAATAGCTGCATGGCCTTCTCAACGCTCTTGATATTACCGGCATCATAGTCAAGTATTGCTATCACCCTTCGTACCCGTCCTTCCTTCGTATTTCCTGAATCTATTGTACATCAAGTTCAAACCAGAATTCAACACCATTGTCATAATTATTTACCCCATACTTCTGATGGAAAGACTCCATGATCGCCTTCACGATCGACAGACCGATCCCGTTGCCTCCGTACTCCCTTGTATGGGCCTTGTCTGCCTTATAGAACTTCTCCCAGATGTGCCTGATATCCGAATCTGCAATCGGTGTTCCTGTGTTGAAAACAGTCACCCTGACCTTGCCTTCTTCCGTCCGCATCTTCACTTCCACCACCTTCTCCTGCTTCGCGTGATGGAACGCATTGCTCACATAATTCCGGACGACCTGCTCTGCCTTGAACTCGTCCGCCCATACATAGACCGGCTCCTCCTGCCGGAAGATCACGGATATCTCTTCCTGCTGCGCTAAGATCTCCATGCTCTTAAGGACTCCCTTCACAAGCTCCGTCAGATCGAACCGCTCGAATACAATATCCTCGTCTCCGAATTCCAACTGGTTCAAAGCCAGAAGATTCTTCACCATCTGGTTCATCTTCGCGGCCTCATCCATAATGACGTCACAGTAGAATTCCCGGCTCTGCGCATCCTCATTGACTCCTTCCTTAAGCCCTTCCGCATATCCCTGGATCAGCGCGATCGGAGTCTTCAGTTCATGAGATACATTGCCAAGGAAATCATTGCGCATCTCTTCCAGCTTCTCTTTCTGTTCGATATCCTTAAGCAGCCTGTTATTGGCGCTCTTCAGCTCTGAGATGGTGCTCTCAAGCTTCTCCGACATCCGGTTAAAATTCGCCCCAAGTTCTCCGATCTCATTGCTGCCCCCGCTGGTATATTTGGCATCAAAGTCCAGATCTGCCATCTTCTCCGACAACTCGGCCAGCTCAAGGATCGGATCCGTCAGTCTCCTGGAGAAATACCAGACAGAGATCATCGACAGCAGAAGCAGTACGCTCCCGATCAGCAGCAGGAAACGGTTAGAGATCGCCGCGCTCTCCTTGATACTCTCAAGCGGGCTTCTGATTAGGAACTGGCTTCCATCCCCGAATTGCCCCCACATCTCGATATAATCCGTCTGATTCCACGGACTCCAGGACTGTGTGATCTGATAGGCATCCGTACTCTCAAGAACTCTGCTGTTCTTCTGCGCCTGGTTCAGAAGATACCCCAAGAGCTGATTCTTAAGCTGCTCCTTATCATGCACATTCGTATAGAACCTGCCGGAATGATCCTCTACAAGGAAGGATATGTTGTTCTTCTCCGCCAGATAAGCCAGTTCCCCCGACGCATTTCCGCTTTTGAGCGCACCATTGGACACAGCTTGATCGAGCGCCTCATACATTTCGATAAACTGTGTCTTCTTATCGTCGATATAATACGGCTCCAGGAATCGGATATTGATGATAAAAAGAGCCGTCACAAGGCAGATCATCAGACCGAGAAAAACAGCCATCATCTGTCGCTTGATTGAATGCTTCATAATTATTCCACCTCAAACTTGTATCCCATACCCCAGATCGTCTTGATATAATTCCCCTTATCTCCAAGCTTATTCCGAAGCTTCTTCACATGGGTGTCGATCGTCCTTGCATCTCCGAAATAGTCATAATTCCATACATTGTTCAAGATCTTCTCCCTGGACAACGCAATTCCCTGATTCTCGATAAAATAAGTCAAAAGCTCGAATTCCTTGTAACTTAGTTCTGTCTCCGTGCCGTCTATCTTCACCTGATGCGCCGACTTATCAACACTGATACCGCCTGCGTTAAGCGTCTGCTCCGCATCTAATGCATGCGCTCTTCTAAGGACCGCCTCTGCCCTGGCGACAAGGATCTTAGGGCTGAACGGCTTAGCGATATACTCGTCCACTCCCAGTTCAAATCCCTGCAGCTCGTCCCTCTCCTCAGAGCGCGCCGTCAGCATGATGATCGGAACCTTCGAAGACTGCCGCACCTCGCGGCACACCTGCCATCCGTCCATATTCGGCATCATCACATCCAGGATCAGAAGCGCGATCTCCTTGTCCTCATAGAATCTCTCCATGGCCTCCAATCCGTCTGCCGCCTCTATGACCCGATATCCTTCTCTCTCCAGGAAATCCTTCAAAAGCTTGCGCATCCTGCTCTCATCATCTACTACTAATATCTTGATCCTATCCATATATCCAAGCCTCCCTGTCTCCGTTATGAAATCTAAATAGCATTTTAGTCAGTATAACAGAAAATTATGTTAAATGTGTGAAAAAATTACAGAATATCCCTCGTCAGAATATCTATTTCGTCTCTTGTCCTCCCGGCAATTGAATGCTATAATATTCCGGTAATTGTATTGTATCTCACCAAAGTGAGAATGATAACAAGGAGGAATTGAATAATGAAGAAACAAAGACATGACACTCGTTGGATGGTCAGTGTTGCACTTATGGCGGCAATCGTCATCGTGCTGGCGAATACGCCGCTCGGTATGATCCAGCTTCCAATCATTAAGGCGACAACTGTACATATTCCCGTGATCATCGGTGCAGTCCTTCTGGGACCTTCGGCCGGAGCGATTCTCGGCGCGGTATTTGGTATCTGCTCACTGATCAGCAATACCATGGCGCCAACCCTACTATCCTTCGCCTTCTCCCCTTTCATGAGTACATCGGGGATTCCGGGAGCGCTCAAGGCCATATGGGTTTCTGTCGGCTGCAGGATCCTGATCGGGGTGGCGGCCGGATGGCTGTGGATCCTTTTCGCCAGATTGAAGGTGAATCAGATCATCGCCCTTCCAATCGTTGGGTTCGTCGGCTCCATGGTCAACACCATCACAGTCATGGGAAGTATCTACCTGCTCTTTGCGCAGCAGTATGCCGAAGCCAAAGAAGTGGCTGTGACCGCCGTATGGGGGCTGGTAATGGGAACCGTGACCGCATCCGGTATCCCGGAAGCAATTGCCGCGGCGATATTGGTGCTGGCGCTTGGAAAGGTCCTGATCAGTGTATTTAAGAAATCAAACATTGGAATGGTAAGTATGACTCAGACGGTAAAATAAACCAGAAAAATATCAAGTGCCAAATTAAATATAAATATTGGTTATAAATATTGCGATTTGGCACTTGACAAATATAGACATTATGTGGTATAAATATCTAGTGCGATTGAGACACATAGGGGATTGGTCAAGTGGTATGATAGGGGTCTCCAAAACCTTTGGCGGGGGTTCGATTCCCTCATCCCCTGTTCTATAACGTACATAAGGATACTCGGAAGCTTTGTTTAGAGAAGGCTTACGGGTATTTTTTTACGGACAGCATATAATTTAGGACGTAGTAAACTTATCATTTACTATGTCCCTTCTTTTTATCCGCAGTGATGTTCTTTGCCGCATCCATGGCTTCCGCATTCGCCGCCATGATGCTCTCCGTGATGACTGCACTGTACATCAGGATTGTAATCAAGCTTCCCCGCAAGCAGCGCTTCCACAGCCGCATCTGCGCTTCCGGACGCACCGCCGTACAGCTTAATGCCCGCCTCTGCCAGCGCAATCTGTGCTCCGGCGCCGATCCCTCCGCAGATCAGCGTGTCTACCTTCCATTCCTTCAACACGCCGGCTAACGCTCCATGGCCGCTGCCATTCGTATCCTCAACCCGGGAAGCTGCAATCCTGCCGTCTTCGATGTCATAGATCTTGAATGCCTCCGTATGGCCAAAATGCTGGAAAATATTACCGTTTTCATAAGTAACTGCAATCTTCATCATCATTTCCCCTTTCTTCTTATACTACAAAGTATACATTATTTATCTCATCTGTCAAATCGTCTCCGTATGTGAACTCTTTCCAGCGCTCTTTCCGATATGATAATCTGTCTTCAGCATGTGCATGATGCTTCTGGACGCCACATCCACAATGATAAAGCCAAATGCGATCGCAAGACAGGTCGCAAAGAGAACGATCATTTCCCCAAAAGCCAGCTCAACATCCTTGCTCACACACCCATACATCATATAGTACAGATTCGGTCCCGGAATCAACGGAAATACCGAGGCCGTGAGGAAGATCGTAGACGGCGCCCTGTTGATCCTTGACATGATAAATGCATAGAACGCCACGAACACAGCCGCAACCAGCGTTGCCAGGAAATTACTCGGACGCACTGCATAGACCACGATGTAGATTCCCCAGGTAAAGAACGCGCCTATCCCCGAATATAAAACCTGTCTTCCGCGTATCTTAAACCACAGCGCAAATCCGATACAGGCGACCGTACAGGATATTAACTGAATCGGTATATTGTGGTTCAGGATAAACCCATCAGAAGCCGCACCGTCAAGAATCATGATGGCAAGCGCGATCCCAAAGGCGATTCCCGCCGCGCCAAGCATAGAATTCATAATGTGCAGCGCGCCGGATATGAAATCTCTCTGCAGCACATCCCTGATCCCGTTCGTGACTCCAAGTCCGCTGATCAGCAGCATAACGATCCCTATCATCACCCGGTCCGGATGACTCCCGATCCCCAGACGTACCGCCGACAGGATGATCATTTCCGACAGAAACGAAAGAATCATATTATAAACCAGCAGGTTGCTCTCTCTCTTCCCAAGCCATTCTCCGACAACAACGATCATCAGCGATACCAGCACCGCAATGACCGCATCCATAAGATTACATCCGAAAAATACTGCAAACCCGGTTCCTCCCATGACTCCCGCGAAATATTTCACTGCCGGGTGCTGCCCTTCCCGGTTCATCACCTTCTGATATTCCTCACGGAACTTCTTCTCATCCGGCTTATTGGCGCACACATATCTGGATAGATTGTTCAGATAATCCAGACGGTCGAAATCAATGTCTGTCGACTCTATATGACGGATCTGTGTAATGATCTCTCCCTCTGGCGTCTCCACCGTGATCTGGAGATTGCTCGGAATCGCATATACGTCATATCTTACAAATCCATAACTCCTGCACATTCTGTACAGACTGTCCTCCAGCCTGAAATTCTCGGCGCCGCTCTGCAGCATCGCCTCTCCCACGTCTAAAATCGACTGCACAATTCTATTGTAATCCATATTCGCAACACCCTCCCAGAATTGACCTTTAACCACTCAATTTTACAAACGGTATTACTTTATCACAATTTTTTTCAATATACAAGTGTAAATGACATCCTGTTTTGATAACTATCCTTATATTTTAAAATACCCACATTACTTTTTCTAATATTACTGGTAATCCATCACATACAATTCGTGCAGCGCACGTGTCGCGCAGATATACCGGAACTGTGTGAAGAACGGATTCCCCCTATCCCCGCCCATCACAAATACCTGATCGAATTCCAGCCCTTTTGCCATATAGAATGTTGTGACCGTAACTCCCTTTCGGAAATTACTGCTGTCCCGGTCAATATAAGACACATCATTCCTGACTGCCTTAACAGCATCATAGACTCTGCGCGCCTCCCGCTCTGTCATCGTCAGTACCGCAGCCGTCTCATATCCGCCTTCGCCAGGCGCTATCCTACTGAGTATACACTCTACCGCATCCTCACAGGCTGTGCACTTGATCTCTTCCACATTCTTCCCATGCCGCTTCATATATTCGATCCCGGTTATTCCCGCAATCTGGCCGGCATATTCCGTGATCTCACTGGTATTCCGATAACTCCTGTTCAGCTCGATCTTACGCGCCTTCCTGCCTAGAAGCTTAGGCAGAAATGTCATAACGTCCTGTACCTTGGCATCTATCGTCTGCGCCCGGTCTCCAAGAATGGTCATATTACAGGAAAACATTTTCTCTAGAATTACATACTGCAGATAAGAATAATCCTGCATCTCATCGATGACCAGATGACGGATATTCCTGTGCCCCGTCACGGTGAACAGACGGTATCTCAGGTAAAGGAGCGGATAGACATCCTCATAAGCCAGCATGCGCTCCTCACGGGGCAGACCAGGCAGCCTGTGCCATCCATACTCTTCCAGAAGCCAGTTATAGATCTCATACAGATCTCTGGTCACATACATGCTGTAGAACTGCTCCCTGACACTCTCCATATCCTCATCCGGAAGCTCACAGCCATGCAGCGTCTCATACTCATCTACAAAATATTCCATCACCGCATCCATTCGGGAAAGAAGCGGTATATTCTGATATTGAAAATAAAACATCCGGAGGACCTCTTCCGCCCTCTTAACCATACCTTTATACTGAACATCCTTAAAATCTACCAACCGATCCTCAAGCTCTACCAGAAAGCCCTCCACTGCCGATACATAATCCCTGGACTGCTTCCATCTGTATCTGGCTTCTTCCCCTCTTGCCGTTTCCTTTTCCGTACCGGCCGCGATCTGTCTCTCAATCTGATCCCACCGGTCCTCACAATCCGCGGCAGTCTCTCTAAGCTCCCTGTATGCGAAGAGATCAAAGCTCATCTCCTGTATATTCTCTTCTCCAAGCTCCGGCAGAATATGTGAAATATAATCCGAAAACACACTGTTCGGAGACAGGATCAGGATATTCGATGATTTCAGATTCCCTCTGTCATGATACAGGAGATATGCGATCCGGTGCAGCGCTATAGAGGTCTTTCCACTGCCGGCAGCCCCTTGGATAATCAGGATCTTGTCCTTCGTATTGCGTATGATCGCATTCTGCTCCTTTTGAATGGTTCGGACGATATTCTTAAGCTGGATGTCTCCGTTGACGCTTAACTCCTGCTTCAGGATCTCATCATCAATCTTGATATCGCTCTCGAATTCATAGATCATCTTACCGTTACGGATCTTATACTGCCATTTGGACAGAATCTCCCCTTCCATCAGCCCTCCCGGGGCCTCGTAGGAAGCCAGTCCCTTATCATAATCATAGAACAGGCCGCTGACCGGGGCGCGCCAGTCATAGATCAACGGCATGCTCCCTCTCTCCCTCGCAAAATTCCCAATTCCGATATAGAAGCTCTCTGCTTCCTCATCACCGTCATATACAAAATCCACACTTCCAAAGAAAGGCGAATCCAACATCTTCTTCCATCTATGACGCTGCTTCTGATGCTCCTGGCTTGCGTTGACCTGCGTAAGAAGAGCCTGCTGGTTATCAAAATCCTCATATCCGTACTGGTCCATCTCGGCATAGTTCTCCCAGTAATACTCATTCATCTCCGAGATATCCTTCTGTACCTCCTGGATCGTCTCGTCAAGCTCCCGGATTCTTTGCTCTAACTGACCTGTCACATATTCCAAAAATTCTGTTCCTCTGCTCATGCTGCCTTTCCCTATTCCTTAATTCTTAATTCTTAATCACACCAATCTTCTGAAAAACCGGGTACAGGTAACTGGCTCCGAAGGTTCCTAATTTCTTCGGACCCGTCACTGCCCCTCCAAGCTCTAACGCCTTATAGAACGCCGTCATGACACTGGCTCTCGTGATAGACTTATCCTTCCTTGTCACGAACATCTCATTCCCCTTGATAACATAGAAGAATTCCAGATTCTTCGCCGTGTAGAAAGGATAGCCCTGGAACTTTATAATTGTATTCCACAATATATCGCCAGACTCGTCCACATCTCCCATTACCTTACTCAGACAGTCAACCGCATATTTTTGTTCCGGCGTCATGTCGGTACCACACTCAATATTATGCTCTATCATCGCTATTTAACTCCATACCTTACAAAACCTTTTTAACTATTCTATAATTCTCTTATAGAATGTGCAAGATAAATCTAAGATATAAGAGGAATAGATTCCAAATCAAAAAAGGAGACGGCCTCTTCTATCTCAAAGCCATCTCCTTTATCTTATGTATTTTAGTATCTCTACTCTGCCTTAAGCGCAACAACCTCGATCTCAACCAACGCACCCTGCGGAAGTGCCGCTACCTGGAACGCAGATCTTGCCGGATAATTCCCTTCGCTGAAGAAACCTTTATACACCTCGTTCATTTTGCCAAAATTCGCGATATCGCTCAGAAGAACCGTCGTCTTTACCACATTGTCCATGGTACATCCTGCAGACTCCAGGATAGACTTCACGTTCTCTAAGGACTGCTTGGTCTGTCCCTCGATATCTTCTGCCACGATTTTCCCCTCTGCCGGACAGATCGGAAGCTGTCCGGATAAGAACATCAGGTTTCCTGTGTTGATCCCCTGTGAATATGGTCCGATTGCTGCAGGTGCCTTGTCTGTGTTTAAAATTGTTTTCATTATAGTTTTTCCTTCTTTCTTTATTGATATTTGGTTATTTTATTATTGTAATAATAATTTATCACTTTTTAGAAAATATGTCAAGTTATAGTGCTTTATATATAAAATTTTGTATTGAATTTTCTCAGATACCGTGAGATAATAAAATTGACTAGAGAAACTTTCAAATATAGCTACAATTGAAATGGAGTAATGTTATGAGATCTAACAACCTTCAACAATACGTTACTATTGTTGAATTTCTTGGGAAGACTCTCGGCCCGGATTATGAGGTTGTCCTGCAGGACCTGAACCCGGAGCATCAAGCTATTGTCGCAATCGCCAACGGTCACATCAGCGGACGCCAAGTTGGAAGCCCCCTAACTGATGCCTCACTTCAAATGCTTTCATCCAAGGCCTACGAGTCAAATGATTTTTTATGCAACTACAGGGGAATCGCCGTAAACGGTCATGTCCTGCGTTCTTCTACTATGTTTATCAAGGACGATAAGGGAACTCCGATCGGATTCTTATGTATCAATTTTGATGACAGCCGCTTCCAGGAACTAAATGGAAAGATGCTTGATATCGTACATCCCGGCTCTTTCCTGACACGCGGTCCGGCTGAACATGATACGATTCAGGAATCGCCTGCAGGAATACCTGCCTCTCCCGATGTGATCACGGAGAATTTCTCCATGGATATCTCGTCGCTGATGCAGAAGATCTTCGATGATGCCACCGCATCACTGACAACGCCGATCGACCGGCTGAACCAGCACGAACGCAAGGATATCATTGAGCAGCTTCAGGAGCAGGGATTATTCCAATTGAAGGGTGCGATTTCTTTCGTTGCAAAGAAGTTCTCCTGTTCTACCGCAACCATATACCGCTATCTGAGCGAGATCAGCGATTAAGCTATAATAACCACCAGCCTGGTGCTCCGGACTGATGGTTATTCTAATAGATTTTCTCTTCGTTCAAATAGTTAAATACCAATCCAGCCGTTCATTCAAATATCCCGCAAACAATTTCTCCATTGCACTTAGATCACTCTTCCCATGGTATTCATCAAAGGCATTATAATACGCAATTCTGTCTGTAAACTTAATATCAATCGGCGGATACCCTGCTTTCATCAATTCCAAATTCACAAGTAAACGCCCTGTGCGGCCGTTCCCGTCGATGAAGGAATGTATCCCTTCAAATTCAATATGAAATCTCGCCAATCTCGGAATAATATGCTCCGTACTATTCCGATACTGTTCCAATAGTTTTTCCATCTGTGTCTGTATTAAATAAGGTTGCACCGACTCATGCTTTGCACCCATGATCCTGACCGAAACTCTGCGATATACGCCTCGATCTTCTCTTTTATCTGCCAGCACTAAATAATGAATTTGTTTAATAATGCTCTCTGATAACGGAACATTATCCTCAACCAAATCCCTTACGAATTCAAATGCTTCTTTATGTCCAACAGCTTCCATATGGTCTTTCAAAGGTTTCTTGTCTATCGTCAATCCCCGCAAAACCATATCTGTTTCTCTCAGAGTCAGAGTATTTTCCTCAATCGCATTAGAATTATACGTATACTCAACAACAAATTCCTCTGTAAGCCGCTCTATTTCGCCTTGTGTCAGCGGTCTCTTCGAATCCAATTCCTTTTTTTACGATCTATAATCGCCAACAGATCTTCCGATACCTTTTTTTCAACAGCTTCTTTTACAGTAATATACATTCCCTATACCCCATCAACCAGTACAGCATTCAACGCCTTTTGAATATCTTTATAAACAAGCGGCCGCATACTGTCCTCATAAAAAGATATATCCGCCCTCTGCAGCGCCAAACAAATATCATTTCTCAACTCCGGCTTATCCTTCGCGATCATCGGCAGCAACTTTATACACTGTCTTGCCGTAATCGGCTTGACATCCGTTATATGTTTCAAATACTCATCAATAATCTCATCAATCTTATTATCCCTATCCCATCTCGCATTATAGGCAATCAGAGTAAGCCCCCTGGTACGGATATAGGAATTATCACTCTCAAGCATATCCCCCAACTTATCCATATAAGGATAGACCTTGTCCGTTTCCACACTTTCTTTCTGCAATTCCTGTAATGCCTTGTATGCCGTCTTATTATTTTTATCAAATAACAATTCAAATGCTTCCTCTATATTCATTGGCATAACAACATCCTTTCCTTTCGTTGCTGTATTTGGTCTATTTTTCCATAATCAATTCTTTGCACTTCCATTCTTCACCCAGAATACAGTATTTTTCCGTTGTATCAAGAACTACATCGCTAAAACCGACTGCTTTATAACAATAATAAGCTGGAAGATTATTCTCAAAAACCCCCAATGATACTCTTTTTGCTCCATACATTTCAAATACAAATTTTAGACCTAACCGGAGCATAGCTTTTCCATAGCCTTTTCCTCTCTTGTTAGGATTAACAATAACAAAGCCAAAACGCAATTCATCCAGTGATTCATCCGGGTTCCTTAGGGTAAAAAAGCCAACAATTCCTGCCTCATCAAATGCAGTAAACGGCATTAGAGATTCAGCAAAACAAAATTCCTTTTGTGTTATAGGATAATTACCAAGTACACCTGCTGTCCACTGATAAAATGCTTTTTCATCCTGGCACCACGATAATATTGTATCTGCATCCGAAGCTTTATATGGTCTTATTCTAATCATACATTTTTCCTCGCCAAATTCTGATCCATGCTTCCCATTATACAGGATATCTCACTAAAAATCACTCTCTATTTCCTTATAATTTCCTCAACGTAAAACTCACCTTCCCGTCAGCCCTTTAAAAAATCGCTGAACTCTTTCAATTCCCTTTTCCTGCCCTCCAAAAGACTATTGAACTCCACATTACAGACTGCACCCTCCAACGCATACAGATGAACCAGACAGACATTCGGATACTTTTCCTTCACTTTCATGAAAGCCTGTTCCGCCCCCAGACGGACCAATTCCTCCGCCGAACCAATCCCCACGGAATCCAGCTTCCTTGCCATCTCCTTACCAATATTCATCATAGATGTTAATTCCGCCAT
>CANTDX010000057.1 GCA_947652615.1 uncultured Dorea sp. | reverse complement strand
TCATACTATCATACAGTCAATCTGTGTATAATTTTTTCGGGAGATTAGGTTGTATTCCCGGGAATTCTATGCGGACAGGCTTTCGTTGATTGCGTCAGAAATCGGACTGCCAAACAGGCTGAGAGGAGTTCTGGAAAAGTTAAAAGAATTTTTTGCGGCTGGAAAAGGGAAGCTGAAAGCTGAGGAAAAAAGGACTGGAATCCGGCAGACCAATGCGTTTATAGATTGTGCGAAAAAGGTTGACCTGTCTGTTGCGGATGAAGAAACGATTTTGTTGCTTGCAATGTGTGTAATAACTGAGGCAAAAAATGTAACGGTTGATGACTTGATGTATTCTGTTTTTTCTTATGGCGACATCAAGGAGCAGAAGATTATCATGGAGTTAAGACAGAAAGAGCTGGATCAGGAATTCTGGAAGCTTTGCAGGAATCATTTTGGATATGCAGAACCAGAACCGACTCTTTTCGGATTCACTGCTTCGTTATTTGCCATTTATACATGCAAGAATCATCTGGAAGAGAAACAACATCCATGGAAGATATATTTGCAGGATACGATGAAAAGGAAGGCGAGTAATATCACGGTTCTGTTGGAAAATATGATGAACAATGTCATTTATCAGGAGAGTTACGACAGAGTGTCAGGGATTGTGTCAGAGGAACTTCAGGCGGAAAAGATTCTTGACCGGCTGCCTAAGGAAGACCTGCTGTATCTGACTTCTTTTGCGTTGGTGGACGACCTTCTTCTTCAGTGGTTGATTGAAAGAGAACTTGCGGAGGATAAGAATGCTTTGTTAGGCGGTTGTTCGATTCCGGATATCTGTAAAATGCGGTCAAAGCTTCATTTTGGAAAACAGAAAAAGGCAGAATATGACGTGGTTCTGGCAGGATATCATCTTCTTTCAGCGGCAAAATATACTCCTGAAGAAGAGCTGGAAGTGTTGTTCAGTTCTTATTGCAAAAAGGATTATCAGATTGACAGCGAGTATCGGAAATTTATCGTGGCGTTGGATGGGATAGCGGATAAATCTGCTTTTGAGAATTTATATGAACTAATAGAAAATATTTACAGGACAGATTACCTGGAAAAGATTGTATACAGATGGAATACTGCATTTGAGAAAAATAAAGGATATCTTGGTATGGATGAACAGAAGAAATTCTATCGGAAAAAGGTCGCGCCTGTAAAAGAGAAAGTGGCTGTTATTATTTCGGATGGATTCCGTTATGAGGCGGCAAAAGAATTAGAATCAAGGCTAAAAGAAGATCAAAATATGGAGGTTGAGTCATCTGCTATGATATCGTCGCTTCCGGCGGTTACGATGGTTGGTATGGGACAGATTTTACCTCATGAAGAAATTGAGCTGACGCATGAGAAGGAGCCAAAGGTTTTAGTGGATAATAAGCCGTGCGCCGCCACGGTACAGAGGGAGAAGATCCTGAAAGCTGCCAATCAAGAGTCTGCCGCAATGGATTATGATTCCATAAGAGCAATGTCTTCCAGTCAACTGAAAGGATTTTCAGTTGGCAAAAAAGTGATCTATATTTATCATAACAGAATTGATACGACCGGAGAGAACCTAAGGACGGAAAATAGTGTTTTTGATGCAGTGGAAAGAACGATAGACGAGATCTATGAGCTAATCAAGGCTCTGAGCCGAAGAGCGAACATTTATCGTTTTGTGGTTACGGCAGATCATGGATTTATCTACACGCGAAAGAAGCTGGAGGTAACGGATAAGCTTGAGAATCTGGCCGGAAAAGCGGCACTTACAGACCGACGGTTTATCATTGATTCGCTTCCCTATAGGGCGGAGGGTGTTTATGCAATGCCTCTTGGGGATATGCTGGGTAACAGCGATAACAGATGGATCATGCTGGCGAAGGGAATGAGTGTCTTTCGGTGCGGCGGAGGGATGAACTATGTTCATGGGGGAGTGTCTCCGCAGGAAATGATCATACCGTCTATTTTTGTGAAATCACAGAAAGGTGTTGTGGAGGTAGAGGATGCGAAGCTTAGCCTGATCACAGATATCCGCAAAGTAACGAATCTGAACCTTTGTCTGGATTTTTATCAGGAGCAGCCGGTTAGCAACCTTGTTAAGGCAGTAACATATAAGATTCGGTTTGAGTCGGATACAGGGGAAGTTATCTCCAATGAAGTGTTTTACAAGGCAGACAGCCAGGCGGAAAAGCCGGGCGCGCGTATCGTAACGCTCAGGTTTGATATCAAAAAAAGAGTTTATGATTGTGAACATAAGTATTTTCTAAAAATTCTAAAAGAGCTGGACGGAAAGCCGGAGAATGAAGTTATGAGCAGGCAGATTATTATGGATCTTCCGTTTACAGATGATTAGGCAATTGAACAAAATCTTTACACCGCAATCACCGATTGATATAATAAGAGTACCAGAGAAATGAACTGCATTTAGAAGCGAGGTGAAAAATCTGCTAACTAATGAAAAAGAATATAATGGTTATCTTATTGATCAGTTGAGACTACTTAAACGGATCGAACAGAAATTGTACCAGAATCCATCTTTAAACAAAGATATGTAAATCATGTAATAACTTCGCAACAACTGCAATGTATGATAAACCTGTAATCGAAAACAGAGTTTTTTGACAGAGAAGGGAGCGAAGATTATGAACAGAACATGGAAGAGATACCGAGTGATACTGACGGCCGCCGGGATGGCGGTCTGTATGGCGGCGGGGCTTGGATTGGGGATCTGCTGGTCCAGAGGACATGCCGAGAAGACGGCGGTAGCGGCGGCAGCAAGTGAGATGGAACTGGAAGCAAATGAGCCGGAAGCAGAAGAAGACTATCAGAGATATCAGTTAGCTGCAGATGAGGACTGTCTCTACAAGGATAAGGTGCTGGACTCCGAGATTGCAAAAGAGGTCTGTGACAAGTATGATCTTGATTACGACACGGTGAAGAGTAAGGACCTTACCCGTGAGATGCGTAACTATGAGGAGGCCCTGTGGCTTAGGAATGGCATGGGAGACTGCCCGCTTCTGGGACAGGAGTGGGGAAAGGGAGCGTTCGCTTCTCTTCAAATGTATATCCAGGAGATCTATGCCTTTGGCAATGGGGAAGAAGTGATAAGAGAGATGTGTGAGGGATACGGGATCGATCCGGATAAGGCGGTGATCTCAGACCTGACGGTAGAGCAGTTGATTGAGATCGGAGAGAAAGCATTTGATACTTCTGATCATCCAAAGGGGTAAGGGACTGTGGCAGATATATTGATCGTAGAGGATGACAGGCGGATCAGTGAGCTGATCCGAAGAACACTGAACATGACAGGACATACGGGGCTTCCGGCTTTTTCCGGCCGGGAAGCCCTGTCTGTATTGGAAGAGAAACGGATCGATCTGATCTTACTGGATATCGGACTGCCGGATATGGACGGATTCGCGCTGATGCGGCAGATTGCCCGGGAATACGCTGAGATCCCGGTGATCTGTGTGACTGCAAGGGACGAGGTGCCGGACCGTGTGAAGGGGTTGAAAGGCGGCGCGGAGGATTATATCGTGAAGCCCTTTGCCATGGAAGAGCTTCTTGCCAGAGTGCAGGTGGTGCTAAGGAGATTCCATAAGGAGCAGAATGTCTTCCACATCCGGGATGTGGAGGCAGATCTGGCGGGCGGGACCGTGAAGAGGGGCGAGATGTCCGTGGATCTGACCAAACGGGAGTATGAACTTCTGAAGGTGCTGCTTCTCAATAAGAATATCGCGCTCTCCAGGGAACGGCTTCTTGAGCTTGCCTGGGGGATGGACTTCTACGGGGACGACCGCACTGTGGACGTACATATACGGAGACTTCGGCAGAAGTTAGGATTGGAAGAGGAGATCAAGACCATTTTTAAATATGGATATCGGTTGGAGGTTTAGGATGCAGCTATGGAAGAAGAATTTTCTCGTAATATATGGAATCTTTCTGGCAGTGGTATGCGGCGGTTTATTGCTTCTGGACAGTTATATTTCACAGAATGAGATCAGGCAGTGGATCGGCCAGGCGAGAAACAGCGAGAGAAGTATCTATTATCTGGCAGCCGGGCTTAAGAACGAAGAAGTCAGCCGGATGTCCATGAACTTAAATGACGCGGCCAGGAGATATGAGGAGGCGGGAATCCTCACCCGTGTGCGTGTCAATGAATATATTGCGGCAGATTATTTCCCGGAAGGTGAGGGAAAGGATGCGGGGTCCGTCGGCTCTCTGATCGAAGTCAGAAGGATTAGGGGAGAGCGTTATCTGTTTATTCAGGAGGTTGGGAGAGAAGACGGGGTCGAGATTGCAATCGAGTATGCGCAGGAGCTTGGAAGCCTATCTAAGCTTCAGGCAAGGAGAATGTGGATCTTTTGCGGGGCAGGCCTGGCATTCGCGGGGATCATGGGATTCTTTCTATATTATACCATGCGCCGGATCAACCGCCCGGTGAACCAGATCGCCCATGAGCTTCGTACGCCGCTCACCGGGATCCGCGGGTATGCGGAATATCTGATGATGGGGAAGCTCACGGAGGAGGACCGTTTCTTTGCCGCCAGGCAGATCGTAGACAGTGCGAAGCATTTAGAGGACATCACGGAGAAGCTTCTGATCATGGGAAATGTGCGGGAAGGGGCGATCCGGATCGAGCGGATCGATACAGGGAAGCTGCTTCATGAACTGGAAGAAAAATATCCGAATGTTGAGGCCCGCTGCCAACTGGAATTCATGAACGGGGACAAGGCGCTGGTGCTCTGTCTGCTTGATAATCTGACAGCCAATGCGTCAAGAGCCGGAAGCCTGGTCAGAATTACGGCAGATGAAGAGGGGATCCGCATCTGGAATAACGGGGAACCTATGGAGGAAGAGTTATTAAGGGCCTTCAATAAGGGGCAGGAGCTGCCTGCAAGCCGTATGGGAACGCATGGATATGGGATTCAGGTGTGCCGGGAGATCGCCAGGGTGCATGGTTTTAAGCTTCGGTTTCGTTCCTCTAAGGAGGAGGGGACGGAGGTGTTCTGTCAGATAAGCAATGAAAAATAGAATCATAAAAACAGCCATTGACGGTATGGCTGTTTTTATGATTCTATCTATACAGTCGATTAAGCAATCCCATTTACAGCTTTTGCCAGACGGGAAATCTTCCTAGAGCAAGTATTCTTATGATAAACGCCCTTGCTTCCTGCCTTGTTGATCTCAACGGTTGCAACCGCAAGAGCAGCAGCAGCGGCTTCTGCATCCTTGTTAGCAACGGCTGTTTCTACCTTCTTCACACAAGTCTTAACCTTAGACTTGATAGACTTATTCCTTGCAGCCTTTGTCTCATTCACCAGGATTCTCTTCTTTGCAGATTTGATATTAGCCAATTTGTCCACCTCCAATATCTGATATTTCGATTCATTAGTATCGATTCTGACTTCGTTAGAGCCGGACACGGACGTTCTAACGAAACATACGAATTTATTTTAGGGCAAGGAATGCTTTCTGTCAATACATATTTCTCAAATATTTGTAAAAAATAGGATAATAAATAAGATAAAGCGAGGATGTAAGGGATGATTGAAAAGTATAGCATCAGGACGGACCTTGCTCTTGAGGACAAGGAGCGGTTTGAATCGGACAATGTGGAGGTGCAGGGCGTTACACTCTCCGAGGACTATGACGAGGAGCGGGAGATTAAGGTGACGACCGTCAAGATCGAGACGGAGAACGGGGCGAAGGTGATGCGCAAGCCGGTGGGAACCTATATCACCATGGAGGCGCCGAATATGGCGGTTCCGGATGAGGACTACCATGCCGAGATATCGAAAGAGCTGGCGAAGTTCCTCTCACATTTCATCAAGACGGACAAGGAAGACTATTCGATCCTGGTGGTGGGGCTTGGCAACCGGAAGGTGACGCCGGATGCGCTCGGCCCGTATGTGGTGGATAACCTGAACATTACCAGGCATATCGTGAAGGAATATGGGAAATATGCCATGGGAGAGGAGAATGTGCGTCTGGTGAGCGCTGTCGTGCCTGGAGTCATGGCGCAGACCGGGATGGAGACGGTGGAGATCATCAAGGGGATCGTCCGGGAGACGAAGCCGGATATGATGATCGCGGTGGACGCGCTGGCGGCAAGAAGCTCTAAGAGGCTGAACCGGACCATCCAGATCTCAGATACGGGGATCAATCCCGGCTCCGGTGTGGGAAACCACCGCAATGCCATCACGAAGGATACGGTAGGGATTCCGGTGCTTGCCATCGGCGTGCCAACGGTGGTGGATGCGGCGACCATCGTCAACGATACCATGGAGAATCTGATCCTTGCCCTTGAGAGTTCGGAGACTCTTAGGGGTGTAGGGGTTGTCATGCAGGGGTACAACGCGGCGGAGAAGTATGAGCTGGTCAAGGAACTGATATCCCCGCATCTGAACGGACTGTTTGTGACGCCTAAGGATATCGACGAGACGGTCAAACGGATCAGCTATACCATATCGGAGGCGTTAAACATGCTATTTTCAAAGGGACATGCACATAATCAGGAAATGGGCGTCATATAGTGTTAAAAAGCGATGTGCATTGCGGGAATACACTGTGAAAATGGAGTGATGGTGTGGAACGGAAACCTTGGATCAGCCGGATCCTGATCGTGATTATATCAGGAATCCTGATGGTATATACCTGTATGAATATTTCCCTGCCCAAGGGACCCAGGCCAAGGATGGTGACGAAGATAAACCGGATCCTTCTTACCAAGGGAGCGGAGACATTTCTGACCGGCTTCTCCTATGTGGAGAACGGAGGAGGAGAATCCCTTAAGGACTGGGTGGCAGCAACGGCTATGGAGCTGATACCCCTGGGTACTTATATAGAAGGAAAGGCGGGCTCCCACACGGATGTGGAGGATCGGGAGACGTATCAGATGATCCTTGCCAGTCAGGCAAATGATGAGAACATGGTGGACGAGAACGGGAAGCTTGTGACAAAAGACGGGCAGGAGGAAGAGGTGGCGCAGGCCATGGGCCCTCAGATTGATACGTCCATGGAGAAGCTGATGAATCATGAATATCTGCTGGGGAATTTCTATACCGTTGATTCCAATACGATGGCCGATCCGGAACTGCTCAATGCAGAGAAGCTTCTCGGCAAGAATATGAAGCTTGACGGGTCAAAGGGCCCCAAGGTGCTGATCTATCACACGCATTCCCAGGAGGGCTTTATCGACTCTGTGCCGGGAGATCCCGGCACGACGATCCTGGGGATGGGAACCTATCTTACAGAGCTTCTGAATGATACATACGGGATCGAGACGATCCACCATGAAGGAGTCTACGATCTGGTGGACGGCAAGCTTGACCGGAGTATGGCATATGAGCTGGCAGAGCCGCAGATCCAGAAGATCCTTGCGGAGAACCCAAGCATCGAGGTGGTGATCGACCTTCACAGAGACGGAGTGGCGGAAGGAACCCATCTGGCGGCGGAGATCAAGGGGAAGCCTACGGCCCAGATCATGTTCTTCAACGGGCTTAGCAGGACGAAGGCGAACGGTAATATTGCTTATCTCCCCAATCCCTATATAGAAGACAATCTGGCGTTTTCCCTGCAGCTTCAGATTGCCGCTGCGAACAAATATCCGGGGTTTACCAGGCACATTTACCTGAGAGGCTACCGGTACAACATGCATTTCAAGCCAAAGACGCTGCTGATAGAAGCCGGAGCGCAGACGAACACGGTGGAAGAGATGCGGAATGCCATGGAAATACTGGCAGAAACACTAAATACGGTACTTGTCGAATAAAATGTGTTTGAACTGAGCCACATTTTGTGCTAAGATATGGTATGCTGCATGGCTTCGCCGGCAGAAATACAGAGAAAGGATCTATTTGGAATGGCGAACAAGAATACATATGATGCGGACAGCATTGCCATACTGGAAGGATTGGAAGCGGTACGCAAACGGCCGGGAATGTACATCGGGAGTGTATCAACGAAGGGATTGAACCATCTGATCTATGAGATCGTGGACAATGCGGTGGATGAGCATCTGGCAGGATTTTGTTCAGAGATCCATGTTACACTTGAGAAGGATGGATCGGCTACGGTAACGGACAATGGAAGAGGTGTTCCGGTGGGCCTTCATGCGACAGGTGTTTCAGCGGCGAGAGTCGTCTATACGACGCTTCACGCCGGCGGCAAGTTTGACGATACTGCGTATAAGACGAGCGGAGGACTTCACGGAGTGGGTTCCTCTGTTGTGAATGCGCTTTCCGTTTATATGGATGTGGAGATCAGCAGGGAAGGATACGTCCATCATGACCGATATGAGAGAGGGAAGCCGGTGATCGAGCTTGAGGACGGGCTTCTTCCGAAGATCGGGAAGACGAGGAAGACCGGTACGAAGGTGAATTTTCTGCCGGATGATACGATATTTGAGAAGACAAGGTTCCGCGCGGACGAGGTGAAGAGCCGGATGCATGAGACGGCTTATCTGAATCCGGAGCTTACCATTATATTTGATGACAAGAGGGGCGGTGTGCCGGAGCATATCGTCTACCATGAACCGGACGGGATCTTAGGGTTTATCAAGGATCTGAATTCCAAGAAGGAAGCGGTCCATGAGCCGGTTTATTTCAAAGGAGAGGCAGAAGGGATCGAGGTGGAGGCGGCGTTCCAGTATGTGAATGAGTTCCATGAGAATGTCCTTGGCTTCTGCAACAATATCTATAACGCAGAAGGGGGAACCCATCTGACCGGATTTAAGACAACCTTTACCACGGTGATCAACCAGTATGCCAGGGAGCTTGGGATCTTGAAGGAGAAGGATTCGAACTTTACCGGGGCGGATGTAAGGAACGGGATGACAGCCATCGTGTCCATCAAGCATCCGGACCCGAGATTCGAGGGGCAGACCAAGACCAAGCTTGACAATCCGGATGCATCCAAGGCCTGCAGTAAGGTGGCCAATGATGAGATCATCCGGTATTTTGACAGGAATCTTGAGAATCTTAAGAAGGTGATCGGGTGCGCGGAGAAGGCGGCGAAGATCCGCAAGACGGAGGAGCGGGCGAAGACGAATCTTCTGACGAAGCAGAAGTATTCTTTTGACAGCAATGGAAAGCTTGCCAACTGTGAGAGCCGGGATGCCAGTAAGTGCGAGATCTTCATCGTGGAGGGAGATTCTGCCGGCGGGTCCGCCAAGACGGCGAGGGATCGGATGTATCAGGCGATCCTTCCGATCCGCGGGAAGATCCTGAACGTGGAGAAGGCGAGTATTGATAAGGTTCTCGCCAATGCCGAGATCAAGACCATGATCAATGCGTTCGGATGCGGATTCTCGGAAGGCTACGGCAATGATTTTGATATCAGCAGGCTTCGGTATGACAAGATCATCATCATGGCGGATGCGGATGTGGACGGGGCGCACATTTCAACCCTTCTTTTGACGCTTTTTTACCGGTTTATGCCGGAGCTGATCTTCGAGGGGCATGTCTATATCGCCATGCCGCCGCTCTATAAGGCCATGCCTAAGAAGGGGGAGGAGGAATACCTCTACGACGATAAGGCGCTGGAGCGGTACCGCAGGACGCACGACGGCCCGTTTACTCTGCAGAGATATAAGGGGTTGGGCGAGATGGACGCGGACCAGCTATGGGAGACGACGCTTAACCCGGAGACCCGGATATTGAAGCTTGTGGAGATCGAGGATGCCAGGATGGCGTCCGGCGTGACGGAGATGCTGATGGGGACGGAGGTGCCGCCAAGACGGACATTCATCTATGAGAATGCGACGGAGGCGGAGTTGGATATATAAGGTGAGGAGAAAAGGATGCAGGATTCACAAATTATCAGAACAGAATATTCGGATGTCATGAAGAAATCATACATCGACTACGCCATGAGTGTGATCGTAGCTCGTGCGCTGCCGGACGTCCGGGACGGTCTTAAGCCGGTACAGAGGCGTACCTTGTACGACATGCATGAGCTGGGAATACGTTATGACAGGCCTTATCGTAAGTGCGCCCGTATCGTGGGCGATACCATGGGTAAGTATCACCCTCACGGGGACAGCTCGATCTATGAGTCTTTGGTGGTCATGGCGCAGGAATTTAAGAAGGGGATGATCCTGGTTGACGGACACGGCAACTTCGGTTCTATTGAAGGGGACGGTGCGGCAGCCATGCGTTACACGGAGGCGCGCCTTGCGAAGGTGACTCAGGAGGCATATCTGGCGGATCTTGACAAGGATATCGTGGATTTTGTCCCGAACTTCGATGAGACAGAGAAGGAGCCGGAGGTTCTGCCGGTGCGTCTTCCCAATCTCCTGGTCAACGGCGCGGAAGGGATCGCCGTTGGTATGGCGACCAGCATCCCCACCCACAATCTGGGAGAAGTGATCGATGCGGTCAAGGCTTATATGAAGAATGACGAGATCAGCACCCGGCAGCTGATGCGCCATATCAAGGGACCGGATTTCCCGACGGGGGGGATCGTGGTCAATAAGGACGACCTTCTTGAGATCTACGAGACGGGGAACGGGAAGATCAAGCTTCGCGGGAAGGTAGAAGTCGAGGAGATGAAGGGGGGCAAGAGCCGTCTTGTCATCACCGAGATCCCCTATACCATGATCGGCGCAGGGATCGGGAAGTTCCTGAATGATGTCTGCGCGCTGGTGGAATCCAAGAAGACCAACGATATCGTGGACATCTCCAACCAGTCGTCCAAGGAAGGGATCCGGATCGTCATAGAGCTTAAGCGGGGAGCAGATATCGAGAATCTCAAGAATATGCTCTATAAGAAGACGCGTCTTGAGGATACCTTCGGCGTTAATATGCTTGCAGTGGCGAACGGAAGGCCGGAGACCATGGGGCTTAAGAAGATCATTGAGCATCATGTGGATTTTCAGTTCGAGATGGCGACCAGGAAGTACCAGAACCTTCTTAATAAAGAGAAGGACAAGAAGGAGATCCAGGAAGGCCTTATCAAGGCGTGCGACGTGATCGACCTGATCATTGAGATCCTTCGGGGAAGCCAGTCTGTGAAGGATGCCAAGGCATGTCTGGTAAACGGGGTGACGGAGAATATCAAGTTTAAGTCCAAGATATCCAAGAAGATGGCGTCTATGCTCCGGTTTACCGAGCGGCAGGCGACGGCGATCCTGGAGATGCGCCTCTATAAGCTCATCGGTCTGGAGATCGAGGCGCTGATGAAGGAGCATGACGAGACGATCCGTAAGATAGCAAGATACGAAGATATTTTGAACAACTATGATTCTATGACAGAGGTGATCATAGAAGATTTGGACAGGCTTAAGGCGGAATTCGCCCGGAAGCGCCGGACGGTGGTTGAGAATGCCGAGGAGGCAGTCTATGAGGAGAAGAAGGTGGAGGAGCAGGAGGTCGTATTCCTGATGGATCGGTTTGGCTACGCCAAGACCGTGGACACCAATACCTATGGGAGGAATAAGGAGGCCGCGGATGCCGAGAACAAGTATATCCTCTCCTGTATGAATACCGGGAAACTGTGCATCTTCACCAATACGGGGAAGATGCATCAGATCAAGGTCTTAGATCTGCCGTACGGTAAATTCCGGGATAAGGGCCTGCCGGTGGATAATGTCAGTAATTTTGACAGTACCCAGGAGGAGATTGTCTATATCTGCGATGCGGAACAGATGCGGTATTCGAAGCTTTTCTTTGCCACGAAGCAGGGGATGGTCAAGCAGGTAGAGGGAAGCGAATTCCAGGTGGCGAAGCGGACGATCGCCGCCACGAAGCTGCAGCCGGACGATTCAGTGGTGAATGTGCAGGTGATCAGCGAGAATCAACGTGTGGTGTTACGGACGAAGGACGGATATTTCCTCAAATTCGCTGCGGAAGAGGTGTCTGAGAAGAAGAAGGGCGCCATCGGTGTACGCGGAATCAAGCTTCGCAAGAATGACGAGGTGGAGGAAGCTTATTTATTCGAAGAAGGAACTGAGATGAAGGCAGCCGTCGGAGAACGTGAGGTGTCGCTGAACCGGTTGAAGATGGCTAAGAGAGACGGAAACGGAACGAAAGTGAGAGGATGACAGGATGATACAGGATATAGCGCCGTACCAGTTTCAGAACGAATATAGACCAAAGCCTCCTGCCAAAGAGGATTATCTGCTTTGTTATAACGGGAACAGGGTGCTTGCCCGGCAGCAGGACGGTATGATTGCATTTCCCACATTCGGGGAGGCAGAGGCGGGCGTTGACGCGGACAGGCTCTATGGTGATTACACGTATTTGTTTGCCGTTGACGGCGTGAGGTATTATCTGGGAAGTGGTCTTGATATGGATTTCCTTGCGGGAGATGGAGAAGCTGCGGCAGACGGCAGCAGGTATGTATGGGAAGATCGGCAGATATTCCGCAATGCAGGACCGAAACACTTATGCTTTGCGGGGGTTACGGGCTGGCAGTTACATAGGTGGTATGAGAGCCGCCGTTACTGCGGATGCTGCGGTACGCCTCTTAAGAAGGATCAGAAAGAGCGGATGCTTTACTGCCCCAAGTGCCGCCAGATGGAATATCCTAAGATCTGTCCGGCGGTCATTATCGCCGTGACTCATGGGAATCGTCTCCTGATGTCCCAATATGCCGGGAGAGAATATAAGAAATACGCATTGCTTGCCGGCTTCACGGAGATCGGTGAGACGGTGGAGGAGACGGTAGCGCGGGAAGTGATGGAGGAAGTAGGGCTTAAGGTCAAGAATATCACGTACTATAAGAGCCAGCCCTGGTCATTTTCAGATACTCTGCTGATGGGGTTCTTCTGTGAACTGGACGGAGAAGAGGATGTGACGCTGGATGAGGAAGAACTGGCTCTTGCCCAGTGGTTTGAGCGGGAAGAGATACCGGCAGAGCCGGATGATGTGAGCCTTACGAATGAGATGATGATGGTGTTTAAAGAAGGCAGGGATAGAGAGAGATAGATGTTATTGGGGACGTAGTAAAATGCAGCTTTACTACGTCCCCAATTGGGTTAAATGGCTCTGGTATATTCTTTCAGCCACTCTTGTTCTTCTTCATTGAGATGCGGAGCGATCAGCTCATACACCTTAGCGTGATATGCGTTGAGCTGTTCCTTATCTTCTGGCTTCATAAGTTCAGGCTTAACCGCATCCAGGTCGATCGGCACGTAGGTGATCGGCTCAAAGTAAAGGAACTGTCCGTATTCGGTCTTCTGTCCTTCTCTCACCACCATCTCGTTCTCCGTACGGATACCGTGGGAGCCTTCGATGTAGAGGCCGGGTTCGTTGGTGAGGACCATGCCCGGCTCTAGCGGGCATTTCTCATGGCCGCGTACGGCACAGCGGAAACCGGAAGGACCTTCGTGGATGTTCATCAGGTAGCCTACGCCGTGGCCGGTGCCGTGGTTGAAGTCAAGTCCGCGCTCCCAGGCCGGGATCCTTGCCAGTACATCCAGGTTATAGCCCGCAGTACCTTTCAGGAACACGGCGCGGGCCAGATGCAGGTTGCATAGCAGGACGGTGGTGAAATCTTCCTTCATACGGTCGGTCAACTCCCCAAAGGCAAATGTTCTTGTGATGTCTGTGGAGCCTTCCATATAACCGCCGCCGGTGTCTGTCAGGAATAAGCCGTTGGTGGTTACCGGGATATTGGTCTCAGGTGTTGCGGAATAATGTACGATCGCGCCGTGTTCTCCGGATCCGCAGATCGGGTCGAAGCTCTGCCACAGATAGCCTTCCTGTTCCTTGCGGAAGGAATCAAGCTTCTCGGCGGCGCTGATCTCTGTAATCTCGGTCTTGCCGATATTCTTCTTGAGCCAGTACATGAATCTGGTCACAGCGACACCGTCTTTTATGTGCGCGTTGATGATATTCTTGATCTCCGTCTCATTCTTCATTGCTTTCATGAGAATTTCCGGATTCGGTTGCTCAATCACCTTGGCGTCAGAAGGAATATTGTTGTAAAGCGCGTAATTCAGCTTGTCCGGATCTACCAGTACGGCCTCATTTGCGCCGAGTTTCTTGATATCTTCGTAGATGTCATTGTACGGGCAGATCTTGATGTTATTCTCGGCGAGGTCTGATTTCATCTGGTCGGTCAGCTTCTGCCCGTCCACATAGAACCGCATATCGTCCATGGAAATGATGGCGTAGGACAGAAGAAGCGGGAAGAATTCGATATCATCCCCGCGCAGGTTCGTGGTCCAGCAGATGTCGTCCAGCGAGGCAAGCACGTGCACGGTTGCCTTGGCTTCTTCCATAGCTTTGCGGATACGTGCAAGCTTGTCTTTGGTGCTTTCTCCGGTGTACTCGGTTCCAAGTGCAAATGCCGGCTTCGTAGACAGCGGCGGCCGGTCTTCCCAGATCAGGTCGATCAAATCTTCGGAGTAGTTGATCTTGGCATGCTTGTCTTCCAGAGCCTTCTCCAGAGCCTTCCCTCTGCCCATAGATACGACGCGTCCGTCGAATCCGAGAGTTCCGCCTTCCGGCATCACGTCGGCAATATAATCCTCCAGTGTCGGTACATCCGGCTGCCCCATCTTGAAGAGCGTGATACCGCTTCCTTCCAACTGATTGGCGGCCTGGATAAAGTATCTGCCGTCCGTGAACAGCCCGGCCTCTGTCTTCGTGATGACGGCCGTTCCGGCAGATCCGGTAAAGCCTGTGATGAATGCTCTCGCTTTAAAATGTTCCCCTACATATTCGCTCTGATGGTTATCGTCGGTGGGGACCAGATATACGTCGTATCCCCGGTCCTCCATCAAAGCCCGAAGCGCGGAGAGTTTTTCAGGTATTGTCATGTCAATCCCTTCCTTTCTTACTATATTTCCTAATAAATTATTCTAACATATCCATTTGCAAAATAACAGGAATAATTATATAATGAGTTACAGTTCACTCGTCATTCATTATCAGGATAAGTTTGTGCTGGCACAAGGACGCATCCTGATGGTGAATGGCGCGGAGTGAGCGTGCGTGTTTAGAGCGGAATTGAGGTATTTTAGGATTGCGGGAGTGCATAGCACGGAGCAATCCGAGTATCATGGACGCCGAGAACGGCGGGAAAGCATCGAAGAGGAGAAAAAGATTGAAACCATTTATTATAACAGCCCTGCTCGGTCTGCTGGCGGCGGTCGGTGAGATCATCCGTGAACTGCGCTGTTTTCAGGTAACACATTACACAGCGGATTCGCCGAAGCTTGCCGGACTTGAACGGGGCAGAAAGCTTATATTCTTAAGTGATCTTCACAATTACCGGTATGGGAAGAAGAATGAGATATTGTATGAAGCGATCGCCGAAGAGAAGCCGGATCTGATCCTGATCGGCGGGGATATGCTGATCCGGACGGACGGATATTCTTACGGGCATACGGCCGAATTCCTGTCGGGTCTGCCCAGGATCTGCCCGGTATATTATGCTAACGGCAACCATGAGCAGAAGCTTAAGGAACGGCCAAGGAAATACAGGCAGTCGTACCGCGAGTATAAGGAGCGGCTTCTTAGGGCGGGGATCCATTTCCTGGAGAATGATTCTGCGGTCTTTCGATGGGGTCGGGCAAGGGTACGAATCACAGGGCTGGAGATCCCGATGCGCGGCTATGAGCGCGCTGCTAAGGGGAAGGTCCGGGTGAAGGATATCGAAGAGCGGGTCGGGAAGGCCGGGGAAGCTTATGAGATCTTGCTGGCACACCATCCCGGGCATGTGGAAGCTTATCAGGAGTGGGGGGCAGATCTTATCCTGTGCGGACATTATCATGGAGGAGTGGTAGGCATACCAGGGATCGGAGGCGTGATCGCGCCGGATTTCACACCGTTTCCGAAGTTCTCAGGCGGCTGTTACCAGGCCAAAGAAGCATGCGTGGTAGTGAGCAGAGGGCTTGGAGTACACTCGGTGCCGATTCGGCTGTTTAATCCTGCTGAGGTAATTGCGGTGGAGCTAAGATAATATTTTCAAACTTCTGACTTGAGAAATAGAGGAAAATCCTGTATAATATTACAATTGTGTTATCGAAAGAAGGGTATGGGAGAGGTTTATGGGAATTCCGGTAAAGCTGCAGGTCTTCGAGGGACCGTTAGACCTGCTTTTACATCTGATAGATAAGAATAAGATTGATATCTACGATATTCCGATTGTCGAGATCACGAACCAGTATATGGAGTATATCCGGGAGATGGAGAAAGAAGACCTGAATATCATGAGCGAATTCCTGGTAATGGCGGCGACGCTTCTGGATATCAAGTGCAGGATGCTTCTCCCCAAGGAAGTCAATGAAGAAGGCGAAGAAGAAGACCCGCGCCAGGAACTGGTAGCGCAATTGCTGGAATATAAGATGTACAAGTATATGTCTTATGAGCTTAAGGACAGGCAGGTGGAGGGAGAACAGGTGATGTACAAGAAGCCCACGATCCCGGAGGAGGTCCTGGGATATGTGGAGCCTGTAGATCTGGACGAGCTGCTGGCCAATGTCACCCTTGTGAAGCTTAACAAGGTATTCCGGGAGGTTATGAGAAGGCAGGTGGATAAGATCGATCCTGTCCGCAGTAAGTTCGGGAAGATAGAGAAAGAGGAGATCACTCTTCCGGATAAGCTGCTCTATGTCACGGAATACGCGAAGAATCATCGAAGGTTCGGTTTTCGGATGCTTCTGGAGAAGCAGAGATCGAAGACGCAGATCGTGGTGACCTTCCTTGCGGTTCTGCAGCTTATGAAAGAAGGGACGATCATGATAGAACAGGAACAGCCCTTTGACGAGATCATGATCATGTCGAAGGTCTTCGCCTGATATTTTTGCAGTGTATCAGACGCGGCGCGGGAAGCCGCATGCAGATAACAGATATGGTGGAGAAGGGAATCATGGAAGAAGTGGAGATCAAGAGATTAGAGGGAGTTATAGAGGCGGTATTATTTACCATGGGAGAGTCCGTGGATCTTACGAAGATCGCGGCGGCGGTCGGGCATGACACGGATACGACCAGGAAGCTGATACACCGGATGATGGATAAGTACGAGGCGGAGGACCGCGGAGTGCGCATCATAGAGCTGGAGGATGCATTTCAGATGTGTACCAAGAAGGAGATGTATGAATATCTGATCCGCGTGGCGAAGCAGCCGAAGAAGTATGTGCTGACGGATGTACTGCTTGAGACGTTATCGATCATTGCCTATAAGCAGCCGGTGACGAAGCTGGAGGTAGAGAAGATCCGGGGGGTGAAGTCTGACCATGCGGTGAACAAATTAGTAGAGTACAATCTGGTCTGTGAGAGAGGAAGGCTTGATGCACCCGGCAAGCCGATTCTTTTTGGGACTACAGAGGAATTCTTAAGAAGGTTCAGCGTTCAGTCGGTGGATGATCTGCCAAGCCTGAATCCGGAACAGGTGGAGAGTTTCAAGGAAGAGGCAGAAGAAGAGGTTCAGTTGAAGCTGGATATCTGATTACCCTTTTGCTATAATGAAAATAAAGGTGGTGAGAACGTGGCAAAGAGAATTGCACAGTTTCATAAAGTAAGTTTTGGACAGTTTAAGGAAGGATACCAGGATGTCTTTGGTTCCGCAGCCGGAGATGACGAGATTCAGATGGTCTATGATGGGATTCGTCTGCCATGCAGGGCAACATCGGGTTCTGCCGGGTATGATTTCTACGCGCCGGTGGAGATTACGATGGAGCCCGGAGAGACTGTGAAGATTCCCACAGGGATCTGCGTGGAGATGGAGGACGACTGGGTGCTTAAGTGTTACCCAAGAAGCGGGCTTGGTTTCAAATACCGTCTGCAGCTTAACAATACGGTAGGGATTATCGACAGCGACTATTTCTATTCGGATAACGAGGGTCACATATTTGTCAAGTTAACTAATGACAGCAGGGAAGGGAAGACGGTCAGGATCGAAGCAGGCACAGGGTTCATGCAGGGGATATTTGTGGAGTACGGAATTACGGTGGATGATGACGTGACTGCGGTACGCAACGGCGGATTGGGAAGCACGACTGGTTATTCGGTGTAATAGATGAAAAGTATGATACAGAAGAGGGCAGCAAAGATTGCGCTGTCCTTTTTGTATGCTTTTGGGTATATTTTCTGAGAATGCGGGGGATGCTAACGCTTATAGATTCAGTAATTAAGCGGAGGAATGAATATGTCAGACATAAAAAAGATAACAGCCTCGCGGGAAGAGAATACTGCATATATGAATCAGGTACTTCCGATAAAAGAAAGCTTTGATATCATCCGGCGGGATATCATGATCGGCGGACGTTGTGCTACGTTCTATTTTATAGACGGATTCACGAAGGATGAATCCATGCTTAAGATCCTGGATTCATTCTTGGGAATCACAGAAGAAGATATGCCGGGTGATGCGACCAGCTTCTCGAGAGAGTGCGTCCCTTATGTGGAGGTGGATGTCCTGGGCGATTTTGACCAGGTCATGAAGAACCTGCTGTCCGGCGTCACCTGCCTTTTTATCGAGGGTTATGAGGCTTGTATCGCTATAGACTGTAGGACTTATCCGGCAAGAAGTGTGGAGGAACCGGACAAGGACAAATCGCTTCGGGGTTCCCGGGACGGATTCGTGGAGACGATCGTATTTAACACGGCGCTTATGAGAAGAAGGATCCGGGATCCCCATCTGATCATGGAGATGGTGGAGATCG
The DNA here is from genome assembly GCA_947652615.1 of uncultured Dorea sp. Classification (GTDB taxonomy): domain Bacteria; phylum Bacillota; class Clostridia; order Lachnospirales; family Lachnospiraceae; genus Sporofaciens. Next base: position 5,868 of record CANTDX010000057.1, on the reverse strand, counting down.
GAGACAGTTCCAGGACGGATGTTGCGATCTGCTATATGAGCGATCGGGTGGATCAGGAGCTTCTGAAGAATGTGTCCGACCGGATCAAGAATATCAAAACAGACGCGCTGCGGATGAATCAACAGAGTTTGGCAGAAGAATTATATAAGCGCAAATGGTACAATCCATTCCCCAAATTCAAGTTTACCGAGCGGCCGGATACGGCGACCGCTTGTCTGCTGGAAGGGAAGATCGTTCTGCTGGTAGATAATTCGCCGTCGGCAATGATACTACCCACGTCGATCCTCGATATGATCGAAGAAGCCAATGATTATTATTTCCCGACCATGACCAATGTATATTTGAAGATCGCCAGAGGGCTGATCACATTTATGACGGTATTTTTAACTCCGGTGTTTCTGTTATTCATGCAGAATCTGAACTGGCTTCCGGAAGTATTTGCCTTCGTGTCGGTAAAGGATACGGTCAATATCCCGCTGATCTTCCAGCTGCTGATCCTGGAAATCGCCATTGACGGCCTGCGTCTGGCGGCGCTTAATACGCCGAGTATGCTGAGTACTCCCTTAAGCGTGATCGCAGGTCTGGTGATGGGCGAATTCTCGGTGCAGTCCGGGTGGTTTAATGCGGAAGTCATGTTATATATGGCATTCGTGTCTGTTGCGAATTACACCCAGCCGAACTTCGAACTTGGCTATGCGCTGAAATTCATGCGTCTGGAGCTGCTGATCCTGACTGCGCTGTTCAACTGGTGGGGCTTCTTGATCGGAACATTGATCATTGTATGCAGCATTTGCTTTAATAAGACGCTGTCGGGGAGAAATTATCTGAATGTGAAATTAAATTAATAACTGTATTCGGATGCCGATATGTCTTTACAGTATTTGCCGTACATGTTATACTGAGCGTCAGATGTGCACAGACGCATGGGGAATTATGCCGCTTTGCGTCTGTGTCGAATCAGAAGGTGGAATTTACATATGGAGAAAGAGACGAATAAGGAGAGGCTCGGCACGGAGCCTCTGGGGAGGCTGATGGTCTCTCTGGCCGTGCCGGCCGTGGCAGCGCAGCTTATCAACGTGCTGTACAACATTGTGGACAGGATCTATATCGGGCATATCCGCGGCTACGGGGATATCGCCCTGACGGGGGTGGGAGTTACATTTCCCATCATCATGCTGATCTCCGCGTTCAGTGCATTTGCGGGGATGGGAGGAGCGCCCTTAGCGTCCATTGAGCTTGGGAAGAAGGATATCCGCAAGGCAGAGCAGATACTTGGAAATTCGGCGGGTATGATCGTGTTGTTCTCGATCGTGCTTACCATAGGATTTTCGATATTCAAGACACCGGTGCTATACGCGTTTGGTGCCAGTGAAGTGACGATCGGGTATGCCAAGAGTTATATCGGTATCTATCTGGTCGGTACAATATTCGTTCAGATCGCAGTGGGTTTGAATACGTTCATCAGCGGGCAGGGAGAGTCGAAGGTTGCCATGCTGTCGGTGGTGATCGGAGCGCTGCTCAATATTTGCCTGGATCCGGTCTTGATCTTTGTGCTGGATATGGGGGTGAAGGGCGCGGCGCTGGCAACCGTCGTCTCCCAGGCAGTCAGCGCGGCATGGGTAATCCGTTTCCTGACGTCTACGAGAAGCTCGATGAAGCTTAAGACGGAGCATATGCGGCTTAAGAAGGAGATTGTGGTCCGCATCGCAGGTCTTGGGGTATCTCCCTTCATCATGCAGAGCACGGAGAGTATGGTGGGAATCACGCTGAATTCCGGGCTGCAGAATTATGGAGGAGACTTGTATGTGGGAACTATGTCCATCATGACCAGTATCATGCAGTTGATCTTGATTCCGGTTCAGGGGATCTCTCAGGGAGTCCAGCCGATCATCAGTTATTGCTATGGAGCAGGAGATAAGGATCGGGTGAAAGGGACATTTACAAGGCTTTTGATCTCCGGGCTTCTGGGAACGCTGATCCTTGGCGGGGTGGCAGTGCTTGCCCCGGGCGTCTATGCGGGGATCTTTACAAACAATGAGGATCTGATCCGGCTAACTTGCCAGGTGATGCCGGTATATTTCCTTGGTATTACGATCTTCGGGCTGCAGTCTGCGTGCCAGTCTACCTTCCTTGCTCTTGGACAGGCGAAGGTATCTCTGTTTATCGCGCTTCTTCGGAAGGTGATCCTGCTGATCCCGCTGGCAGTGATCTTCCCCAAATTTATGGGGGTCATGGGGGTCTACAGGGCAGAGCCGGTGGCGGACGTCATCTCAGTGGTGACGACTTGCGTGTTATTTGTACTTACGATGCGAAAAGTTTTAAGGGATATGGATAATGATCAAAAGGAGGCTGTAAATTGAGTGATTATGTGATAACAGTGAATAGTACGGTAGATCTTCCTAAGGAATGGCTGAGCGCGAGAGGGGTGCCGGTGATTCCGTTAAAATATACGATAGACGGCAAGACTTATGAGGATATGAGCGGGTTGTCCCCCAAGGAGTTCTTCGGCAAGCTGAGGGAAGGAAAGATGGCGGTAACCTCTCAGGTGAATCCGGATGAAGCGAAGACCGCATTTGAGCCGATCTTGAAGGAAGGGAAAGATATTCTGCATCTTGGCTTCTCGTCTGCGTTAAGCGGGACCTGCAACAGCATGAAGATAGCGGCGGAGGAGCTTCGTGAAGAGTACCCGAACCGGAAGATCATGGTGGTCGATACGTTGTGTGCCTGTATGGGCGAGGGATTGCTTCTGTATTATGCGTTGAAGCGTAAGAGCGAGGGTTATTCGATGGAAGAGACTGCCGAATGGGCGGAGGCAAATAAGCTTCATGTCTGCCATAATGTAACAATTGACGATCTGGAACACCTTCACAGAGGGGGGCGTATCTCCAAGACGGTTGCTGTGCTTGGCGGCATGGTGAAGATTAAGCCGATGATCCATATGGATGACAGGGGCGCTCTTCAGGTGATCGGCAAGGAGCGGGGGCGCAGGAAAGCGCTTGGAAAGATCGTGGAGACTGCCGCGAAGCAGGCGAAGGGTTGGGAGAATGATATCATCATGATCACCCACGGGGACTGCCGGGAGGACGCCGATTATGTGGCGGGACAGGTAAGAGGGAAGATGGGGATCGATAATATCCTGATCAATAATATCGGAACTGTGATCGGAAGCCATACCGGACCGGGGGTGGTTGCGGTATTCTGCATGGGGGATCAGAGATGATAAGAGAGATCTGAATAACAAAAAACTATCTTCAGGAGAGAAGATAGTTTTTTGCATATTGGATAAATATTTTCATTACAGGCGACATATTGGCGGAAGACGCCACTGCCATCCCAAGTCTGCGGTAAGCGTTCGGTTTCAGAGGACGCGCCTCGAAATTCCCGGATTTGTTGCGCAGAACAAGGGAGGGAAGGATGCTGATTCCAAGGTTATGTTCCACCATAGATAAGATTGAGTAGTCGCTGTGAGTCGTGTATCGGATATCGGGTGTCACGCCTGCTGCCTTAAGGATCCGGTGGACGTCATTCAAATAGCTATAATCGGACACAACGAAAGCGGCATCCGCATATAATTCAATCGGAACCTCGTCGTATGCGGCGAGGGGATGGCCTTTCGGCATGACTGCCAGCATGGGATCATCATATACGGGGATGAAATGATAAGAAGAATCGTCCTGGTAGCTGGTAAATGCGATATCAACCTTGTGATCGCGGATCCAGCAGGACAGCTCGTATTCATTCCCCTCTGCGATATCAAAAAGAATACCTGGGTATTCTTTTTTAAACGCTTGGATGATTTCAGGGATCCAGTGGATAGAGCAGCTTGTGTAGGCGCCGATCTTGAGGGTTCCCTTCTTGGCTCCTTTAAGAAAGGAGATCTCCTGGTTCAGAGTCTCGTTGGCGGAAAAAAGATTGCGGATGGAGGGGAGGAGTGCTTCGCCTTCTTTTGTAAGGGACACCCCGTGGTGTCCCTTGTGGAAGAGAGGAAAGCCAACCTCCTGCTCAAGTGATTTCATCATCTGAGTGATCCCAGACTGGGTATATCCCAGTCCTTCACCAGCCTTGGTAAAGCTGCCGGAATCAACAACCGCAAGAAATACATTCCATTTTCTAAGTTCCATAGTGACCGCCGCTTTCAAAGGTTAGATCTTGAACCAGCCAAGTCCGCTTGCAATAGAGCTTGCAAGGATGATAACCAGGAAGATCGGAGCCACCCATTTGATCATAATGTTGAACATACCCTCTGCCTTGAAGGGTTCGCCAGTTTCTTTCACTTCGTCGGCGATCGCCTTAGGCTTGATAATGAATCCGACGAAGATACATGTGAAGAATGCGACGATCGGCATCAATACGCTGTTGCTTAAGAAGTCCATGATATCCAGGATGGACAGATTATTCCAGGTAATGAAGCCAAGAGGTCCGAATCCAAGCGAGGAAGGAATCCCCATGAGTGCGGCAAGTATAGCTACAAAGATACCTGTAAACCGGCGTTTCCACCCGAATCTGTCCATGAACACGGATACGATGGTCTCCATCAGGGAGATCGCTGATGTCAGCGCCGCGAAGAGTACCAGCAGGAAGAAAATCGTACCGATCGCTCCGCCGAATTTCATGCTCGCGAATACCTTAGGAAGGGTCATGAACATCAGACCCGGGCCTGCGCTCAAGGCAGAACGGTCGCCGCCGGAGAATGCGAATACTGCCGGGATGATCATAAGTCCGGCCAGGAATGCGATCCCTGTATCGAACAATTCGATCTGACGGACGGAGCTTTCCAGGCTGTCAGTCTTCTTCATATAAGAACCATAAGTGATCATGATACCCATTGCCAGGGACATAGAATAGAAGAGCTGTCCCATAGCCGCAAGGATCGTCTTGGCAGATACGTCTGCCATATGTGGTTTGATATAGTAGACCAGGCCTTCCATAGCGCCGTCAAGAGTCAGTCCGTATACTGAAATGATGATGGTGAGCACGACAAGGATCGGCATCATGATCTTGCTTACCTTTTCAATCCCCTTCTCAACACCGCACAGTACAACGACAGCGGTGAGTGCAAGGAACAGCAGGAACCATCCGATAGGCTGGAAAGTGCCGCCGATAAAGTCGGTAAAATAAGTATCTCCGGCGGAAGCCTTAACGCCTCCGCTTATGAATACGGCGAAATACTTTACCACCCATCCGCCGATGACGGAATAGTATGGAAAGATGATGACCGGAACGACGACGGCAAGTATTCCCAGGAAATTAAACCGCTTATCCAGCACCTTGAAGGCGCCGATAGCGCTTAAACCGGTCTTGCGGCCAATGGCGATCTCTGCGGTCATCAGCGTGAATCCGAAAGTGACTGCCAGGATCAGGTAGATCAGCAGGAAAGTACCGCCGCCGTACTGCGCGGCAAGATAGGGGAACCTCCAGATGTTCCCAAGCCCTACGGCCGATCCCGAAGCTGCAAGGACAAAGCCGAGCTTGCTAGTAAAATTACTTCTGTCTTTCATTTAAAATCCTCCTCAATTAATAAATAATCATTCCCAAAAAAACAGATCTTGCTCTATTATTACATGAAAGGACAAGTTTTTCAAGGATTTTTAATGAAAATAGACTCTTGACATTCCTGGATAGTTGTGGTAGATTAATATTTGCGTGAAGCAAAAAACAAAGTAGAGTATCCACTCTCACCATAGCACGATCGGGTGACTATCGGTTTGATATTGAGTATTAGGGTTTGCGTTGTAATATTGTCGGGTATGATAATATGATAAGCCTGTTGTACAGATATGTAAAGTGGATAGTCTGAGTGCTGTTCACTTATTTTTATATTTTTATGATGGGGGTGCAAGACAATTAGCGATTTAATGATTAACGGGC
>CANTDX010000056.1 GCA_947652615.1 uncultured Dorea sp. | reverse complement strand
CCAGCACCTTTAGCGTCCCTGAGACGATTTGAACGTCCGACCCTTCGCTTAGGAGGCGAATGCTCTATCCCCTGAGCTACAGAGACACTTTCTATATTATAACAGCCAATTCAACTGATATAACCTCTCTCTTCAATTAGATGAATGTACCAACGCTTATTCATTATACTTCAACTAAAATCAATTGTCAACAACTTCTCTATTTTCTCAGATACACATTCGCATAATTCACACCTAACGCCAATGCCCTGGCATGGTCATTCACATAGATATCTATATGATTCCCCTTGATCGCTCCGCCGCAGTCTTCCGCGGTGAATATATGCCCGCCTATGATAACCTGCGTTCCATAAGGAATCACTCTGGGATCAACCGCGATCGTCCTTCCTTCCACAACCGGAGCTCCCGTCGCCGTGATTCCGGTCTCCACATCGCAGCAAAGCTCACAGGCACAGTAATACGTCAGTTCGAATGTACCAAGATCCTTCCCGTACATATCCGGTGTAGCGTTCACTTCACTGATCCCGCCGTCCGCATACTCATAGCCATTATCATCCAGAACCCTGGTTGCCCATACTGCGCTGTCCGTCCTCACATCCGCCTGGACAATGCCGGTAAACGAACTCATAGCTTCGATGGTCTTCCCACCGCCCGCATACATGACAACATGATGGATATAACCATTTTTAGCATAGAAGATCAGATCCCCCGGCAAAGCATCCTCTACCGGAATCTTAATTCCATACTCAGCCTGATCGCACGCTACCCTTGGGATATCGTAACCATACTGCTTGTAAATGCTCTGTACGAATCCCGAGCAATCTGCCCCGTCTGTCAGGCTGGTTCCGCCCCATACATACGGATTCCCGATAAATTGAGCCGCGAATTCGACCATGGACTTTCTGATCTCACCGCTTGGAGTTCCAGGCTTCGTAGACGTGAGTGTATAATAGCAGGCTGCATTATCCTCCGGCTTTATCTTCTCTTCTGCCAGTGCATACGAGTCCTCTTCTGCCTCTTCTACCTGCTCCGTCACCTCTTCTCCATAACTAAGAGATTCCTTGCGGACAAATCCTCTGACGTCTCCGGATTCTATATATACCCATCCGGCTTCATCCAGAGCTTCTTCCTTCAATTTCTCCTCGAATCTATCCTCAATCTCTTCCGGAAGCTGATTCGCAGAATTATCCGCTGCTTCCTCCGCATCCGTCTCTGTCAAATCATCCGCTGCTATGTTCTCCGCGCCATTCAGCGTTCCGTCAACAGTTCCTTCCGCTTCATTCAACGAATCCTCAACAGCTCCTTCCGCTTCATTCTGCGAATTCTCAACAACCTCTTCCGCTTCATTCTGCGGTTCATCTTCAAGTTCCCCTTCTATCACATAGCATAATCCGTCCTTCGGAAGTACGCCGACTACCCGGCTGGACACATCCTTATCTTCTTTCACCTCAATCGGAGCATCCTTCGCGACCGCATATCTCTTATCCACAACCGTCTGATCTACCGTAGCCCTCAGATATGTAAATGCCTCATTATCCTTCCATGAAACCAGCTCTTCTGCCATAGGAACCATATCTTCAATCCCTGTATATTCCTTCTGCTGCTCCTCAGCTGCGCGCTTCGCCTCGTCCTGATATTCCTCTAACTTCTGCTTCGCTTCCTCGTCGGTCATCAACTTCTCCGGACGGACGAATCCCCGGACTCTCCCCGACTCCACGTATAACCAGCCGTTATTCTCTTCCTTCAGGATATACAGCAGACCATCCTTCTTAAGACTTCCAATGGCTCTGACCGTTTCCTCTCCTACCTCTTCTCCCGGAATCTTCTCCCGGATCTCAAGATCTTCCCTGGCAAATGCATACTTCCTTGCCACCGTCCAGAAGCGGAAATCATCTACCATCTTAGGCAGTTTCACTAATTTTCTGTTAAGAATGACAGTTGCATCATTGATTCTGTCCGGTGTTATCACGTCCGGCTCAAATTGATCTACATCCACGATGATCTTATCCGGTATACTTCCGAATCCTGTATTCTTGTCAGAAATATCATCTGTTATATTCGAATCTCCCGTTTCCCCGGGATTCTTCGTTCCATCCGAATTCCCCGGCTTACCGGATGAACCGGTGTCGTTCGGTCTATCCGAGCTTCCCGGCCAATCGGATGAACCCGGCTTATCTCCATCCTCGGTGTCATTTCCCGGCTTTCCCGGTTTCCAGCCATCCTCGGTATCCTCCCCGGATGAACCTGGCTTATCTCCATCCTCGGCGTCATTTCCCGGCTCTCCCGGCTTCCAGCCATCCTCAGTATCCTCCCCGGATGAACCCGGCTTATCCCCATCCTCGGTATCATCTCCCGATTCTCCTGGCTTATCTCCATCCTCGGTATCGTCTCCCGTTTCTCCCGGCTTATCCTTATCCTCAGTATCGTCTCCCGTTTCTCCCGGGTTCTCGCCATCCTCAGAACCGTCTCCCGATTCTCCTGGGTTCTCGCCTGAACCCGGCTTATCTCCATCCTCAGAACCGTCTCCTGTTTCTCCCGGGTTCTCGCCTGAACCCGGCTTATCTCCATCCTCAGAACCGTCTCCCGTTTCTCCCGGGTTCTCACCGCTTTCGGAATGATCTCCGGATGCACCGTCCTCCCCGCTGTCTTCTCCAGACGGCATTCCTGCCTCGCTTCCCGGCGTCCCTTCCGTACCCGGATTCTCCGGTGTTCCCGTACCGCCGCCTGCGTTCTCCGGCGTTCCTGTTCCGACGTTCTCTCCGCCGGAAGCTCCCGCTCCATCCACGGCTCCCTGCTCACCCGGATTTCCTGCCGGATTCTCCGTTACCACAGATCCATCCGGCGTCCCCGTCACTTCACTCAAAGCCGGATTCGCCTCTACATCTGCTGCTTTCACGATAACAGTCTGCCCTGCCGCCTCCAATGTCTCCAGATACGCCAGGTCGATCCGTGTCCCATCTTCTAATATAATGATCAGATCGGGATTCTCAGCCAGTCTCGCCTTCAATGCTTCCATATTCTCAGGAGTAAGGACGATCACTTCATCCTCCGCCGCCGCAAGTCCCTCTGCAATTCCCCTGACAGACCCCTGGACAGCGATACCTCCTGCAGCCAGTACCCCTGCCAATCCTGCTATACAAACACTCTTAATTAATTTCCTCTGTCTATTCACTGATAATCTCTTCTTTCTACGCTATTGTCCATATATACCAAAAGCCTCTGTTCCATTATTTTAGAGCAACTTTCGCATAAAGTCAACCTTCCTCCCTCTTCTTTCTCCTGTATAACACTGGAAAAAAAACGGTATAGCCGATTCCTCTATACCGTCCTCATCTCTTTCCGATAAAATTCAAGAATGCGCCCAGCGCCACCACGCATGCCGCCGCGATCTTCCCATAGAAAGAGGTCATCACTGTCAGAAGCTTTCCCATATACGGGATCGTCCTTACCACCTCGCCGATATAATTCGCATACGGCACAGGCGTAGGATCTTCCCCGTCGTTGGCATCGCCCTTCGTCTGAAATGTACCCGACACCACATGGTTCTCCACCACCCGGTGGGTAATAATGCCTCCATCCTCCAGAGAACTATAGAAGGCTATGATATCTTCCCCGTCCACATCCTCCGGCGGCACATCCTTCACATACAGAAGACTTCCCACCGGTATCGCAGGTTCCATACTTCCGCTGAGTACGTGATACATATGGAACCCGAAGATCCCCGGCAGGACCAGCATAGAACAGAGTACGATCACAGCCGCGATCAGCACCGTACCTGTCATACTCAAGATCCCGCCGATCCTGTTCTCTCTTCTTTGATCCTTTTTCCTTAACTTCTTATCCCTCTGTTCTCCTCTATCCTTAGAATCCTTCCTGCCCCGCTCCTTCATGCCTGATTCTCCACGCTTACTTCTCACGGTCAGTCAATTCTTCGATTACCTTCTCCGCCGTCATCGCCGGAACCTTGCGTCTCTTCTTGAGATAAAACGCCGTTCCCGCCAGCGCCAGCACGGCAATGACTCCGATCCCTATATAGAGAGGGAGATATCCCATCACCATACCCGTATTGTTTGCTCCCGCCGCAGCCAACGGAACCTCGTCATCATCCAGATCAATTACATCATCCGACTGTGCCTGCGGTACTTCCTCATCCGGAACCTGAACTCCCGCATCTCCGCCGACTCTGTCGTCTGCGCCGTCCTCTTCATCCGCATCCGCATTATCTTCGTTATCCGCCGTTCCAGTGGTTCCTGTCGTTCCTGTGGTTCCCGTTGTTCCGGTGGTTCCGGTCGTTCCGGTCGTTCCGGTCGTTCCCGTTGTTCCAGTGGTTCCCGTTGTTCCGGTCGTCCCGGTCGTTCCCGTGGTTCCTGTCGTACCCGTGGTCCCTGTTGTTCCGGTCGTCCCGGTCGTTCCCGTTGTTCCGGTCGTTCCGGTTGCCCGGATTTCGACTGGTCTGTACCGGAAATCAAATACATTCTCCGCCTCATTCTCCGACAAGGTTTTCACCAGATTCAACGCCTGGGGCTGATACCCTTCGATATAGCGGGAAGACACATACTGCCTCTCCCCGGCATTCCCATAATAGGTATCACTCGCCATCAGCGGATTCCCATTTGCATCCAGATAATTAACAGTATATGCAACCATATCGCCGCTTACGCCATAAGCGGCAACATAATCTCTGTCACACGCCACATTGAAGGTCGGCGCCTCAGCCTCAGAATTATCCCTTCCGGATCTCCGGACTCCCCGCACATAGTATCTCTCATCTGTGCTCTTAGCCGCCTCCTGGTAAATGATCCTCACCGTGTCGCCGTATCTAAGCCCGGTGATCACCACCAGATCCTTCTGAGCATCCACACTCGCAGAATCCGACTTGATCTCAAGCCCTTCTCCGGTAAGCTCGCCTAAGTTACCTGCGAACAGCCTCACCGTATAGGTATATTCCTCATCAGCGGCAAATGCAGTCTGGCTCATCATAAGAGCCGTCACCGTCAAGGCCAGAAGACTGGCACGAATATATCTCAACCATCTCATATTATTCCTCCTCCTGCTCACGCCGCATCCTTATAGCTGCCAGCAGAAGCAGCACCAACCCCGCCGCAAGCATCAAGGACACATACAGCATAACCCTCGTCTGGTCGCCCGTCTTAACGATCTCCCGGTTCGAAGAACCGCTTCCCGGCCTTCCCGGCGTCGGTGACGGCGTCGCCCTTCCGTCTTCCACCAGCTCCGTCGCGAAATCCATCTGCAGCTTCGCATAGGTATTCTGATAATCATTCACCAGCGTCTCACCGTCGAGGGCAACCTTAAGCTTCACCGTACCCTTCTCGTTATTACCCATCCGGTCCAGGTAGAAATAATCCTCAAGCGTCGTCGTAGCCCCGTGCAGCCCCACGCCGTTAAACCTCCCGTCTCCGCCGAATTTCTCACTGGAATACAGCGTCGTCGTCTTCCCCGACACATCCGTATAGGTCAGAAGGTAATCATATGCGCCGCCCGCCGCGTCTCCTGCGTCCTCAAGCGCATTCAGCACCTCATTCTTCATATACCAGTCCGCCTGGCCGTTGAAGCTGTTCTTAAGCGAGATCGTCAGTTCCACGGAATCCCCCGGCTGCATGGCATTGATCTCGTCTCCCATATTCGCGGCAGAGAAATTACTCTTCATCTTCTTACCGTCGAAGGATACCTCCCAGCCGGACGCTCCCTGCCGGTCTTCGGCAAATACTGCCGCCGGGTCCGCCATGATCCCCGCCGCCGCAGTGATCAGAAATACCGCCAAAGCACGGCACACAGTCAGACTCAAGCCTGCCAATCTATTCTTCGTCTTCATTCCCTGTCAGACCCCCTTATAATATCCCGAGCGAAGCCGCGTCTACACCCCACGCGCTCTTGATCGCATCCTGCGCATTGTGTGTCTGTACCGCATCCACCTCGATATCCACATGGAATTCCACACCGTCATATTTGTAAATGGTGGTGATCACATTGCCGTCTTCCTCGATCCTGGCCTCCTGCGCCACCTGTCCATCTATCTTGATCGAATCCGCGAACGCTGCCGTCTCGCTGCCGGAAGGAAGAATCCCCTTATAATACAGCTCCATGCACTCCTTCTCGGTATCTTCCCTTGCGGCGCCCGGTTCTCTGATCCACTGGTCACCGTTCACAAGATTCAAATTGATCAGGCTTGGCGACAGGGTCGTAATCTTCCTGCCGTCCTTCATCCAATATCTGTAAATGCGCACCCTGACATACTCGTCGATCGCCCCGCTGTTCCTGACAGTCAGTTTCTCCTCGTATGATTTGTTCAGGGCAAGCTTCTCCTTCTTGCCGTTCTTCTCCGGAAGTAGATTCTGAAGCAGCGCCCCGCTCGCGGACGCACTTCCCTGATTCGTACTCGTCTTCCATTCATTATTGTCATAATCACGGCTGCTGACCACTTCCCCGTTCTCCATCAGGCTTACACCGATCTGGGATACGGTGATCTCCGCCGTGTAGTTCTCACTGTAATACGTAAGCGCTGCCCGGGTACTTCCAACGGCGCTCCCAAGGAGCAGCACCACAGCCATCCCCGCCAGAATATACGTCAGATGCTTTCCGCTGCCTTTCCTCCTGCTGCCAATACCCGCAGCAGCATTCCTCTCAGAGGCTCCTCTTCTTCTGCTCATCATTCCTCAGCCTCCTCTCCCTGTCCGCCGGAATTCTCCTGATATCCCTTATACACAGTGTTCCAGTCCGCCGACGCATTTCCAGACGCATCATAGACGACCGGAGTACATTCCTGGATTACCACCACATTGAAATCCTCCCGGTCGAAATCCTCCGGTACATAGATCTTCGCATCCAGCACAGACGTCAACTCTCCCGGCGCCAGAATCGGCCTGTAGTAGATATACCCGTCATCCCCGAAGTACCAGTCCTCATTGGCGATAACATTCGACTCCTTTGGATAACCGATACTGAATTCACCGCCGCAGAAGATCTTCACCCTGACAAAGCATTCATTGCTGTCAGAAGTATTTCTCACGGAAATGTGCTTCGTCATATCCGTCACCTGGTCTTCATGGATGGTAGTCTGCGCTCCCAGACTCACCGTCATGCTTCCTCCTGCCGACACATATGTCGTGAAATACGCCATGGAACTCTCGATCGTCAGCGCCGCCGTCATGCCAAGAGCCGCGGCCGACATCGCGATCACTTTCCCATACTTCTCTATCCTCTTCATTCCTGTCGCAGCTCCTTCCTACTGTCCCGCCGGCTCGGTCGGGTTCTCCCAAGTCCATCCGTCAGCTCCATCCGATTTGAAATGATTCGTCACACCATAGCCTCCCCGGTTTCCTCCGTCATATTCATTATTGAACGTAACTACTGCCCCCGGTCTGCGAAGCTCCTCCGCAACGATGACTGTTCCGTCTGAATCCACTCCATTTACGGCGATATCAGACCAGATCTTCACATTCTCAAATACTTCCTCGGTTCCTTCTTCGATATCATAGCTTGCACCCTTGTATACTTCCGTCACGGTCACATTCAGTCCTGCCGGAATCCCGCCGACTGTCACCGTCTCACTGCCCGCCTGATCATGGGTCGTGCTGGCTACATTGCTGTATACCAGATTCCCGTCCTCGTCATAGCCATCCACCTGGAAGACGAAGGTCACCTGCCCCAGCGTTGCATTATAATTCTTCAGATTCTTCACGATATTAAGCTTCCCAAGGAGAGGTTCCGACTCCATCTTAAGCTCGCTCTCCATATCATATTTCCACTCATCACTTCCCGCGCCGCTCATGGCATACTCGCTGTTCGGCAGAGCCGCCAGGTACGGGGTAAACTGATACCGGACCGCATAGTCACCGTCATATACCGGCTCCGGCGCCACCAGGTACATTCCCGGCTTAAGCCCCGTGAATTTCCCTTCTGCTATACTCCCGCTTCCCGCGGATCTCTCCACCTTCGCCGTATATACCGGGTACTCCAGCGGCAATTGCTCCAGGCAGCCTTCCGCCTCCTTCGCAATCTCAGACCACTCATCTGCCGTGGTTCCGCTTCCGATACCGTCAAATCTTCCCTCCAGATCTGCAAATCCATCTGCCGCCGTATATCTTCCGGAAGCATCCACATCCGCCACCTTATAAAGCGATACCGGGATACTCAAGTCCCCGTTCTCACTGTCCGGCACAGATACCGTAAGGCTGCAGTCGTGATCCACATCGATCGCCAACGCCGCCTGTGTCTGTACCTTGACCAGGCATGGCAGCGCCAACGCAAATGCCAGTGCCAACGCATATCCATTTCTTACTCTCTTACTGATCTTCAACTCTTTCCCTCCTCTTCCTCATGATACGGCTTACGGCCAGGATTCCAAGAATGGTCATCCCAAGACCCGCCAACAGATAAAGCATGTAATAATTCTGAATCGCCTGAACCATAGATTCCACAGGCGTAGACTCAAGTTCTCCATCGTATGGGACTCTGTGCCCCCGCACTAACAGGCGGTGGCTGTTCACTCCATAGGGGGTGCAGGTGAATAAGGTCACCAGGTCCTCCCCCTCCTCGATCTGCAAGGCCCCTTCTAAGGTACCGCGGTCATCCTTATCCACCATCGGCAAGATCTGGTCTACCTCGTAAGCCAGATCTTCATCCAACACGTGCAGGTAGAATCTGTCCTTCTTCTCCAATTGATCTATATCCGTGAAAAGCTTCGCACTAGGAAGCCCCCTGTGTGCCGCAAGTATACTGTGCGTACCCTCTCCTCCGATCGGAAGCTTCGTTCCGTTCAGATGGCCTATGCCGGTCTGCAGAACATCATCCGCCGTACCGTGATACACAGCCAGCTTGATATTGATCTTCGGGATCGTCAGATACCCCATCACACCGTCTCCGGCGATATTCAAGACCTTCCAGTATTCCGAATCCTTGGGATCCTCCCTGGATTCTCCAAATACATCACTGTACGGATTATTCTGTGTCATCGTCTGATTGAAATTCCTCGCTGCTTCCCACTGTCTTGTGAAATCCTCCGGCTCCATCTTGCTTACGACTTCATCATATTCCGTGATCAGCCTGCTCTGCCGGTACGTATTCCACTGGTCTGCGATCGTTGGGTATGCCATGATCCCGAATCCGATCAAGAACAGGAGAGCGAACAGAATCGTTGATATCTTCCTTCTCATTGCTATCTCATCCTCTTCTTCTCCTGCCGGTACAGAAGCAGAATAAACATGCCCGTAACCAGCAGTCCTACGATCACCCACAGCAGATAGCTGGTGTGGAAACTCATATTGCCAAGCGGAATCTTCTCATCAGCCAGATCCTCCGGCTCATACGGCACTCTGTGCCCCCTCACTAACAGTCGGTGGCTGTTCACCCCATAAGGCGTACAGGTCAGAAGCGTCACCAGGTCCATGTTGTCCTCCACCGTAAGGTCGCTCGTATTCTTCGGCTCTACCACCGTGATCTGATCTACTTCATAACAGAGGATATCGTCTAATATATATAGTAGAAAATGATCTCCCTTCTCCATCTTATCCAAATCGGTAAAAAGGGCAGCGCTTGGCAGACCCCGGTGCGCAGAGATCACCGCGTGATGATTCTCGCCTCCTATGGGAAGAGAGCTTCCCTCCAGATGTCCTGCGCCTCTCTGCAGTACATCATCATTCGTCGTATGAAAGATCGGTATCTTCACATTGATCTTGGGAATCTGCACATATCCCATCATCCCGTCCCCTGTCACATTCAGACAGGCAAGATACTCCTTGTCTTCCTCTCCCGCTGTCGCCGCCTCTGCAAATGAATCCGGGAGAATATAAGGAACCAGGGCGTCATTGTAAGTCTCCGCCTTCGTCCACTCCGTCTCATAATTCAGCTCACCCGCCGCCTCCTTACCGGCGACCACTTCCTCATAATCCGTGATCAGCCTGCTCTGGCGATAGGTGTTCCACTGATTTGCCACAAATGGATACAGCAGCAAGGACAAACCGGCTAAAAATAATATGGCTGTCATAATAATTGTAGATCTCTTCTTCATCCGGGCTCTCCTTGTCGTTGTATTGCCCTGCCAGAGCGGATGAACCGCCCTGGCAGGAGAAACATGAAAATGTTCTGTCTTATGTATCTCTTATATTTCTTATAGTTTCGTCAGATTATTTTGCCTCTCTTCTGCGGCTTGCGAAAAAAAGTGCTGCTGCAATGATCATGATTGCACATCCGCCGATTGTGAAGATCGTGGTACCGATGCCACCGGTGGATGGGAGGGAGGAAAGTTCTGTATTCTTAATATCTACTTTATTTGATGGATATGTGACATTTGTTGTTCCTGCTGTCAATTTAATTACTTCATTCCCATCAACTGTAATCGTATAAGAATCTAATTTTTTAACACTCATTCCATCTTCGGTAACATCTCTATACATAGCGTTAATTACAATTACATATACATGCTCGTTCAATGTATAACCTTCTGGAGCTGCTGTTTCTTTCAAGTAATAAGTACCTGCTGCAAGACCTTTGATAAATAAATTACCATTTATGTCTGATGTCACTTTCCCGTTAGCTCCATCGAAAATAATAGCATCTGTTGCACCATTTTCTTCAATCTGTCCCTTAACTATCGCACTATTAGTGTATTTATTTGCATCTGCACAATCTTGATTCGTATAGAGTGTAAATTCTGCACCTGCTAATGGTGTAGTAGAGGAAGAATTCATTCCCGGAACACCTACTTTATTCAGGACAGATGTATTCTTATCACCACTTACTGCTCCATTAAGATCAAATGTATAGGTGTAAGTCTTATCACCTGTTGATGGTGGATTTTCACCTGCATTCGTAGTTGAATCCTTTGTATACTTAAGTACAACATCATTAGCATTTCCTGCCTGATTCATCGCTGCATCATTCGTTACTGTTGCCTTATAAGTGATGATAATTGCTTTTTCAGCATAATCATTCAAAAGATACGTATCTTTATTATTAGAATGATTTACAAAATCAACTTGAATTTTATTATTATTGCTATCTGAAGCTGTAGGCAAAGTAGCACTATATTTACTCTCAGCCAAATTAATCTTATTAGTATATTCTCCCTCTGAGTCTATATCTGCAACTTGAATCGTAAAAGATCCTTCTTTATATTTTAATCCTGAACTCAGAGTATCCTCTACATTAAAGACAGGATGCGTGCCAACATAATATGGAATAGGCTTTAGTACAACTTCATATTCAACATCTTCCCCAATCTTTGCAGACTGACCAGTTGTATCTGCTGTCTTTGCTTCCTTCTCAACGCTAGGTGAATCTGTTTTCTTAGCTGACCCCGTGCCGTCTTTTATTTCAACTGCATTTCCGTTATCATTAAGAGCATATTCAATAGAAACTACCACTGGTGCATACACTGCCGCGTCAGAATCACTGACAACTACTAGGTAAGAACCAACTCCAAGACCAGTTGCTGTGTAAGTTGTACTTTCTGAAGAACTCGGACTCATTGTTATTGGAGTTCCAAGATTATTACTATTGTAGATCTTAAAAATATCGTCTTTATCAATCTCAAGACTTGGCTTTCCACCACCCGTTCCTTCTTTACGAGTAAGTGATACACCCTCCCAATCCTTAACTAATTTATATCCTTCAAAAGATTGACCATTGTTACCATACACTGCCTCTACAATCTTATAGGCATTCACTGTTACACTGCTACCTTCAATACCGCTAACGGTAATTGTTCCTGTATCGTCACTTGTACCGATTTTTCCATCATTGCCCGCACTTCCGGCAGCCAACGCCGTCAAAGACATCCCCAGCACCATTGCCAATGATAATATCACGGCAAATATTTTCTTCATTCTCTTCATCTTCTTTTCCTTTCTTCGGGTTCTACCCGCTCTTTTTGATTGTTATTAAGTTGCATATTACTTGTTTCACGCGGTACGAAGAACCGCTGAAAAATCTCTTCGTTTTTCTCTAACCTCCCAGCACCTCCCCGTACATTTGCGTTTGTTTATATGAGACTGGCGGTACTCTCTTATGCGGAAATATCCCGCCAGTCAGATACCAATAAGTTTCTGTCTGCATGATACAGATTTTTCACCTTCCCCGATGCTCTCAGATCTGCCGTAACCTGACTTTCTTCCAATACAGGTAACTTGCCGCCATCATAAGTACAATTCCGGATAAGATATATAGGAAGATTCCAGAACCGCCGCTGTTTGGAAGTGAGTACAACAGATCATTAATTACCGATATCTTAATCTGATCCGCTTCTGTATCATTCTTTACCAGTTCTAATTTGGTTACCTTCCTAGCAATATCATTATTAGTTTCTTCTTCCTTAGACGAATTCTTATCATCTACTTCCAAACCAATACCATCCACTGTAGCCTCAACTTGAATCTCCCGTCGATCTTGTGATCTTGTGATCTCAATCCTGATCGGTGCTTCTAATACCTGATATCCCATTGGTGCCTCTAATTCTTTCAGATAATATACACCGGAAGCCAAATCTTGAATCAATAACTTTCCGTCGTTGCCTGTCGTATACGTTCCTATTACTTCACCGACCTCTTCATCTTTACGAAGTTCGAAGGATATGTTACTGAATGTCTTGTCACCTACCCTGTTTACTTTTGTAAGTTCCAGATTGACCTTATCCGCCAGATATTCATTCATAAATATAAAATCCAAGTTATCTGTCGTTTTCAACACTCCTTGTTGATCGACTTTTCCTTCGGAATCAGGTTTTATTTTATATCCTTCTGCCAATTCCACTTCTTTTACCTTATATTCACCTAATGGAACCCCTTCAAAGACTGCTGTTTCATTAGCCTTAATAGAGAATCTTCCATTCTCATCCGTATCGTGTGTCTCTGTGTCTTTTCCCTTGGCTATACTATAAGTTTCTCCTGCCATTGGGATATCTTTCGGCGTTCCATCTGTTACTTGATATAGTTCAAAATAGAATTGATCTTTTTCCTGGTTTTCATTTCCAACAACTTCTCCTTTCAAGCCTTCCACTCTCTTAGTCACCGTCAGCATCCCATTTTTCTTCTGAGCCGTATTAACAAATGGAAGTTCTTCTATTGAATCTGTTGCTTCATAATTCACATAACCAGTTGCGTTGTTCGGTGTCTCTTGTTTATAATCCGGATTGGCAATTTCGCTTACACTGTAGAATGTACCAGGCTCAACGTTTACGAAAATTGCCGCCTGACCTGCCTTTAGAGTAAATCTCCCTTTGTCAGTAGTCTTTTGCAGATCATCTTCTGCCTTCTTTCCAGTGGATATATCATAGACATAATATTCTGCGCCTGCCCATTCATATTGGCTTCCTTCATCCTCTTTCATTAACTGAAATTCAAAAGGCTCCTCCGGAATATCTTCACCTGATTTCATTTCTTTCGTTACATAGAACGATGTATTTGTATTATTGAAATACAAGGCTGTCTCCGGTGCTCTGGTCTTTTCGCCTTCTAACACATCATCTCCCGTCACGCGCCATCCCGTTGGTACTTCGATCTCTTCCACCCTGTACTCCATATTCGTCGGAATGTCAGCAAATGAAGCTGTATAGCCGCCTTTCATCTGGAATGTACCATCTTCTTCTGTAATACCGGACTCTACTACTTTCCCAGTCTCATTATTAATGACCGCATAACTTTCATTTCCATAAGCTTCATTATCTAATGTCACTTTAAATGTAAAATCCGGTGTTTCCGGGGCTGTATATCCTTCCGGAAATGAAACCGTCTTACAGATGGTCAAGGTCGTCGTCTCTCCTGGAATTATCGGTTCATACCGATTACGAAACAAACGCTGCACTCCTTCATATGGCACTGTTCCTTTTACACTCGTTCCTTTTGCCGGCTCTACCTGTGTAAAGAATGCTGTCTCATCCTCAATAACCTCATATTTAGTTCCGACTCCAACATTTTTAAACCACGCTGTCTCGTTAGGACTAAGAGTAAATGAACCATTTTCTGCATAAAATACCTGTTTATTTCCATCCTTGTCGGTCTTCTCATTACCACTCTCGTCAATAATCGTATACTCCTGTCTATTTGGAATACTTCCATTCAATTTCAAGAGGAATGAAAATTCAGGTATCTTTCCCGTGTAACTCTCAGCATTCTCCAATTCCTTCTTGATATACAGATCTGGCGCTGACTTCGGTTCGTTCGTAAAAGTGACTCTCGGTACATCAGACATTTCACTTGCACCGGATCTATATACCGGTAATAGGCTTCCTGCCAAACAACAGATGATGGTCAGGAAGGATAATATTCTGTTATGATGTTTTAACTGTTTCATAGTCTTTCTTCCCCCTCTCAAGAAGAGAAGGGGAAATCCTCCTTTCTTTCATCGTTGTTTTCTATTGCGTATATTCCACATTGTCTAAATACAAGTCATATAAATGAGTTCCATCCGTTTTATAAATAGAAAAATGCACTTTATAAACTCCACTTTTTAACAAAATATCATTCGTACCAGTTCTGACAGAACTTGTTGAAGAATTCCCTGAAGAAAAATTAAGACTTTTTTTATTTGTTTGCTCAAAAATAATTTCATCTTCGTTATCAAAAACTTTTGCAGTAAATTTTATCGATAAAGTATTCTTGGTATTATTTTTAAAACTAAACCACCAACCACCACCATTTTTATTATTTAGTATTAAACTACTTTTCGTTATTGAAATTCCTTTTTCCCATACAGGATATAGGATCCTACTATCATACCCACTTAAGAACATTAAATTTCCCGGATTCCACCTGTGATCCTCTCTATCCGCAAATTCTGGATTCGTAACCCATCCAAGGAATTTTGTAGTATATCCCTCTTTACAGTAATCATCTTCATTGGCTAACTCACTAAAACTCTTAACTGTTACATTTGTACCTTGATGATATTTTTCTTCTCTAAACTCCTTATCATCAAGCATATATCTAAGAGTAACCTTCTTTTTCTCCCATACAGCATACAGATTAACATCTCCGCTATACTGATAACTATCTCCGGCAAAAACATCTGCTGTGGTACTTATATTTGTATAACTCCATCCTATAAACTCATAACCATCCCTTGTATTAGTACAAAATTTAATCACATGAGAATCACCTTCCAGTATTGTATCTGTACTATAAATACTACCTCTATCATAATAAGTAACACAATATGATTGATCTGTTTCTTGTTCTGGTCTTATAAGCATGAGATTAGGATCTAATTTCTTGAACGTATCCGTCTCTTCCTCTGGCTCCAAGTTCACCAATGAATAGGTATGGTCAATATTCTCTGAGACAGTCCACTGCGTTCCTTCCGGTAACTCGACACTTGCATATTCTCCTGCCTTTAATAGTATCTCTCCGCCCTCTCCAGTTATTTCTTCTCTCACTCCTCCTTTGCTATCATGAAGAATATAAGGAATTCCTGATCTCCCTTCTGCCGAGACAATCTTACCGTTCTCGTCCGTCGAAAGCACCTGCTTTAATATCATTGTGAAGGTGTCTCCCTTATCTTCTCCATTCTGTAATTGCTTACTGATCTCTACTGTTGACTTTTTGTTTGAATTGATAAATCCTCCGTCTTGAATGTCATACAGATTCAACCCTTTTTGAGCTGTCTTGATTCCACTCTCTTCTGTCGTTATCGCCTTATATGCCGAAAGTGATCCCCATTCTTCATCAGATTCATTCAACACTTCAACAACTCTTAAGTCTCCCAATTGGGGATTCTTCACATTAATCTTCACATTATCATCTACAAACTCGACCCCAGGCCATGCTTCTTTTCCTTGAATCCATGATCCGTTTGGTTTTTGTAATTGGATGATTCCATCTGTACCTGTTGACTGTATCTTCATATCTCCAGGCATACTCTCATATGAATTGGGATCCATATCCCAAAATCCCAAAAGCGGCATATATGATATTCCCTCCGCAGGCTGCCATGACAAACCATTATATCGTTCTACCCTCCATATCAGATTCGCCCCTGGAGTTACGGCTTCTGATCCTTTTGCCATTTCTTTTGTAATCCTGCCTGTAATATCCCGGCTTTTTATTTCATTTTTAATAAGCGCAAACGGCTGATCTTTAAGAGTCCCTTCAACGCTCTTGTCATTCTCCGGTTCTTTTTGGTCAATTTGCAAATAATGAGATCCGATTTTCTCAATCCGATGTTGGCTCCCTGGCTGCTCGGACAATGAATAATATAACTCTGTTTCTGATGCTAGAATACCGGCTCCTTTCCTTAATGTGTCCTCTGATATTATGATCAGATACCAAGGAACTAAGCCATAAGAATCATAATTCCATGCCGGAAAATACTTGCTCGTACCAGTTGGCTCAAGTTCAATAATCTCTCCCGTCAACTGATTAATTCCTGTGATTTTACCGCCTTTAAATGCCTTTCCATTTACTGATAAACTTACTGTTGCCCAATATTTTCTTTCAGTACTTTCACCTCCTGATATTGAATTCTTAATAGAATCCCTTAATTCTGCTGCTGGACGATCCATTTCCGACGCCACATATTCTTTTTGAATATAAAGATTCTTTCCGGCACTTTCATCCGCATTGATAAATTCTAGCTTTACTTCTTCTCCGGAAATATTTCCTGTATGTGGCTTATCATCAGCCGGAAATACCTGTTTATAACCATTATGTTTTATTTCTGTTACTTCATATTTTTGGCCAAGTTTTGTGATATCTTTAAAGACTGCCGTCTGACCTGTTTTTAGTCCAATCCTGCCTTCGTCTGATACTTTTTCTTGCTTATCAGGAACTCCATCTTCCAATAAAGTATAATTTGTATCCTTATCCAGAAGCTTTCCGTCTATCTTAACTTGCATTGTGAATTCATCATTATTCAGCAACTTTCCTCCAACCACTTTTTTCGATATCAATAATGGTCTATACTGATAGTCATTTGTGATCGTCGCTTCTTTCTGTCCGCTGCCAATCGACATCTTCACCTCTACGGTA
This sequence comes from uncultured Dorea sp., assembly GCA_947652615.1. Lineage (GTDB taxonomy): Bacteria > Bacillota > Clostridia > Lachnospirales > Lachnospiraceae > Sporofaciens. The sequence goes on along the minus strand of CANTDX010000056.1, from coordinate 7,869 downwards.
TCTTCATTCGGCAGATAATCGCTATTTGGATCTACGATTTCCTTAATACGATATGTCTCATTCGCCTTTAAGCCGCTGATTCTAATTGTCTTTCCTGCGCACTTGTATTCGAATCTTCCGTTTGTATCAACTGACAATCCATTCACATTTTTAATCTGTTCGTATCCGTCTTCTGTCTGCTGCCACAGAGAAAGTGTTATCTTACTTTTTTCTTCCTCAGGCCAGGTAGCGAAACTTATTTCCTTTCCGTCTACAATCTTCTTAATCTCAAATGTAAACGTTTCACTACATTCCTCTGGATCCTGATGTGTGATTGCTTTTGTCAAATACAAATCTTTCCACAGATAACTATTCTTGATAACTACGCTGTCTCCCTTCACGGAAACTGTTCCTTCTACGGCGTCCGTACGGCAGATCCAATCGTCTTCTATCTCTGAAGTCATTATCTCTTTAACTTTATATTTGGTTCCGACATTTCCCGGAAACAGTGCAATAATATCACCTTTTTTTATCGTAAATTTTCCTTTTGCATCTGTTTTTCCTTTTCCATTCTCTCCTTTATCTTTTACAATTTCTGGAATTCCTCCGTTTGTGCGTACACGATCTACATAGTAGTAGTCTACCTCCGCCAGAGGAACATCTTCTCCTGTCGTTACCTGGAAAGTAAATTCTGCACTATCTGTCTGCACGCTATCAGGTATACCATCTGTTTCTTTCTGCACATACAGCACTGGCCGATACATATTCTCTACCGTAACAATCCTATTCTCTTTTGTATCAGATTCTTTCGTATCAGATTTCCAGAATATATTCTCAGTTTCTTCTACTTTAATGCGTGATACATTTGGTACTTGTTTAAATACTGCTCTCTCATCCGCATGAAGATTCATATATCCATACTGATCTGTTGCATATTGTCCCTTCTGGTTTTCCCATTCTCCATTCTCATTTTTCTTCTGAAGTATATATCCTTCATAATTGAAAGGTGAATTTCCTTCCGTATCAGAGAGTTGGAATTGGAACAAATTGTTCTTTACGGCATCTGGTATTTCTCTGCCTTCCTGGAATTTCTTCTCTACGATCAGATCCTTTGCCTTCTCTACACGTACTTTTGTAGAATTCCCCCATAAAATACTATTTTCTATTCCACCTGACTTGGACTTATACGCAGGGGCATTGTACATATAATGAGCCTGACCTTCTGCAGCATCGTCCAATAATTGCGGCGCTTTCATTTTAATTTTAAAAGACAATGCCTTATTTGATTCCAGTGAGAATGGACTTCCGTCTTTTTTCGTTCTCAAATCAACCGCTATAGAACGTGCCGCTTCAAGGCTGTCATCATGCGTCTCTCTAAATTTTTCTTCTGTATACCATATATCAGATTCACCCAGATCCATTACTGCGTCTGGCTTATCACTATAATAGACAACGGCATTAATATCCATCTTCTCCAAACCACTTGTGATAACAGACTGAAGGGTTCCTTTTTCCTCTGCACTATCAGCAAATCCGTTATAATTAGGATCCTTATCTCCTCCATTCTCAGTTGTTCTGTCTGCTTCGGCATTCTCAAGATGATCATATATGATGATATTATCCAAAGCCATTGCCGCTGTACTTACCGTGATTTCATAAGTATAAAATCCACCTTCTTCTACACTTGCACTTCCACGAAACTGTGTATGATTATCTTGATCATCCCTCTGATCTGCTCTCACCCGCTTCTTGATGTCCGCCTGGAAAGATTGCACAATTTCATCTACGCTGTCATTTGAAGCATACAGAATACTACGGATATCATTATTTCCAGAATTTCCGTCAATATCTGATCCAAAATCTGCATACTCCTTGCCGAATATGCTGGATTCTGATCCAAACTCGTTACCACTTGGGTCTTTTCCATTATCTTTTGCTACTTGATCGTCAGTACCAAGTAATGGATCCTTATAATGAGCATCCTGCAGATCTGTCATAAATGCACTGATATTTGCGTCTTTCTTGACTATCTCTGCATCTTTCCAATCATAATAAGCACGGAAACTTACTCCCCAGCCTTCCAGCCACTTCTGATTGCTGTATACGGCAGAATCCGTTCCATCGTATACGATGTGGAAGATCACCAGAGTTCTCCCTGTTCCATTATGATTTTCTTTCGTCTCCCAGGTAACCTCTACCTGGCTTCTATCCCAGAGTGACGGCTGCTTTGCATAACGATAATATGGATCTAAATCCTTGATACGTCCTGCCGTTACCTGATAGGAAGGATCGAATTCCATCCCGTAAGGAAGCAAGTCATAAAATGCCACTTTATTTCTTCCAGGAGACTCTAATCCTGTTCTTTTTAATTCTGTCAAGGCTTCTTCATTGAATACTTGATACCCATCATGAGCCGTCAGACTATATACTATCTGTCCTCGGTTATTGGCCACATCGTTTGAACTGTCTGTCACTTCTTTCCATGATTCCGCACTCTTTTGAAGACCTGTCACTTCTTTGCAGGCATTGTCACGGTACATAGGAAATTCCCACACATCATTGAGATAGTCCTTTGACAATACATCCTTATATAATTCTTGTGTTGCTTCTTTCAGTTCTTGACGTCCATCATAATTAACCGTACTCTCTGAGCTGATATTATTCTCTCCATCCCGTTTGTTGGCAATCAGAATCAGACTACCTTCTTTAGATTTTCTGTATTGACCTATTACTCCAGAAAGATCCTCAAATTCTATAGAATCTAAATTTCCTTGTTTGTAATTGGTTAAAAAATCTTTCATTACAGGAGAGTCTTTTTTAATGCACACATTAACTTTGATTTCACAAGTCGTACGATAATTAGTAGAAACATGTTCTGCCTTTACTCTCCAGGGTTTTCTATCAAGCTCTGATCCAAACTCGTATTTCATTTTCCCGGATGAATTCCATGGAATCTTCTCTACAAGTTCCCACCCCTGACTGTTCTCATACATTGCATATATCTCTACGTCCTGATCTATCATCTCGTCATTCTTCTCAATCGTAGACTTCTCTTCATCTTCCCATATGTCATATCCAAAGTCTCTCTGGGTGACAGAGACTTTGGTATAATAGTAATCACTTGCTCCCAATATCCTACTGGTACCGTCTTTTGTATTGACGCACATCATATCGTCTGCCGTCGTAAGCTTAAATGAGGTTCCTTCTATATACTGTCCGATCTCAGGACCTGAAGTATAATGTGTATACTGATAACCCTGCAGCTCACCGATGCTTGTAAATGGGATATCTCCATAATCTCTTTTATTCTCACTCTTATTTAATCTGTCATAGACTTCCAACCATCCTGCATATGGCTCGTCATCAAAATATCCGTTTTCTTTATTTATACCTATAACATTGCCGGAATATCTCCATTCAAAATCTTCATATACCAGTTCTGCCTGTGCCTGCTTCCTACTTGGATAATCTTTTCCATCTTTTGCTATCGCAGACACTACAACATTATTTGTAAGAGTATTATTATCATCATCACCTGCACCCAGACTCAACATTTCCGTAGCGCTATTATCGTATGGATGAGCTGTCACCACATAGAATCGGCTTGACCATGAACCCCTCTGATTCTCGCCAATCAATACTCCTTCCTCTAATGCCTTTTTAGGATCAATTGGGAAATCATATCCTTGTGCTTTATTTGAATAATCCTTATAACCTACAACTTCCCCTTTTTCTCCTACCATTTCCTGAATATTGACCTGCCATGGCTGAGTGGCCTTTCCTTCCATTGTGATCTGCCATACTACAAAACGCCAATCTTCACTTCTAAGGACTTGATTGCCTTTCTCATCCTTTTCGAAAAATTTTGCTTTATTATCTTCAGAGATATAACCAATATATCTATTTACCTGTGATGCCGTATATAAGCAAGGAGTATAACTCTTATTGTATTCTTTGTATTTTTTCTTTGTCAGACGGGTAATTTCAACAGAAGAATTCACTTTTCCTTCCATTGGATCCGTATACCTCTCTTCTTCTACAACATTCCGCCCTTCTGAATCTTTCGCTATGATTCCATTCTCAGAATTCTCCATCTGCCAGATTGTGATCGTTGGTTCTAATTTCCACTCTTTCTCATCTTCAATCTGCATGATCTTCAAATTCTTATAAAGTATCTGCCATGCAATATTAGTCCCTGCATCTATTGCCCTATAGTTGAAGAATTCCAGATATTCTTCACCATTCTCCTCAATAATACGGTAATTGAATGGCATATTATCTTTTTCTACAGGAATTTCCACACCGTTATCATCTTTTTGAACCTCTGACACTGCGATCTGATTTGGATTGATCGGGTTATTGTCTCTGTCCTCAAGCAATGCTCTTTTTATCTTGATAGAAATCTGATTTTTACTGAAATTCCTGTTTGTATGAAATTCCATTTGATATTTCAAGTTAAAATCTGTATTTTTTTCTACATAATGATTATCGTTCTGTCCTACATAATAGGCGTCGCAGCTCCATGTATCGGTATTCCTCTCTGCCGCACGGCGCATCTTGCTCTTTTGAGCTTTTGCCGTTTCACCCATCCAAATAGCTGAACCAACTTCATCCTCAGGAAGATTCTTCAGATCTTCCAGTGTCATACTGTCGCTGTAATCTGTCCTATCCTCCGACTCTGTCTCTTCCTTATCACCTTCATCTGTCTTCTCCGGCTCCTTTGTATCTCCGGCGTTCTTATCTTCCTCTAATGTCTGATCCTTTTTAGAATCTTGGTTCTCCTCCGGCTCCTTCACCTCATCCTGTTTAGGTGTCTCTTCAACGTTCGCATCATCCTGTCCCGGATTCTCTTCTGCATCCGCATCATCCTGCCCCGGATCTTCCTCATCCGCCGCGTCGTCGCCATTGCCCTTATAATCCTTCTCAATCTCCGACATCATCAGATAACTTACGATCTTCTCATCATTTGCATCATAAGTATTTTCTCTTACCTCATTCTGACTGTTACCTTCGATGACCTTGATCTCATTCGTTTCTTTATTATAGGAAGAGACGATTCCCATCTGTCCTTCTCTCTCTTCATTCTCTCTGACAGAGAATACCAGATCTCCGGGTACCGGCGTATGATCTTCCGGCGCCGCCAGATAATTGCCGTTCTCTTCTCTTATCTTGCCGAATTCTTCACACCACGTTGTGGTATCTGCTGCCTTCAGATCTTCCGGGAATACTTTTGGCTCGATGCTGGTAAGTCCTGCATAGTACATACAGAAGTTTACGAATGCCGCATCCCAATCTCTGTATGCATCGCCTGCCGTATTGCCTTCTGGATTATCTTCTGCATTCGCTTCTGCGTTCGTTGCAAATTGTCCGTAGCGTGTATAACCCTTGCGGCTTCCGTCTTCGGAAACGATATAGTTTACGGAGCTTTCTTTATATCCGATCTGCATCTGTGCAGCGATCACCAGATTCTCGCCCCAGGTTTCCTTCCACTCTACATCCTTGTACTGTTCGTTCCATACCGACGCGTCTTCCACGTCTGCATTCGTGTCAATGTAGCAGTCGTCCGTATGTGTATGCTCTTCCATCCCGCAGGTCAGCTCTTCTGTATAACATGCATCCGTGTGGGTATGTCCTGCACTCTCTTCCTGTCCGCAGGTCAGCTCTGAGGATGTCGTATAACAGCCGTCGCCATGCTGATGCTCTTCTCCCTCTTCCTGTCCGCAGGTCAATTCTGTAGATTCTGTGTAACAGGCTTCCGTGTGCTGATGTCCTCCGTCTTCCTCCTGTCCGCAGGTTACTGCAGATGTATAACAGGAAGCGTCATGCGTATGCTCTTCTATCCCGCATCTGGGAGTGCCTGTCAGGGCAACGCCATACTGTGTCAGGCTTCCGATCACGCCGCCCACCACCATGACGATCAGAAGCATTACGGCTATGCCGATCCTTCTTCGTTTCCTTTGCTGCTTCTTCCACTCACTTAAATACTCTTTCACAAGTCTCTGCATTTCCTCACCTTCCTAATATCGTAACCTTCCGATTCTTCCAAACGGCCAGGCTCTAAATACCGCTTTCCCAACGATCTGCCCGTCTTCTACACATCCGATTGATTTCACCCTGCTGTCCAGTGATACAGCCCTGTTGTCTCCAAGCACGAATACCATGTTCTCCGGTACCCGGTATGGGAATTCCTGATCATATTTGCCTTGCTTCTTCTCGGACACATATGGTTCATCAAGTATCACTCCGTTGACATATATATTTCCGTCTTCATCCATATCTATCTCATCTCCCGCGCTTCCGACCACGCGCTTAAGAAGTATCTTTCCTCCATAATAGAATCCGATGATATCTCCGGGTTCCACCTCTTTTGTCTGGTGCAGGATCACGATCTCCGCATCTTCCAAAGCAGGCGCCATACTGTTTCCATTTACCTGCAGGAGTATCAGGACCCTTGTCATGACCAGCGCCGCTATCGCTGCCACTACCGCCAGGATACCCGCTATGTTCAGAAGAGCTTTCCTGAACTCATATCTGGCTTCTTCCCTCGCAAGCTCCATTCTCAGGTCATTGATCGGCGGAACCTCTAATCTCTCGCTCCTGCCCTCTTCCTTCTCTTTCTTCTCCTTATCCATGGAGCTTCTTTCTTCGGGATACCGGTCCCCAACCTGATTCATACGATATTCGCTGACCGGAAGCTATCCTCTGTTCCGGTACCGCCAGTCGGTCGGGCATTATGAATTCATCCTCTCTGTCCGGTTCATTCTGGCTTATCCGTCTTACATTCGTCAGATATTGTTCGGTACATCTCTGTGCCGCCTCGAATATCCCGTTCAGTCTGAGCGCCGCCTCCGCTATGGAACCTGCTTCCTCCAGTTCTATCACTCTGGATGTCTGTATCTCTTCAATGGAAGCTTCAAGCTCTGCGATCTTCGAATCCTTCTGGTTCAGCCGTTCGTCCTTGATATTCAATTTGCCTTTCAGGCGTTCGTAGGCTTCCTGCAGATTCTCTAATTCTGCTGTCCTCTCATCCAGCTCGTTTTGCAGTCTCTCCGTCTCTTCGCACTGTGCGAGCAACATCTGCAGGAGATCCCTGCGTTTCAGGCTTCTTAATTCTCTGTCCGCCATATTATCCCTCTCTACTTTCTTCGTTCTGCAATTTCTTAGATATCTTCGTCTTACCCTCTTCTATCTGCTCTACTTCATCAAGTGTTCCATCTATGATCTTGATCAGCTCCAATGCCGACCTGAAATACACGGTCTTATCCTTCTCCAGATATGTGACTCTTCCCTGCCAGCTGCTATGCTGCCTGTGCTGTACACGGATGACAAATGTTCCCATGTCTCCATGTTTTTCTAACATTTCTTCGTCCTTCATGGCTCTTGTCATCCCCTCTTTCTTCCGATAATCACGTATATGACCGTGTATATCTCTGTCCCCGGTCCCCATATGCGGGAAACCCAATGCATTGAAGAAATCCTCTGCTATCCTTATGATGTCCTCATATCCGCAGAAGGGTATGCCCTCTTCGCTGTATCCATGGTACAGGCTGCCTTCAATCGTCCCTCTGTCGTTCCTTCCGACACATAACACGATCCCGTTCGGCGCTCCTATATAACGTCCGCTCTGCTCCATCTGTACCATTCCCATACCTTTCTGTCTTCTTACTGAGGTTTACATTTTCTGCATCTTACATATATACTAACAATCCGGTACTATCCCCATCGCTATCCATTTCCATGAAAAATGTGTAAAATTTTGATTTTTGACTATAAAAATGTGCAAAAAAATAGAGCCAGGAACCTGTTTTTTAGATTCCTGGCTCTATAACTTTACCTATGCGCTTCTATCAGCTTTCAGTTGTTTGACTTCCTCAAGAGAAAGTCCTGAAA
>CANTDX010000055.1 GCA_947652615.1 uncultured Dorea sp. | reverse complement strand
TTTTCATGAAATCCAGGATGTCTACGTTGCTAAATTTTGTGTTACTTTTGATTCTACTTGCCATAATGAATTGCTCCTTTCGTTTGATTGATTTTTGGCAAAAAGAGAGAGCCAACCTTTTTTGATTGACTCTCGATCTGTGAAGATTAACCACCTGGGTATACATCTTCGTTTTGTTTTAAAAGGTATTGAAAGTAACCTCTCCAAAAATTTATATAGGATTTTTGCCTATACTGGCGATTTTAGGCACAAAAAAAGCACTTTCAGCATTTTACCGCCAAAAGTGCCATTTATCCCTTAAAATCAACGTTTTCGGACATATCCACCACGACCAGTTCTATTCCGACGCTTACAGGAATTTCCTTTTTTAACTCCTTTTCCAATACATTTTCAGCATTTGGAGTAAAAACGAAATGGTCGAAAAACAGCGTAAAATCAAGGATTTCTAGGTATCTGTCCTCGTCAGCAACATTGCAACTTCCACATGATACGTCCCCGGAAACAAATCAATCCCCCCAACCTTCTCCACCCGGTACCCCCGTCCCTGCAGCATCTCCAGATCCCGCACCAGGCTCGTCGGCTTACAGGCAATATACACGATCCTCTCCACCCCAAAATCCGTAATCTTCTGAAGCGCCTTCGGATTCACCCCGTCCCTGGGCGGATCCAGCACGATCAGGTCCGGCACCTCGCCGAGCTCATCGATCACCTTCAGAACATCTCCAGCCCAAAACGTACAGTTATCAAGCCCGTTAAGCTTCGCATTCTCCCTTGCAGCCTCCACAGCCTCCTCTACAATCTCCACGCCCACAACCTTCTTCGCCACAGGCGCAACTATCTGCGCAATGGTTCCTGTACCGCTGTACAGGTCAAAGATCACCTTATCCTTCGTCTCCCCGATATACTCTCTGGCAGTTTCATATAATACCTCTGCCCCAAGTGAATTCGTCTGAAAGAACGAGAAGGGTGTGATCTTAAACTTAAGCCCCAGCAACTCTTCATAGAAATAATTCTGTCCGTAGAGAATATCCGTCCCTTCGTCCTTGACCACATCCGCCACGCTGTCATTTTTCGTATGCAGGATTCCGGCAATCTTTCCGTCAAGACTTAACGCAAGCAGCCTTTCTGCCCACTGCTTCTCATCAAAATACCTTCCGTACTTCTCATTCCCGGCCGTCACCAGATCGATCAGGATCTCCCCAGTCTTTACCGCCTTTCTCACCAGGAGATGCCGCCAGAAGCCCTCATGGCGCATACGGTGATAGTATGGAAGACCCGTCTCCCTTGCATATTCCAGGGTACAGGATAGAATCCTCCGATAATCCTCATCTACGATCTGGCAGCCGGGAACATTGACAATATCATGGAAGCTCCCCCTGCGGTGCATCCCCAGCGCCAGCGGGCCGTCCTTATACTCATCTCCGAATGAGAATTCCATCTTATTACGGTAGCCCTGCTTTACCGGGCTTGGCTTGATACCCTCCCAGATATAATCCCCGTCTACCGCCCCGTCCATCATCTTCTTAATCTGAGATTCTTTCAGCTTAATCTGCTCTTCGTAGGGAAGATTCTGATAGGTACATCCCCCGCACTGACCGAAATGCGGACATGGTGACGGGACCTCCAGCGGCGAAGCTTCCAACACCTCCAGAATACGTCCCTCTGCCTTGTCTTTGCGGACTTTATTGACGGAGAATTTGACCTTCTGCCCTGGAATTCCATTTTTTACACATACAGTTCTGTTCTCTTCCGGCAGCATGATCCTTCCTTTATTAGGAAAATCCACCGTTTCAATTATTCCCTCATATATCTGACCCTTTTTCATCCTGACTCCCTTTCTTCACTTCACTTTTGAATTATCCGATTATTTTCTCAAAATACAGCAGTTCAGACAAGCGCTCCTCTAACATGCCGCAAACCTGCCTGAACTGTTTCCTTAAAACAATTTCTGATATTTCGCCTTCAGGATCGTCCCTTCCTGTTCCACCTCTATCTTATCTATACTCTTCACATACTGGTTAAACTGAGAATAACCGTAATCACTGATCTTAAACTCTCCGTACTTCTCATACACCTTATTGCCCAGCGTACTAAGCTCGATACCATGCTTTCCTGCCTTCTTCACCAGGTAAATGACGTACCTGTCTATATCCTCTTTCATTCCCCAGTCTTCCTTCAATGCAACAGAGAAGAGATTGCCCTGCTTGATCAACTGTATCCTTGAGAATTCTTCCAGAAACTTCGACAGCATATTGTAACCGTAACTTCTGACGTCAAAGTCTGGATACAGGCTTACAAGGCGGCTTCCCACCTCTCCAAGTCCGGTCACCTTATTGTCATCCTGATTTTCAATGATCATCTTGATGATCGCATCCTCGATCCGCTCGCGGCTAAGCTTATCATGCGGTTCTTCCGCCTTGGTGCTTCCCGGCTCCTGCTCATTCAACAGATTCTCCAGTATCGTGAATTTGTCGCAGGCTTTGCGGAACGGCTCCGGGGTCTTATTCTCCCCCATACCGATCACCATCTTCGCACTCTCCCTGATTCGGGTCACCAGCCGTGTGAAATCACTGTCGCTGGACACGATACAGAACCCGTCCACATCATTCGTATACAGAATGTCCATCGCATCAATGATCATCGCCGAATCTGTAGCATTCTTCCCCTGCGTATAACTGAACTGCTGGATCGGCATGATCGAGTTCGTAAGAAGCTCATCCTTCCAACTGGAATTATGCGTGCTTGTCCAATCCCCATAGATCCTCTTATATGTGATGACCCCATACTTCGACAGCTCCGTAAGTATCGGTTTAATATATTTCGCAGATACATTGTCCGCATCGATCAGTAAAGCATAACATTGTTCGTCCATCTTCTTCTCCTCATCTTCTCAATCATATAGCTCTCAATTTCCATATCCCTTCATCATTCTGCCGCCCCAAACACATAACACGAATCCCCGTCACGAAAGCTTTCACAAAAAAAGCAGGCAAAACGCCCTATTCTGATCAATTAGGCCTCCACCTGCTTTCTCTATCGCACTATTTCAACGACATTATTCTCCTATACCTGATCTTCCTCATTGAAGAAATCATCATCAAAATCATCCTCGAAATCTTCTTCAAAATCCTCAAGATAATCCGGTGTAAAGAAACAATATACTGCATAAGCGATCGCTGCAACTGCTGCAACTGCGCCTATAATAGCAAGAACCCAGAGAACGGTCTTGCAGTTCTTGTCTTCCTCTTCTTTCCTGTTTATCAGGTCATTCAACCTTGTTGCCGCAATAATTTCCTCTACTTTATTCATGCTTCTACATCCTTTCCTGATACTTTTTCCGGTACGGCCGATTCCTGGCCGCCTTCAAATACTGTACCTATTATAACACTTACAAGCCGAGATTACTACATTTTATTAAAAATCTTCTGAAAAATATCTCTATACCTTCTGAAGCTTCGCAAATGCCGCGAACATCTTCTTGGTACCCGGCCCGTCAAAATCCACCGTCACCTCATAATCCCTGCCGCCTTCGATGATGCCTGTCACGGTTCCTTCCCCAAACTTCACATGGCGCACCCGGTCGCCCACCTCATAATTCAGGTTATGGCTGCTTGGCGCCCCAAACTGCTTCGCCGGTTTCGCGGCGGCATACACCTTGGTCTGGAATGCCTGCTTTGCCTGTGTATAAATATTTCTCTTCTGCATCTGCCTGTGGCTTTCTTCCGGTTCTTTCTCGAATGCGGCTCCCGTTGATACCAGTTCTGTCGGAATCTCATTCAGGAAGCGGGACATCCGGTTATACTGCGTCTCGCCTCTGACCATCCGCCGTCTCGCACAGGTCAGCGTCAGCTTCTTCTCGGCCCTGGTGATCCCCACATAGCAGAGGCGTCGTTCTTCTTCTACATCCTCCGGGTCCTCGGATGTGATCGTCATATAACTGGGGAAAAGCCCATCCTCCAAGCCCGCCAGATACACATGGGGGAATTCCAGTCCCTTTGCGCTGTGAAGCGTCATCAGGACCACATAATCACTGTTCTCATCCAGACTGTCTATATCGGCTACCAGTGCAACCTCCTCAAGGAATCCGCCAAGTGTCGCCGGAGTACCCGTCTCCTCGCACATTTCCTCAAATGCGACGATCTTACTGATCAACTCGTCGATATTCTCTATCCTGGCCTCGGCGTCCTCTGCATCCTCTGACTCAAGGCTTTCTATATATCCCGTTTCTTCGATAATCTCCTTCATCAGCTCCGACACGCTCATCTCCCGCGCGTCAGCCTTGAAATGCTCGATCAACGCCACAAAAGAAGTAAGCTTCGAAAGCCCTCTTCCGATACCCGGAATCAGGTCCGCCCCCATGAGCGCCTCATAAAAACTGATCTCTTTGGCTGCCGCATATTCCTGGATCCGGTTGATACTCGTAAGGCCGATCCCGCGCTTGGGTACATTGACGATCCTTCGGACCGCCAGATCGTCCTTCCCGTTATCTACCGTCTTCAGATAACTCAAGAGATCCTTAATCTCCCGCCTTGCATAGAAGTTCACACCGCCGACGATCTTATATGGGATATTAGCCGTCACGAACTTCTCTTCAAACACGCGGGACTGGGCATTGGTGCGGTACAGGACCGCATGATCATTATATGTACATTCTTCCTCTTTGACACACTTTCTGATGTCATCCACAATATACTCTGCCTCGTCATAACCTGTATCAAACTGCCGGAATTCGATCTTGCCGCCCTCGCCGTTCGCCGTCCACAGGGTCTTGTCCTTCCTTCCGATATTATTGCTGATCACCGCATTCGCCGCATTCAGAATATTGCTGGTAGAACGATAGTTCTGCTCAAGCTTGATTACCCTTGCATCCTCAAAGAACTGTTCGAAATTCAGAATATTCCTGATGTTCGCCCCGCGGAATTTGTAGATAGACTGATCGTCGTCGCCGACCACGCACAGATTCCGGTATTTGGAGGACAGGATGCGCACCAGTTCAAACTGAACCGTATTCGTATCCTGATATTCATCCACCATGATATAGCGGAAACGTTCCTGATAATGATCCAGCACATCTGCCTGCGTCTGGAACAACTGTACGGTCTTCACCAGCAGGTCGTCAAAATCCAGGGCATTATTCGCCCTTAACTGCTTCTCGTATTCCTCATAGACGTCGGCAATCTTCCGCTTGGTAAAATCCCCTTCCGCCTCAAGCCGGAATTCCTGCGGTGTGACCAATTCTTCCTTCGCATGGGATACCGCCCCCAGGAACATCCGCTCCTTGAACATCTTCGTATCGATCTTGAGCAGCCGGCAGACGTCCTTCATCAGCGTCTTCTGGTCGTCACTGTCGTAGATCGTAAAATTCGTATCATACCCAAGCAGTCCGATATGCCTGCGCAGGATCCTTACGCATGCCGAATGAAACGTGCTCACCCAGACACTCTCTGAGCCGGCGCCTACCAGCTTGTCCACACGTTCCCGCATCTCTCCCGCCGCCTTGTTGGTAAATGTGATCGCCAGGATATTCCACGGATTCACACGCTTCTCCTCAATCAGATATGCAATCCTGTGCGTCAGCACCCTGGTCTTCCCGGAACCCGCCCCTGCCAATATCAAGAGCGGTCCTTCCGTATGAAGCACCGCCTCCCTCTGCTGTTCATTTAACTTATCGTATATACCCAATATTTTATTTCCTCTCTTTTTCCTCCGGCCTCCAGCCAAAATTCTTTGTCGTATCAGTACATCTGAATCTGGATATATTATAGTGTCTTTGCACAGAAAGTGCAAGGGCTACTTGCATGGATGCCAAGAATCTCCCCGGCGATCCCGGCGATATCTTCGAATCTCGCCGTCTTCTCCTGGTATTCCCCCGCATCCCGGTCAGTCACGATCAGAAATCTGCCTTCCGGATTCGACACCGGGTGAACCGACACCCCTTCCCGGATCACCTCGATCTTCGGATACCGGCTGTCCTTCATCCCTTCCAGGAATATAATATCTGCCTCCGGGAACAGGCGCATCAGCTCTTCTTCCCGCTCCCCCGTTCCTTTCTTATGGACGAAGCACCTGGAACCGGAAAATACTGCCGTTCCGTATGCCCCTGCCTCACCCAGACGGCAGCTGTCTGTTCCGGGGATATCGCAGTCAAAATCATGTCCGTCATGCTTGATCACAGCCACCTTCATTCCCCGCCCTGACAATTCCCTGACCAACCGCTCAAGCAGCGTCGTTTTCCCGGAATTCTTCACACCGCAGACAGCGACGATCCTCTGCTTCGACAGCTCCTCATATTCCGACACCGTATTCACGTTCTTAAGCATCTGCCTGATCTGCTGTTCCCCGGAGACATCCACATACAAGATGTTCTGCCGTTCCAGCGCATCTCTGATACGGTAGTCCTTCCTGGCAATCTGCTCTTCCAAGCAAGGAAGCATCTCTTTTCGATAGACCGCAGCGAGAGGATGGATTCTTCCATCCGCCTCCGGAACCGCGCCTGCATAGCTCTCCCCAGACTTCTGCCTGGCATTTTCAAGCTCCCGCTCAAGCAAATGATACAACTCCATCTTCACAAAAGGCATATCGCACGCCGCCACCATCACAGAATCGCTCTCACACTTCTTAATCCCTGCATGGATCCCGCCGATAGGTCCGCAGCCCGGATACTCGTCACGGACCGTGACACAATTCGGATATTCCTTGCGAATGTCTTCTCCGTAAGAGATCAGAATCCTGTCCGCATACGTCTCAAACTCTTCAATGATCCTTTCAAGAAAAGTCTGATCCTGATATCGGAGATCACCTTTATGTTTCCCTCCCATCCGGGTACTTCTTCCTCCCGCCAATATCAATCCGTCGATAGTACCGCCTCCTCTTTCCAGTAATTCCGACTGCCTCTAACCTTCTACATCTGTCTCATCAAGTTAACCATCTCGATCGCCGACAGCGCACAGTCATATCCCTTATTGCCTGCCTTGCTTCCCGCGCGGGCGATGGCCTGCTCAATATTCTCCGTCGTCACCACCCCAAACAATACTGGAATACCTGACGCAAGACCCACCTGTGCGATTCCCTTAGACACCTCATTACACACATAATCATAGTGCGAAGTATCCCCTCTGATCACGGCGCCCACGCAGATGACCGCGTCATACTTCCCGGACTTTGCCATCTTAGAAGCCGCCACCGGGATCTCAAATGCCCCCGGCACCCACGCCGCCGTGATATTCTCTTCCTCCACGCCGTGGCGAACCAGCCCGTCTACCGCGCCTCCCAACAGCTTATTCACAATGATCTCGTTGAATCTGGACGCTATGATCCCGACCTTCAGCCCCTCCGGCGCTACTACTTTTCCTTCCAATACCTGAATCTGTCTCATCTTTCAATTTCCTCCTATAATTCTATTTTGTTGAAAATATGTCCCATCTTCTCCTGCTTGGTCTTCATATAGACAATATCATACTTCTGTGGCTCGATCTCAATGGGTACGCGTTCCCTGATCTCCAGTCCGAAATCACTCAAACCATACACTTTTTCCGGATTATTCGTTAACAGACGGAGAGATCTCACTCCCAGATCCGACAGAATCTGGGCGCCCACCCAGTATTCCCTGAGATCCGGTGCAAAACCAAGGCTGATGTTCGCCTCCACCGTATCCATCCCTTCTTCCTGCAATTGATACGCCTTTAACTTATTGATCAGACCAATCCCCCGGCCCTCCTGCCTCATGTAGAGGACAATCCCGCGGCCTTCCTCTTCGATCTGGCGCATCGCCTCCTGAAGCTGCTTACCGCAGTCACAGCGCAGAGAACCGAAGGTGTCCCCGGTCAGACACTCGGAATGCACCCTGCAGAGCACATTCTCTCCGCCGCCGATCTCTCCCTTCACCAGGGCTACGTGATGCTCGCCTGTGATGTCGTTCACATAACCGTGTATCTGAAAATGACCGTACTGTGTAGGCATATCCGCACAAGCTTCCTTCACCACATGCTTCTCGTGGATCCTGCAATAATCCTGCAGTTCCTTGATGGTGATGAATTTAAGTCCATGTTCCTTAGCAAGCTTCCATAAGCCGGGAGTACGCATCATCGTGCCGTCGTCTTCCATGATCTCACAGCACACGCCGCATTCCTCAAGCCCGGCCAGACGCATCAGATCGACGGTCGCCTCCGTATGTCCGTTACGCACCAGAACTCCGCCTCTTTTCGCGATCAGCGGAAATACATGCCCGGGCCTTCTGAAATCCTCCGGCCTCGTGCTCTCATCCACACATTTCATCATCGTATAGGATCTCTCCGCAGCCGAGATTCCTGTCGTCGTATCCGCATGATCGATCGATACGGTAAATGCCGTCTCATGATTGTCTGTATTCTCCGATACCATAGGCGGCAATCCAAGCTTCGCCGCCACCTTGCTGCTCATCGGCGTACAGATCAGCCCTTTTGCCACACTCGCCATAAAATTAATATTCGCCTGCGTCGCAAACTGTGCCGCGCATATCATATCTCCCTCATTCTCACGGTCCGGATCATCCGTTGCCAGAATGATCTTCCCCGCTCTTAAGTCCTCGATCGCTTCCTCAATTGTATTATATTGATATTGCTGTTCCATCTGCCTTCCTCCTAAATCCCGTATTCTCTTAAGAAATCCATGGTGATCCCGGATTCCGCCGCTTCATCCGACTTTCCCGGTCTCAATAGCTTCTCAACGTATTTCCCGACAATATCATTCTCCAGATTCACCAGATCTCCCTGCCGCTTCTTAAGAAGCGTTGTCTCCTCTCCCGTATGTGGAATCACCGACACCTGGAAATCCGTATCCCCAACCGCCGCAACCGTCAGGCTGATCCCGTCGATACCGACAGACCCCTTCTCCACAATAAGCCGTAAGATCTCCGGTTTCGTCTGGATCGTCACCCACACGGCATTCTCTTCCCTGCGACAGGATTGGATCACTCCGGTTCCGTCTATATGCCCGGACATAATGTGCCCGCCGAACCTTCTCCCCGCTTCCATCGCACGCTCCAGGTTCACCAGATCCCCTGCTTTCCCCTGTCCCAGATTACTTCTGCGGTAAGTCTCAGCCATAATATCCGCCGTGAATCCATCCGGCCTGATAGCTGTCACCGTCAGGCATACGCCATTCACCGCGATACTGTCGCCAATCCTGGTGCCCGCAAGAACCCGATGCGCCTGAACCTCGATCTGTCCGGAACTCCCCGCCAGGGAAATCTTCTGTACTTTCCCCATCTCTTCAATAATTCCTGTAAACATCTTCTCACCTGCCTGTCTTCTTGTTCCGCCGCCGCTTCATCCGCTATATCACCTTATATTCTGCCAACAGATCTTCTCCGATCTGAGATACCTTCTGAAGCTTAAGCCTCGCCGCTCCATCCGGGAGTTCTGCTCCCACACCGGCAACCGGCGTCCGGGCCTTATCCCCTCCGAAGATCTTCGGTGCGATAAATGCCTGGATCTCCTGCACGATCCCGGCTCTCAGGGCGCTGTCATTCAGTGTGCCGCCGCCCTCCAACAGGATACTGTCTATCCCCTGACCGCCCAGGATCTCCATCAGCTTCTTAAGATCTACTCTGCCGTTTCCGTCCGGAACCGACAGCACCTCCGCTCCAAGCCGCTCTAATTCCTCTCTCTTCTGCCGGTCTGCTTCTTCCGGCTCCTTTGACGGATCAAACGCACAGACAATGATCGTGCGGTACTCCCTCGCCGTCCGGCAGATCTGGCTGCCGGTTGGAATCCTCAAGCTGCTGTCACAGATGATACGCACCGGGCTTCTTCTGTCCAGTATCCTGACATTCAACATCGGATCGTCTGCCAGGACCGTTCCGATTCCTGCCATAATACCCATACACCGGCTGCGAAGCTTCTGCACCTCCATCCGCGCCGCCTCCCCGGTGATCCACTTGGACGCGCCCGTCTTCGTCGCGATCTTGCCGTCTGCCGTCATGGCGTATTTCATGATCGCATAAGGCGTGCGCCGGGTAATATAATGAAAGAATATGGGATTCAGCCGGTCGCATTCCTCCCTCATGAAGTCCTCCTCTACCAGAACTCCTGCTTCCCGCAGCAGCTTCGCTCCCTTTCCCGCCACCTTAGGATTCGGATCCCTGGAACCGATCACTACCCTTTTGATCCCATTTTCAAGAATCGCCTCTGTACAGGGCGGCGTCTTTCCATAATGGCAGCACGGCTCTAAAGTTACATAGATATCAGCACCCTCTGCCGGCTCGGAGAGGGAAGCGATTGCATTCCGCTCCGCATGCAGTTCACCGTAACGCCGATGGTACCCTTCTCCTATGATACGGCCGTCCTTGACGATCACCGCGCCGACCAGCGGATTGGGATTGGTCCCTCCTGTTCCCAGTCTGGCAAGCTCGATCGCCCGATTCATATAATCCCGGTCTGTCATACGTGCCCTCCTCTCTATAGATTCAAAAACTGTTATCTGCAAATATCACAAAACCCCTGGCAGAATCATCTCCAGGGGTCTGATCGTATGAAATAAATACCTTACATATAGAAATGCTCTGAAACGGGGAGTCCATTCCAGAGCAATAATCACTAAGTAAGTACACGGATACATACCGATATCTTCTTCCATCCAGACTATACTGTCGGCTTCGGAATCTCACCGAATCGGCCTTACGGCTCGCGGGCTGTACCGCCGGTAGGGAATTACACCCTGCCCTGAAGATTCTCTATTCATTTAGATTATTATAACTCGTTGGAAGCGGGATTTCAAGTGATTTACGCACAAAATCTAAATCGCTTTCTCTCTCCATCTCCCACGTTTATAGAATATCCCGGTAATGACCGCTCCAAGTACCCATGAGATCAAAAGCGAAACATAGATACTCTCCCTTCGTCCGCCCGGGAATTCTGCGCTTCTCGTCAGATAGACCAGTCCATACGCGATCGGCACCCTCAGGAATATGGTCATCACAATGGAGATCCACATAGGCGTCATCGTATCTCCCGCACCGCGCATCAAACCGGACAAACTCTGGATGATCGCCATGGCGATATAGCCCACGGCAAGGATGCGCATCATATTCATACTCAATATCACCAGATCCTCCGTATTCGTAAAAATCGCCATCAGATGCCTGCCGAAAAGCAATATCAAAGCTGTGATCGATGCCGAGAATCCGATCGCCATAAATGTTCCCTGCCTTGCTCCCTGCGTCACACGGTCATAGGCACGCGCACCCACATTCTGTCCGGCATAAGTCGTCATAGCCGTACCAAAG
Source organism: uncultured Dorea sp. (assembly GCA_947652615.1). GTDB lineage: Bacteria > Bacillota > Clostridia > Lachnospirales > Lachnospiraceae > Sporofaciens. The sequence continues at coordinate 14,207 of CANTDX010000055.1, read as the reverse complement.
GAAAAATTCGGCAGCATAGCGAAGCCGTCCACACGCATGACGATCACGTTCGATGCGATAAACTGTTCGCCGAAGCTGTTGGTTAGTGACTGTACCACCAGCATCGCCATGGACATGATTGCCTGGGTGATGCCGGACGGGAGCCCCAGACGTATAATATTGTATCCATGCTGTCTGGTCAGTTTAAAATACCGCGCCTTAAAATCAAACAAATCCTTCATCCGCATTAACTTGAGCAAACATAACACCGCTGAGATTGCCTGCGCGATCACTGTCGCCAGCGCCACTCCGCTGACTCCCATATCGAACCGTATCACGAAGACCAGATCCAGGATGATGTTCAGCACACTTGATACGATCAGATACCACAGTGCGGAGATGGAATCTCCAAGTCCTCTTAAGATCCCGCTTAGAATGTTGTAGAACGCAAGCCCCGAAATGCCCAGGAACAAGATCCTCAAATAAGAAGTGCACCAGTCAAGGATACTGTCCGGCGTCTTCAGCAGAACCAGGAGCGGCTTTGCCGCCACCGTTGCCAGGATCATAACGATAACAGAAGAGATTCCTGTCAACACAATACTGTTCGCGATCGCAATAGATAGATCTTCCCGTTTCCTCGCGCCAAAATACTGGGACACCATAATACTGGCTCCCACACTGATCCCGATAAAAAGCACGATCAGAAGATTCAAGATCGGTCCTGCGCTTCCGACCGCCGCCAACGCATTATCACCGACATAATTCCCCACCACAACACTGTCTACTGTGTTGTAAAGCTGCTGGGCAATATTCCCAATTAACATTGGAACCGTAAAAAGCAAAATATCTTCCCAAGGTGTCCCCACAGTCATATCAACCGGAGCAAATAATTTCTTCAGTGCATTCATATTCTCCCTCCTTCCTATCTGTTATAACATAAAATATTAAATTTTAATATAGTATTCAAAAAATCCTTGTCATATAGTTTTAAAAACTATATAATAGTTGCATTGGGGTGATATTATGACAATTAATACAAAGGACATGCTCAACAGCATTCTGTCCAGCATTTCACGTATAGAATATGTACGTCCGCGCGATATTCCGAATATAGACCTGTACATGGATCAGGTAACCACTTTCATGGAGGAGCAGCTTCGTTCCACCAAGCGTCACGAGGAAGACAAGATCCTGACCAAGACCATGATCAACAATTATGCCAAGAATAATCTCCTTCCTCCTCCAGTCAAGAAGAAATACTCCAAAGAACATGTCTTGGTCATGATATTTATCTATTATTTCAAGAATATCCTGGCGATCAAGGATATTGAGACGCTTTTGAATCCTGTCACGGAGAAGTATTTTGATACCGGAGAGGAGATCAATATGACCTCCATCTACGAAGAGATCTGCCGCCTTGAGAAGTCAAGGATTGATACGCTGCAGAAGGATGTTGCCAGATCTTATAATTCGGCTGTCGAGAGTTTCCCTGACGCAGCTGAAGAGGACCGGGATTATCTTCAGATCTTCTCCTTCATCTGTTCACTAAGCTTCGATGTATATGTGAAGAAGCTGCTGATTGAGAAATTAATAGACGAGCTTCCTGAACCGGTACATGAGAAAAAGAAGAAATAAGGCTTTACCCGTCTTATTTCTTCCTGATCTTAATCTCTTATTCTTCCTTGTTAATCCTCTCAAATACCATATCATACCCGTCATTGCCATAGTTTAACGAACGATTCACTCTGCTGATCGTAGCCGTAGAAGCCCCCGTCTTCTCCGCGATCTCAAGATACGTCTTGCGTTCTCTTAACATCTTCGCCACCTCAAAACGCTGCGTCAGTGACAGCAACTCATTGATCGTACAGATATCCTCGAAAAATGTATAACATTCTTCTTTGTTCTCAAGGCTTAATATCGCGCGAAAAAGATAATCTACCGCCTCCGTCCTGATCTTCTTACTCATAGCACCATTTCCTCCGTAACACTTTCACTACTGTTACATTTTAGCACAGTGAATTTATAAAGTCTATACCTTTTTATTTCGTTTTAATGACGATTTCAGCTTGGCAAGCGTCGTGTTGGCAACCAGTTCTTCCGGGAAATCCGTCTCTTCTAAAATCCGGTATGCATACTCGTAATTTGCGATATCCGCGTCCACATGGGAATCCGTTCCCAGAACGACCATGACCCCCTGTTTCTTACATTCCAGAAGCATCTTGCGGCAATTTTCCATCGTATTCACCCGGAATCCTTCCGGACGCAGGGAAGAGTTATTCACCTCCAGCAATGTCCCCGTCCGCTTCGCCTCTGCCGCCAGAACTCCCATATCCACCGGTATCCTTCCGTCGTCCGGATGTCCGATGATGTCCACATATTCATTCTGCATGGCATTCACATATGCCTGCGTGATCCGTTCCTCTGAATATTCTCCCTTATAACATGGAAGATGAATGCTGGCAATAGCGATATCCATCTCCCTTAACACTTCCTGTGCAAGATCCACCTCTCCGGCTTCGTCCAGGATATTAAGCTCCGTCCCAAGCAAGAGTTCAATCCCGCACTGATGCCTCGGCACCACTCTGAGATTCTGAAAATAATAGATATGGCAGGTTCCCGGCATCTTTACTGCATGTTCCGTGATCGCAAGGCCCTTAAGCCCCCGATTGGCTGCGGCCGCCGCCATCTCATGGATCGTATTGTACGCATGTCCGCTGGCCAGTGTATGGGAATGGGTATCAATTTCAATATTCATAAACTGTCATCCTTCTTTCCTTAAATTACATATTTTCTTCAATACATGGAAATATTATACAGTATATATTTTTCTTTTTCTACACAATCTAAACTAAAACTTATAAATCGGAGGATTTATTGCTATGAATGATAAGAAAATAGATAAAGAGAATCAGAAAATCATTGACGAATATGATTATCTGTCTAATGCTGCCTCTTCCCAGGACTGTACCGGCCTGATCCCTTCCGAACCGGTTTCCGCAGAAGAACTCGAATCCTATGAGGAGCTATATCATTTCCTGCCGCCAGGCGCAAGAGCCGCCGCTATCAAACCGGAAGAACACTGATCACACACTAAGCCGTATCCTGCATATACTAATGAAAAATGGAGTGTTTATTATGCCTTCAAACAATTTGATTCCTGTAAACGGAGTGATACAAAATATCTCCGAATTTGATAACAATTGCTGTATGCAGGAGATCACGATCCGCAATTCAGACGGGATCCAGAACTTCATCGTAAGTCCCGACACCTATGTGATCAGTGAAGTCCGCTTACGGATCGGGATGAATGTCACGGCGTTCTATGATGCCGACCTTCCGATCCCACTCATCTTTCCGCCCAGATACCAGGCCATATTCATTGGGCGGCGAAATCCGCAGGAAACCCTCTATGCGGGGCAATTCGACCGGAGCCTTACCTCTCTCGACGGCGCACTGCAGTTGAATATCGGACGTTCTACCGAGATCGTCACATCAAACGGCCAGCCTTATAACTGTTCACTTGAGGCGCAGACTCTGATCGTATATTACACGACTACTACAAGGAGCATTCCGCCCCAGACCACGCCGCGTAAGATCATTGTCGTCTGCTAAAGATTGCTACTGAAAATTTTTAAAATTTTACTTTCTTTGCGCTCTCATCTGTGCTATAATCTCCGTATGGGGCATTAGCGCAGTTGGGAGCGCGCCACACTGGCAGTGTGGAGGCCACGGGTTCAAGTCCCGTATGCTCCATTGGGAAACCCTTGATTTTACTGGCTTTGTGGCATGTTGGTAATCAAAAGGTAATCAAAAAGGTAATCAGACATATGTTCGATTATTCTGCATATTGATTTGAAATTCGGGAATACTGTTCAGTATTTCCGCTTTTTTATCATTTGTCTTTCTATTTCGACCATAATATTTGTTTGTAAATTTGATATCAGTATGTCCCATCAGATCAATAATCACTTTTTCTGACACATGGTTATCTAACAGAATACTTGCATATGTTTTTCTGATTTTGTGTGGAGAACGTCTTAGAATTCCTATCTCATCACAAAGATAATATAATCTTTTCCTAAAAGAGTAAGTTTTCATCCTATTTCCGTCTTTTTCAAACATATACTCCCCAAATGGATTTATATAGCGTATTTTCCGAATAATCCATTTACATTGTGGTGGCAAAACCACTTCACGGATTCCTGCTTCCGTTTTTGGAGATTCTTTGATATCATATACATATTTACCCGTATCATCCTTAAATCTTGTTTCTGTACGTCGTATATGAATAGAATTACCATCGTAGTCATCCCATTTCAATACTGCCAGTTCTCCTACTCGGATACCAGTAAAAAGCATAAGTAGCAAACCAAGATTGGTTAAATCAGGATTTTTCATTAGACATTTCTCAAGTTGTTCGAATTCTTCATCATCAAAGACTTCTTCATGATCTGCTTTTCTTCCACTTTTAAATATTTTTCTGGATATATCCATATTGTTTATTACTTCTGTGATTCCAAACTGTACATACTTCTTCTTTCTTGCTCTTTTAAATACGCCATATATAATAGTTCTTAAATTAGAATAACCTTTTTGCGTCAGATGGAATTGAGTAATGCAGTCTATTATAAAATCCTCAACCTCATCTTCTGTAACACATTTAATCTTTCTCTCTCCAAATGTCTGAAAATAACGCTCAAAATCACAACTATACCGCTCATATGTAGGTTTTTTTATTTCACCTATTTCCAACTTACGTTCAATCCATTCTTTAAAAATATCTTTAACCGTGGGATTTTCCATTTCAGCTTTCCAAAATGAAATTACTGCATCCTCAACTACTTTCTTACTATTCTTCTTTATCATTTTCCTTCCAGATTCCTTATCCGGAATATATGTTCTCCATTTACCATCCTTTCCCTGACTAATTTTATACGGATGTTTCTCTAATAATTCCTCTCTCTTAGCCATCTCTATTTTCTCTTGCACGTATGATAAATCTATTATATTATTTTCCAACGCATACCGCAAGATTTCTGCCTGATTTAATTTCTCTTCTATAGTAAATCCATCTCCTATATTTATGATAGTGGGTTTATTTAGAGACATTCAGCCCCTAAAATCAATCAATACGGCAGCAGATAACCCCTTTTCTACTGCCTTGTCCATTCTAAAATGCCATATCGGCATACTATCAAATCAATATAGTTACTTGATATTTCAATCTTTTTAAATCCTAAATCTTCCCGAATGTTTCTCTGATACTCCTTAAATCTTCAATCAGCCCTTTATATTCCTTACGCTCCTGATTCAAATCCTCTAAAACTTTCAACCAAGCTTTCCGAATATTTTCTAACTCCGTAATCAGTTCCGATACTCGCAAACTTTCAGAATCCTTGCTATTCCTTGCATTCAGTTCTTTTAACCTGTTAAGTTCTTCCTGTATCTGAGCATTGCGTTTTCTCTGCAATTCTATTGTTTTTGTATCACTCATGTATATTACAACCTCTTTTCTGCTATATCTTTTATCAGACCATGAAATGATTTATCATTCACTGCCTGCTTTTTCATCTGTTTATAATCATATTCATGATTATGTATATATTCATATAGTAACGCCAATAATTCATCCGTAAATATGGGACTTATTATCTGAATCTTTGCTTTTAATTCGTTGTTGCTCATAATACCTCCGCATACTCTTCTTCATACGGACGGCACCTTAATATTATAAAGCACCATCCTATCACAACCTTATCTATCTAAATTTCACATTATATTTTCCCAAGCTACCCTTACCCATCATACGATCCGTGGTAATTGTCTGGATGAATCTTTCAAATTGATGGTCTTTCTGTAATTGTGTTACAAAATCATTATATCCTTCTACGTGATTAATCCCGATACTCATATGAATATCATTCTGTATCGTATTACCCACACCATCAGTTCTCGTAACCGGCATCTCCTGAGTCAGTTCGTTCAAACTCTTACCAATAAAGGCTTTCGGATTCTTGGCAAATTCTACAACCTGGTCTGTTCCTTCCTTATTAACTACGGCATCTCCACGCTTCAATGGAGTGAGGATAGCACCATCAGAACGACCAAGGACTAACTCACCGCCAACTTCCTGTGTCCATGCAAGCTGATTCTTATCAATCAACGGTTTACCAGTTCTGTAACCTTTCAACTGGTCAAGGCTTACCCATCCCAGGTCACCATTTCCAAGAGTAGAGCCACGGGAAATATGATATGGTTTCTTTGCCCATGATGCATTATTGATACTTGTAATGTAGACCGATTGTCCTAACATCTGATTCCCGGAAGGATTCAGACCATCGGAACTGTAATAATACCTGTCTTTTGTGTATGTAACCCTGTCACCAACTCTGGGAACTCCGTCACCGCCACTATTATTTGTTGCAGGTTTTGTTGTAGGAGTGGTTACAGGCTTTTGTACTGTTGTAGGTTTTGTAGTTTGTTGTGCCTGGTCTTTATTGATCTTAGAAATATTTTCAGATGCACTCTTGTTTGAAGCAGAGACAGCATTTTGAATTGTTATCTTGATATCATTGATCGCTGCCTGGACAGAAGTCATAATAGAAGAGAAGTTGCTGCTATATGTTGTCAAGATATTGGCGATTGGTCCATTACTTCCCCATATGGTCTCCATGGAATTGGTAAGGGTATATCCTACCTTTTCACTCTCGGAAATCAATGTATCACGGATATTGGAACCTTCTGCATTTACTCCTTCAATAACAGAAGCAATCAACTGATCCAAATTATCAAGTCTCATATTCAACACAGTTTCATAATCTGTGTAGAGTTCGTCCAGGAGTTTCTTCTGGTCTGAAATATACTTTTCATATTGTGTTTCTTCTAACTCCGCACGAGCTTCTTCCAAGTCATTCCATGTTTGTTGGCGTTTTACACTTCCTTCTTCGGAATCATCCCCTTGATATGCAATCCACTGTTTCTCAAGAGAATCAACATTTTTCTGCAACTTATCAATGTTTTTCTGATAGTCATATAAATCTTTCTGGGAATCGAGTGCTTCATTATATTTGTCGATCAGTTCCTTAAGAGCATCCAATTGTTTTTGAATACCTTCTTCAACCAGACTCTTGATCGCTTGTTTTTCATCTTCTGCAGCAATGATAGATTCCTGTTGAAGTTCTAAGAGTTCTTTCCTACGTTCAATCAATGTTTGATTATACGGATCTTTGGAAAGTTCCTTCTCGATAGATTTCATTTCCTTCTTGTATTGGTCTGCCTGGGACATAAAAACATTGTAATTGACTCCATGAAGACCGTAAGTAGCAGTACCATGTTTTGTTACGACACCTTTATCGTCATACATCTTTTCGTCTGACATAACCTTTACAAGGAAATCTGCTTCGTCGCTAATACCAGAAATCCGGTCTTGAATCTTATCGAAAATATCCCACTTAATTTCTCGGATGGAATTTTTGAATTTGATGATGCTCGTATTGGCATCCTGAATTGCTTCGTTTGTTTTATTGATATCCTCTTGAAATGAATACCACTGCTCCGAATACATCTCAATGCCACCATTCACGATAGCATCATTCATTGCATTGATTAAGTCGTTACGCTCTTTTGTCAGTTTATTTAATTTATTCTGCTCGTTTGAGATCAGAGCGTCATAATATTTTGTGCTGACAATATAGCCTTGGGCTTCTGTTTGGTCAATATAACCTTCCAACATATTCCGTCTGTGATCAATCTGATTAAGCATTCCGTCATATAAGGTTACTACATTCTCAAATGCTTCTTTATATAATTCTCTTACGGATTCTTTTAACTCTTCTATTGCATCACGGCAGTCAAGGGCCTTTTCATGCCACTGTTGAAATTCCTGAATATTCTTAGACAGTTCCTCATCAGTTATGGTACTGATATCAATCGCACCATTCCTAACGAGATTCTTATAATCTTCTGATAGATCTACAGAATTAGCTTCCTGTAGATAACGTTCATACCCCTGTTGCTGTATAGCGATTTCCTGTGTGATACTGGACATTTGTTCATGTAAGGCATTCGTGCGTTTCTCGAAGGTGTTAAATGCGCTGCCTGCAACACGTTCCAGATTTTTAATCTGTCGTTCAATACGGTTGATAAGGATTTCGATTGCATCCAGAGTTTCTTCAAAGTCTTCGGCTTTATCATTTGTGTCTGAGATTGCTTCGGCTGTGTTGGTGGATGGAGTAGTAGTAGAGGATGAAGAAGAAGATTTTTTCTTGTTTTTGGTGGAAGAGGATGAACTGCTCCCGCTATTGCCAACATTAAACTTCCCTGTACCGCTTGATAATGCCGTACCATTCGCTAATGCTTGTCCTCTGCCTACAACATATCCCTTTTTCAATAAATTTTCTGACTGTAAATGATTGAAAACAATTGCATTTTTAGGAATTTCTACGAATTCCGCTCCATTGTCTCCCACGGTATACCAATGACCAGTATGCGGATCGACGATAATCTCTGTACCCAATTCGCCAACTAATTTCTTACCGCCGACAGGATTGCCCCAATTACCACCGGCAAATGCTGTCCCCTGTACATGCGCCGTACCATTCACAAAATGTCCCTTGGTTCCTAATTTATCAGACTTACTCGACTTACTGGATTTACCGGATATACCGGATGAACTACTGGACTTATTTGTAGTCTCATTCGTTACTTTGTTGACTGTAACCGTTACTGTTTTACTCGTAATACCTGACAAGTACGATCTTACTGATGCCAATGCCCCAATCGCCTGAGATGCGTTTGCAGTAACGGTAAAGTTTTTATCTTTGATATCATTGTTTTTCACTTCATTGATATTGCTGTTTGCCTGTTTCGTATCCGCATTTACCGGAACCTCTATGGAACCATCCATCAATCCCGCCTTGATCTGGTCTATAGACATTCCCTGTATTCCCAGAGCTACCTTCATTTCAGGAGACATTGCTTCAATCTGAGCCACACAATTATTGATATCCGTCTGCAACCCGGCAGTATCAATGCCTACTTTTCCTTGAATATTGGCTAAATCTGCTTTCAACTGATTCAGGATTGCATAACCGGATTGCAATTCAGCTTCATTGATATTGACAGTAATATCAACCTCTTCACCCTTTCCTATCTCCTGCTTACGCGCAACCAAATATTCCAAAATAGAATTGGCTGCATCTAATTTATCTGTTTTCACATCCAACTCTAAATCAGATGCTTCAACCTTGCTTATATATTCTCTCAATGAAGAAATCTGTTTATCTACGCCCTCAAATGAATCTGTATTCAGATCAATTTTTAAATCATCACCTAAACTGCTCAATGTTTCATTTGCTAATTCTGCCTGTACTTTCAACTCTTCCAATGAAGCAATCGGTTCGTCAAGATTAATCTCGAAACCATAATCACTTAATTTGCGCATAACTGCCTGTACAGCTTCAACATCCATATTCAGCGCATCTGCAATATCCTGATCCTGTCCCACACCGAAATTAATATCCCAGGAACCATCTTCATTCATATGCGCCCATTCTGAATTAATATTCTGGATATCCATCAGGAAATTTTGCGCACCTTCTTGTCCTTCTGTGAAATATTTTCTAATTACAGGAATTGCCGATTCATAAGCAGTTACAACTTCCTCATTTGATGCCGTAGACAAATCCTTATTCGATATAAGGTCAACAAATTCATGAAATGCATTTGTCCCTGTAAGCCCTTTATCATACAATTCTTTTGCCTTATCAAGATTTGCATATATCGAATCATACATATCTCCTTCTTCCCCGCCAGACATAGCAGACTGCCATTGTTGGTATGCTGATATCGTAGCTTCATATTGATATTGTAAATCTTGCAAAGAGGTTATATGATCCAATATTCCATTTCTGGAAGCTTCTAATCCAGAAATATCCTGACCGAGAATTTCAGCTGCTGCAATCTGTCCCTCAATATTTTGCAACTCGGTATACTGGTCACTCAGCGCAGAAAGATAATCTGATTTTGTCATTTCTTCAAGTTGCGACTGCAATTCTGATACCGCCTGTTTATTCAAATGATATCCATTTGCTGTCTTTTCCAACGCTTTATCTGCATCTTTACCGAATATCTCCCGAAACGCATCAACATGATCTGCCGATATGCCTGCACCCGAAATTGACTCCGACAGAATATCCTTTAATGTCGCCAGATTTTCTTGCGCTTTTTGTACTGATGTAGAATAGGCATCAAAAGATTGAGAAGCATTTTCCATGCTATCTGCAACTTTACCGCTCACAACTCCGGCTTGCGACAATACATCAACCAAAGATTGTAAATCATCTTTTGAAGACTCTGCACCTAATCCCCATGCTTCTGCAAGAGTCCACAATTCGTTTTCCCCGGCTTGCTTACCTTCTGTGATAAGGGCATCCAACGCATCAACGGAGTCTAATTTCAAATCTTTTAGGCAATCTGACGCACCTTTGATATCCTCTGCAATCTTACGAAATTGATTATTACTTCCGGCTTTCCCTGATAAAGCTTCCTGGAAATCAAACGCCTTAATACTTGCCTTATTCAACTGATCGGTCACATCATCAAATAAGGTTGAGAATTTGGAATTGTCTCCTATAGATAAAAGACCATTTATTTCTTCACTCAAAGACGTAAAATCTGTCCGGGCTTTGTTGATATGATCTGTATTTCCACTTGACAGTGCTTCATTATACTTCTGAACTGACTCTGCATACTTGTTAAATACATCTGCAACAGAACCCTCTCCTGCCCCTTTTGACAGCATATCCATTTGGAGAAATGTCTTATAATTCTCCTGATAATCTTCGAGAATCTTTTTGTTATCGGATAGAGATGTAGACGCTTGGTCAAGGATAGAATCTAAGACATGAATACTATCCTCATCATCATATTTGGATTTTAACGAATCAATCTTATTCATAAAGCTGTCTATGGTTGCTTCTGCCTGTGTAGCATCTCCTTTAAAAAGAACACTCAACAATGCTCCACCGCCACCGCTTTTTGTCAATGAAAGACCTGCATCTTCAAAAGAATCTACAATATTCCTGATATCTTTGTTTACTTCACTTTTATCATCAATTTCAATTGAGCCAAGATTATAAGCCTGTTCTTTTGTCATTTCTTCAAATGCATCTTTATATTCTTTTCGATTCTCATTCAATGTGCTTCTTGCATTTTCAGAAGATATTTGCTGTAATAATCCAAGTTGCGTCTGCAAACTGCCATTCACAAGATCAATCCCCGATACCTGATTACCATATTCAGAAGTAATCTGTGTCTGGATATCAAGAATCTGTTGCCGTGTGTCAAATTCCTCTGCCGGGGTAAGCGTACCGGAATCTAATTGTGCTTTCAATTCTTTATATTTTGCTATCTGGTCATCTAAAGTATTAGCTGATTCCCTCCAGGCTGTTGAAGCGTCTGTTGCCTTTTGTATGGATTCTTCTATTGACTGCTTATAACTGCTCCATATGGCTATTCCTGCCGTTAAAGCCGTTGATATCAATACAATCGGATTCGCCAACAAGGTACTCCATAACCCTTTGAATGCCGATCCAAGAGATAATGTACTTGCTGTCGCTGTTCCTTCTGCCGTTGATAAGCCCATAGTAGACAATGTAGCTGAAGCCTGTGCATCTGACATTCCTATAGCACTTAAAATTGACATCCTTTGTGCTGTTGATAATTGTTGTGATGATATGACAGCTTTTAATTGACTTTGTGAAAGTCCATCCACTAACACTGATAACTCTTTTACGCCATCCGTACCGATATCACCCATTTTTAACAAACTCATTGCCTGTTGGAAATTCTGCATTTTCATAGCAGCCTGAGTAATGGAAGTTGTCAACGTGACAAATCCTTTTAGCATACCGCCCACCGCAAGTCCAGATAACGCACCTTTTAATAAATTCGTCTTATCCAGGAACTCTACTAATGCTTGTGTCGCTTCTAAAATCCCACTGACGCTATCCCTGTTAATTAGATTTACCGATAAGCTCTCAAAAGAGGCTTGTAAACTTTTTTGTTTCGCTTCTATGGAGTTAAGATATGCATCATTGAACTTTTGCATAGCCGTCCCGGATGATTGATTGGCGATCTTCTCATATTCCAATGCGGTATCATAATTCTCCATCAAAAGTTTAAACCGGTTGGCTTGTCTCTGCCCCGCGAATGCTTTACTTACCGCAGCTTGTTGTACAGATGATAATTTGTCCCATCTTTTAGCCGTATCATCCAAAACATCATCAAAATCACGGAACTCATTGGTTGAACTTCGTAGTTGCACACCTATATTATTTAAAACTGTCTCAACATCAGATAGAGTTGCAGTTGTCCCGTCTTCATCAATCAACTCAAGATTTCCTGCCTTGATATCTGACATTCTACTGAATATCGTCTTGAACGAATTACCAATCACCGACATTGACTCTTGCGAAGCTTCACCTACAGCAGCTTCATATCCTAATAACTTATTCAACGAGATTCCTGCCAGATCGGCACTTGCAGCAACACGGCTTGTTGCCTCTGCCAGACCCCCGGCATCTACGGCAGCAGCTAAGTCAATAGATGTCAGGGAGTCATTGATCTCTGCAACCTCTTCCACTGATTTCTTGTATCCCTTCATCATAGCTGTCAGATAACTTGTTGAATCCTCGGAACTGATGTTGGCAACCTTAGACAATACCATGGAATCCTGTACTAACTTGTTCGTGTCGGCAATACTTTTACCCTGCCTTAACCAGTCCGAAGCACCCATTGATACTTCTGTTGTCGTTGCTCCTAACTGTTTTGCAAAATCATTGTATCCACTTACTAACTTCCTGACGTTGGTATAAGAATCCCCGGTAGCCATCTGTAAATCGACTATAGATTTATCTATCTCCTGCACTGCCTTGACCGCTGCCTTTGCACCTCGTTCAATCTCTTGGAAGATATTGATATATGTACCGACCTTTGCAATATTTTTTATCGAGTTACTAAAACCGCTTGCACTCTTTTCTGCACTTTTAAAGCTCTTCGATAACCCGTCAACATCTTTCGATCCTGTAACATTAGTTCTGACCTTTACGTTTTTATCTTTTAACTGATCTGTTTTTCTGACTGTTTCATCTATATTATTCGCATCTACTTCAATCTTGACTTTCTTTTTTCCATTTGCAAGATCATTTAACTTTTTCTCTGCTTCTTCCGTATCAAGCTCCGCTTTAATCTTTGCAATAAATTCGCTTATAATAATCCCTCCCTTACTTTAGCATAAAAAAACAAAATATATGTCTTCTCTCTAAAACTCCATTACTTGATCGCATCAATCAATTCCTTAACACCAAAATCTTTATATAATAATCCGAATGCTTTATCAAAATGTGGAAATGTCTCTTTCAATGCATTATATTTCTCCAGGAACCTAACCGTTGCATTTAAAGCCTCTAATCTCCTTTCATGCATCTTCACATTCTCTGCTCTGGAATCCATATATACATTGAGAATCTCAACTACATCAGAACTGCTTAGCCGAAGATAACTTAAAAGCTCTCTCTTCTCTTGTTCCAGGAGATTATCCCATATGTCCTTCTCTATGATATTTCCTAAAATCACGGAATTAGGAAGCAAATTACCCGCATCATCAAAACAACGGATCACATGATCTTCCCCGAATTTCCCGAGATATTCTAATACCGTTTTATGATGTTCAACCAACTCAATAGATTCTATTTCCTCTGCTGTTATATCAACATATTTTGAATTCCCAAATGAAATTCTGTATGATTTTTGAATTCCTTCTTCTGTAAGACATTCGTACCTTGATGCTAATGCTCCTGATATCAATGCTCCTGATGTTAGACGAATTACATAAGTCCGTCCCATTTTTAATTGCTCTAATGCTTCTACTTTATTCCCCATATATTCTCCTTTTGTTCTTTACACTATTTTCTATATTCAATTTTCTACTTTTTTGGAAATGTTTGGCTGAATTGCCGATAACCAAGATTCTGTCTTGTAACCTAATGATTTATAAAGTTGATTGATCCTTGCTAATTCTTCAAGATCTGTTGTGGCGTAGAATTTCTCATTCAAGATTTGGATTAAAAAATCATATAGCTCATCATTAAAATTTACTTTTATAATAACAATCTTCCTCCTACTACAATATATTTATGGTTAATCTCCCTTACAGCCAGTAAGGAATT